>DODZ01000016.1:30036-70757 GCA_003524145.1 Candidatus Apopatosoma intestinale | reverse complement strand
CTATGAGCAGAAGCATGATGAAGTAAATCACTGGGATGAGTGCACGGTTTGCGGAGATAAACAGAACATCACAGCACACATCTTTGATAATGCTTGCGATACGACCTGCGATGCTTGCGGTTATACAAGAGCGATAACCCACAGCTACGAGCAGAAACACGACGACACAAATCACTGGCTCGAATGCTCTGTATGCCATAACAAGAAAGACATTGCAGCTCACATCTTCGACAACTCATGCGATACGACCTGCGACACCTGTGGTTATATAAGAAGCATAACTCACAATTATGAGCAGAAGCACGATGAGAATAGTCACTGGGATGAATGCTCTGTATGCCATGATAAGAAAGGCATGACAGCTCATATCTTCGACAACGCATGCGATACAACCTGCGACACCTGCGGTTATACCAGAACGATAACCCACAACTATGAGCAGAAGCATGACGATAGTAGCCATTGGGATGAATGCACGGTTTGCGGAGATAAACAGAATATCACGGCTCACATCTTCGATAATGCATGCGACACAACCTGTGATACCTGCGGTTATACAAGAGTGATAACTCACAGCTACGAGCAGAAGCATGACGAGAATAGTCACTGGGATGAGTGCAGAGTCTGTGGAGATAAACAGAATGTTACAGCACACATCTTTGACAATGCCTGCGACACGACCTGCGATGCTTGCGGTTATACAAGAGCGATAACCCACAGCTACGAGCAGAAACATGATGAGAATAGCCACTGGGATGAGTGCACGGTTTGCGGCGATAAGCAGAATATCACGGCTCACATCTTCGACAACTCATGCGACACAACCTGTGATACCTGCGGTTATACAAGAGCGATAACCCACAGCTATGAGCAGAAGCACGATGAAGTAAATCACTGGGATGAATGCACAGTCTGCGGCGATAGGCAGAACATCACAGCTCACACATTCGAGCAGAAGCACGACGGCACAAATCACTGGAATGAGTGTTCTGCTTGCCACTGCAAGAAAGACATAGCAACACACACATTTGCACAGGCACATGACGAAAGCAGTCACTGGAGTGAATGCTCTGTATGCCACAAGACAAATGGAGATAAGGCAGCTCACACCAACACGAAGAACAAGCACATTTGTGACACTTGCGGAAGAAAACTTTCCGACCACGAGGGCGGCACAGCCACATGCTCGGAGAAAGCAATCTGCACCATCTGCGGCGAAAAGTACGGCGATTTTGCAGAGCACAGCTTCGGCGAATGGAAAACCAATGCCGAAGGCAAGCGCACAAAAGTATGTTCTGCCTGCGGCAAAGTAGCAAACTTCATGTATGGCGATCTCAACTATGACGGCAAGGTAAATGCAATCGACCTGACGATACTTCGCAGATATCTTGCGAGATACAGCAGCGAAATAGACATCGCCGTTGCCGATTTCAACGGGGACGGCAAGGTCAATACGCTTGATCTCATGCTCCTGAGAAGATTCCTTGTAGGATATGATTCTGTCCTCGGAAAATAAGCTGCAGAGCGAAAATCATTTTTGCAGAGACGTTTTTGCGAAAAACTATTGACAGTACCCTCGGGTTACCCCAACTTTTATTATAGAACCCGTTTTTGTAAAGCATAAAAAGCGCAGGAGTTTACGCTCCTGCGCTTTTTATGTATTCCCTTGGAGGGAGCACTTTCATCTTGCCTCTATATCAAGCTTTTCACCGTCGGAATCTATCGTGATAAGCGAAATATGCCTGTCATATTCGGATATGATTTTCTCTGCCGCCGCATCCTCTATCTCACGGCTGATGAAACGACGCATATTGCGCGCACCGTACTTTTCGGAGAAGGATTTTTCAGCTATATATTTCTCCACGGCGGGAGTCCACATGAGGTCTATGCCGCGCTCGGAGAGTGCCTTTTTCGTATCACCGAGCATTATCGCGGCGATATGCTCAAAATCGCTCTTGTCCAGCGGACGGAATGTGATTATTTCGTCCACCCTGTTTATAAATTCGGGGCGCAGAAATTCGGCGAGAGCCTTTTCCGTCTTTGCCTCGGCTATCTGCTCGCTCTTCATGCCAAAGCCCGCCGTATTCATGCCGCCGGAAGAGCCTGCGTTTGTCGTCATCACGATAACGCAGTTGTCGAATTTGACCTCCTTGCCGTGTGAATCGGTGACCTTACCGTCATCGAGAATCTGGAGCAGAATATTGAGCACATCTGGATGCGCCTTTTCTATTTCATCGAAAAGCACAACACTGTAGGGCTTGCGGCGGATTTTTTCCGTGAGCTGACCCGCATCGTCATATCCGACATATCCGGGAGGCGAGCCCACAAGACGAGAAACGGAATGCTTCTCCATAAATTCCGACATATCCATGCGTATGAGACTGTCGGGCGTATTGAAGAGGTCGGCGGCAAGCACCTTTACAAGTTCTGTCTTGCCGACGCCCGTCGGTCCCGCAAAGATGAACGAAACGGGCTTGCGCTTGTAGGAAACGCCGGCGCGGTTGCGCTTTATCGCGCGCACCACGGCGTCCACAGCCGCGTCCTGCCCCTTTATGCGGGCTTTGAGTCTCGCAGAGAGACCGTTCAGGCGCTCATATTCGTTTGCCGTTATTGAGCCGGCAGGGACACCTGTCCATATTTCTATCACACGGGCAAGGCTTTCCGTCGTCAGTTCGACAGAGGCAAGCTCATCGCGAAGTCTTGCGTATTCCTCTTCGCTGCGAAGCTGTCCCGCCTTGACCTCGGCAAGCTTAGCATATGTCTGCTCGCGCTCGGAATCGTTCTTTTCCGTTCCGTCGCCCGTCGCACTCTCTTCGAGCTCTACAGCCTGTTTTTTATATTCGGCAAGCTGTTTTTCCACCTCGGCGACGCGCTCAACCACAGGCGAATTCATCGCAACATATGCCGCCGCCTCGTCGAGCAGATCTATCGCCTTATCCGGCAGAAATCTGTCTGTTATATATCTCTCGGAAAGTTCTACGGCGGCGCTTATCACGCCGTCGGGAATCCTTATCTTGTGATACGTCTCGTAATAATTCTTTATCCCCCCGAGGATTTTCTTTGTCTCCTCTATTGAGGGCTCCTCCACTATTATCGGCTGAAATCTGCGCTCGAGTGCCGCATCCTTTTCTATATACTTGCGGTATTCCGTCAGCGTTGTCGCGCCGATTATCTGAATTTCTCCGCGCGAAAGCGATGGTTTAAGGATATTTGCCGCATTCATGCTTCCCTCGGAATCGCCGACGCCGACGATGCTGTGCACCTCGTCTATGACAAGAATTATATTGCCCAGCGCCTTTACCTCATCGACAAGCCCCTTCATGCGCGATTCAAACTGACCGCGAAACTGCGTTCCCGCCACAAGTGCAGTGAGGTCCACGAGGAAAACCTCCTTATCACGGAGCTTGTAGGGTACCTCGCCGCCGGCTATTTTCTGCGCCAGTGCCTCGGCTATTGCCGTCTTTCCGACGCCCGGCTCACCTATGAGACAGGGGTTGTTCTTCTGGCGGCGCGTGAGAATCTGCATCATGCGCTCCGTCTCGCGCTCTCTGCCTATCACGGCATCAAGCTTACCCTCGCGAGCGCTCGCCGTCAGATCCTTGCAGTAAAGCGAAAGAAATTTTCGTGCGGGCTTCTTCGGCTCCTTTTTGCCGTTCTCGGCATTCTTTGCGCCGCCCGCCGTGCTCTGTGCGCCTTGCTGAGCCCCTGCACCGAACGGCGGAATACCGCCGAAAAGCTTGGCGAAATCTATCGCAGGCGCTCTGCTCTCGGTTTCTTCGGCGCCGTCGGGAACTTCCCCGCCATCGCCGCCCGAGATGAGCGCGTTCATTTCATTTTCCATATTATCTATATCTTCGTCGCTGATACCCATATTCTGGAGTACATTGTCCACCTGAGTTATGCCGAGTTCTTTGGCACAGCGCAGACAAAGCCCCTCCTGAACGGATTTCCCGTTTTCGAATTTTGTTATAAAGACGACCGCCGCCCTCTTGTGACAGCGTGAACAAAGTTGCATAGCCATATAAAAATCTCTTTCTCGGCAGTTTATTTTTGCCGCCCTGCCGAAGCGGCTAAGTTATTTTATCATCTGAAAAGTCCCGCAAACCAGTTTGCCGCATACATCAGGAAGGCGAGCGGATTTATCTTGAGGCATAGCTTCACCACAGTTGATTCCACCATCTCCGGAACAAATACCGCAGGCAGCTTGCTGTTCAGTATCGGAAATACAAAGGAAACAAAAAGCTTTGCAAAGACCCATGCCCAGAATAAGCCGCAAAGCGCACCGAAAACGCCGCCGAGCGCGCCGTTTATCTGACGCAGGAGCAATGTATGCGTAACGAGTGAATTGAGCAGATAGGCAAGAAGCTTCAGCACGAGAAGCGCCGCGATAAATACGGCAATGAACGAGATGAAACACGAGAGCGCATCGCCTATGATGAAATTGAGCAGTCCCTGCGCCGACTGAAATTTTTCCATGGAGCCGGAGAGTATATAGTTTCCTATATTCGAGAGCCTGTCGATAAAGCCCGAGGCACCCTCGGTGATAAACTTTATCTCTTCCTCGCCGACGCCCGCTTTCAGCTCAGCGATGAAAGCTATCTTATCCGTATATTTCGCAAGGAAAATGTAGAAGGCATTTGCTATATTGAAAGCGAATATATATATCAGAAATCCCGAAACAGAGCGTACAAATCCCTTTTTCGCACCTATTATGATAAATACCGCCACTATCATTATCAGTATGATATCAAATACTGCGGACATTCTGCATTGCCCCTTCCTCATATACCGCAGAATTATTATAATCTGCTTTTATATGTAAATATAGTATATTTTGTAAATTTTATGTTATATCTGAAATAAGCGTCGTGTAGGAGCCGAAGCATACTATCACCGCGCCGTCATTCATTATCAGTATATCGCGGGCACCGGAGGAAATTTCCGCGCTCTTTATGAGAGTGCCCTCTTCGTATATTTCCACTCTGTCGCCCAGAAGCAAATAAATTCTATCTCCGTAAAATTTTACCGAATTTATTTTGCCGCCTGCGCTTATTTTTATTCCGCTTTCGGGAAGAAAAACTTCACTTTTTATGCTTCCCTCATTTCGCGATATGACAGCAGTATATTTGCTTCCGTCGGCAACGGAATAGACGCTTCCCGTGATGCGCTCTTCTTTTTTCACATTGCCCTTTTTGTCACAGTACAGGGCACTGCGCTCAAAAACAAAGCATACACCGCCCTTTTCGGTTATATTCACGCCGACGGGAATATCTCCCTCTGTCTCTCTCGTGAAGATAACACTTCCCTTTTCCGTATCTATATATGAAGACTCGGCGAAAGGACTGCCGTTTTTAACTCCCATGGAAATAACGGCGAGATATCTGCCGGATGCGCTTATGTCCATATCGAAAATATATCTGTCGGCGCTTTTCCATGTATATTTATGAATGAAAGCCTTATTGTAAACGTAAACGACGCTTCTGTATCCCCTCTCGGAGGTAGCAACGGCATAGCCGCCCTCATCCGCAGGAGAGACGAGCAGAACAGGATAATCAAATTTTTCACTGTGTACCATCGAGAATGAATTGTATATGCGCAGTTCATTGCTGCTTCCGCCGTATACGCAAAGATGTTCCTTTCCTATGGCAACAGCGGCGTTTCCTATTCCGGTTTCACTGCGGAGCGTATTTTTGCCTGAGATGCCGTAGAGCGAGAGAAGTCCCTCATCAAAAACGCATACATCTCCCTTGTATAAGCCGAATTTTGCATTTTCGCCGCCCGCATATTCTATTCCCTCATAGAAGGAGGAATAAAGTACGGGGCTCTTGTCGATATATTTCACGAGATACTTGAAGTTTTCGGATTTCAGCGAGGAATGTCCGAAGATAAGCACGCCGAAAACAAACGCCACAAGCGATACGAGTGCGCATATGCGAAGCATCATGTATTTTTCGGCGACGGCAAGAAAGCGCCTGCAGCTTTCGCTCTCGGCTTTTATTTTGTCGCCCTCTTTTGCGCCTATGATTTTTTCATCATTTTCGTTCATTTCCCGCTCCAATAAATCAACTAAATCAAAAATCTATAAAAACCTTATTGAGATAAAGTCCGCAGGCAGGTGCCGTGCGGCCCGCACATTCCCTGCCGCCGCCCGAGACAGCCGCGGCGACATCATCCGCGCTCATTCTGCCCTCGGAAACCTCGAGCAGCGTGCCTGCTATTATGCGCACCATATTATAGAGAAAGCCGTCGGCACTGACATATATGCGGATAAAGTCACCGTCATGCTCTGTTCTGCAATCGGTGACGGTGCGCACGGTATCGGCGATATCGCTCCCGCTCGCCATGAAGGCGGAAAAATCATGCCTTCCGATTATCTTTCCGCAGGCTTCCTCCATACGATCAAGGTCAAGCCTGCCGGGATAGAAAAGCGCGCGCCCCTCATAAAAGGGATTTCTGCTCTCGGAATTCAGTATGAGATACATATATTCCTTTCCCGAGACGGCACGGCGCACGGAGAAATTCTCCGGCACAGCCCATGCCGATGAAACGGATATATCAGGCGGCAGATATGTATTTATCGCACGCGGCATTCGCTCGGGAGAAATTGCCGTATCCCCCTCCGCCGAAACCGTGGCGTAATATTCGAGCGCATGGACCCCGCTGTCTGTCCTGCTGCAGCCTGAAATATCGCATCTGCGGGAAAATATCTTTTCTGCCGCAGTGCCGAGCTCACCCTGCACCGTCCTGCCGTTTTTCTGCACCTGAAAGCCGCAGAAATCGCCGCCGAGATATGATAGCTTCAAAAGAAATTTCATCTTTTCACCTAAATTTTATATATCGGTATGAATCTGCCGAGCAATGTGACCGCCGCCCCTGCCGCAATGACGGCAAAAAGCAACGCAAAATCGCGGAAATGCAGATGGAGAGTCGTCATTCTCGTGCGTCCCTCTCCTCCTCTGTAGCATCGGCATTCCATAGCCACGGCAAGCTCATCCGCACGGCGGAAAGCCGAAACGAAAAGCGGAATGAGCACGGGAATGAGAGCCTTTGCCCTCTGCTTGAGGCTTCCGTTTGTGAAGTCTGCGCCGCGTGCCTTCTGCGCGCTCATTATCTTGTCCGTCTCCTCCATGAGTGTCGGGATAAATCGCAGAGCTATGCTCATCATCATTGCAAATTCATGCACAGGCACCTTTATCACCTTGAGCGGCGAAAGCAGGCGCTCTATGGCATCGGTCAATGCTATCGGTGATGTCGTGTATGTCAGTATCACGCTCGTTCCGATGAGGAGCGATACTATTCGCAGCATCATAAAAAGCGCATTCCAAAGCCCCGCGGAATATATCTCTATCTTCCAGAAGGAAACAAGCAGGGTGCCGTCCTTATTCCAGAAAATATTTATTACCGCAGTAAAAAGTATAATAAACCAAAGCGGCTTCACAGCCTTCAGGAGCACGGTAAATGATATACGCGAGATAATTGCCAGCGCCGCTGTGAAAAGCACGAGAAAAATATATCCCGAGAGACTGTTTGTCATGAATATGACCACAATATAGAGTATAGAGAGGATTATCTTCATTCGCGGATCGGCGCGGTGAAGCAATGACTCCCCGGGGAAAAACTGCCCTATGGTTATATCTCTTATCATTTTGCACCTCCGGTAAGAAGGCGCCTTACCTCCGCCTCGGCACTGTCAACGGTATAAACGGCGGTATTCACATCAAAACCGCGTCTTTTCAGCTCGAGCATGAGCTTTGTAATCTGCGGTACAGCCAGTCCGACGCTCTCGAGACGCTCCGCCTCGGAGAAAATCTCCTCGCAGGTGCCGCACATAAATACCTTTCCGCCGTTCATGACAAGAATTCTGTCGCAGTAGCGTGCCATGTCCTCCATGCTGTGACTTATCATCACAACAGAAGCGCCGTATTTGCTCCTGTATTCGCATATGCGGGAGAGAATTTCGTCTCTGCCGCGCGGGTCGAGTCCCGCCGCAGGCTCATCGAGAATAAGTATTCTCGGGCGCATGGCGATTATTCCCGCTATGGCAACTCTTCTCTTCTGCCCGCCCGAGAGGTCAAAGGGTGATTTCTCCGCAAAACTCCTGTCCAGCCCTACAAAATCCATCGCCTCATAGACTCTCGTCTCTGTTTCCTCGGCGGAAAGTCCCATATTGGAGGGACCGAAGGCGATATCCTTCTTCACCGTTTCCTCAAAAAGCTGATATTCCGGATACTGGAATACAAGCCCCGCCTCAAAGCGTACATTTCTTATCTCCTTTGGCTTTTCCCAGATATCCCTGCCGCCGACAATCACATTGCCGGCACTCGGGCGCAGAAGTCCGTTTATCATCTGGGCTATGGTGCTCTTTCCGCTCCCCGTATGCCCGATTATTCCCGTTATCATGCCCTCCTCAAAGGCGGCGTCCACATTGTCGACGGCAACCTTCATGAAAGGCGTTTTTTCACTGTAAATATATGAAACTCCACGGAGTTTCGCCGCTACCAAATTCAATTTGCCTTTTCCTTCGCTTTCTTTTCACGCATTAACTTTTCTATGATATCGGCACCCTCCGCCGGCGTGAGCGGTGTTCCCTCTATGCCGAGCCTTCGGAAAAGTTCCGTCGTCTGCGGGACATCTATTCCCGCGCGCCGTATCATATCGGTTTTTGAAAATACCTCTCTCGGAGTGCCTCGGGTGAGTATTTTTCCGTCGTCTATAACGATTACATTGTCGGCAAGTATCGCTTCTTCCATATAATGCGTGATATGCAGTATCGTGATGCCTTTTTCGCGGTTGAGCCGCTTTATGGTTTCGAGAACCTCCGCTCTGCCCGAGGGGTCGAGCATCGCCGTAGATTCATCGAAAATAATGATATCCGGCATGAGCGCAATTATTCCCGCTATCGCCACTCTCTGCTTTTGCCCGCCCGAGAGCTGATGCGGGCTGTGCCGCGCAAAAGCCGTCATGCCGACGGTTGCGAGCGCGTCGTCTACACGCTTTCTTATTTCTTTCGGCGGGATGCCGATATTTTCGGGTCCGAAAGCCACGTCCTCCTCGACTATAGTCGCCACGAGCTGGTTATCCGGATTTTGAAATACCATGCCCACGCGGCGGCGGATATCGTAAAACTCATCGTCGGTCATATTTTCCGTGTCTGTCTCTTTTCCGAAAAGATACAGCTTGCCCGAGGTAGGTGTCAGTATCATGCTGATTATTTTTGCAAGTGTGCTTTTGCCGCTGCCATTGTGTCCGAGAATAGCCGTAAAGCTGCCGCGCTCGATTTCGAGGTTCATCGAACGAAGCACGGGATGCTTCTTTACGCCGTCATTTTCGTCATATTCAAAGCACAGGTTTTCTGTTTTAATTATAATATCTGCCATTATTTCTCCGTAAATTATTCTGCCGTCCAGCGAGCGGAGGAACCGCAGGGCAGTGCTTCTCCCGTCTGCAAAACGGGAATTCCTATTTCGTCCGCCTCAACTCTGCCGCCGAATCGCTTTTTCATTTCCAGCCCGAGCATATAGCCCATCGCCGAAGGCGAAAGACCTGTAGTATATGAATTGACAAGAAAGAAGAGCGGCTTCTCCGAGAGAACATCCGCCGCGAGCCTGATCAGCTCTGCGATATTGTCCTCCAGCTTCCATATCTCGCCCGATGGTCCTCTGCCGTAAGACGGCGGATCCATTATCACGGCGTCATATCTGTTTCCTCTGCGTATCTCGCGCTCCACAAACTTTTTGCAATCGTCGACTATATAGCGTATCGGCGCGTTTTCAAGCCCCGAGAGCGCCGCGTTTTCCTTCGCCTGAGCGACCATGTTCTTTGCCGCGTCCACATGGCAGACGGAAGCCCCCGCCGCCGCCGCCGCGACGGTGGCACCGCCCGTATAGGCAAAAAGATTGAGCACCTTTATCGGTCTCTTCGCATTCTTTATCAGCGCGGAGAACCAATCCCAGTTCACCGCCTGCTCCGGAAAAAGTCCCGTGTGCTTGAAGCCCATCGGCTTTATCTTGAAGCGCAGGTCGCCATAGCCGATGGTCCAGCATTCCGGAACATCGCGCTTTTGCCATTTGCCTCCGCCGCCTTCTCTTTCATAGACGGCATCTGCCTTCTTCCACATCGGGCTTTCTTTCACATTTTTCCATATGACCTGCGGGTCGGGACGGCAAAGCACATATCTGCCCCACCGCTCGAGGCGCTTTCCGTCCGATGTATCGAGGAGCGCATAGTCCTCCCATTTATCTGCTTTCCACATAGCTTTTCCTCTGTCAACCCAAATCTATTTTTGTCTGCTCGCCGATATCGGTGTCGCCTGCGGTTCTCCCGCCGAACGGTATACCGAGATGCTCATAGGCAAGCCTTGTCACGCATCTGCCGCGCGGCGTGCGGTTTATGAAGCCTATCTGTATCAGATAAGGCTCGTAAACATCCTCGAGAGTTATCGCTTCCTCCCCCACCGTGGCGGCAAGAGTATCCAGCCCGACGGGTCCTCCGTCGTAAAATTTTATTATCGTTTCGAGCATCCGCCTGTCGGTATTGTCAAGCCCCAGCTCATCTATTTCGAGCATGCGCAGTGCCGCATCCGCGATATCACGCGTTATCTCGCCGTCACCCTTGACCTGCGCATAGTCGCGCACACGCTTGAGCAGGCGGTTTGCGATACGCGGCGTGCCACGGGAGCGCCTTGCTATCTCATATGCGCCGTCGGGCGAAATCGCTATATCGAGTATGCCCGCACTGCGCTTTACTATCGTGGCAAGCTCATCGTTTGTATAAAGCTCAAGGCGCATCAGAACGCCGAAACGGTCGCGCAGAGGTGTTGTCAGCTGCCCCGCGCGCGTCGTCGCGCCGATCAGCGTAAAGCGCGGAAGCGGAAGCCGCAGGCTTCGCGCCGCCGGTCCCTTGCCTATGATGATATCGAGCGCGAAATCCTCCATCGCCGGATAGAGTATCTCCTCTATATTGCGCGAAAGACGGTGAATTTCATCTATGAAAAGAACATCATTTTCGCCGAGATTTGTAAGCAGCGCCGCAAGGTCGCCCTGCTTCTCTATCGCAGGTCCCGAGGTTATCTTGATATTTACGCCCAGCTCCGCCGCGATTATCGCGGAGAGCGTCGTTTTGCCGAGTCCGGGAGGACCGTAGAGGAGCACATGGTCGAGCGAATCACCGCGCCTTTTGCAAGCCTCTATATATATGCGCAGGCTCTCCTTCGCCTTTTCCTGACCGATATATTCATCGAGCGTTTTCGGGCGCAGACCGCCCTCTATATCGGCATCCTCCTCGCTGTTGTATGCGGCGCTCGCCATTCTCTCGGGAATTATGGAATCTTCGTTTTCTATATTGAATTTGTTTATCATGTCACACTACCCCACAGATTATAAATTCGTGCCCATTTTGCGCAGAGCCGCCGTGAGCAGACTCTCGAGTGAAGCCGTCGGATCCAGCCCGCGGACAGCTTCCTCTGCCTCACGCATGGAATATCCGAGCCCCATCAGCGCACGCACAGCCTCCGCGCGGTTGCCGACAGTCTCCTTCTCGGGGATATATTCATATGAGCCGGTGTCATC
Source organism: Candidatus Apopatosoma intestinale (assembly GCA_003524145.1). Lineage (GTDB taxonomy): Bacteria > Bacillota > Clostridia > Oscillospirales > CAG-272 > Apopatosoma. The sequence goes on along the minus strand of DODZ01000016.1, from coordinate 59,190 downwards.
CGCGGGTGCGCCGAGCCGGACGGCAATTTTATCCTTGAGCTCAAGCACTATACGTGCCGCCGTTTTCGCACCGATACCGGATGCCTTTGAAATACGCTTCGTATCGCCCGCACTGACCGCCGAAATAAGCCCGCTCACGGTAAAGAGCGAAAGCACGGCTATCGCCGCTTTCGGACCCACGCCCGAGACGGTTATCAGCATTTTGAAAGCCTCGAGCTCCTCCATCGTGTAAAATCCGATAAGCTCGAGCGCGTCCTCGCGCACGCAGAGATATGTATAGAGGCAGACCTCATCGCCCGCCGAAGCAAGCTTTGCCACGGTGTTTGCCGAAACGGTGAATTTATATCCTATGCCGCCGCATTCGATAACGGCGCCGTTCGGCTCCGTTCCGATGAGCTCGCCCTTTATGTACTGAAACATTTTCCTGTCCTCACAAAATATATTTTAAATAAGTCGCGTTTTCTTTCCGTTGTAGAAAGCCTGTATGCGCGATGTGCCGCAGTGCGCATGGCAAACGGCAAGCGCGAGCGCGTCGGCGGTGTCATCGAGCTTTATTTTGCCCAGCCCGAGAATACTCGCCGTCATCGCCATGACCTGCTGCTTCTCCGCCCTGCCGTAGCCGACGACCGACTGCTTCACCTGAAGCGGAGTGTATTCGCTTATCGCCACATTGCGTTTGCGTGCGGCGAGCAGTATCACACCGCGCGCCTCGGCGACGGCTATCGCCGTTTTCTGATTGGTATTGAAAAAGAGCTCCTCTATCGCCATTTCGTCAGGCTTGTATGCGTCTATCAGTTCAAGCATATCGTTATATACAGTCTCTATGCGAGCCTCGACATCCTGCCCCGCAGGCGTGCGTATCGCACCCATGCCGAGCGTCCGGAAGTGCCGCCCGTCATATTCTATAACTCCATAGCCGACTATGGCAATGCCGGGGTCTATCCCGAGAATGATCATCAGTTGCCTGCCCCCTCGATCTGTGTATAGAGCGCTATCGGCAGAATCTGCGGATATTCCATCTGCAGGCAGAAGATAAAGCCCGCCGCATCCTCGCCCTCAAGCGAGAAGCACACCGCAAAGGAAGAGCCGGAGCCGCCGTGCCCGTCGGTTATACTGTCTATCGTGTCCACCGTTACGCCGAAGAAGCGCGCCATTTCGCATATACCGCCGATGTCTGCGGGGTCGTCGAAAGAAATGCGGCATTCCAGCTTCAGCGTGCCGCGTGCGCTCATCACACCGTTTCTCGCGTAAACAAGCGCGTAACGCGTCGTGTCTCCGTTCTGATTATCTATATCACAGCACAGGAGCACACCGAGCTCATGCTTATCAAGCATCTTGTAAAAAGCGGAGAGCCTGCCGTCCACGGAATTTCGCAGGGGAAGAATGCCGTATGCACAGTCGCCGTCGGCAACGGATTCGCAGGCAAGCGCAAAGCTGTCGCGATATGCCGTCATCGCACCGAAAACATATCTTGCAAAGCATTCAAAAGCTTTGCCCGACTGGATATTGCGCACAAAGGCTATCTTCCTGTCCTTTGGCGATAGGTCAGGGCAATCACCGAAAAGAACCTGTCCGAGATTTTTTTGCGTGTATTTCACGCCCGTCATCTCTATCATCTTCTTGCAAATGAAGTACCTGTCCGAGCGGAGAAAAAAATCGCCGCGAAAATCCGTATCATGTCGGTTTATCTCGTCCGCGTCCGTCTCGCCGGAAAGCGGCAGCCCGAGCGTATCGAGATATGCACGGCGAACGGCATCCTCGGAGCATGAGAGGAAGAGATCTCCCTCAGCCGCATCGCAAAGCTTCGGGTAAAGCGCATTTGCAAGATCGCAAAGATAAGCAAAGCGCTTCTCTGTTTCATGCGAAATGCCGAGCAGATTATCCCTCAGGTTTTCGTTTACGATATCGTCCTCTCCCGCGCTTGCCGCCACGGTATCAAACATTGATTTTTCCATGGTAGACCGCCTTTCCTTATTTTGCAGATAATACCTCAGTATAATTTATTATATAATATCATATACAAAGCCATTTTGCAAGTCGGGCTTTGAAATTTTTTGTGAATATTCTTTACTTTTCCGTGTTTTTGTTGTAATATATTTCAGAGAGAAGAAAAACCTCGGGAAAAGGAGGCATAATCCCATGGAAAAAGGCACAGAAAACATATTCCGCTCAAAAATAATGCTTGCACCGATGGCAGGCGTGGGCGATTATGCCTTCCGCATGATATGCAAGAAGCACGGAGCCGACTACATGACCTCCGAAATGATTTCCGCCAAGGCGATATGCTATGGAGACAAAAAAACGCCCCTGCTTGCAAAAATGACGAGGGACGAGCTTCCCATGGCACTTCAGCTTTTCGGAAGCGAGCCGTACTACATCGCAAAAGCGGCGTATATCCTGCTCGAAAAAACTGCCGCAGAAGGAATTATGCCCGCGGCGATAGATATAAACATGGGTTGCCCCGTGAATAAAATAGTCTCAAACGGCGAAGGCAGCGCGCTGATGAAAACACCGGAGCGCATCGGCGAAATAGTGCGCGAGACGGTGAAAAGCTCATGCGTCCCCGTAACGGTGAAGATACGCCTCGGATGGGATAAAAGCAGTATCAACGCCCCGGAAGTGGCGAAAATCGCCGAGCAGAACGGCGCCGCCGCCATATGCGTTCACGCGAGAACGCGCAGTATGATGTATACGCCGGGCACCATGCCCGAATATATAGCCGAGGTAAAGCGCGCAGTCTCGGTTCCCGTAATCGGAAACGGCGACATCTTCTGCTTTGAGGATGCCCGCCGCATGATGAGAAAAACAGGATGCGACAGCATAGCGGTAGCACGCGGTGCGCTCGGAAATCCGTTTATTTTCGAGGAGATAAAGGCGGGCATGGCAGGCACGCCCTACACGCTGCCGACGCCTCGTGAAAAGATAGCGGCGGCGCTTGAGCAGCTTGAATGTGCCTGTGCCGACAAAGGGGAGCGGGTAGGCGTCGCCGAGAGCAGAAAGCATATTTCATACTATACAAAAGGAATGCGCGGCTCCTCGGAAATACGCGGCAGGCTGAACGGCATCGAATCGCTTTCCGAGCTTCGCGAGACATTGCTCAGCCTTGCCGAAAGCTGTGAAAAATTTGAAAATTCATAAAGGAGCGCAGGCATGAAAATAAAAAGAATCGCTTTTCTCGGCGACAGCATTACAGAGGGCTGTTTTGCCTTCTATCCGACCTCATACGGACTCGATACATACAGACAACCCGAGGACTGCTACGTGACAAAGGTGGCAAAGGCGCTGAAGGCAAAATACGGCGACGACGCTCCCGAGGTCATAAATGCGGGCGTGAGCGGAAATAAGGCAAATAACGGGCTCGACCGCCTGCAAAAGGATGTTCTCGACAAAAAGCCCGATATAGTTTTCGTCTGCTTCGGGCTCAACGATTCGCCATGGAGCCTGATAAGCTTCAGAAATTCCATGTCGCAGATTTTCGATAAGCTCATCGAAAACGGCATCACCCCGATACTTCTCACGCCGAATATGAAATGCACATATGTCAGCGATAAGGCGATAGAATGCTCGCTCGTCGCCGCGAGAAAGAGCGCCGAGATACAGAACAGCGGCAGAATGGACGAAACCGTCGAGATTTCACGCGAGGTGGCAAGAGAGCACGGCGCGGAAATATGCGACATATATGCAGAATGGAAAAAGCTCTCCGAGAGCGGCACAGATATCACCGAACTGCTCTCGAACTACATAAATCACCCGACCCCCGAGATGCACGATTTTATAGCCGAAAGAGTGCTGAAAGTGCTCGAAAAGCATCTCTCATGAGCGACTTGTTTCACTGTTTTCGTTATCATATTTCACTTTGATACTTTTTTAGGTCAAAACAAGACCGAGCCGCATGGCTCGGTCTTGTTTTTTAACATTCACTTTTTATGCAGATTTTGTTTTCCGTTTTTCTCTCTTTCGGAACGCCTTTCGGCGGCATCGCAGAGAAAAGCCGTAAGCACGGAGATAAAAAGACAAAGCACCGTATTTTCAAGTGAAAGCGATATCTCGTCCAGACGGCAAAGACGCTCGTATTCCCCGAGGGAGAAGAAAAGAAACAGAGCATACGCAAGCTGCAAAATCACGAGCGGTGCAGTAGAAATAAGAAAAAATGACCCGTTCCTTCCGAGGCTTTTCCGCCCTGCTCTTTTAAGCAGTAAAAATATCTTTTTCAAAAAAATCAGCCCTCCGTAAATCGGATTTTTCTATATTATACATTGAAATTTTCCGTTTGTCATCACAAAATTTCAGGTTTTTCCGTATGATTTTTCCGCAGTGTCCGCTATAACCCGTTTTTGCATATATATTCATATTAAGTGCAATTTTGCATATATATGATATTTTCGCCAAAAATCGGTAAATCAGTGCTGATTTTTGCCTTATACGGCAGTATAGCCCCAATGAGTGTTGTTTTTTGTCGAAAACTGTCGTCAATTTACTCTTTACAAATCAAATCGCAGAAAATAAAATCATTTTATGCGATAAATTTTTCGGGCTTTGGAGGAACTTTTTTATGAAATATTGTCAATCGGACTCATGCGTCATTTTCAGAAGAGTTTACAGGCTTAACAATGTAAGAAACGAGATAACCATCTCGTGGTCGGGCGGGTTTGCCACACTAAGTCTGCACACGCGTATACGCGCAAAAAGAGAAACAAGAGCGGTTCGCCGACTCACCACAAATCGTGAATTTGCGCTGTATATCGCGCGCAAAATATGCAGATTGCAGGTAAGCTCGCTTCATTTTTATGATATCATAAGCGATAATCTCGATGAATTTGCCGCAAGCTACGAGCTTGCCGCCGCCGGATGCTGATTTTTGCGATATTTTCGGTAAATCTATTTACTTTTTCGGGATAATATGATAAAATATAATATATTTAAAATATTTAATATCCCGGAATCAACTTTCCGCAGGAGAAAGGAATATAAGCCGTGAAATGCCCGGTTTGTTCATATACGGAAAGCAAGGTCATCGATTCGCGTCCCGCCGAGGATAACAGAAGCATCCGCCGCCGCCGCGAGTGCCTTGCCTGCCAAAACAGATTTACAACATACGAAACCATAGAAACGCCGCCTCTGCTTGTTGTCAAAAAGGATTCGACACGCGAGTATTTTGACAGGTCAAAGCTGCTCTCCGGCATTATCAAGTCATGCCAGAAGCGCCCTATAACTCTTATGCAGATGGAGCAGATAGTAAATGAAATAGAGGCGGAGCTTCGCAATTCCCTTTCAAACGAAATATCATCTCAGCATATAGGCGTGCTCGTCATGGACAAGCTGAAGGCTCTCGACGATGTCGCCTATGTCCGCTTTGCCTCGGTATACAGGGATTTCAAGGATCTCGATACTTTCATGCATGAGCTGGAGGAGCTGCGCAAGCAAAAATGCTCGACGAAAGCCGGCGAGGGAGACAATACCTGAGCCACGGCATAACATCAATGCAACATTTTATCCGAAAGGGTTTCACATATGATAACAATAAAAGAAGTAACCTACAAAAATTACGGCAAGTGCCTCTCGCTCTCAAACGATTCCATGGAGCTCTATGTCACGATAAATGTCGGACCCAGAATCGTAAAGTGCAATCTCCGCGGCAAGGAAAACCTCATGTTTGAGGATATCGACAGAGCCATGAGCGAAGATGTCTCCTCCGTATACGGAGAGGGTAAAAGCTGGTATATCTACGGCGGTCACAGACTGTGGCTCAGTCCCGAGAGCCTGCCCGAGACCTACTATCCGGATAACGACCGCGTCGTTTATTCCACCTGCTCCACGGGCGCGGAATTCATTCCTCCCGTTCAGGCTGTGCGCGAGTTGCAGTTTTCCGTTTCGGTAGAGCTTCACGAAACGGAGCCGCGTGCCGTTATACACCATAAAATAACAAACATGGGCGAAAAGCCCGTGACAGGCGCGGCTTGGTCACTCTCGGTAATGGACAAGGGCGGTATGATAGTCATTCCGCAGCCGCAGGAGGATACAGGACTGCTCGCAAACAGAGTCCTCGCTCTCTGGCCGTACACCGATATGACAGACAGCCGTATCTTCTTCGGAAATAAGTATATCGCCCTCCGTCAGAATCCAGATATAGATAAGAAAATCAAAATAGGCATCAACAATACTGCCGGCAAAATAGCTTATATCAACCACGGTCAGGCGATGGTCAAGAGTTTTGAACCGGATTTTGAAAACGGCACATATCCCGATTTCGGTGTTTCCTGCGAAGCCTTTGCAAACAGGTATTTCACCGAATCCGAAACACTCTCGCCGCTCAAGACTATAGCGCATAATGAAAGCATAGAACATACCGAGGTTTGGGCGCTCTTTGACGGCGTGGAAATTCCCGAATCGAAGAACGATACTCTCGAGGCTCTCGGAAACATAGTATTCTGACAGAGCAACGGAGGATAGTACGACGGAGGTGATTCAATGACAATAGGCAGAAAGGCAATGACAGGTAAAAAGGCAAGATTTGTACTTTTCCTGCTCGGCAGAGCCTTCATTTCGATACTGCTGGTAATACTTCAGATAGCATTTTTCATTGCCGCGGGAAATTTTATCACTTCATCAAAATCCATCCTTCAGCCCTTTTTGCTTCTCGCGATATATACCGTCGAGGTGATAGCACTTGTCAAAATAATCAACCGCGACTGGAAGCCGGAATTCAAGCTCGCATGGGCTGTTCCGATATGTTCCATACCGGTTTTCGGCATACTTTTTTATATTTTTCTGCGCTACGATGCAACATCGGTCAGTATGAAACGAAAGCTGAAGCGCTCCCTTGCAAAGGAATATTACGACAAGGAAAAATATGCACGCGGTAAGAGCGGACTCATCCATTACCTCTGCAAATGCGGTTTTCCCGCATTTGCAGATGCGGATGTCACATATTTCCCATCGGGTGAAGATAAATTTACCTGCCTTCTCGAAGAGCTGAAAAAGGCAGAGAAATTCATTTTCATAGAGTATTTCATCATGTCCCCCGGGCTTATGCTCTCCTCCATACTCGAAATTCTTTTTGCCAAGGCAAAAGAGGGCGTGGAGATACGTATAATGTATGATGGGACGACAGACGCCGTCCGTCTGCCCTTTGATTTCAAGGAATATCTCGCTGAAAACGGCGTGAAATGCGCTGTTTTCTCCCCGATAAAACCGCTTATCTCCTCACAGCTCAATTATCGCGATCACAGAAAGATAGTCGTCATAGACGGCAAGGTCGCCTTCACCGGAGGCGTAAACATCGCCGATGAATACATAAACGAGACGCATCCGTACGGTCACTGGAAGGATGCCGCCGTAAAGGTTACAGGCAGCTGTGTCAAGAGCTTCACCGAGATGTTTCTGAAAATGTGGAACTTCTCGTGCAGGCGTGAAGATGCCGACGGCGATACGGAAAAGTATTTTCCGGCTCTTCCCTACGATGCATCGGGAGAGAGCTACTGCGTTCCCTTTTCCGACGACCCGATAAATGAAGAGGATATCGCCGAGAGCGTTTTTCTCGATATTCTCAATCGCTCGCGTGAATATGTCTATATCATGACGCCGTATTTCATAGTCAACTCGTCCGTCATTGATGCGATAAAATATGCGGCGAAGCGCGGCGTGGATGTCCGCATAATACTGCCGCATATTCCCGATAAAAAATATGCGCTCAATATTGCGCGTACTTATTACAAGACGCTCATTCCGATAGGTGTGAAAATATATGAATACACCCCCGGCTTTATCCACTCAAAGGTACTCGCGGCGGACGGCGTAAAAGCTGTTGTCGGCACGATAAATATGGATTTCCGCAGTATGTATCTCAATTACGAATGTGCGCTTTATATCAGGAATAATCCCGTAATAGCGGATATCAAGGCGGATTTTGACAGTACATTTGAAAAGTGTGAGCTTATCGGCATAAATAAAAAATACAATATATTCTCCCGTATAGAGGGCGTCCTGCTTAAGCTTTTCGCCCCGCTTATGTAATCATATGAAGAATAAAAATATCAAAAAACTCACCTTTTCCGGCATTTCGCTCGCCCTTTGCATATTGCTCCCGTTTCTCACGGGAAACGATATCGCGCTCGGAAATGCACTTTGCCTCATGCATATTCCCGTGCTTCTCTGCGGTTTTTCCTGCGGCGGCGCATGGGGTGCGGCTGTCGGTTTTACGGCGCCGATTTTGCGTTCGATTATCGTATCGCGCCCGCCACTCTTCCCTACGGCTTTTGCCATGGCATTTGAGCTTTGCGTTTACGGGCTTGTCGTCGGGCTGCTCTATCGCCGCCTGCCGAAAAAGCCTGTTTATATCTATATTTCGCTCATTTGCGCCATGCTTTCCGGCAGGATAGTCTGGGGCGCCGTGAAATACATCATCATGGGCTTCGGCGGCGATGCTTTTTCGCTTTCGATATTTGCAAATGCCGTCTTCGTCAAATCCGTGCTCGGCATAGTTTTGCAGATAGTGCTCATACCGCCGCTTGTGCTTGCACTGAAGCGCGCGGGGCTTGTCGAGCCGTGAGCACGGCAGGCATCACCTCAGTAAATCATCACCGAACTTCATTAAAAGAGGACAATATATGAACACACTACCGACTCAGGATAAATCCGAGCGCGCCGGGCGCGTTATTCTCGGGCTTCTCGGTGCATTTCTCTTTTCCCTTGCGGGCGGACTCTGCTGGTTTACGCTGTACCGCCTGAATCTCATATCTGCCATCAGCGGCATAGTTGGCGTTGTCTGCGCGATAAAGGGCTATTCCCTTTTTGCAAAAAAAGAAAGCGTCGGCGGCGTTATCGCGGCATCTGTCATCGCTTTGGCAGTGCTTGTCGGCGCATGGTTTCTCTGCTTTTCCTATGATGTATATGAAGCATATCAGGATTGGTATGCGGCTGGCGATATCGGCTACACGCTGTCGTTTTCCGAGTCGATAGAAGCCACAGCGAAATATTATATCCATGAGCCCGAGGTGGCAAAAGTTTACTTCAGAGATTTGATAGTCGGCATGGTCTTTGCGCTTCTCGGCGCATCATACAGCATTGCTACCGCGATAAGAAAAATAAAAATGCAAAAACTTGCCGCAAACATTAAGCCTGATGAAGAATCTGCCGAGGGCGAGGACGGAGCGGAGCCCGATGACTTTGCTTTGTATAAAAGAAAGTTGCGTCGCCTTTTCGGCAATGAAAATCATTCTGATGAAATCGATGCCGATATCTTCAGCCATATGACTCCCGCCTGCGGATATACAGGCATAAACTATTTTGTCCTGCTGAAGAAAGTGGATTTTGCAAGCGGGCGCATGCTCGCAGACTATACAAAAAGCTGTACCGAATATGCGGCACGCACGGGACTTGCGGTCAGCTGTGCGCCTACGGCAGGCACGCAGACAGGTGCCGTCTGCTTCAATATGATGGTGTGCGATGCCTGCGATATGTCTGCCATTGAATTTGCCCGCTCGAAGCCGAACCTCCTGAAGCACGGCATTTTTGAGATTCCCGTGCTGATTGATATAGTCTCAAAAAGGCTGTATATCTTCGATAAAGGGCGCTTCCTCGGTTTTCCCATGTATCGCGAAATGAAAAATTTTGTGGCTGTAAATCTTCTGCCCTGAATAAGTCGAAAACGGCTTGCGGAAATCGCAAGCCGTTTTTTATTTATTCTATTCTGAGAAAATCGGAAAATCCCGTTATATCAAAAACTTCCCTTACCTGCTCGCAGACATTGCGAAGGCAAAGCCCCTTTTTGCCCTCGAGTGCCTTCTGCGTTTTCAGAATAACACGAAGCCCTGCGGAGGAAACATATTCGAGCTTTTCCATATCGAGGATAAGCTCATCGATACTGCCGAGAAGAGCCGAAATCTCTTTCTCCAGCTCCGGTGCTGTCACCGTGTCCAGCCTGCCGTCAAGTGCCAGCGTCGTTATGCCGGCATTTTCTTTTTCAATCTTAAGCCCCATATCGCTTACACCTCATTTCATATTTCCGCATTCGCGCTCAGTAAAAGGAATCAGCTTTTCACGCAGAAGTCCGAGCGCACGACTACGCATTGCCTCGCCCCAGCGCTCTCCCTTGAGCATACTCATGCAGGCGCGGAACCACGCGAGCGGATAGAGCCATTTCACATCGGGATTGTTCTTTTCCGCTTCCTCCGCCGTGTCGCAGCCGAAGAAGCCGCGGAAGAATTTTTCATAAATTTCCGTCACCTTCTCCGATGGCATCTTGTAGAAGCTGTTGAATTCACCCTTTTCCGCATTGGCATAAACCATTGAGAAAAGTATGCGCGAGAGGTCAAACATCGGCATACCGACGGAAAGCTCGCCCATATCTATGAGGCAACATTCCCCATCCTGAACCATGATATTGTTGATATTCAGGTCGCCGTGAATGCAGGTGTCGCCCTCGGGAACACTGTCAATGAAGCGATAGAGCATCTCGCGCTCCCTGTCCGTTATGCCGGTTACATTCGCGATATCGGCGCGGTTTGCCTCCTTGAAGGAAGGAATCTCGGGGTCGTTTGTATGTATGGAGTTTACTTTCTTGCAAATGTCGACATACATTGCCACATATTCGTCAAGCCTGCTGTCATCCATACGGATAAGTTCGCCGAGCGTCTTTGATTTGATGAGCTCGTAGACAACGCCCTTTCTGCCGTTTGCCTCGACAATATCATATGATATCGCCGTGGGAATGCCCATGACAAACGCCTTCTTGGAAAGTGACTTCTCATGCTCGATAAATGCGGGGTCCGCATTTCCGTAATAAAGCTTGATTATCGTCTCGTCATCAATGCGATAGCATTCGCCGCAGGCGCCTCTGCCTATGACCTCACAGCCATCCACGCTTATTTTCCGGCAGGCGGGAGAGATATCCATAATCTCGGCAAAGCCTGTCATCTCAAAAACATCCATCACCTCACTGCTTGCGTTCACTATATGAAAAGGCTTTTTCCCGCAACGTTTTTTCAGGTTCAGAACGACGCGAAGTCCCGCGCTCGATATGTATTCGATATTTGCTATGTCAAGCGTCACTCCGGTTATATCCTCCGGCACGGCTGCAAGCGCATTTCCGAATTCCGCAGCATTTGCCGAATTGACGCTGCCCTCTGCTGTGATATATGCATAACCGTCTTTAATTTCCAGACTCGTTTTAAGCATAATGTTTACTCCTTATATATTGTCTTTTTCGGATTTGGAAGCCCGTTTCTGTTCGTCCGTGCGCACTTCTGCGGCTTTGCGCTCCGCTTCCTTGCGCTCAGCCTCTTCTTTCTGCTTATGCGTACGAACGGCTCCGTATGCAAATTCCGAGATAAGTCTGCTGGAATTTGCCTTTATCGCGTTTTCCACCGCTATATTCATGAGAGAATTTTCCGCGCTCTCGCCAGCCTCCGCTACGGAAAGCGCATATTGCATCTTTGTAGCAAGCTCATGCTCAAATTTATCGGCAAAGCCGTCCAGCACATCGCTCATCGATTCATTCTGCAAGAGCGAATTTATCATATCCGCTATGCTTGAAATACCGACAATGTGCTTCAGCGCACAGATGATAAGTATCCGCGCCATATGCTCCCTGCCGTAACGCTTTTTTATCGGCGGCGGAACTATTCCGTTTTTGACATAGTTGTTTATCATCGCCTGAGTGAGAAGATTATCGCCCTCTGCCGTTATCGGGCGCAGATATTTTTCCGCTATGGCTATCACCTGATCCATATAAAGGTCGATCTCGGGAAGCTCCTCCCATCTCGGCATATGAAAATCGGCTATTTTTTCACAGTTTTCATAAAATTCGCGTCTCTCCATAAATACCTCCAAGTATTTTGCCGTATAATATTTTATCATACTTTCCCCGTCATTGCAATAACATATTTACAAAATATTAAAATAATTTTTCAAAAACCTATTGACTTATTTTACAAAATCGCGTATAATAGTTTTGAAAACAAGATTAAGCCATTTTCCTTATCGAAAGGAGCGTTTTTGATGATAATGTCAGACTCACGCAAAAAGTTTAAAATAGAATTTCCGAAAATAGATCTTGCCGGGCTTCGCGACCGCCTTTTCAAAAAAGGTGTGCGCATAGAGGCTTTCGGTGATTCCGTGATGAAGGGCGTAATGCTCGATGAAAACAAGCGTTTTCGCAGCTATGCAAACCGTTTTGATATCATCCGCCGTGATTTCGATATAGAAGTGGTAAACAATGCCCGCCTCGGCTTCACGATAGAACGCGGCTTTACGCAGATAAAAAAGTTTGTTACAAAAGAGGATTGCCCCGAGTTTGTTTTGCTCGAATACGGCGGCAACGACTGCAATTTTAATTGGAAAGAGGTTTCGGAGCATCCCGATAAGGAGCATCTGCCCGTAATCCCGCCGGAGCGCTTTGCCGAGCTTTACCGCGAGGTGGTTAATTATCTGCGCGATTGCGGTGCTACTCCGATAATTATTCTGCCGCCTCCGATAGACGCGGATAAATTTCTCACATGGATTTGCCGCGATGGTCTTTCGCGCGAAAACATACTGAAATGGCTCGGAAATACGAGCATGATTTATCGTTGGCAGGAATACTATGCACAGATATGCGAAAATATCGCCCGCGAATGCGGTGTATATACGCTTGATTTGCGCACGGTTTTTATTACGCGTCATGATTTTGATTCGCTTATCTGCGAGGACGGCATCCATCCGACGGCAAAGGGACACGAGATAATAGACAACAGGCTCCATGAATTGCTGACGGAAATAGCATAGCTTTGTTTCTGCAGGGGGGATATACAAAAACCGTCGGGAAGGCTTCGCTTCCCGACGGTTTTTGCTTCGGAAAATTTCCGTGCGCGGAACTACTCCGCCATCTCAAATTTCTTCACATCAAGCTCCTCTCCTCCTGCCGAAAATCTGAGCGGCAGGAGGGTATTGGCATCGATATATACCGTATTGCCGTCGCTTTCGCATTTGTATATCTCGATGCCGCCGGGCTTTTCTTCCGTTATCCGCCATGCCTTTGCAGCATCGAGCGTGAACATTTCATATACTGTGCAAAGCCGTTGCAGCTGTGTTTTTTCAAGCTTTATTCTCGTTTCACCCGAGCATATCCATGCTCCCTCCTCATCAAAAACGAACGCCGCGTCACTGATATATTCCGTTCCCTCCGGTTTTATTATTATATCATCACCGACGCGGGAAATCGTCAGAGCTATCGGCTTCTCGCCCGAAAGCACAGCTTCGCAGGCAAAGTCACCGCCCTGATAAGCAAGAAGCTCACGCATCCCCTGCGGTACATCACATGAGCACAAAAGAAAAGAGCAAAAAACGACAAGCAGGCAAAATATCTTTTTCATGAAGTCCTCCGACATTTTCAGATTTTGATAAAATATATTCAAAAAAGCATTGAAAAATTACACAAAATAATGTATACTGAATATAATCGGATTTCACAACCGAAATAAAAATCAAAGAGGTGCTTTTATTGACACTCGTTATTCTGGCGGCAGGAATGGGCAGTCGCTTCGGCGGGCTGAAACAGCTCACTCCGCTGACCAAAGAAGGAGAATTTATCATAGACTTTACCGTATATGACGCCATATGCGCAGGCTTTGATAAAATTGTTTTTATAATAAAAATGGAAAATCTTGAGCTTTTTGAAGAAACGATCGGGAGCCGTCTCAAAAGAAACGGCGTAAACTATACATATGTATTTCAATCAAATGAGCTTCCCGAGGGCTTCACCGCCCCCGCAGAGAGGACAAAGCCATGGGGTACAGCTCATGCCGTGCTCTGCGCGGCGGGCACCGTAAAGGAGAATTTCGGCGTTGTAAATGCCGATGATTTCTACGGCAGAGATGCTCTTATAAAGCTTCACCGCCACCTTGCCGCAGCGCATGACGGCGCGCGTGCCGACTACTGCATGGTAGGCTATTATCTGAAAAATACGCTGAGCAGAAACGGTACTGTCTCCCGCGGTATATGCTCCGTGGAAAACGGCAAGCTTCTTCATGTAGTGGAAAACAAGAAGCTGGAGCGCCGCCCTGATGGGACGGTCATAAACACCCGTGATGACGGAAGCATCACCGAAATAAGCGAAGATACCGTCGTTTCCATGAACTGCATGGGATTCACTCCGTCATTTTTCGATGGGCTGGAAGATATGTTCATCTCTTCTCTTCGTAAAAACGCCGACAACATGGCAAAATTTGAATTTTTCCTGCCGAGCGCCGTGCAGACGCTCATAGATGAGGAAAAAGCGGATGTCACTGTCATAAACACAACCTCCGTATGGCACGGAATCACCTACCGCGAGGACAGCGAAGAATTTACCGCCTTTATAGAAAAGGAAAAGGCAGCAGGCGAATATCCGCAAAGACTCTGGAAATAAGCATAAAAAAATTGCCGCAATTGCGGCAATTTTTTATGCTCTTTTTTAATTACATGAAAAGGGTAATCTTCTTGCTGACGGCAACAGTGATGATATCGGCAATCCAGCATACAGCATAGAGGATATGCAGTACCCATGCTATAAATGCGGGCATTGCTACGGCAAACGAGATTATGTTCAGGATAAACGAAATAAAGAGTATCCAGCCCACAACCTTTGAAAGAGTAGATTTGCCGTTTCCTATTCTGATAGCGCCGCCTACAAGTCCGTCAAAGAAAATGACAAGCAGAAGAAGCGCAATCCACGGAAGCCCCGCAAAGAAATCAGCGATTTTTTTCATTTAAATCATCCCCCTTTGAGAAATGCTTTTACACAGGGTATTATATAACTCTTTGTAAAAAATGTCAACAGCTTTTTGCAATAACAAAGCCGTTTGCTCGTGATTTTCCGGCAAAAATTATCCGCCCGAAACCGAGCGGATAATAAAGCATTATTCACCTATACCTGTGCCGGGAAAATTAGCAAGGTATTTTCTCACAAGCGTAAGATCTACAGCATTTACCTTGCCGTCGCCGTTTATATCAGCGGCAAGAGCATTGAATTCGGGAACCTCGATATTTACAATGTGCTTGCGGATAAGTATAAGGTCCTTCACATCAATTATGTCGTCGCCATTGACATCGCCGAGCTTAGCCTTGCCGAAGTTACAAACAGTGCACTTGCCCTCGTCATCAAGCGTATGCTCTGCTTCGTCCTGCTTTTCGCCGCATTTCTTGCAGAAATGCCAGTGGGTCTTTTTGTCGTATCTGTAAGTATCGCTGAAATCATGCACACAATCGTCGACGATTTCGAATTCCTCGCCTGTTATCGGTTTGTCCGAATCGCCCGCTTCCGCGAACAGCGAGAAAGAAAATGTAAGCATCATGAACATAGCCATAATGAATGACATTATCGCAAAAAGTTTCTTATTTTGCATAGTTGCCTCCCAAAATTTTGTTTTAGCACTTTTATACAATATATAATACCACAATCAAAACGAAAAATCAATATTATTTCAAAAATTTTGAAATTTTATCTCTGAATTTAAAGAAGTATATCCTCAAAAGGCGTTTGTAGAGCATATCGCTGAGTATAAATATGGCATTTGCCATGGCAAATACGGCTATTTTCATCCACATTGCGTCCGGCATCTGCAAAAGCTCACTGAAAAATAAATAGATGAGCACGAGCGTTGCGTTCATTATAAGCAGTCGGATTACAAAAGAAGCCCATCGCGGAAGCTTTGACAAAAGCGGGATAAGCAACGCATGAATTCCGAAGAAAAGCGCAAAGCTCCATGCGGCTTCCTTGGCAGGCAGTATCAAAAGAGATACCGCGCCGGAGGCGAAATATACGAGCCAACCGTAGCCCGCACCCATTTCTACCGAGCAAAAAGCCACGATGAGCGCCGCCACCGCCGCCGTGCATATATCGAGAAAGCCCGAAATTGAGCCGAGAAACATGACAACTACGGAAGATGCCGTCATCAATGCACAGAGTGCCAGCTTTTTAACCTTACTCATCACGTTTTCCTCAGCAGCAGCTTATCAGGTCGCCGCCCATAGCCTCACAGCAGCAATCGGCGCAGATAAGTCCCGAGCATATATCGCAGGTACTGCACGAGCCGCCGCGCTGTCCGTTCTGCCTGTCGTAGTCATATGACATATTTTTCATGCTGTTCAGAGCCGCGGCATATTCCGGATTCTGCGGGTCCATCTCGCATGCGCGATGAAAATGCTTAGACGCCTCAAAATACCAGCCTCTTCCCATGAAAACGCATCCCTTGAGATAATACCACTCGGCATTTCTCTCATCCTTGGCAACAGCGTCAAGCTGGATCTCCGCCTCGTAGAAGCTTCTGTTGTTTATCAATGTGCGGATATAATCAAACTTCCCTGTCCCCGCGCCTGCGGAATAACCGTAGCCCGACGAGCTGTCGGCACGGCTCTGGCGCTCGCGCATCACGGTATCATATGCCTCGTTTATTTCCTTCATTTTTTCCTGTGCGAGGTCGGCAAGCGGACTTGTGGCATAATTATCGGGATGATATTTGCGCGCAAGATCGCGATATGCTTTTTTTATCTCCTCCTCGCTCGCATCTCTCGAAACGCCGAGCACCTTATATGGATCTGTCATCGTGCCACTCCTTTCTTGCCATGGTGTAAAATGAATTTTTCATTCCGTAATGAAATATATTCTCTATGCAGGCGTTTATATGCTCATCGCGGCAATCGGCGAGAGCTATCGCATTTTCCGCCGCGATAATCTCCGGCACGATGAGGCTATATGCCTCATCCATAACAAAAGCCTTCATCCTTTCCGCATCATATGAGAAAAAGGGATTGAATCTGCCGCGCCTCATATCCTCCGGATAATCGCAAACGGCATCGGCGAGATATATCCACCTGCCTATATGAAAAGCCGCCTCATATATGATATCGCGCTGAGCTCCGGAAAGTCCGAGAGAAGCAACCTCGGCTGTCATCCTCCCCGATATATCGGCGCAGGAGTCGGGCGTTGCTTTCCCTCTGCGCTCCATCTCCGCCAGCTCCGCAAGCCCCTCTGCTATCGTGACATTCGCCTCCGGAATATTCGCTCTGCGGCTGAATCTGCGCGCATACGGCAGAGCGAGCCGTGCCGCCGCTCTTTTTTTTCCGCGCTCATCCGAGATATCGTCGGCAAGCTTACCATACAGAAGAGCCGCACTTATCCGTGCGGCTGTCTTAAATGAATCATCGCAGTGCATCACAGCCCGTGTATGAAAAGGATGCCGCATACACCGCTCTTTTTTCACGGTGTATGCCTCTCCCGTCACGGCAAGTCGCACAAGAGCGATAAAAACCGCATCATAGCTGAGAGAGGCGCACGAAAGTGCACCTGTCTCTCTCTTCATAGCACGGCAAACGCCGCAATATACGCTTTTATAAAATTCATTGTCCTTTACCCGAAGCTCCGGTATAAAGGGCTTTACAAATCCGAACACAATCAGTTGCTTGTTGTTGTGTTTGTGTTTGACTTTCTTGTATCAACGAAATCGCTGAGGAAAGCATTTATGAAGCTGTACTTGGAAACAATTTTCTCGTTTACAACAACCTTGTCAACATATTCCTTGCAGATATCATTGTACTTCTCGCTCTTCATATTATCTTCAAAGGAGGAGAATACATCTTCATATTTCTCATCTGCATATGCCTTCTCGGGAAGCTCAACTCTCTTTACAAAGTAAACATAGTTATCGTTGGAATAAGAAATGCCTTCCTTGGTATAGTCTCCTACCTTAAAATCCTTTACCTTTTCCTGAACGGTTGAATTGAGGAGCGTCCCGCTCTTTGTTACTATATAAGCCTTTGCATACTTGTGGGAATCAAAACTGTCGGAATACTTTTCTACAAGCTCTGCAAAATCAGTGCCTCCTGCAAGTGCTTTCTGTATTTCGTCAACGCGCTTCTTCTTTTCTTCCTTCTGCTCGTTTGTCAAATCCGTGTATTCGTATTCTTCGAGCTTTGTCTCTTTGCCGTCCTTATCCTTCTCGGTCTTCTGAACGCGGTTGCCCTCTTCGTCCTTTGTTATATCCTTATTCATATCGAGCATGATGAACTGATATGCGATATAGCTGTCCTTATAGTAGGTTTCCTTGTCCTCGTCGGTAATCTTCTTCTCACCGTTTTCACCGAAAAGATATTCCATTATGGCGTCGTTCTCAAGACCGCGGGTATAATAATCAAGCTCCTGGTCTGTTGTATAGCCGAAGTATCTCTTATAGTAGCCTTCCTTGCCATAGCCGTAGTAGGCGAGCATCTGCGCGAGTTGTGTCTTGTATTTCTCGAGAGCCTCGTTATCTATGGCGGGCTTGCCGTATTTCTCATAGAGGTACTTTGTGACAACAAGATTCTTTGCTATATTCAGAATATTCTGCGTCTGAGCATCTCCTGCGGTGGTTTTTGTGCCGTCTTCGTTTTTTATCTCACTGCTCCAGAAAGAGGGATCATTGAAAACGGAGGTCATTCCGTAGCTGTAGAAAAGGTTCATTTTAATATAAGGGAAAAGAAAGTCGAGCTCTTTTTTCGTGACGGTATAGGTTTTGCCGTCGATTTCGAGAGACATTGCAACCTTTTCTCCGCATGATGCGAAAATAAACATGGCTCCCGCAAGCATAAGCGCAGCCATAACGAGTGAAATAAGTCTTTTTGCTTTCATTGTGATTTAAAACTCCTTTGGTTTTTAGTGCTTTTGCGTCAAAAACGGCGCAAGAAAAACGAGTATAATAATATTATACATAAATTTTCAAAAAAATCTACTCTTTTTTCGATTTTATTTGTATATATTTCTTTAACAAATTGGAAATTATCTCAAAAACGGTCTCCCCGCGTCTGATTTTGAAGGTAAAATACGTTCTTTCCGACGGCATGATGGTAATTCTCGCCGGAAAAGCCGCGGAAAGCTGTGAAAGAATAAGAAAATCGGGCTGCTCGGGATAGAATACAACCGTGTTTTCGCGCTTGTCTATCTGAGATATGCCGCATTCACTGCCCATGGCGCGCACAAGCGAGGCGGAAAGCAGTGTCTCCACCGACTGCGGCATATCTCCGTAGCGATCGAGCAGCTCGTCTGCTATATCGTCGGCATCGGCTTCGTTTTCTATTGCCGCTATCTTCTTGTACATATCTATGCGCTGTGAAACCGATGAAATATAGCTTTCGGGAATATATGCATCCCTGCCGACGGAAATGGTGCATTCCGTCTTTTTCGGTATGACGGTTCCCTGCTCCTCGAGCACGGCTTCGTTCAGTATCTTCAGATACATATCGTAACCAACACTCTCCATATGCCCATGCTGGCGCGCACCGAGGATATCTCCCGCGCCTCTTATCTCGAGGTCGCGCAGTGCTATTTTGAAGCCCGAACCGAACTCCGTGAAATCGCGTATCGCGGCAAGTCTTTTCGCAGATATATCACTGAGTGCCTTGCCCTGCCTGTAAGTAAAATAGGCATAGGCGCGGCGTGCGCTCCTGCCGACTCTGCCGCGTATCTGATGAAGCTGCGAAAGTCCCATCGTATCCGCATTTTCTATAATCAGCGTGTTGGCATTCGGAACATCAACACCCGTTTCGATTATTGTGGTGCAGACGAGGATATCGGTATTTCCCTCGACAAGGCTCTGCCAGATATCGGCAAGCTCCTCTTTTTCCATCCTGCCGTGCGCTATATCGATATTCGCATCGGGAAATTCTTTTTTCAGCCGCGCCGCAGTGCCGGCAATATTGTCTATTCTGTTGTGCAGGTAGAAAACCTGTCCGCCGCGGTGGAGCTCTCGCCTTATCGCCTCGTTTATCACAAGGTCGTCATATTCCAGAACATATGTCTGGACAGGCATTCTGTCGCCCGGTGCCTCGTCGAGCACCGACATATCGCGTATCGAATTCATCGCCATATTCAGTGTCCGCGGTATCGGCGTTGCCGTCAGCGTGAGAACGTCAACGTTCTTTGCCATCTGCTTCAGCTTTTCCTTGTGAGCCACGCCGAAGCGCTGTTCTTCATCTATTATGACAAGACCGAGGTCACGAAACTGAATATCGGAGGAAAGTATTCTGTGTGTTCCCACAACAATATCGATATCGCCGCGCCGCAGTGCGCGGACAGCCGCCTCCTGCTCCGCGTGCGTTTTGAAGCGTGATAGGAGCGAGACCTTTATCGGGAAACCGCGCATGCGCGAAACAATAGTCTGATAATGCTGCATCGCGAGTATCGTCGTCGGCACGAGTATGGCAACCTGCTTGCCACCCGCCACAGCCTTGAAAGCCGCACGCAGAGCAACCTCCGTTTTGCCGAAGCCCACATCTCCGCAGAGCAGTCTGTCCATAGGCACGGGCTTCTCCATATCGCGCTTGATATCCTCGGCGGCGGCGAGCTGTCCGTCCGTCTCCTCATATTCAAAGAGCGATTCAAATTCTCTCTGCATATCGTCATCGGGGTCAAATGCAAAGCCCGGGCGGCGCATACGCTCGGCATAGAGCGCGATAAGCTCCTTTGCCATCTGCTTTACCTCGCTCTTGACGCGCGCCTTCGTCTTTCCCCACTCCGTGCCGCCGAGCTTCGAGAGCTTTATCGCGCCCTCGTCGGTGCCCGCACCGATATATTTGGAAACAGTCTCTATCTGCTCACAGCGGACATAAAGCACATCCGTGCCCGAATATTGTATTTTGATGTGGTCATGGCAGACGCCCGTATAGTCGCGTATCGTCTCCAGACCCATGTATTTGCCTATTCCGTGCGTATCATGAACAACATAGTCGCCGACGGTAAGATCAGCATAGGAAAGAATCTTTTCCTTTGCCGTTTTCTTTGCCTTGGATCGACGCACGCCTCTCGTTCTCGTCTGTTCGGCTCTGCCCTCTCCGAGAGAGAGGAGCATGAATTTGCTGTTTACTATCTCAAAGCCCGCGCCCGAAAAAGCCGTTATCACAGGCACACCGCGCGTAAGCTCCGTTATATCATCGGCTTTCGGAACGAAAGTACAGCTTATGCCGTTATCCAGCAGAATATCGCGCGTGTTTGCCGCCTCGGTTTCGCTTCCCGCCGCGATGATTATCTCATATTTCGCCCGCGTGTATGACTCTATGTCCTCGCAGAGCGCCTCGGCATTTCCCGTCATGAAAGAAGTCGTCCTCGTATGGACGGAATATATCTCCCAGAGCCTGCCCGAGTATTGTGAAAGAAAAGCATTTGCTATCAGCGCACCGGTTTTTTCGGCGAAAGTGAGCAAATCCGCTTCATCCTTCATGAAAATGCCGCAACCTGCGGGCATCACACCCTCTTCAAGGAGCTGTTTTGCCGTTTCCTCACCGTGGCGAAGCGAAGCGCGCAGCCTGTCCGAAACACCCGAGGACTCCACTATGAAAACGGCGCGCTCTGAGCCGAAATAATCAAGCAGACATTCTTTTTTTTCATAGATAAGCGGCAGATATTTCTCTGCCGTCAGTATCTCCGCGCCGGACTGCACCGCCGTCAGCTCTCCCGCAAGCGAGGAGCGCACGGAGTCGCTTTTCGCCTTTTTTATGAGTCGCTGTATCGCGCTCTCTATGCGCCCGCGCGCATCGGCATCGGGGATAATCTCCCGCGCGGGGACTATTTTTGCCGAGCGCAGATTTTCCGCCCAGCGCTGGGTGATGATATCGAAATATCCTATCCTGTCAACCTCGTCGCCGAAAAGCTCGATTCGCAGCGGCAACTCCGACTGCGGCGAAAAGATATCCGCGATACCGCCGCGCACGGCAAATCTGCCCTTGCCGTCCACAAGCTCGCACGGCACATAGCCGAAATCGACGAGCCTGCGCGAAAGCTCCGCCATATCCACCGTATCGCCCACCGAGAGTGTAAACGCGCCCGCGCGAAGCTTATCCGCAGGCATGGTAAACTGCATTGCCGCATCGGGCGTGGCAATAACAACAACTCCGTTTCCCTCCGATATCTCGGAGAGCGCGGAAACCCTGTCATATTCCGCCTCGTGAGAAGCTACCATATTATATAATACGGGGTCACGCGCGGGATAAACCGTCGCGTGTATCCCGTATGCCCCGAGAGCCGCGGCGATATGTCTCGCGCTCTTTTCGTCCTGCACTATGATGAGCGACGGCTCATCTCTGCATTCCTCGGTGATAAAAGCGCCAAGAAAAGCATCGAGCGCACCCTCGCAAAGCCCCGTTATCATGGATGGCAGTTTCTTTGCCTTGCCCTTGTTTTCACGCCTCGTTTTCAGTATCTGCGAAAACTCGCGCCCCGCAGAAATCCGATTTAAAATAATATTCATTTTATATTTACCGTTATCATCTGTTATAAAGATTCATTGCGCGGTCATAGTCGCCCGCAAGCATCAGACGAACCGCCTCGCAAACATCGTCAAAGCGCCCCTGCAGGGCCTTCATATCCGCCTCGGGGAGCTTACCCGTCACCCAGTCGGCAAGGTCATATTCGGGAGTCGGCTTTTCGCCCACGCCCATGCGGACGCGCGGAAAGCCCTCGCCGCAGAAGCCTATCACGCTCTTCAGCCCGTTGTGCCCGCCTGCGCTTCCGCTCTTTCTTATGCGGATATGCCCCGGCTTCTGCGTTATATCGTCGCACAGCACTATTATATGCTCGGGCGGTATCTTGTAGAAGGATGCTGCCTCGTCTATGGCTATACCCGAGGCATTCATGAATGTCTGCGGCTTCATCAGAAGCACCCCCGTGCCGTCTACCGCCGTGCGGCAGCAGAGCGACTGAAATTTCGATGAATTTATCTTTTCACCCAGCTTCCCCGCCATATGGTCTATCGCGAGAAAACCCGCATTGTGCCGCGTCTTTTCATATTTTGCCCCGGGGTTTCCCAGCCCCGCCACGATATACGAAACGGGCGCACGCTTTCCCTCACTCTCTATCTTTTTGAATAAATCAAAAATCGACATAATTTTTCCTTTCCGAAAACAGCACGAAATGCGGAAAGGAGAGCCCTCCCTTCCGTAGCGATGCCGTATTTATGCCGCCTCGCGGCATTTTTCACTTTATTTTACCCCGTAAAGGGAATTTTTGCAAGAGAAATTTGCGATTTTTTTAAATTTTTCTCGTTTTTTCTCAACTTTTTTTATAAAAGCTATAGATATTTGGAAAAATCTATGGTATAATACCGAAATGTATAGATTTGTAAAAATCTCAATAAAAACTATGGAGGAAAAAACATATGGCAAAGAAGTATGTCTACCTTTTTACGGAAGGTAACGCAGGTATGCGTGAGCTTCTCGGCGGCAAGGGTGCAAACCTCGCGGAAATGACAAATATCGGTCTTCCCGTTCCGCAGGGCTTCACAATTACCACGGAAGCCTGCACAAAGTATTATGAGGACGGCAAGCAGATCAATCCCGAAATTCAGGCTGAGATAATGGAGTACATCGAAAAGATGGAAACCATCACAGGCAAGAAATTCGGCGATCACGAAAATCCGCTTCTCGTTTCCGTCCGCTCCGGTGCGCGCGCATCCATGCCCGGCATGATGGATACCATTCTTAACCTCGGTCTCAACGAAGATGTTGTTGAAGTTATATCCAAGAAGTCCGGCAACCCCAGATGGGCTTGGGACTGCTACAGAAGATTTATCCAGATGTATTCCGACGTTGTTATGGAAGTCGGAAAGAAGTATTTCGAGCAGCTCATCGATAAGATGAAAGAGGCAAAGGGCGTTAAGCAGGATATCGAGCTTGATGCAAACGACCTCAAGGAGCTTGCCCGTCAGTTCAAGGAAGAATACAAGTCAAAGATAGGCGCAGAGTTCCCCTCCGACCCGAAGGAGCAGCTCTTCGGCGCTATCAAGGCTGTTTTCCGCAGCTGGGACAACCCCCGCGCCAACGTATACCGTCGTGACAACGATATCCCCTACTCTTGGGGTACAGCCGTAAACGTTCAGTCCATGGCATTCGGTAATATGGGCGACGATTGCGGTACCGGCGTTGCGTTCACACGTGACCCCGCTACAGGCGCAAAGGGTCTCTTCGGTGAGTTCCTTACAAATGCTCAGGGCGAAGATGTCGTTGCCGGCGTTCGTACACCTATGAAGATTGCCGAGATGGAGCAGAAGTTCCCCGAGGCATTTGCTCAGTTCCAGCAGGTTTGCAAGACTCTGGAAGAGCACTACAGAGATATGCAGGATATGGAATTTACCGTTGAACACGGCAAGCTCTATATGCTCCAGACCCGTAACGGCAAGAGAACCGCTCAGGCTGCTCTCAAGATTGCCTGCGACCTCGTTGACGAGGGCATGAGAACCGAGCAGGAAGCTGTTCTTATGATTGACCCCCGCAACCTCGATACACTTCTCCACCCGCAGTTCGACTCCAAGGCTCTCAAGGCTACAAAGCCCCTCGGTCGCGGTCTCGGCGCATCTCCCGGTGCGGCTTGCGGTCAGGTAGTATTCACAGCCGAGGATGCAGAAGCATGGAAGGCTAAGGGCAAGAAGGTTGTCCTCGTTCGCCTTGAGACATCTCCCGAAGATATCACGGGTATGAAAGCCGCTCAGGGTATTCTCACCGTTCGCGGCGGTATGACAAGCCATGCAGCCGTTGTTGCGCGCGGCATGGGCAAGTGCTGTGTTTCCGGTTGCGGCGATATCGCAATGGATGAAGAAAACAAGAAATTCACTCTCGCAGGCAAGACATTCCATGAAGGCGACGTCATTTCCATCGACGGTTCCACTGGTAATATCTACGGCGAGGCTATCCCCACCGTTGACGCTACAATAGCAGGCGAATTCGGCAGAATCATGGCATGGGCTGACAAGTACAGAAAGCTCAGAGTTCGTACAAACGCCGATACTCCCGCAGATGCAAAGAAGGCTCGTGAGCTCGGCGCAGAAGGCATCGGTCTCTGCCGTACAGAGCACATGTTCTTCGAGCCGGACAGAATCGCAGCTTTCCGCGAGATGATCTGCTCCGACACGGTAGAAGAGAGAGAAGCCGCTCTTGCTAAGATTCTTCCCATGCAGCAGAGCGATTTTGAGAAGCTCTATGAGGCTCTCGAAGGCTACCCTGTTGTTATACGTTTCCTCGATCCTCCGCTCCATGAGTTCGTTCCCACAACAGAAGAAGATATTGCCCGCCTCGCAAAGGATCAGGGCAAGAGCGTTGAGAGAATCAAGGAAATCATCACTTCCCTCCATGAGTTCAACCCGATGATGGGTCACCGTGGTTGTCGTCTCGCCGTAACATACCCCGAGATTGCCACAATGCAGACAAGAGCCGTTATCCGTGCGGCTATCGCAGTTAAGAAGAATCATCCCGATTGGAATGTTGTTCCCGAGATCATGATTCCTCTCATAGGCGATGTAAAAGAGCTTAAGTATGTAAAGAAATTTGTAGTAGATGCCGCCGATGAGGAAATCAAGGCAGCAGGCAGCGACCTCAAGTACGAAGTAGGTACAATGATCGAAATTCCTCGTGCCGCTCTCACAGCTGATGAGATAGCCAAGGAAGCTGAATTCTTCTGCTTCGGTACAAACGACCTTACCCAGATGACATTCGGCTTCAGCCGTGATGACGCCGGTAAGTTCCTCGGTTCTTACTATGATTCCAAGATTTATGAGAATGATCCTTTCGCTAAGCTCGACCAGATCGGCGTAGGTAAGCTCATGAAGATGGCTGTTGAACTCGGACGCAGTGTTCGTCCCAACCTCTCCTGCGGTATATGCGGTGAGCACGGCGGCGATCCTTCCTCCGTTGAGTTCTGCCACAAGATCGGTCTTGACTATGTATCATGCTCGCCCTTCCGCGTGCCGATAGCAAGACTTGCAGCAGCTCAGGCGGCTCTCCAGGACTGATTTTTTCGGTAATATAAAATAATGATAAAAAGGCATGGAATCCTCGGATTCCATGCCTTTTTGCTTATGTTATTGATTTAATTTGAAATTTTCCGTAACATCGGAAAGCATCGCGGTGCTTTTACCGAAACTTCGCACGAGAGATTCTCTGTCTGGGAAAAACTCCGAGCGATGCGCCGTCGCAAGCGAAAATCTATTGTCGCTTGCCGTGCTCATCTCCTCGATTGTGTAATAAAATTCGCCCGTCGCCACCTTTGAGATGCAGATGCGACACATATTTTCATCGCGATATACATTGACAATATTGCAGGAAAGAAGCGGTGTATTGTAAAATGTGCTGTTTCTCAGCCCATCGACGGCAATGCATCTCTCCAAATCATCACTTTTTATAAGAGTGTTGCACAGCATTACAGTCGCAAACATTCCGACAAGCGACACCATAAATATCGCAAAGCAAATCCAAGCCTTTGACGCAAATTCGCCGCCGTCTTTTCCGACCGTGGTAGCACTGCACGCTATGGTTATGACTATAAATACAATCACAGACAGCACCATCGCAGTAGCATGTAGCTTCAGCCTGTAATTTGCTCTGTCATAGTTTTCAAGTAGATATTCTCCGTTTTTAGTTTCCTTGCAAGCTAAAAAGTTCAATTAGAGGAAGAAGCACTTTTTGCAAAACTGCATTTATCTCCATAACTCTAATAAATTTTGGCTTTTCATGATAAATTTCCCCTTTCATGCTCTTTGGATATCTGGCATGCGAGCCATCTGGATCAAGTTTTTCAAGTGCATATATATATTCACTAATATTTTCTACAGCTTCTTTTTCAGATGGTTTTGACTCGATAATTGCTTTTTCAATATCTCCCCATAAATATCTCAAGCTATGTTTATTGGGGTTTTGAAGAGAAAGCTGTTTGCGTAAATATTTGAGAATTAATTCTACCGTATGTCTACATAAAAAAATAAATGGAATCACAAGAGAATTGGAGCGAACTATTAAAACACCGGCATCTGAGTGATTTTGTATTTTGATCTCGTTTGCAATACAGTTAACCGCATTTGCATATCCGTTGATTACTTCTTTCTCGCTTCCATCACTTTTATACTCTTTTTTTAATATCGACGAAACAAAAACCATATCCCAGTTAAATAAATCCGGGGAGTTCATATCCAAGCTATCTCTTACAAAAGATTCAATCGTATATTTTTGCATGTTTTCTTACCATTATAGCAATTTGTCAAATCCGTTATATGTCTCAAAGGCAAGTAGATACAATGCCTTTAACAAATCGGGATTTTTTGCTTTTAGCTCGTCAATAACTGTATCGTGCTCCGCCGTATCAACGATATTGTTTTTAATAAGTTTTTCGATAGTTATAGGCAACTGTTTACATACAAGATAAAATGCATCATTTACTCCTGTAACAATTTCGTAAAATTTATCCATTGATACCCGTCTTATCTTTTTGTGCGATACTTTCTTTTTATTTATAGTGCATTTCCATTCAACATCTTGAGAGCGTTTCGCTATAGTTTCCACGAGACAACATATATCATTTGGGTTATTTAAAATGTGATTCTGCATAGTTATATATGTGCTTTTGCTGGAAGATGAATTCATTGTATTATGTTTATTTTTCATTTCAACATAAATCTTCGTCCCATCGCCTTGCGAAAAAATCACATCAAAACCTTGTTTAGGCACTTTGCAATTTGCAATATATTTGAATATATTTTGGTGAAAATAACCTATCGCATTCGTGTTTGACTTATCTCTCTGTCTATGCAGTTCTGATTCTATGATATCCTCAATTTCTTTTTTAAATAACGCTTTATCGAAAGTAAGCTTTACTGGGTCAATAATATTTTTATTAAATTTTTTGAGATTTATTGATTTTAAAGACTTGTTGTATTTTTCAATTGTCTGTGCGACATGATGTTCAAAATCTTTCTGTTTGATAAAAGATATGCAATAATTGTCACTCATTTTTTAATCCCCTCCAAAGTTTTTATTATTTCTAAGCCGATTTCTTTTGCGAGATTAACAGGCACCGCATTTCCAACTTGCTTATATTTTTCTGCCAATGTTCCATAAAAACTCCAAGTATCTGGAAAAGTTTGGATTCGTGCATTCTCTCTGTACGAAAACGGGCGTACTTCCAATGGATGGCATCTATCTGTTTGCTTCATCCCCGGGTTTGTCAAAACAGTCAAAGATGGTTCATCTAGTCCAATACGCCTTAAAATTCCCGTTCTGCCGCCACCCATTTCCCAACAAGTTTTCATATATTCTTTTGCAATAACCGGATCAATATTTCTCCAATATCCACCGGGTGGAACTAGGGCAAATACCGATGATTTATACGCAGAGTATTTTGCGCAATCGTCTTTTGACGGATTTGAATCTAATTTTATATCTCTAATAACAGGCTTATAATCATGTTTTTCGGGATAAGAAAATTTACACTTACCCTCAAAGTCATTTCTTATTCCAATAGTAATAAGCCTCTCTCTCTTTTGAGGAACGCCATAATCCCATGCGTTGAGAATTTTATATGTTGTTTTATAGCCTTGCTGTTGAAAAATATCAAGAATTGTTTTATATGTTTGTCCATTATCATGGGTAAGCAAGCCGCGTACATTTTCAAACAGAAACATCTTTGGTTGTAGTTTTTCCAAAAAAGTAGCATAATGATAAAACATTGTCCCCCTAACATCTTGCAAGCCAAGCCTTTTTCCTGCATAGCTGAAAGATTGACAAGGCGCACCACCAGACAGCAAGTCTAATTCACCTTTTTTGATGTTAAATTCACTTTCCAAATCTCTTTGCGAAATAATTGCAATATCCTCGCAAATAACATTCCACTCTGGACGATTCAATAACAAAGTATTTGCAGCACTTGGGTTAAACTCCACAAGCCCGATATGCTGAAAACCCGCCTGTTCCAGCCCAAGAGCTAAACCACCCGCACCTGCAAATAGCTCTATACTAGTAAACATTTGCAGTTTCTCCATATGTAATAGTAATTTTTTATAATTATAGCATAAAATTCTAAATTTTTCAACTATTGCGGACAAAATGACGAGAAATCAACTATATAAAGTCAAAAAATTAAAATAATGACATATCAATAATCGAAAAACACCAAAAAATCCGTTTTTTGAAAAAGAAAAGTCGCCTTTGGCGACTTTTCTTTTGGCGGAGAAGGAGAGATTTGAACTCTCGCGCCGGGTTAAATCCGACCTACACCCTTAGCAGGGGCGCCTCTTCGGCCAACTTGAGTACTTCTCCGAATTAAAAAATATATATGGCGGAGGGAGTGGGATTCGAACCCACGCGGGGTTGCCCCCAAACGGTTTTCAAGACCGCCTCGTTATGACCGCTTCGATA
>DODZ01000016.1:29596-29795 GCA_003524145.1 Candidatus Apopatosoma intestinale | reverse complement strand
AACGGGTTTTATTCAGCTGTTTCCTCAGATTGAAATATTGAAATCGTCATAACTTCGGCTCCTGCCCTTCCGAAAATATAGTCGCATCGCGCGTGCGGTAAACCACACTTCCGATACTCCTTATTTTCGTTACACGCTTGCAAAAACGATATATCATATCGTTTTTTCTGCGCTCACCCGTTATGACCGCTTCGATATC
>DODZ01000016.1:0-29383 GCA_003524145.1 Candidatus Apopatosoma intestinale | reverse complement strand
AACGGGTTTTATTCAGCTGTTTCATCGGATTGAAAACGGGCTCGCGGCTGTCAGACGCAAAAAGAACCTGCCGTTTCACAGCGCTTTATCATGATACCATGTTTTTGGCAAAAAGTCAATATATTTTTTGAAAATAAACAAAAATGTTACCGATTTTATTTTTCATTGTGTTGCGGCTTTATTGCTCTGTTTTTATTGACAAAACAGAAGAAAAATGCTATTATCTAAATATTGAATATATTGTTAAGGAAGTTACATTTATGACTTGGGCTATATTTTTCTTAATTACCGCATTGCTTATCGGAACAGAATTGCTTCTCGCATGGAAAAGACCTCTTATTCTTCAAGGTGTCCGTGCGGCATCGCATATTCTTTCGGCTGTAGCGGCATTTTTTATCACAAAAGCGTGCTCTGCCCCGCTTGCAAAAGCATTTGCAAATCTGCCGTTCATCGCAGAAATAGGCAAAAACGATGTTGAGAATGCGCAGATAAAAGAGCTCGTCTCAAACTCATCTCCCATTGCCTCAGCTATAGTTTCTCCTGCCGCTTTTCTGCTCATATGGATTCTTACAGGCATAGTTTTCTACATAATCTACAAAATAATCGCCATAGTGCTGACAAAGAAAATGAAGCTCGGCGAATGTCAGACAAAGCCCGGAAGCCGCGCCGCATCAATGATTATCGGCGGCTTTACGGCAATCCTCATAAGCTTTACCGTATGGATGCCCGTCTCGGGCTATGTAATGACGGCAGATAACATGACAGACGCCGTCATTGCCGATATCGAAAGCGGAAAATATGACATTTCGGAAAATACGGTGCAGGCGGCAAAAAAGGTTCACAGATTTGTATCGGCAGAGTCTTCATCTTTCCGGTTTATAAACAGTATTACGAATTTTGCTTTCCGCGGACTTACAAGCTATAAGATATGCGGTGAAAAAGATAATGTTTACCACGATTTTCCGATAGCTGCCGATTCTTTTCTCGATACCTTCAAGCCGCTGAAAGACCTCCTTTCGGAGATTGCTCAGGATGTTAACAAAAGCATAGATAATCTCAGCTTTGAAGCTTTTTCCGATGAGGATATCAGCAAGTTCCGCGAGATAGCGGGCGAGCTTAATCGTTCTCTGGCATATAAAAGCTCTGTCGCATATATTCTCCTTGGTATGTCCGAAGCGGTGCATAACGATAACGATTACATCACGATAAAGCTCCTGCTCGACACAAGCGGTGAATATTCCGAGCAGAAAGTCAAAATAAACGACTTCATCAGAACAATTGCAAAAGCATTTGCAGAAACAAAGCCTGATACGGTATGCGCCGATCTGAACAGATTTGCCGATATAATACGCGATGTCCGCGATACTGCAGATGTTGTTACTCTTATTTCCGGCAAAGAGATAGATTTCTATCAAACCGACGTCAGAGCAATGTTTGAAAACATAAATCCGGATTCTTCCGAAGCCGTCGCCGATGCGATAGCAATTCTTGCGGAAGCCGTCCCCGAGAGCCACAGGAATGTCCGCGGCAGTACGATGCTCATGGCAGATGTTTACCGCATAATGGGACAGGCAAAAAGTGACTCTGCCGTTTCCGACAAGGAATACAAAAAAGAAACGGATTCCATAGTAAGCATCGTATCCATCGCAACAGAGAATGACCGTGACGAGCAGGAAATGCTGAAGATTTATTCCGATTCCAAGGTCATTCCGACAGCCGCCAAGGACGCTGTGGCAAGAGGCGATAAGGCGATATTCGGCATATCCGATGATTATATGAAAACACTCAAAGAAGAATTTGAAAAATACATTTCCGAAAACGGCTCCAGCGAGGATGTTTCCGCTCTGGCACAGCTTATCGGAGTAAAGCTTGATTGATTTTACAAACTTACAATATGGGGGAAAATTAAAAATGATAAAGCTTCTTGCATTTGATCTTGACGGCACATTGACCTGCCACAAAACGCCTCTCTGCGAGGAGAACAGAAAGGCACTCGAAGCACTTGGCAAAAAATACAAGTTGCTCATGGTAGGCGCCGGAAACTGTCGCCGCATATTTGAGCAGATGGGCAGATTTCCGATAGATATAATCGGAAACTACGGCATGCAATATGCCGAATACAACGCCGCGACAGGTGATCTGGAGACAAAAGAGGACAATGTTATGCCCTGCGACAGAGAGTCATGCGAAAAGCGCGTGGCTATGCTTCGCAAAGAGCACGGCTTTACCGAATATGCAGGCGACAGCGTCGAATTTCACGCATCGGGTTGCGTAACCTTCGCAATACTCGGCACAAAGGCAAAGATAGAGGACAAGCTCGCCTTTGACCCGGACAGAAGCCGTCGCCGCGCAATATACGATGAGGTTTGCAAAGTATTCTCCGACTACAATGTATTTGTCGGCGGTTCTTCTTCATTTGATATGGCTCCCGCTCCGTATAATAAGTATTATGCGCTCGCAAAATACTGCAAGGAGCGCGGCATAGCGCATGACGAGGTGATTTTTGTAGGTGACGACTACGGACTCGGCGGCAATGACGAATCGGTATATAAATCCGATTTCGGCTTTCTCACGATAGATGACTACCGCGATTTTCCGAAGGTAGTGGCTCCCCTGCTTTAAAATGAAATTTTAAAATGCGGTAAATCCGATTTCGGATTTACCGCATTTTAGTCTGCATTTGCCGCAAATATAATTGCAAAAAGTCAAGCCCATAGCCGCAACTCATTCAAGCTTGTCCGAATTTGCGAATATCACTTTATATGACCTGAAGGCATTCTGTATTATATCAAGCTGTCCGCCGAGCTTTTCGATTGCGTTTATATTTACTTTTTTGAAATCAAAATCGCCGATATTGATATTTACCGTGCCTATAGACATCGGAAGTACCGCATCGCTCGCGATAAGCTGATAGAAGCCGATGCCGTTGATGGCGAGGGCTTCCGCCTGAACCGTCAGTATCCCGTTTGTCTTGTTCTTGAAGTACAGATAAAGATTTGCCTGACTTGGTGAAGCTGAGCTTTTCTTTAAGAGATGATAATATATCGTGCAGTTTGAATCCTCAAACAGCTTATTTTTCTCGTTGAAATTTGCGGGAATACCGCCCGTGCCGAGCTTGTCAACTCTGACATTTGTACAGATTGCCGTGTCATAAACAGTCATGGTAGCGTCGTCAAGTACTTTGAACTGACCGCCAACATACTCTATCTTGTCGGCATCGACCAGCGACGAGTCGAATTCATTTATATAAAGGCTGATTTCTCCGACGGTACGTGAAATAATATTATAGCTCATGCTTATATTACTGAAGCAATAGCCATTCAGCGATATGGCATCAGCCTGAAGCATCATGGTTTTGCTTGTTTTATTTTCGACATCGAAGAAAAGCTCAAGGCGGGTACCGTCGCTTCCGATTTTCTTTGCCCTTTTGTATATAATTCTGACGGCATTTCCGTCATAGATGACCGCTTTGTAATGATAACCGCAGACCTTGCACTTGCCGTTTTCCATAGTGTGAGGCAGAGCCTCGCCGTCCGTTTTGCCGCAAACCGTACACTTCTTCGGAGAAGCGCAGGTTGCCTCCTGCCATTTGTGCTCGAGCGCGGGAATAATCTGCTGCGCAGTGAAAACCTCGCCGCATACCGAGCAGTGGCTTCCCTCCGTTTTGCCTGCGGCGGCACATGATGCCGCTACAGCCTTGTCGGTCACCTTTTTGTGTCCTTCCGCTTTTATCACGCGCGTCTCTTTCTCGCCGCAGGAGCAGACCCTTTCGTCTTCTCCGTCATCTGTGCAGCTAACCTTTTTCACATGCGTCCAATCGCTGAAATCATGTCCGGTCGCTTTGATAATCCGCGTTTCCTTCTCGCCGCAGTGGCATATTCTTTCATTTAAGCCGTCATCGGTGCAGGTCGCTTTCCTTACCGTTGTCCAGTCACCGAAGTTATGCCCTGTCGCCTCTATAATCTCTGTCTCCTTCTCGCCGCATTTGCAAACCCGCTCACGTAAGCCGTTTTTCGTGCAGGTAGCCTCGCTCATTATTCGCCAGTCGCCGAAAGCATGAATATGATACGGGTCTTTCATGCCGCACGAGGCAAGAAAAGCGCAGATAAATATCACGGCGGCAAGAAGAAGCCGCTTTATGACTGTTTTTTTCATAATAAAAATTTCCTCTCCTCCGTAAATTTATTTAAAGGTCAAAATGCTTTTTTATTATCTCCGCCGCCTCGGCGGGAGCAAGATTAGTATTGTCAAGCCTCAGATAGTTTTCAAAAGGAAGCTCGCCGGGTAGGCTGACGAGACGATACTTCGCATCCTCGCGGAGCATCCGCGCTTCGGAAACCGCCGTATCGCGCTTTGAAGCCTTATTCTGAAGACGATTTTCCGTTTTGTTGCGTTCGATTCTCACGGCTGTATCGGCTACCAGCTCAACATAGTATACTCTGCCGCCCGTAGCCTCAAATTTCGCGGCAATGCTTGCCGTGTAGTCCCAATCCGACTGCATATCAAAAGCCCACATGAAAGTAAATATCATTCCGCGGTGCGAGGTTTTCATATATTCCCTGAAAATAACCTCGCGCAGTTCGGCGACAGCCCTCGGATTATACTCGCCGAATATCTCTATCACCGGCTCTATCATCATATGATTATGAAAAAGGCGAAAATCCGATATTTTCATCAGCTCCTGCCCCACTGTCATCTTGCCGACGGCTCCCGCGCCGAAAATCAATACAAGATCCATAAATTCGCCTCCTCTTGACCCTATTGTATCATACAGTTACTCGATTTGCAAGTGCAAGCGCGAATTTAATTACGTAAAAAATCCCGCATGGCGGGACTTATTTTTTATAGGCGAGAAACGGAATAGTGAATAAGTGAAAAGTAAAACACCCGCGCTGTTGCGCAGGTGTTTTGGTGGGAGCGGGTGGATTCGGACCACCGAAGTCAGTGACAACAGATTTACAGTCTGCCCCCTTTGGCCGCTCGGGAACGCTCCCGTATGGAGCTGGTGAACGGAGTCGAACCATCAACCTGCTGATTACAAATCAGCTGCTCTGCCATTGAGCCACACCAGCATTTTCCATCGCCGTTTATCTCTCGGCGACGGATGTTATTATAGCATAATAATCTAAATATGTCAATACATTTTTGAGATTTTTTTATCTTTTTTCAGGCTTTTTTTCCGATAGCCTTGGCATAGAGTGTGATTTCACCTGAAATCGCCGTGTTGTCGGCATCAAAAGGCACCTTGAAGTCCTCGTCGGTATAAAATTCATATGTCACATCGGGCATATAAAAGCCGATATGATATCCCTCGGGGACTGCAAATTCCGCTGTTCTGCCTCCGGTATATACGATTTTCACTTTGGCATCGCGATTTTTCGGCATATTTTCAAAGCTCTCGCGCGCATCGTCGTAATATTCAAAGGTACGGGTAAGCAGCTTGCGTTCGCCCTCGCCCTTCCCTGTCGAATATTCTATCGATAGAGCGCGGTATTTTTCATCCACTACAAGGTGGGAGAAAATATATTCACCGAGCACTACACCGTATTCGGATAGCTCGCCCGCCATCTGCGGAGTTATCTCCGCCTTGTAGACAACCTCATAGCCGCCCTCGGCTCTCTTCTTTGAGCTTACCTGATAGTGGCTTCCGGCATCGAGCGGATGAGCGAAATCGGCATATTCATCGGCAAAGCCCGAATATGTTCCGCTGATTATGAGCAGGAAATATTTCTTTCCGCCCCTCTCCATGACCACAGTGCCGTCGCAGGCGTTCATCGTGTAGCCGTCCGTTTTCTCAGATATATTGTATGTCGTCAGCTTGCCGCTCTTCGCTGTCTCGCAGTAAAGCTCATATTCAAAATCGGGGTATGTGAGCTTCTCGCGAAAAGCCGCGATACCGCTCTCTAAGTCAAATATTTCACTGTATCTGTTTGCCAGCTGTACCATGCGATACGGCACAGAGACACCCGCGGAGCATGACGCGAGAGCAAATATAAAAACGAGTGATGCTGCAAGACAAAGTAGCTTTTTCAT
Source organism: Candidatus Apopatosoma intestinale (assembly GCA_003524145.1). Lineage (GTDB taxonomy): Bacteria > Bacillota > Clostridia > Oscillospirales > CAG-272 > Apopatosoma. Next base: position 23,350 of record DODZ01000016.1, on the reverse strand, counting down.
ACCTGAATTTCCCTTTTCTTTTTTCTTTTCTCTATAATTATAATTGACAAACCGCATGAAGTCAATACACCCACGCTTTGTTTACAAAAAAGTTTTATTTCCGGCAGATATATTCCGCTATCTGAACAGCATTTGCCGCCGCACCCTTGCGTATCTGATCACCCGAGCACCAGAGAGAAATACCGCGCGGACTGTCGAGCGCACGGCGCACTCTGCCCACATAAACCTCGTTTTTGCCCTCGGCGACAATAGGCATTGGATAAATCTCCGCCTCGGGCACGTCATAGAGTATATCGCCCGCAAAATCTCCTATCGCCTTTTTCGCCGCGGAAACGGATATGCTTTCTCTCGTGTAGACCGCCGCTGAAATGGAATGTGAACGCATGACAGGCACACGAACGCAGGTGCAGGTCACGGCAAGCGACGGGCTGTGCAGGATTTTGCGACCCTCATTCTGCATTTTCATCTCCTCGCTCGTGTAGTTATCATCTGCAAGCGAACCTATCTTCGGGATAAGATTTTCCGCTATCCTATGCGCAAAGACGCGATTTTCCGCCTCCCTGCCATCGGCTGTCGCCTTATTCTGCGCGATAAGCTCCTCCATGCCGTCGCGCCCCGCGCCGCTGACCGCCTGATATGTGGAGACCACCATGCGCTCGATCTGAGAAAGTCTGTGCAGAGGATAAACCGCCATCAGCGTTATTATCGTAGAGCAGTTCGGATTTGATATTATGCCGCTGTGTCGCAGAGCATCATCTCCGTTTATCTCGGGAATGACAAGCGGCACATCATCGCGCATGCGGAATGCGCTGGAATTATCTATGAATACCGCTCCGCTCACCTTTATCGACGGTGCAAACCGCCTCGCAGTATCTGCATCCGTCGCCCCGAGAACAATGTCTACGCCATTAAAGCTCTCATCCGTGCATTTGCGCACAGTCACTTCGGCAGTGCCATATGGCAGTTTCCTGCCTTCGCTTCTGCCGCTTGCAAGCGGCAGAATATTTTCGCACGGCACACCGTATTCATTCAGCACGCGGAGCATTTCGCACCCGACAGCACCCGTCGCTCCCATGACGGCTATTTTCTTATCTTTCATCTAATCACTCCAATATAAAAATAAGTGCGGGATTATCCGCACTTACATTATATTATATATGAGCTTTTTTGCCATTGTGAGATACTTTATTCCCTATGGGGAAACGATCGCGCTTTTGAGTGACCAAAAGCGCGGTAAAAGTCATCAAAGGAAGGCTTCTCGCCCTCCTTTGCAAACCACCTCGCACCCCGCCGAGTTAGCCGCAGGAAGTAATGCGCGGTAAGTAAATACCTATATACAGCAAATCAAAAAACTTTTGTCTATCTCTCCGCGCATTATCAGGCATACCGCGCGTGCGAACAAAGTATCCCGCAAAAAGCGAGCAGATTCGACGGGGTGGGTGTGCCACGCGCAGCTTTTGATACATTTTCACTGCATGCTAAACTCCGACTATGCGAGCATGACTTGATGGGCATAGAAACAAGGTAGTTATAGATTAAGTCAGAACAGACCAAATCCCCTTTTGCTGCTTTTATGCCAAAGCACTCCCCACATCCACAAAAAAGCAAGGGCAGCAAAAAGCCGCCCTTTCATGCATAACCTTATGAAAATTCAAATTACTTTTTAGCAATCATCTTGGCAACTTCATCGCCGAGGTTATCCTCGCGCTTCTGGATGCCTTCGCCGCGCTCGAAACGCTCAAAGCCGGCAATTCTGATGCTTCCGCCGAATTCCTTCGCACAAGCGGCAACATACTTGCTTACCGTGAGAGACTCATCCTTTACATATGTCTGCTCCGTGAGGCAGTTCTGCTCATAGAACTTGCCGAGCTTACCTGCTGCCATCTTTTCGATGATAGCATCGGGCTTGGAAGCGTTCTTGGGATCGTTCTTTATCTGCTCCTTGATGATAGCCGTTTCCTCTGCGATAACGCTTGCGGGAACGGAAGCGGGATCAAGATAAGGCGTTGCATAAGCACCAAGCTGGAGAGCGATATTCTTTGCGAAAGCGGCAAAGCCGGGGTTGTTTACAGCGGCATCGTCAGCCTCAAACTTGATGATAACGCCTGTAACGCCGGCACCGTGGATATATGTGCTTGTGATACCCTCAACAATAACAAAGCGTCTGATAGAGATGTTCTCGCCGATAGTATAAATTTTATCCTTGAGAGTCTCCTCGACTGTGAAGTCGGTGCCGTCAAATTTAAGTGTGAAGAGCTCCTCTACCGTAGCGGGCTTAAAAGCGATGATTGTGCGGAGAATGCCCTTTACAAACTCGCCGAATGTAGCATTCTTGGCAACAAAGTCTGTCTCGGAGTTAACCTCGACCATAGCTGTAACATTGCCCTCTTTCATTATATCGACAACGCCCTCTGCGGCGATTCTGTCTGCTTTCTTTGCGGCAACGGAAAGACCCTTTTCGCGGAGAAGCTTTATAGCGGCGTCAACATCGCCGTTTGTCTCTACGAGAGCCTTTTTGCAGTCCATAAGACCTGCACCTGTTTTCTTTTTGAGGTCGCCGACCATCTGTGCGGAAATATTTGCCATATTATTATCCTCCTGTTTTTATACTGAATTGTTGCTTTATGCCGAAATTACTCAGCAGCGGCTTCTGTAGCTTCCTCTGCTGTCTCTTCAGTCTTGGAAGCTGCATCCTCGCCCTGCTTGCCTTCGATAACAGCGTCGCAAAGAACAGAGGAAATAAGTCTGATGGAACGGATAGCGTCATCGTTTCCGGGGATGATGTAATCCGCATCGTCGGGATCGCAGTTTGTATCAACTATAGCGATAACCGGAATACCGAGCTTCTTTGCTTCGAGAATAGCGTTGTGCTCTTTTCTTGTGTCAACTACGAAAATAGCGGAGGGGAGACCGGGCATTGTCTTGATACCGCCGAGGTTCTTCTCGAGGGCTGTCATTTCCTTCATAAGGTTTGCAACTTCCTTCTTGGGAAGCAGATTGAAGGTGCCGTCCTCCTGCATCTTCTCAAGGCTTTCGAGACGGGCAATGCTCTTCTTGATTGTGTTGTAGTTTGTGAGCATACCGCCGAGCCAACGGACATTTACATAGTACATGCCGCAGCGCTCTGCCTCTTCTTTGATAGCTTCGGCTGCCTGCTTCTTCGTACCTACGAAGAGAACCGTGCCGCCCTCTGCTGCAAGGTCACGAACGAAAGCATAAGCCTCCTCAACCTTTACTATTGTCTTGGAAAGGTCGAGAATGTAAGTGTCGTTTCTCTGCGTGAAGATGTACTCTGCCATCTTAGGATTCCATCTTCTCTTGGGGTGTCCGAAATGAACGCCCGCTTCAAGCAACTGTTTGAGTGTGATAACTGCCATTTTAAAACTCCTTTTGGTTTCTTCCGCCACCCGTGCCCACGCGCGCCAACCGCAATAATGCGGAACCGAAGCACGCCGCCTGCCGGATGTGAGAATTTTATAAAAATTTTAGTATTCGCAGGGCTTCCCGCAAATCCGATTTATTTTATCACACCTATTATATATTTGCAAGAAAAAAGTGTTTTGTTCACAAAAAATTTACAATTCAAGCATGTCGGATGCCTTTTTGCTCCTATTTTCCGTTTTTTCCGCCCTTGCCGTTGCACCCGAGGCGCTCGTATATGTCCACGCCGACATTCACAAGCACCGCATCCGCACCGAAGCATGATATCCTGTCCCACGGGATTACAAGCTCCTCGCATTTTCCGAAGCCGAATATGCGGCAGTCAAAAAGCACAACTATCGAAACGACACACCCCGTGACAACATTTATCTCAACATCGTAAATATACCCGAGGCGTTTACCGTCGCATATATTTATCACCTCTTTATCGCGCATATCGTTTACGCTTACTCTTTCCATACTTTATCACCTCGTGATATTATATGCAAAAAGGCGCGGGTGATATTACGGACATATTTTAGATACAAAAAATTTAAAAAGGATTCATTGACTTATTTTTTACGAAAAAGTATAATTATCATGACAGAATTAAAAATAATGCCCGAAGGAGGCAGATATATTCAAATGTTGGAGCTTAAAGGCATAGTAAAGAATTATGCGGCGGGCGATATGACGGTGAACGCCCTGCGCGGCATCGACCTGCGCTTCCGCAGAAACGAATTTGTTTCCATACTCGGTCCGTCCGGCTGCGGTAAGACTACCCTGCTCAATATCATCGGCGGACTTGACAAATATACAGAGGGCGATCTCGTGATAAACGGCAGATCCACAAAGGATTTCCGCGACCGCGACTGGGATGCGTACAGAAATCATTCGATAGGCTTTGTTTTCCAGAGCTATAACCTCATTCCGCATCAGACAGTATTGCAGAACGTCGAGCTTTCGCTCACACTCTCGGGAATACCGAAAGCAGAGAGAAAAGCCCGCGCGATAAAAGCTCTTGAGGATGTGGGGCTCGGAACGCAGCTGCGCAAGAAGCCGACGGAAATGTCGGGCGGTCAGATGCAGAGAGTGGCTATCGCCCGTGCGCTGGTAAATAATCCCGACATCATTCTCGCAGACGAGCCTACCGGTGCGCTCGATACGGAAACAAGCCTGCAGGTCATGGATATACTTAAAAAGGTAGCGGAAAACCGTCTCGTGATAATGGTGACGCACAATCCCGAGCTTGCCGCAAAATACTCCACGAGAATAGTCCGCATGCTCGACGGCAGGATCACGGGCGACAGCGCACCGCTCTCAGAAGCCGAGATAAAAGCCGAAGCGGCGGCAGATGAAGCCGAGCGCATACAGTCGGGCGGCAAAAAGCGCAAAAAGAAGCCCTCCATGTCCTTCGGAACCTCCTTCATGCTCTCCCTTAAAAACCTTTTCACGAAAAAAGGCAGGACGGTGCTCACCTCCTTTGCGGGAAGCATCGGCATAATCGGCATAGCGCTGATTTTTTCGGTCTCGCAGGGCATGACAAGCTATATAAGCATAGTTCAGGAGGAAACGCTCTCCTCCTACCCTCTCACGATAGAAGCTCAGCACACGGATTTCGGCGAGCTGATGAAAGCTTTTATGTCGCCCGTTTCAAACTCCTCGGAGCACGAAAAGGACGGCGTATATCAGAAGCCCTCACTCTATGAATTTGTGAATGCCATAAGCAATGTCGGTCAGCGCGAAAACGATCTCCGGGATTTTCGCAAATATATCGAGCGCTCACGCCTCGATAAGGAAACAGGACTCGGAAAAACGCTCAGCGGAGTTCAGTACAGCTATGATTTCGATATGCTCGTGTATACCGAAAATGTGGACGGCAAGATAATCCGCTCCGATTCCGAGGCTCTTATGAAAAAGCTGATGGCGAAATTCTTCGGCAGCTCTATGATGAGCGGCAGCTCATCATCGGGGAATACAGGCATCTTTTCATCGCTCACATCGGGCACCTCTTCATTCGGAATGTGGCAGGAGCTGCTCGGCGGCGACAACGGAAGTCAGGTCGGCTCGCTCCTCGAAAAGCAGTATGATGTGATATACGGCTCGTGGCCGGCAAGCTATGACCAGATAGTTCTCGTCGTCGATAAAAACAACGAGATTGACGATATCACGCTCTATTCTCTCGGGCTGAAATCCGAGGAAGATATAAACAAGATTCTCGAAGCGGCGGCAAATAAGACCGAGATTCCCGTGGAAACGAAAAAGTGGACATATGAGGATATCTGCGGTATGACCTTCCGCACGGTTTTATCATCCGATTGCTATGTGAAAAGCCAGAGCACGGGACTCTATACCGATATGCGCGATACCGATGCCGGAATGCGCTATCTCTATGATAACGGCATCGACCTCAAAGTCGTCGGCATTATCCGTCCCAAGGAGGACGCGCTCTCGCCCATGCTCACGGGAAGCGTAGGCTATACCCGTGCTCTCACCGAATATATCATCGCCCGCATGGCAGAGTCCGACGCGGTGAAGGCTCAGATTTCCTCTCCCGAAAAGAGTATCCTCTCGGGGCTTCCCTTTGAGGAGAGCGCCGCAAGCCTCACAGTAAGCGAAAAGGCGGAGAAATTCAGAACATACATCGCAGGGCTTGATGGTGCCGGCAAGGCTTCTTCCTTTATTAAAATACAGTGCATCCCGCCGGCAGAGGTGCTCGATGCCTCTGTAAAGCAGATACTCTCCTCTGTGACATATGAGCAGATTTGCGCGCAGATGACGACGGCAATGGCGCAGGAAACCGGTATGAGCGAGGAGGAGATTGCCTCATATCTTGATGAGATGGGCAAAGAAAAGCTGACGGCACTCTTCACCGAGGCAATAACAGAGCAGGTCAAAGCAAGCTATGCCGAGCAGGCGAAAGCAAAGCTCGCCGCCATGACTACGGAACAGCTCTCCGCGGCAATGACTGCCTCTCTCTCAGGCTACAGCGATGAGCAGTGCGCGGAATACTACGGGCTTGTAACCGAGTTTTCCGATTTATCGTATGACGAGGTAATGCACAGGCTCGGTTATGTCGACATAGATGTTCCGTCGAGGATAAATCTCTATGCCTCCACCTTTGCCGACAAGGAGGCGCTCGAAGACTCCATAGACGATTACAATGCGGGAAAGGATGAGGCGGGCAAGATAACATATACGGATTATGCAGGGCTTATGATGTCCTCCGTCACTACGATAATCAACGCCATAACATACGTGCTGATAGCATTCGTTTCGGTATCGCTCATCGTATCTTCGATAATGATAGGCGTCATAACGCTGATATCTGTTCAGGAGAGAACAAAAGAGATAGGTATTCTCCGTGCCATCGGCGCTTCAAAGAAGAATGTCTCCGGCATGTTCAATGCGGAAACAATGATAATCGGATTTACCTCCGGTATGTTCGGTGTGCTCTTCACGTATCTGCTCTGCATACCGATAAATCTGATACTCCATTCGCTCACGGGAATAGGAAATCTCAATGCATATCTGCCGATAGGCGCGGCGGTGATACTCGTATGCATCAGCATGCTGCTAACGCTCATCTCGGGAATTATCCCATCGCGCAGTGCGGCAAAGAAAGACCCTGTGGTCGCGCTCAGAACGGAATAACAGCTAAGACAAAGGGAAGCGCGTGCTTCCCTTTTGCATTATATCCGTGCCTTGCAGCAGCAAAAAGAAACGGCGGCAAACCTATGCGAAAATCAGCCGAAGCATTGACAAAACGCCGTTTCTGTGATACATTAGAGAATGTAAATAAATTCATTCGGAGGATGATTCAAAATGAATGATATCTTGAAAAAAGTAGGGCTTTTCGGCATAGTTCCCGTAGTAAAAATAGAAAATGCCGTTGATGCCGAGCCTCTGGCAAAGGCGCTCATCGCAGGCGGACTTCCGCTCGCGGAAATTACCTTCCGTACAGATGCTGCGGCAGAAGCCATCGCACGCATGGCAAAGGCTTATCCCGATATGCTCATCGGCGCGGGCACGGTTCTCACACCCGAGCAGGCAGACAGCGCCGTCAGGGCAGGTGCCAAATTCATCGTCAGCCCCGGATTCAATCCGAGAGTCGTAAAGCACTGCATTGCAAAAGGTTATCCCGTAGTTCCCGGCTGTTCTACCTGCGGTGAAATGGAGCAGGCTATGGAGCTGGGACTTGATGTGGTCAAGTTCTTCCCTGCCGAAGCTTCCGGCGGTCTCGCTGTGCTCAAGGCTGTTTCCGCACCGTACAGCAAGCTGAAATTCATGCCCACGGGCGGCATCGACGCTACAAATATCCTCACATATCTGAAATTCCCGAAGATAGTTGCATGCGGCGGCAGCTTCATGGTCAAGGATGCACTTATCAAGGCAGGAAAATTTGACGAGATAGAGCGTCTCACGCGCGAGGCTGTAGCCCTCATGCACGGCTTCTCGATAAAGCACATCGGAATCAATTCCGAGAACGAAGAGACGGCTCGAAAAACAGCGGAAACGCTCTGCAAGCTCTTCATGGCAGCTCCGAATGAGGGCAGAAGCTCAATCTTTGCGGGCACGGAATTTGAGGTCATGAAAACGATGTTCCGCGGCACAAACGGACATATCGCCATAGCCTGCAACTTCCCCGACAGAGCAAAGGCATATCTCGAGAGCATGGGAATCGAATTTGACGAATCCACTGCGAAGTATGACGACAAGGGAAACCTCACTGTGGTATACTTCAGGGACGAGATCGCAGGCTTTGCCTTCCATCTCGTGACCAAATAATACAACCGTATAAATCCGCAAATCGGAATTTATACAAGCATACAAATCAATGTATCGGCGGTTAGCAAAAACTAACCGCCTTTTTTTAACTTTTTACCCGAAAAATAGCGAATTTTCTTGAAATTTTATCCGTTTTTTTTCGCAAAATCTATGGATTTTTTTAATTATGTAGTGTATAATATATCGAGATATATAGTGTGTAATATATCGGTGCACAAGCGAAGCGGCTGTAAATCCGATGCAAACCCGCTCTGTGCGAAGAGACGGGTATGCACTCTTTCGGAGCGCATCCGCAAATCAATATTTTCAGGAGGACTGTCAAAAACATGAAAAAGAAACTGACTACGGTAGAATTTACCGGAACAGCCGAGCAGGAAGTTGCTCTTCGCGAGCTGATCGCGCAGTACAAAAATGTACAGGGCAATCTCATGCCGGTTCTTCAGGGTGCTCAGGAAATCTACGGTTATCTTCCGATAGAGGTCCAGAAAATCATCGCCGAGGGTCTCGGAGTATCTCTTTCCGAGGTATACGGCGTTGTTTCCTTTTATTCTCAGTTCGCACTCAATCCCAAGGGTAAGGTTGCCATCGGCGTATGCCTCGGCACAGCTTGCTATGTAAAGGGCTCTGGTGCCATCTGCGATAAGGTTGCCGAGCTCACAGGCATAAAGCCCGGCGATATTTCAAAGAGCGGTATTTATTCCTTTGAGGCTACACGCTGCATAGGCGCGTGCGGTCTTGCTCCCGTCATGACCGTAAACGGAGACGTTTACGGCAGAATCACCGCGAAGGATGTAGCGGACATTCTCGCAAAATACGATGCGTAATCAAAAATAAAAACGCAAAAATATCGTTTTTCCGCGATGAAGCTTTATGCGGGCGGAAGTAAAACAAGAAAGGAATTTCGGCAAATGATAACAATAGAACAACTTAACGCCATAAGAAAAGAAATGGCGCCCAAGCTTGCCATGAGACACGGACACGGTCACTTTGTTGACGCCGGAGACGGCATCCGCAAGACAGTGCTCATATGCGGCGGCACAGGCTGTACCTCCTCCTCTTCCATGAAGGTACGCGACGCACTCATAGCAGAGCTCGAAGCAAACAACATAGCAGACGAAATCAAAGTAGTCACAACAGGCTGCTTCGGTCTCTGTGCTCTCGGTCCGATAATGATAGTTTATCCCGAAGGCACCTTCTACAGCATGGTTACCCCCAATGAAATCCCCGAAATAGTTTCCGAGCATCTTGTAAACGGAAATGTAGTAAAGAAATATCTCTACAAAGAGACTGTAAAGGGCGATGAAATCCTCGCTCTCGACCAGACTCCCTTCTACGGCAAGCAGAAGCGCGTCGCTCTGCGTAACTGCGGTGTCATCGATCCCGAATGCATCAATGAATACATAGGCAGTGAAGGCTATCAGGCTCTCGCAAAGGTGCTGACAGAGATGTCCCCCGATGATGTAATAAAGACAATATCCGATTCCGGACTGCGCGGCAGAGGCGGCGGCGGCTTCCCCACAGGCACAAAGTGGAAATTTGCATGCGCAAACCGCGGCGAAGTAAAGAAGTATGTCGTATGTAATGCCGATGAGGGCGACCCCGGCGCATTCATGGATCGTTCCGTTCTCGAGGGCGACCCTCATGCCGTTCTCGAAGCAATGGCTATCGCAGGCTATGCGATAGGTGCTGACGAGGGCTATATCTATGTGCGTGCAGAGTACCCCATCGCGGTTCACCGCCTCCAGGTTGCGATAAAGCAGGCAAGAGAGCTGGGCGTTCTCGGCAAGAATATTTTCGGTACAGGCTTCAATTTCGATATCACTCTCCGTCTCGGCGCAGGCGCGTTTGTATGCGGTGAGGAAACGGCTCTGCTCACCTCCATCGAGGGCAACCGCGGCGAGCCCCGCCCCCGTCCTCCGTTCCCGGCGGTCAAGGGTCTTTTCGGCAAGCCTACTATAATAAATAATGTTGAAACATATGCAAATATCTGCCAGATAATACTCAACGGCGCAGACTGGTTTGCCTCTATGGGCACGGAAAAGTCCAAGGGCACAAAGGTATTCGCTCTCGGCGGCAAGATTACAAATACCGGTCTTGTTGAAATTCCGATGGGCACAACACTGCGCGAAGTCGTAGAAGAAATCGGCGGCGGTGTTCCTCACGGCAAGAAGTTCAAAGCCGCTCAGACAGGCGGTCCCTCCGGCGGCTGTATCCCCGCTTCCCTTATCGATACTCCCATCGATTACGATAACCTCATCGCCATCGGCTCCATGATGGGCTCCGGCGGTCTTATCGTAATGGACGAAGATACATGTATGGTCGATATCGCGAAATTCTTCCTTGAGTTCACGGTCGATGAATCATGCGGTAAATGCGCTCCCTGCCGTATAGGCACAATGCGCCTGCTCGAAACTCTTGAAAAGATTACCGCCGGTAACGGCACGGTCGAGGATATAGAGCATCTTGAAGAGCTCGCGGCATACATAAAGTCGGCATCTCTCTGCGGTCTCGGTCAGACAGCACCGAACCCTGTCCTTTCCACACTCCGCTACTTCCGCGATGAGTATATGGCTCATGTTGTGGACAAGAAGTGTCCTGCCGGCGTATGCAAGAATCTTCTCCAGTACAAGATTGATGCGGACAAATGCCGCGGCTGTACAGCCTGCGCAAGAAAGTGTCCCGTCAGCGCCATCTCCGGTGCGGTCAAAGAGCCTCATACAATTGATACGGCTAAATGTATCAAGTGCGGTGCTTGTATCGCAACTTGTAAGTTCGGCGCAATCTATAAGGCATAAGAAAGGAGCAGCTTAATACAATGGATATGATAAATGTAAAAATAAACGGCAATGAGTACAGCGTTCCGAAGGGCTCAACCATTCTAGACGCCGCCCGCGCCGCAAATATTGATATCCCCACGCTCTGCTATCTCAAGGGCATCAACGAGATAGGCGCCTGCCGTCTTTGCCTTGTGGAAGTAAAGGGTGCGCGCGGTCTCATGGCAGCATGCGTAACCCCCGCAAACGATGGCATGGAGATATTCACAAACACTCCCAAAATTCAGAAAAACAGAAAGACAAACCTCGAGCTTGTTCTTTCCACTCATAAGAGAAAATGTCTCTCCTGCATCCGCAGTCAGGATTGTGAGCTTCAGAAGCTCTGCCGCGACTACGGTGTAGACGATGAGGAGCATTTTGAGGGCAAGTATCCCGAGCCTACTCACGATGAGAGCACGGCATTTCTCGTTCGCGACAATGAGAAATGTATTCTCTGCCGCCGTTGCGTAGGTGCCTGCCAGAATATGCAGGGTATCGGAGTCATAAGTGCAAATAACCGCGGCTTTGATACGCATATCGCTTCCGCTTTCGAGCTTCCGCTCGCTTCCACCTCGTGCGTTTCCTGCGGTCAGTGTATAGTTGCCTGCCCTGTAGGCGCTCTTCACGAGAAGGACGATACGGAAAAGGTCTGGGATGCACTCAGCGACCCGACAAAGCATGTCGCTATCTGCACAGCTCCCTCAATCCGAGCCACTATCGGCGAATGCTTCGGCTTTGAGCCCGGCGTTGATACAGAGGGCAAGATGGTTTCCGCTATCAAGGCTCTCGGCTTTGACGGCGTATATGACATGAACCTCACAGCCGACCTCACCATCATGGAAGAAGCTACAGAGTTCCTTGACAGAGTAAAGAACGGCGGTAAGCTCCCTCTTATCACCTCCTGCTCACCCGGCTGGATCAAGTTCTGCGAGCATTACTTCCCTGAGTTCACCGACAATCTCTCTACCTGCAAGTCTCCCCAGCAGATGTTCGGTGCTATGTACAAAACATACTACGCAAAGAAAATGGGCATCGATCCCGCAGATATCGTTTTCGTTTCCGCTATTCCCTGCACGGCAAAGAAATTTGAGGTTCGCCGTCCCGGTCAGAGTGCGGCAGGCGACGGTATCTTTGATGTCGACTATGCTATCACAACCCGCGAGCTTGCCCGCATGATAAAGAAGGCAGGCGTGGACTATAAGAATATGCCCGACGGCACATTCGATAAGCCTTTTGATATCGGTTCGGGTGCCGGTGCCATCTTCGGTGCCACAGGCGGCGTTATGGAGGCTGCTCTCCGCACGGCGGCAGAGGTTATACTCGGCAAGAAGCTTGAGAAGCTCGATTTCGACGATGTCCGCGGTACAGCCCCCATCAAGACAGCTGTCTACAAGCTCGGCGATATGGAAGTACGCGTTGCCGTTGCCAGCGGCACAAAGAATGCGGCTGAGCTGCTGAACAAGGTAAAATCAGGCGAGCTCAAGGTTGACTTCATTGAAATCATGGCTTGTCCCGGCGGCTGTGTAAACGGCGGCGGTCAGCCTGTTCAGAGTGCCGAAACAAAGGCTAAGGTAGACCTGAAGGCAAAACGCGCTTCTATTCTCTACACAGCTGATAAAAACATGGACATTCGCAAGTCTCATGAAAATTCCGCCGTCAAGAAGCTCTATGATGAGTTCCTCGGCACACCCGGAAGCCATACGGCTCATGAGGTTCTCCATACCCACTATATCAAGCGCGGTCTTTGATATATTACACAAAAGTATAAAACAGAAACCCCGTCACTGTGCGATGCGCAGTGACGAGGTTTCGTTATGGTGTTTTTTTCTTTGATTTTCATTGCAAAAAAGTGAGAGATAAAGCTATTCTCCTTTCATTTTTTGCCATTTGCACATCAGCAAAATACCGCATGGGACTTACAAAATATATCCATTTGCAACAAATATATGAAAATTGCCGAAAATCCCCATGATGGCATGATTTCCGCGCCATCGGATTTCGCCTTTTTTCTCTCTTTTTTCACCAAAAAAGCAGGCAATAATTTTGGCATAAAAGCAATTGATTTTGCCTTCGCTTTCGGGTATAATTTATGTAAGTGTACGCAGTGTAACACAGCACTGTTTAAACTAATTTAACAAGGAGAATTTTTATGAAAAAAGCACTATCCCTGCTTATCGCGGTATCAATGCTTGCAGCCGCTCTTCTGCTTGCCGCTTGCGGGGACCAAAAAGACCCCGATGTGACAACCGACAGCACAAAGCAGACGACGGAAAGCACATCGGAAAGCAAGACAACGTCTTCCTCTTCCGGCGAAAGTGCCGGCACGACAACCTCGGCAACCGAATCCGGAACCACTGTCCCCGGCGGCTCGGCAGAGCTGACAGGCAAAGAGAAGCATCCGGATTTCATGGATGTGAACTTCGGCGGCAAAACCTTCAATTTCGCTGTTTCCAAGGGCTGGAGCGGAGGCTGGGACAACTATGAAATCTACGCAGAAGCAACGGGCAGCGACAACCTGATAACGGAAGCGATAATCAACCGAAACGCCGTCGTCGAAAGCCTTTACAACTGCAAGATAAGAGACACCAAGACCGATGACCCGAGCGGACTTCTGAATAACGATGTCGCTCTCGGAACAAGCAACTATGATTTTCTTATGCAGCTTTGGTACGGCGTTCGCGAATCCTGCATGAACATCGCAAATCTCGATATAGACCTCAGCCACAGCTGGTGGAATCAGGAATATATAGAAGCGATGAGCTTTGATTACAACGGTAAAAAGGTTATCCATTCTCTTTCGGGCAAGTTCAATCTCATCATGTATGATTCAATAGTATCCCTTTTTGTGGATATGGATATATATGACCGCGCAAGAGCTGCAGGCAAAACAAATATCGATCTCTATCAGAGCGTCAGGGACGGTACATGGACCATAGACACAATGATAACTCTGATGGAAGCCGCCATGACCGACGCCAACGGTGACCAGCAGCTCACTTTTGATGGCGGAGATATCTTCGGCTATGCCGCACATCCGAATATACTTGCACAGTACGGCTTCATCTACGGCGCGGGAATCAAAACCATTTCAAAAGACGAAAGCGGTGCCTACGTCAGCATAAGCCCATCCAACACCGATGTATCGTCTATAAGTGCTATCATCGACAAAGCCGCATCTGTTTACAAGAGTCCCGCATACGGCAGAATCGGCGAGCTTAACAGCGTAAAAGCACTGGCAAACGGTCAGGCGCTCTTCAATGTTCAGTGGATGATAAGACTTCATTCAAGCGAAGAGCTGATAAACTACGGTGTGGATTTCAGCGAAAAACGCATCGCTGTCGTTCCTTTCCCGAAATATGAAGAGTCTCAGGAGGGCTATGGCACGTTCATCTCCAACAGAGGCTACGGACTTCAGGTTTCCAAGGCGATAAAGGATCTGAAAGCCACCGCACAGTTTCTTGAAGTATTCGGATATCATTCCGAAATGCTTCTCTACCCCGAATACATCAAGTGCATCAAGACCCAGTGCCTCTGCGATGACGGCGCGGGTGAAATGCTCGAGATAGTCCTCAAATCCGCCCGTTGCGACTACGGCGTATGGAACGGAAGCACAGGCGTCATAAGCAGGATCGGCGAAATGGTTGTCAGCGGCAAGAATAACTTTGCAAAGGCACTTGCCTCCACATCCAAATCCTGCCAGAATGTTCTCGATCAGGCTATGAAGGACTCATACGATAAAATGAACTGAAAATAAAATATTATAAATAATCAAGGAAGTATTTTTATGAAAAAAATCTTATCACTCTTTCTCGCGGTATCAATGCTCGCGCTTACGCTTCTGCTTGCCGCTTGCGGGGACAAAAAAGACCCCGATGTGACAACCGACAGCACAAAACAGACGACGGAAAGCACATCGGAAAGCACATCGGAAAGCAAGACCACGTCTTCATCTTCCGGCGAAAGTGCCGGCACGACAACCTCGGCAACCGAAACGGAAACCACTCTCCCCGGCGGCTCAACAGAGCTGACAGGCAAAGAGAAGCATCCCGACTTCATGGATGTGAACTTCGGCGGTAAAACATTCAATTTTGTTACGCAAAAAGGCTGGAGCGGCGGCTGGGACACATATGAGATATGCGCGGAAGCCACCGGAAAAGACGATCTTATCACGGAAGCCGTAATAAGCAGAAATTCCGTAGTTGAAGACCTCTACAACTGCAAGATAAGAGAAACCAAAAGCGATGACCCGCAGAGCCTTGTGGACAACGATATCGCTCTCGGAACAAACAATTACGATTTTCTCATGAGACTCTGGTATAATCTCTCTTCCTCATGCATGAATATCGCAAATCTTGATATAGATCTCAGCCACAGCTGGTGGAATCAGGATTATATCGATACCTTCAGCTTCGATTACAACGGCAAAAAGGTCCTTCACTCGATTTCGGGCAAATTCAATCTCATCATGTACGATTCAATAAACACGCTCTTCGTGGATATGGACGTATATGACCGCGCCGTTGCTTCTGGCAAAACAAATATCGATCTTTATCAGACCGTCAAGGACGGAACATGGACAGTTGAAAAAATGCTTGAGCTCATGGATGCGGCTAAAGTCGATGTAAACGGCGACTCTCAGCTGAATTTTGATGACGGCGATATCTTCGGATTCATTGCACATAAAAATTCCATCTCCGAATATGCATTCTTCTATTCAACGGGAATCAAGACCGTTATGAAGGATGACAACAACCAGTATGTCAGCATCAATGCTTCCAATACCGACATGGCTTATGTAAGCAGGGTTATAGATGAAGCAACCAAAGTATATAAAAGCCCTGCTTTCGGCTCTATAGGTGAGCTCAACAGCGTAAAGGCACTGGCAAACGGTCAGTCGCTCTTCAGCGCACAGTGGACGATAAGACTTCATTCCAACCACGAATTTGTAAACTACGGCATAGATTTCAGCGAAAAGCGCATCTCTGTCGTTCCCTATCCGAAATTTGATGAGAATCAGGAGGATTATCATTCCTTCATCTTCAGCCGCGGCTACGGACTTCAGGTTTCCAAGGCTATCACCGACCATACGGCGGCAGCTCAGTTCCTCGAGGTATTCGGTTATCACTCCGAAAAGCTTCTCTACCCCGAATATATCAAGTGCATCAAGACCCAGTGCCTCTGCGATGAAGGCGCGGGCGAAATGCTTGAGATTGTTCTCAAATCCACATTTGTTGATTACGGTCACTACAATACAAATGTCGGCATAATAGGACGCATAAGCGGCATGATTTCAAGCGGCAAAAACAATATCTCCAAGGCTATCTCCTCCGCAAGTAAGGCGGCTGATGATATTCTTGCCACATATATGAAGGATTCCTACGATAAGCTGAACTGATTTTTTCTACTCACACCCCCACAAATATCCGAAAATATTTTGATTTTTTCAAAGTATTTAAATATATAATATGAAAGGAAGAAACCACTATGAAAAAAGCGCTGTCTCTCTTCCTTGCGGCATCAATGCTGGTATTCGTACTGCTTCTTGCCGCATGTGGGGGAGGAAAAGAACCCGAAAACACGACAACCGGAACAAATCCGCAAACGACGGAAAGCACCGCAGGAACAAGCGACACCGAGAAAACCGACGGCGAGACAGTTGATTCAGACAAAACGACCGCTTCGACAAGCGACGCCGCGGGAACCACTGTCCCCGGCGGCTCGACGGAGCTTACAGGCAAAGAAAAGCATCCCGACTTCATGGATGTAAACTTCGGCGGCAAGACCTTCAACTTTGCCGTTTCCAAGGGCTGGAGCGGCGGCTGGGACTGCTATGAAATCTATGCAGAGGCTACAGGCAGTGACGACCTGATAACGGAAGCGATAATCAACCGTAATTCCGTCGTCGAAAATCTCTACAACTGCAAGATAAGAGACACCAAGACAGACAGCCCCGGAAGCCTTATCGACAACGATATTGCTTTGGGTACAAGCAATTACGATTTTCTCTTGCGGCTTTTTTACGGCATTCGTGAATCCTGCATGAACATCGCAAATCTCGATATCGATTTCAACCACAGTTGGTGGAATCAGGATTATATCGATGCTTTCAGCTTCACATACGAGGGCACGAAAGTCGTTCATTCCATCTCGGGCAAGTTCAATCTCAATATGTATGACTCGATAGTCACGATGTTTGCCGATATGGATGTTTACGAGCGCGCAAAGGCATCTGGCAAAACCGATATCGACCTCTATCAGACAGTAAAGGACGGCAAGTGGACGATAGAAACCATGATAACGCTCATGGAAGCGGCTAAAGTCGATGTGAACGGCGACTCGCAGCTCACATTTGACGGCGGAGATATCTTCGGCTTTGTCACTAACCCCAATGTCCTCTCTCAGCTCGGCTTCATCTACGGTGCGGGAATCAAATCCGTAATCAAAGACGAAAATGACCAATATTCCTCCCTGACCAAAGAAAACACCGATGCTGCATATGTGAGCAGCGTCATAGACAAAGCCGCATCGGTATTCAAAAGCCCCGCTTTCGGTCAGATAGGCGAGCTAAATACGGTCAAAGCCGTCGCAAACGGTCAGGCTCTCTTCAATACTCAGTGGCTGATAAGACTGCACTCCGATGAGGAGCTGATAAACTACGGCATAGATTTCAGCGAAAAGCGCATTTCCGTTATTCCCTTCCCGAAGTACAGCGAGGAGCAGGAAGAATACGGCACATTCATTTGCAACAGAGGCTACGGACTTCAGGTTACCAAAACAATCAAGGATCTGAATGCTACCGCACAGTTCCTTGAAGTATTCGGCTACCATTCCGAAATGCTTCTCTACCCCGAATACATCAAATGCATCAAGACCCAGTGTCTCTGTGATGACGGCGCGGGCGAAATGCTCGATATCGTTCTGAAATCAGCGCGCTGTGACTACGGCATCTGGAACGGAAGCACCGGAGTTATAAACAGAATCGGCGAAATGGTAACAAGCGGAAAGAATAACTTCTCCAAGGCTATCGCCTCCGCTTCCAAGACCTGCCAGAATGTTCTCGACCAAGCTATGAGCGACACATACAAAAAGATGAAATAAGAATACATGAAAAAACAGGAGCGCACGCTCCTGTTTTTTGCATTTACCTTAACAAAATTACTTGACGTTTCTTATTTCGGCTATTCTCTTATCGAAATATCTGCCTATGTCAGCCGTCCAGTTCAGCATGGTGGGGAGCAGATCCGTCGGCACCTTTCTGTACTGCCCCGCCGTCTCAAAGCTGAGCGTTCCGTTATATCCGGCATCGGCAAGCCCGCGAATAAAGCGCTCCCAATAGATGATTCCCATATACGGGATAACATGATTATCATCTATGCCGCCTTGATTATCATGGATATGAAGCGTCACAAGGCGGTCGCCAAGCTCTCTTATCGCATCGTAATTATCAAGCGAGCAAAGCGCGAGATGCCCGATATCAAGGCAAAAGCCGAAAAGCTTCTCGCCGGCTATCTCATTGAGACGGTCGATATATTTGCAGGCATCGCTCATATCCGAGCAGACCGTGCTGTATATCTTCTTTGTCTGCCAGTCCTGAGCCCACATATTCTCAAGACAGCAGATGATATGATATTTGCGAAGAAGCGGGATGAGCGCGGAATAGAAAGGAATGTTCATTTCAAATTCCTCATCTCTCGTCGTCGGGTGCTGCCTCAGGCTTCCGTCGAAAAGCGGGTGAATGACTATCTTGTCACAATCGAAAAGACGGCATATTTCTATGGATGTTTTAGCCCAGCGCAGACCGCGTTCGTTTGCCTTTTCCAGTCCGCGGAAGCCGAGCGGAAAAGGCGCATGAACCTGCCCTATCTTCACTCCCGTGCGTTTGCTTGCCGCATTCACGGCATTGACAAAAGGCATATATCCCTCTTCGCTCGCGAAGAAAGGATCCTCCACACCTTCGCGAAGCTCGTTCCAAGAGATTTTGGGGCGGTCGTCGAGATTAAGGTCGACGCAATCAAAGCCCGCGGCACGATATGCGTCAAAAGCGCCGTCTATGCCGAGCGCGTCTATCGTATGAGCTGTCTGTACACCTATTTTCATCGTAAGCATTCCTCCGTTTGGAAAAAATATATTTACACCTGAAGTATAGCACAAGCATATGTGAAAGTCAAGACAAACAGAAGACAAAAAAGCATTACGGCAGGAATACCGCAATGCTTTTTTATCATTTTGCGGCTCTTATCTCCGCTATCTTCTTATCAAAATATCTGCCTACATCGGCTGTCCAGCCGAGTGCCGTTGCAATGAAATCGTCGGGTACGGCTTTATACTGCCCAAATGTCTCAAAATTCAGATTTCCGTTGAAATTCGACTCCGCTATGCCGCGTATAAATCTGTCCCAAATTGTCACGCCGGAATAAGGATTGACATGATTGTCCTCGATTCCGTGATTATCGTTTATATGGAGAGCCGCAAGTCTGTCGCCGAGACGCTCTATTGCCTGCTTTGTATCAAGCGCAGCAAGTGTAAGATGTCCCGTATCGAGGCAGAAGCCGAAAAGCTTTTCTCCCGCGACGCCGTTGAGATAATCAATGTATTTGCAGGCTTCTTCAATATCAGAGCATACGCCGCTGTATATCTTCTTTGCCGCATAATCGAACTTCCAGAGATTTTCGAGACAGCAGGTAACTTTATATTTTCTGAGCTGAGGAATAAGTGCCGTGTACAGCAGAATATTCATTTCCCACTCAGCAACGCTTGATGACGGATCCTGACGCATATTTATAGACTGGAGCGGATGAATAACAAGCTTGTCACAGCCGAGCAGATGGCATATTTCAATGCAGATATTGCCCCATTCTATTCCGCGGGCGTTCATTGGTTCGTTACCGTATGAGCCGAGCGGGAAAGGTGCATGAGCCTGTCCTATCTTCACTCCGGTGCGCTCGCTAGCAGCTTTGATGGCGGCAACATATGACATATAGTTGTTTCTGTCACCGAAAAACGGGTCTTCGTCTCCGTTCAGCTTTTCTCTCCATGAAATGGTGACATTTTCATCTATACCGAGGTCAACGCAATCAAATCCTGCGCTACGGTACGCATCAAAAGCGGCGTCGATGCCGAGCACGCCGATGGTATAACCTGTCTGTACGCTTATTTTCATTATTTTTCAAGCCTCCGCTTGTAAAAGGTATTTTACACCTGAAGTTTAGCACAATCATGTCGAAAAGTCAAGCTGAATACTTGACAAAAGGCTTTTTTTGTAGCATAATATATGGAGAAAAATATTCGGAGGTGAGATATACGGAGCAGAAGCTTTTTACAAAAAACGACAACTCGTTCATCTGCAAAAACTGCGGGCTTGAGGTTCAGCCGCTCGGCTACAGTTCGCGCAATCATTGCCCGAGATGCCTCTGCTCGCTCCATGTCGATATAAACCCGGGAGACAGAGCTAATCCATGCGGCGGTATCATGCGCCCGATAAGGGTGGAACCCGACCCGAAAAAGGGATATATCATCATTCACAAATGCGAAAAATGCGGCGCGGTAAAACGAAACCGCGCGGCACACGAGGCAAAGGTTCAGCCGGATGACCTGAACCTGCTGATAAAGCTCACCTCGGGAAACATCTGATTTTAAAATTTGAAAGGAAAAATAAAAATGGCAGTAATCACAGTAATCGGCGCAGGCATGATGGGCAGTGCCATAACATTCCCCGCCGCCGACAACGGCAACACGATAAGAATCGTCGGCACTCCGCTCGACCGCGAGATAATCGACCACGCGAGAGCGACGGGAGAGCATCTCACGCTGAAAAGAAAAATGCCGGCAGGCATCACATACTATCAGTATGAGGAATTTGCGGAGGCGCTGGCAGGAGCAGACCTGCTCATCGGCGGCGTTTCTTCTTTCGGTCTCGATTGGTTTATCGAAAATATTATCCCTGTTATTCCCGAGGAGCTTCCCGTGCTCTCAATAACAAAGGGCATGGTTCATCTCGGCGCAGGCAAGCTTATCTCATATCCCGAGGTATACCGCTCAAAGACAGACAAGAAGATTTCCTTCAATGCAGTCGGCGGTCCCTGCACAAGCTATGAGCTTGCCGACCACGACCCGACTGAGGTTACATTCTGCGGCGAAAATATCGAGCAGCTCCGCTGGATTCGTTCCCTCTTCGAGACGGATTACTATCATGTAAGCCTCTCGACCGATGTCCGCGGTGTTGAGTGCGCCGTTGCACTGAAAAATGCATATGCGCTCGGCGTTTCGCTTGCCATCGGCATGTCATACAAGCGCGAGGGCAGACAATTTGAGCATTACAATTCCCAGGCGGCACTCTTCGGTCAGGCTGTAAAGGAAATGATCCGCCTGCTCGATATCTGCGAGGGCGGACCGGAAAATATCACGCTCGGCGCAGGTGACCTTTATGTCACCGTATTCGGCGGAAGAACCCGCCGCATCGGTACTCTTCTCGGCGAAGGCATGTCATTTGACGACGCCATGGAAACTCTCCGCGGAGTAACACTTGAATCCATCGTAATCGCCGGCAGAACGTCAGAGGCTGTCAAAGAGCTTATCGCCGCCGGCAAAGCGACAAAGGAGCAGTTCCCTCTCCTTCTGCATATAGACGAGCTTATCTCGCAGGGTAAGACGGTCAATATCCCGTGGGACGCTTTTGAAACCGAAAAATTCTGAACCTCTGAAAAAGGAGATTTATATGGCACATTGGCTTGACACTGCCGTCTTTTACGAAATATATCCGCAGTCGTTCCGCGATTCAAATGCAGACGGCATGGGAGATATAAACGGAATCATCGAGAAACTCGATTATGTAAAAGACCTCGGATGCGACGCGATATGGCTGAATCCGCTCTTTGAGTCGCCCTTCGGAGACGCAGGCTATGATGTTTCCGACTATTATACCGTCGCGCCGCGCTACGGAACAAACGATGACCTTGCAAGGCTCTTCCGCGAGGTACACAGCCGCGGCATGAAAATCCTGCTCGATCTTGTCCCGGGGCACACCTCCGTAAAGCACAAATGGTTTATGGAGTCAATGAAAGCGGAAAAGAACGAATATACCGACCGCTATGTATGGACCGGCAGCATATGGGAAAAGCCCGGCATGAGCTGCATTCTCGGTTTTTCCCCGCGAAACGGCGTATGTGCCGTAAATTTCTTCTCGCATCAGCCCGCGCTCAATTACGGTTTTTATAAGCCCGAGCGCCCATGGCAGCAGCCGATGGACGCGGATGGACCGAGAGCGACGCTGGAGGCAATGAAGGATATCATGCGCTTCTGGCTCGACATGGGTTGCGACGGATTCCGCGTCGATATGGCAGGTTCGCTCGTCAAAAACGACGAGGACGGCAAGGGCAATATCTCCCTCTGGCAGAATGTCCGCTCTTTTCTCGATGCCGAATATCCTGAGGCAGTGCTCGTTTCCGAATGGGGCGAGCCCGACAAATCACTCCTCGGCGGCTTTCATATGGATTTTCTGCTTCATTTCGGACCATCACATTATCCCGAGCTTTTTCGTACAGACAAGCCGTATTTCTCCGCAAAAGCCGTAGGCGATATCTCGGAATTTGTAAATAAATATAAGGAAAGCTACGCCAAGACCGACGGCAAGGGGCTTATCTGCATTCCCTCGGGAAACCACGATATGAGCCGCATGGCGCTGACTCTCGACGAAACGGAAATGAAGCTGGCTTTTGCCTTTCTTCTTTCCATGCCGGGTGCACCTTTTATCTATTACGGCGATGAGATAGGCATGCGCTATGTCAAAGGGTTGACCTCTGTCGAGGGCGGCTACGGCAGGACAGGCTCGCGCTCGCCTATGCAGTGGGACAGCGGCGTAAATGCAGGCTTCGGAAATTCCGCGCCCGATAAGCTCTATATCCCGCTCGACCCGGACCCGAACCGCCCGACTGTTGAAAAAAGCATGTCAGACGAAAATTCGCTGTATCACGAGGTTAAGAAACTCATTTCTCTGCGCAAGGCGCACCCCGCGCTCGAAAGCAGAGGAAAGATAGATTTTATCTATGCGGAAAAGA
Source organism: Candidatus Apopatosoma intestinale (assembly GCA_003524145.1). GTDB lineage: Bacteria > Bacillota > Clostridia > Oscillospirales > CAG-272 > Apopatosoma. The sequence goes on along the minus strand of DODZ01000016.1, from coordinate 276 downwards.
ACGCCTATCCGCTCGCATATACGAGAGAAGCGGACGGCGAAAAGATACTCGCAGTGATAAATCCCTCGGCAAGACCCGCCGAATTTGAATGCGGGCTTATCGCAAAAGAGGTGCTCTACTCATTCGGCGGCAAAGCGGAAGCAGACGGCAAAAAAATCAGAATCCCCGCACAGTCGGCTGTATTTGCAAAAGTATAGTCATAACCACCGGCAAAGCCGGTGGTTTGCTCAGCCCTATAAGGGCATGGTGCTGGCAGGGCTGAAAGCCCTCTGAAAA
>DODZ01000015.1 GCA_003524145.1 Candidatus Apopatosoma intestinale | reverse complement strand
GCATATGTGTTAATTCCCCCTGTATACGAGCAGTTTTCTTCCTATATAGTTCCATATGAGGACAATGCCCTTGACAACGCAGTTGACGAGCAGATACCAGAAGCCCGCGCGCCCTGTTATATTTGTTCCGACCCACATGAGAAGTACGGTCAACCCATAGCCGATGGCGCCGACGAGCGTATAGAGCAGGAAGCCTTTCCAGCCGCCGTCTCTTTTATGCTGCTCTGCCGAGGTGAAAACAAATATTCTCGAGAGTATAAAATTCACGGCAAGACCCGCAAAAAAGCCCGCCGTAGTCGCAATAATAAGTGCCGAAACCTTTTCGCTCCCGCCGAAAACAACCTCTTTGAAAAGTGCCAGCACACCCATATCGACAAGCGCCGCGATGCCGCCGACTATAGCGTAACGAAGAAATTCAAAGAGATTTTTATTTGATTTTTTACTCATTTTCATATAACCTCAAAGCGCCTTTTTCGGCGGATTTTATAAATCAAGTATACCATATTTTTCCCTTAATTTCAATAGTAAACAAAAATAATTGCCATCTTGCTTATAAAAAAGGAAAAGAGCGGTAAAAATATTACCGATACCCGCAGTAAGCGGAAATTTTTCGAAAGGAATAAAAATAATGAAGAAAATCAACATTTTACTGACAGTTTTTATGCTTCTCGCATTCATGTGCCTCTCGCTCTCCGCCGCCGATTTGCTTTCTCCCGCAATCGCCGTGATGCAGAGTGAAACACGCATGATAAAAACCTGTATAGGAGAAAATGCGGCGCATTTCTCCGCTTTTGATTTTGACAGCGTGCTCGGCACGCAGGCAGGCTCCGCCGTGATAACACAGCTTCCCGCACCCGAGACGGGCACGCTCAAGCTTGGCGAAGCCGATGTTCTGCCCGACCAGATAATCACACGCGAACAGTTTGACTCTCTCACATTTGTGCCATGCGGGAATGAAGAAGCAACCTTCCGCTTCCGCCTCGCCGACAGCGGCTATGAAAGCTCGTTTGTCTGCTCGATAGTGCCGATGGAAAAGCTGAATTTCGCCCCTGTGGCAAAGGCGGATGAAATCGCGGGAAAAGAAAACATCGCTGTTTTCGCTTCGCTTGCCGCAAGTGACCCCGATGAGGACAATGTGACCTTTCATATCACCAAAAATGCGCGCCACGGCAATGTGACATTGCTCGACCGCAAAACAGGCAAAATAAAATATACGCCGGATGAAAACTTCAGCGGCAAGGATAAATTCACATTTATTGCCGTAGATAAGTACGGTAATGAGTCCGCTCCCGCCACTGTTAAAATAAAGGTGGAAAAGAACAGACTTGATATCGAATATGCGGATATGCAGGGCGAGGACGCACATATGGCGGCTGTTATCCTCGCGGAAAATGATATTCTCACAGGAGAAAAACTCGGCGATGAAATGACTTTTTCTCCCGAAAAGGAGATAAGCCGAGCCGATTTTCTGATAATGGCGATGCGGGCTTCCGATATAGATAAGGGCGACAGCGCTGTTGCAAGCAAATTTGAGGATGATGCGTCTTTCACGGGATATCAGCGCAGATATATCGCAAAAGCGCAGGAAATGAAACTGGTCTATGGCTTTGATACCGATAGCGGCGCCGTATTCAGACCGAACGAAAGTATTACTCTCGCTCATGCGGCGACGATTGTCGGCAGGATAGCCGGACTGGAAAAATACAGCGTCGATGATGCTTTATGTGTTTTTGCCGATGAAAAATCGGAGATAACGCAGGAGGGCATGGATGTGCTTGCTTCCATAGGTGTTTTTGCCGAAGCCTCGGCAGAAAAGAGCCTTACCCGTGCGGAAGCCGCAAAGCTTCTTCTCTATATGCTCGAGAGTAAATAACGCGCCTGCCTCTCTTTTTCGCGGCAATCGTGCGCTTTCCGCTCTCTGTATTATGTATATAGAAAAAAACACGCACTTCGCAGAAAAATAATCTGAAAAAATCCCGTCATGCCCAAATTGCATGATGGGATTTTGATTTCAGTGTGCTTACGCGCCTCTATATTAAAGTTTTCGCGCACCAATTAAAGTTTTCGCCCGCCTTTTGGGGAAGACGGCGCGAGCCGTCGGCGGCGACGGGGTACGGCTTGCTGCCGCCGCGAAGAATCATAGAGAAACTTTTCTTTTATCGCGCTTTTGAATGACCAAAAGCGCGGCAAAAGTCATTTAAGAGGGCTTTCCTCCCTCTTAAAAAACTCCCTCCGCGTGCACGAGTTAGTCGCGCGAGCCTTGCGTGGCGAGTGCGTGCGGCAAATAGCTAAGAGAAAAACGGTAGTTTTGCCATTCTCCACGATTTCATCTATACCACGCGTGCGAACATATCACACGAGGAAACCGAGCAGATTCGTGCACGCATTGTCTGCACGCCCGCTGAAAGTGCATGGCGGGCGTGAATATAGTAAGTGCGATGACGGAGCTATTTAAAATTAGCCCTATTTTGCTATGTTCGCACTAAGATGCGCACCCAAACTCAAACCGCGAGGTTCGCCATAGCCTGACATGGCACAGC
>DODZ01000034.1 GCA_003524145.1 Candidatus Apopatosoma intestinale | reverse complement strand
TATTTTCACTGCAAAAACAGATAAAAGCATTTTTTCGTATAGCCTTCTCCTGCGGGAGAAGGGGGACCGCGATAGCGGTGGATGAGGAGTAAAATTGGAATATTGAAATAAATATTGCTATAAATTATTTATAAACGCCTCATCCGTCAGCCTGCGACTGCCACATTCTGCCCCTGTCTCTGCGCCGCCGTTCAGAGGTAGCTTCGCCTCAATGCCCCATTCTCTTTGTCTCTCAAAAGTGTGAAAAATGAAAGTGATATCTTTTATATGGACATATTCAGTCCATTAAGCTCCACGCCCTCGTCAGCGCGAATCATTATAAATTTCGCACCGCCGATGACCTTCGTCTGCACAAGCTCCGGCTTATCGGGTGCAACTTTTATCACAACATCCGGCGTGCGAAGCTCAAATTTCTTCATGTTTATCAGATTTTTCGGGTCCAGCTCCGTCATCTCACCGAAATTTTCCCTGAAGCTCTCGGAAAATGCGGCAAGCCCCTCTTCCGATGCGCCGCAGTTTGCCAGTATCTCCTTTATTGTGCCGCAATCCAGCGTGAGCGGCTCTTCCTCGCCGCTTGCCTTGTGCTCCTCTATCTTCTCTTCTATCTGACGACGCATTTCCTTAACTGCCGTAAGGTCGCAGGCATCGGCAAGCGTCTCCGATATCAATGTACGGAAGCTTTCCTCCTGAACATCGGCAGGCATGGGAATATCATTTCCGAATACAGCACCCGTAAAATCGGAATGTGTATCCTTTGTCGTTCTCGTATAAAAGAGTGCGCCGTAAATATTTGTGCGGCGACAGTCAAAAGCAGGAAACATAAATCCCATTTCCGGCGCGGAGACGGCAGAAGCACCCGCATTATTGCGGAAAAGCTTCTCTTCGGGGTCATATGTAAGCGAAGCCTTTGATGCCTTCACAGGGCAAACCGAGCAGAATATATGCGAGAAAATTTCGCTCGAATCGTCGGCAAGCGTATTCCCGTCGATATGCTTGAAAGGCACATCATATTTTGCCGAGGCGAGCAGTATCACATAATTATCCTTCATAGTGACACTCTTGGCGACCAGCGCATAGAAAGCGTCAAGAGCTTCTTCGTCGCCGAGTTCGCTTGTGCGCAGGCGTGAAAGCAGCCTGTATTCTTCCCCGCCGGAAACCTGCGAGGTTGAAAAATCCATATTGAAAAGGTTCTTGGAAAGCGAACCCGATATCGTCTTTTTGAAAATGAAGAGATATTTTTCCGCCTCATCCTCTCCCATCATTCCGAGAGGACGCGAAAATTTTGCTATTATCTCTCCGCTTGCATTGACATAACAGCCGCAAACGGAAGCGATTGTGCTTCTGTCCGGACTGAGCGTTTTTTTGATTTCCGAAATTTCCTTTGCGTTCATTTTAAAAGCCTTTCTTATTTTTTCCTCATGCAAATTGTCCCGAGATGAGCATATCAAAAAGCTCACCTATGCTTTTGCCCTTTATCGTTTCTCTCACAGCGGAAAGCTCGTCTGCTATCATCTCGTCAAGCACGCGCATACCGAGAAGCTCCACAGGCGCTTTATCGTCCGTGAAGATATAATCTGATTTTTCCTTTTTTTCAAGAGAGTCGCTCACACCGGAGAGAAAGGGACGAAGCTCACCCGAGAGCATCGGCAGATTTTCGCGAAGGCGCTCTGCGCAGTCAAAACCGGAAGAAGCAAAAAGCTCGATATTCGTGCCGCCCGTGGTATATGTGTAGGCGCAATCGAAAACCGAAAGTATCGTCCCGCAGAGATAATCGTTTATTCCGCCGTCAACCTCGGTATACATATTCATATTGACAACCATGACGCCGTTTTCTTTGAGATGCGAACGCACCTCAAAGAAAAATTCCCTGCTCGACATATGAAAAGGTATCGTTATATCCTGATAGGCATCCACCATGATGACATCATATTTCTTTTCCGTGCGCGAAATAAAAGCCCGCCCGTCCTCGACAAAGACATTCACATTGTCGGAAAGATCGAAATATTCATATGCCAGCTTCACTATCTTCCTGTCTATCTCGACACCGTCCGTATCCGTCACGCCGAAATATTTTTCGCATTGCATGGCGAAGGTACCCGTGCCGAGCCCGAGAATACAGACGGATATTTCATCATCGGGAGAATTTTTTGCCATAGCGGGCGCGGCAAGTGCGCAGTCATAATACATTCCCGTAAGCCCGCCCTGCTTGCGCTTTATGGACTGAACGCCGAAAAGCACATTTGTGGAAAGAATAAGCGAATTATCGTCCTCCTCCACGCGCAGATAATTGTATATGGACTCGCCCTCATAGAGTATATTGCCGTTCCAGAAAGCCACGCCGATATTCATCGAGAGTATGCCGAGAACAAGCGCCACGGCAGCGATAACCGAGCCTCTCACAATGAATTTTTTGCGCAGGATGAAATATGTTATCGAAACGATATAAAGCAGTGATGCGAATATAACAAAGGTAAGCGCCGTGCCGATATAAGGAATCGTAACGAAGGTAGGCAGAAATGTTCCGAGTATACTTCCGACGGTATTGCAGGCTTCGATTATGCCGACTGTGCGTCCGCTTTCTTCAAGGCTGGAAACGGCGAATTTCACAAGATTCGGTGTTACCATGCCGAGCACAAGAAGCGGAAAGACGAAAACGAGTATGCAGGAAACAAGCGCCGCCCAGATGAGATAATTCTTTGTCACAAAAAGTGCCAGTACAACAGCAACACCCGACATCACGAATTTACCGAGAAGCGGGATAAGCATCGTCCATGTAGCCGCGGCAAATATCCATGTAAAAAGCCTGTCCGGATTTTCGCTTTTGTCAGCCATTTTTCCGCCGAGAATATTTCCCAGTGCCATCGCTATCATTATCGTGCCGATGATGATAGTCCATATTATCTGTGAAGAAGAAAAGTAAGGCGCCATCAGCCGCGATGCGCCAAGCTCTATCGCCATTACGGAAAGTCCCGAAAAAAAGCCCGTGACATAAAACAGATACTTCTTTTTCATTTTCAGCTCCTTTTGATTGCCTTTTTTAAGCCTCGGATGTGATACTATTTTATCACAAGCCGAGGCTTTTTTCAAGAGCTTTGAGGATACTTTTTTATCTGTATTTTTATGGCGTTCGTCGGGTTTTTGCCGTGCTTTTCTGCTCGGTGCGCGGGAAGAGATATCAAAGAGAGGGGAACGCTCTCTTTGATGACTTTTGGCACTTTTCGTCAGTGAAAAGTACGATAAACGAAAAGTTTCTTTATGATACTTATCTTTCAGA
>DODZ01000049.1:18513-24405 GCA_003524145.1 Candidatus Apopatosoma intestinale | reverse complement strand
CTGTGTGCGAACATAGCGAAATAGGGTTTATTTCTGCAGTCCCGTCAGCGCACAAACTAAATTCACGCCCGCACCTCTTTTTCAGCGGGCGTGCAGACAATGCGTGCACGAATCTGCTCGGCTATCTCGTGTGACATATTCGCACGCGTGGTAGTATGAGATTGCGGGGAGCGCGAAACTAACGACTTGCACCATCAACTTTTGCCGCACGCACTTGCCACGCATGGCTCGCGCGACTAACTCGTGCACGCGGAAGGTGTTTTTTAAGAGGGGGGAATGAACCAATGCACGCAGTGCGTTGGTTGGCGTCGCCGAGACAGGGGGAAAAGCCCTCTTAAATGACTTTTGGTACTTTTCGTCATTGAAAAGTACGATAAAAGAAAAGTTACTTTATGTTTCTTCGCGGGTCGTCGAAGGCGCCGACCCCTACAAGATAAAACCCCAAGTCCCCTCAACAGTCAAAACAAAAGATTTATGCCTATCCGCTTTTTCTTTTGCATATACAGGCGCAAAAGAAAAAGCTATCAAAAAGAAAACGCCGAAATAAGATTTCGCGCTCTGCGGAGCGCGACAAGGGCGACTTGCCCTTGACCCAGCCGCCTCCCCAAAAGGCGGGCGAAAACTTTAATGATGGTGCGTGAAAACTTTACCCATGGAGAGCCAACATTAAGAGAGCCAAACAAGCAAAAAAATATCCGCCGTATTTCAGGCGGATATTTTTATGCCTCTTTTTTGAGGTACTTTATTTTCTTCGTCTCTACGGTATCAAGATCTACTTTTACGCCCGAAATATCCTTCATAGAGGGTGCTTCATACATTGCGGGGAGCATTATTTCCTCCATTATGGAGCGCAGACCGCGTGCGCCGGCATTACGTGCTATGGCAAGCTCGGCTATCTTCTTGACGGCGCCGTCTGTTATTTCCAGCTTCAGATTATCCATCTTGAAAAGCTTAACATACTGCTTGATAAGCGAATTTTTCGGCTCGCGGAGTATACGGGTGAGCGCTTCCGCATCAAGCTTTTCCAGACCGACGATTACAGGCAGTCTGCCTACCATTTCGGGTATGAGCCCGTATTTCACGATATCATGCGGCGTAACATCTATGAAGGTCGCATTTTTGTTTTCCGGCTTCTTTTCTTCGCCGCGGAAGCCTATCGACTGTTTGCCGTTTCTCTGCTCGATTATCTGCTCCAGTCCGTCAAAAGCGCCGCCGCAGATAAAGAGGATATTTTCCGTATTTATCTGAATGAAATCCTGTCCCGGGTGCTTTCTGCCGCCCTGCGGAGGCACATTTGCCACAGTGCCCTCGAGAATCTTCAGCAGTGCCTGCTGGACGCCCTCGCCCGAAACATCGCGTGTGATAGAGCGATTTTCACTCTTGCGCGAGATTTTGTCTATTTCGTCGATATAAATAATACCTTTTTGTGCAAGCTCCACATCATAATCCGCCGCCTGAATGAGACGGAGCAATATGTTTTCCACATCCTCGCCGACATAACCCGCTTCCGTGAGTGTCGTGGCATCGGCTATGGCAAAAGGAACCTTCAGGAGCTTTGCCAGCGTCTGCGCAAGAAAAGTCTTGCCCACGCCCGTAGGACCTATGAGCAGTACATTGCTTTTCTGAATTTCCACGCCGTCATCCTTCTTTTTACCCTTCAGCGCGGAAATTCGCTTGTAATGATTGTATACGGCGACGCAGAGCGCCTTTTTTGCCGCGTCCTGACCGATGACATATTCATCAAGCTTTGCTTTCAGCTCGGCAGGCTTGGGCAGCTCGGTAAGCGGCGGTATTTCGCCGTCCGGCGCTCCCTCCATGTAGTCATCTATCATTCGCTTTGCGCGGACTACGCAGTCGTCGCATATATAAATCCCGGGTATCAGCGAGGGAACAAGCCCTGCCGCCTGACTTTCGGGTATTCCGCAAAATGCGCAGCGGTTTTCCGGTTCATTTGTCTTTTTCTTCTTGTCCGCCACTTTTTCCTCCGTTCACCGACAGTCTGCCGGTTTTGTTTTAAAGTCTTTTGTCGATAACCTTGTCGATAAGTCCGTATTCCGCGGCTTCTGCGGCGGAAAGGAAATTATCGCGCTCGGTATCGCGTGTTATTTCTTCTATGCTCTTGCCCGTGCGCTCGGAAAGAATGGCATTCAGACGCTCGCGCGTTTTGATGATATGGTCGGCATGGATTTTCATATCGCTTGCCTGACCCTGCATACCGCCGAGCGGCTGATGAATCATTATTTCACTGTTCGGCAGGGCATATCTCTTGCCCTTTGCGCCTGCGGCAAGAAGAAATGCACCCATGCTTGCCGCCATGCCTACGCAGATGGTGGAAACATCGCATTTGATGAAGTTCATCGTATCGAATATAGCAAAGCCTGCGCTGACGGAGCCGCCGGGGCTGTTGATATAGAGACTGATATCCTTTGTATTGTCCTGCGCCTCGAGATAGAGAAGCTGGGCTACTACGAGCGATGCCGTAGCATCGTTTACTTCATCGGAAAGAAATATTATTCTGTCATTGAGAAGGCGGGAATAGATATCGTATGAACGCTCGCCCCTGCCTGTCTGCTCCACAACATATGGTACCAACATTATAAAAAACCTCCGTATTTTCGTATTTTTTGCCTGAAAATGCACTTTTTCGCGCTTTTTCGCATTTAATCAAATTCGCAGGACAAAAATGCCTGCGAATTCAAAAATTCATTATTTGTCTTCGCTCTCGGAAGCTTTCTCCTCAGCGGGAGCTTCCTCGGCGGAAGCTTCCTCAGCGGGAGCTTCTTTCTTTGCGGTTTTCTTTGCCGTGCTCTTCTTGCGCTGCTTTGTGATAACGGCGTTGTCACGGACAAGAAGCGCTGCCTTGCCTACGAGAACATCCTCGCGGATGGATTCTGCGGGAATACTTTCCTTGATTTTTTCGACTTCCATGCCGTATGCTTCGGCAATCTTACCGAACTCTGCCTCGATATCCTCATCGGTAGCTTCAAGATTTTCGGCTCTTGCTATAGCCTCGAGAGCAAGTCTGGATTTAACCTGCTTGATAGCCTGCGGACGGAAATCTTCGCGGAGCTGCTCCATGGTTTTGCCCGTATAGCCGAGGAATGTATTGAGGTCGAGACCGCTGTAGCGCAGACGCATCTCATAGTCGCGAAGAGCCGCGTCTGTTTCGTTTTCAAACATAACCTCGGGGATATCGCCCTCGGTCTTTGCTATAAGCTCAGCCATGAGCTGCTCATCGACTGCGGCATCCGCTGTCTTGTTGGCGCTCTCTTCCATTTTTGCCTTTACGCTTGCCTTATATTCAGCGAGCGTATCAAATTCGGAAACATCCTTTGCAAATTCGTCGTCAAGCTCGGGGAGGCGGCTTTCCTTTATCTCATGGATCTTGCACTTGAATACTGCGGGCTTGCCTGCAAGCTCGGAGGCATGGTATTCATTCGGGAAGGTAACATTTACATCAAAATCTTCGCCGATACTCTTGCCGACTATCTGCTCTTCAAAACCGGGGATAAACTGACCGGAGCCGAGCTTGAGAGAATAATTCTCTGCCTTGCCGCCTTCAAAAGCCTTGCCGTCTGCATAGCCGTCGAAATCAAATACTACCTCGTCGCCGTTCTGCGCGGGTCTGTCGGAGATTTCGAGCACGCGGGCATTTCTCTCGCGAACCTTTTCTATCTCGGCGTCAACTGCTTCATCGGCAACGGAAACGTTCTCTCTTGTAGCCTTGAGACCCTTGTATTCGGTCACCGTGAGGAGAGGACGGACAAATACCTTTGCCGTGATGACAACGCCGCTTTCGTCAATAGACTTGATGTCTATCTCGGGGCGGCTGACCGTATCGAGCTTTGTCTCTGCGAGAACAGCCTCATATTCCTTCGGGAGAAGGTTATTGAGCGCATCCTCATAGAAAACGCCCTCGCCGTACATTTTTTCGATAAATGCCTTGGGAGCCTTTCCGCGGCGGAAGCCGGGAACATTGAATTTGGAAGCGTTTTTCTTATAAACATTATTTACTTCCGCATCAAATGCGGCACGGTCGATGGAAAATTCGATTTCCTTTTCGTTTGTTGCAATGTCTTTTACATTAAGAAGCTTCATTTTTTGAAATTCCTTTCTCGGGTCCGGATGCGAAAAATGCCTCCGCGACCTTAAAAATTGTCATTTTTACATACATTATATATTATACCATTTTTTTGCCGTAAAGTCAACTGTTATTTTTCCTTTTTCGGCGCTATTTTCATGGGAATAAAGCCGAGATAGTCGGAAGAAACGAGTGTGAAGTCGATATCGGCATAATTTATCACGGGCGGTGCCTCGTAATTTCCGTGGATATGTCCGTAATAGCAGCGTTCAATCCCGTATTTATAAAGCGTGGCGATTATTTCATCGCACATATAGCCCTTGAATATGGCGGGAAAATGAAGAAACATGATTTTCTCGCGCGGATGAGCTGCATCCTCGAGTGCCGAGCCTGCATCAAGGCTGAATTTTATACGCTGAACCTCACGTGCGATTATTTTTGTATTGCTGGCGTTTTTCACGAGATTATCCTTGCTCTCGTCATACCAGCCGCGTGAACCGCAGAGGATGAAATCCTCACAGATATAGGCATTGTTATGGAGGAAGGAGATGGTTTTATATCCGCCTGCCGCAAGAAATTTATCAAGCTTTGCCTGCGTCTGCCACCAGTAGTCGTGATTGCCCTTGAGCAGGATTTTTTTGCCGGGGAGCGCCTCGATGAAATCAAAATCGGGCTTCAGCTCCTCTGCATTCATCGCCCATGAGATATCACCCGCCACGAGAACGGTATCGTTCTCGCCGACGGTATTTTCCCAGCCTGCCTTGATTTTTTCCGTATAATTTTCCCATCGCGGGCCGAAAACATCCATCGGCTTTGCGACGGAAAGGGAAAGATGCAGATCACCTATTGTAAATAGTGCCAATTTCATTCTCCTTTATTAGCCGCCCCGAAAATGCACACACCGCGCAAAACGGGACATGATTTTTGAAAATCTTAAATAATATGTCAGATAAAGATTATTGTTTTTTCTGTCGGTGATTTTTGAGTTTTCAACTCAAAAATTTCGTTTGATAAAAAGTTTTGCGCTATGAACGAAAACTCTCGACTGCCGTACACTCGTACGGCGACGCTCGGTTTTCGTCCATTCTGCGCTATTTTGGGCGCGGCTCGCCCCGAAAATGCACCACCGTGCAAAACGGGACATGATAAATCAAAATTTTAATAATGCGTCAAGCGAAAATAACGCTTTTTTCAATCAGCTTTTCAAGTATAATATAAAAATAACTGCGCAAAATATTTTTACCCGAAAGAAAGGGGTAAAAATTATTATGGATAATACAAGAAAAGATACCTGCACCTGCAAGACCTGCAAAGAAAACAAGGGAGTTGCCTGCGATGTGACAAACTGTTATTACCATGACGGCGAATGCCACTGCACGGCAGAAAAAATAAGTGTCGGACCGAGCTATGCAACCTCCTGCACGGATACGGTTTGTGCTACTTTCAGACAGAAGAATATTTAAGCAGGGTTTATTTATAATGAAAACAGTCCGCGGCACATTGCCGCGGCTTGTTTTTTGCGGCAAATTTAATATTTAAATCAAAGTTTTCACCTGCCGAATAAAGTTTTCGCCCGCCGACTAAAGTTTTCGCCCGCGATGAGACATAAAGAAACTTTTCTTTTATCGTACTTTTGCGTGACCAAAAGTACCAAAAGTCATCAAAGAGAGCGTTCCTCTCTCTTTGATATCTCTTCCCGCGTGCACGAGTTAGTCGCGCGAGCCTTGCGTGGCGAGTGTGTGCGACACAGGGCAAAGCAAAAGCTGGCAGTTTTGCCGCTCCCCACAGCTTCAGCCATACCACGCGTGCGA
>DODZ01000049.1:14630-18251 GCA_003524145.1 Candidatus Apopatosoma intestinale | reverse complement strand
CGCCCGCTGAAAAATGGGTGGCGGGCGTGGATGGAGCAAATGCGCTGACGGGATGAAGAGTGCATTTTTGCTTTTTCTTTTGGCTATATTTGGATTTTTTTGTAGGGCGGTGGCTTGCTGCCGCCGTATAGAAATATAGGTAAACTTTTCTCTTATCGTACTTAAATGAAATCCATGCCCCCGCTTGTCGGCAATCATTGATACTTCTGCAGCAGCATTTCTGCCGAAAGGCGTATTGTCCGATCGCCGGAAGTATCGGCTGCCTTTTTCAATGTCTGCACGGATTGCCCGACTAAAATACCCCATTGCAGGCAGAAAGAAGCCGCATTGTGCCGTCGGACTTTCGCTTTGTCTGCATAGTCGTTTTCGGTGCACTGCTGCAACGATAATTTCACAAATAAATCATAATAATCTTTCATGCGCACCTCGGATATATCGGTTTTTTTACAGCACGGTGCGAAGGAACCGCTCTGCATTGCGGAAGAATATCTTCTCTGCCGTTTCCGCGGAAAATTCCTTTTCCACAGCCGCCGAGAGCTTTTCGATATCTCCGATACCGGTTATCCCCGCGGGAAGCGATGAAACGCCGTCAAAATCACAGCCCGTGCAGATATTATCTGCCAGCCCTATATCAAGATAATGCCCGATGTGAGCTATTATATCCGAAATATCCGCCATGCCGCTCTCGTTCAGGTGCGGCGGCGCCATGCTTATGCCGATGATACCGCCTGAGGCGGCAATTCTCCGCGCCCGCTCGTCCGTGAGATTGCGCGGATGCTCGCATACGGCAAAGGAATTTGAATGTGTGGCGATTATCGGCTTGCCTGTACTCTCGGCTATGTCAAGACATTCGTCGGTGAGCTTGCCCGAGCCATGCGAAACATCTATGACAATGCCTTTTTCCATCGCTGTTTTCACAACGCGCCTGCCGAAGGCGGTCAGCCCCTTCTCTGTATCAAAAGCACCGCCGATACAGCCCTCGCCTTTCCACACGAGCGTGAGAAAACGCACGCCCGCATCGTAAAGCTCATCTGTACGCCATATCTTTGCGTCCAGTATATTCCCGCCCTCGACGGCGAGAAAAAACGCTCTTTTGCCCTTGGAAAAAGCCTCTTCGCACTGCGCAAAACTTGTACAGAGTGCGGCTTTTTCGTTTTTTTCTATTTCAAGCTTCAGATTTTCGAGAACGGCGGCAAACTGGCTCCAGCCCTCTCCGTTTGAGAGGTCATTCTGCGACCATATTGCCATTATCTGAGCATATTTTTCAAAGTTCTGTGCCGCCTCCAGCGATATATGAAGCGAATTTTGAAAAAGCGGCTCTTTTTTCTTGAACATTTCAAAAGCGGTATCACAATGTGTATCAATATAATTCATGAATACCTCCTGCCGCCACGGTTATTTTTCGTATGCATCCGCCGTGACAGCGTTTTCTATATGTTTTATTTCTCCGCGAAAGCTGCCGTCCTGCTCAAAATAAACCTCGATGACATCTATGCGGGGTTTTTTCTTCACATCATGCTGTCGCAGATATTGCGCGGCGCAGGCGAGAAGATTTTGTGCCTTTTTCGGTGTTACCGCGGCGCAGGGGCGCCCGTATTTTGCGAGTGAAGGCAGCTTTCTGCGGCTTTTTACTTCCACAAAAAGTATATGCGTGCCGTTTTCGCATACGATATCTGTTTCAAGATGACCTGCGCGGAAATTCCGCTCGGTGACATTATATCCCTTATTTTTAAGAAACTCCGCGGCTATATTCTCGCCGATATTGCCGCGTGCTTTTCTGTCCTTTTCCATCATTTATCAAGAAAAGAGAGAAAGCTGCGCCTATGCTCCGGACACGGACCTATCTCGCGCACCTTTGCCATATGCTCTGCCGTCGGATAACCCTTGTGCTTGGCAAAGCCGTATTCGGGATAGAGCGCATCGAGCGCGAGACACTCGCGGTCACGCGTGACCTTGGCAAGGACGGAAGCCGCCGCTATCGAGGGGCTTTTTGCATCGCCGCCGACTATCGTGACTACCGGCAGAGGGAAATCCTTTGCGCGGTTGCCGTCTATGAGCGCGAGTGAAGGCATTTCGGGCAGAGCCTCTATGGCGCGGCGCATGGCTATCATCGTAGCGCCGAGGATATTGTGCTCGTCTATCTCGGCGGGAGTCGCTTCCCCTATGCCGAAAATGCAGTTTTCTTTTATTATATCAAAGAGCGCTTCGCGCTTCTTTTCCGAGAGCTTTTTGGAGTCGTTTAGCCCGTCTATGCAGAGCCCGTCGGGCATTATCACGGCGGCGGCAACGACATTTCCCGCGAGCGGACCTCTGCCCGCTTCATCAACGCCGCAAATCACGCGGTAGCCCTTTTCATGATACATATTTTCAAATGTATATTCCAGCATATTTACCTCACTTTGCCGCGGGAAGCTCGAGCGTGATTCTGCCTATTTTACCCGAACGAAATTCATCGAGCAGCATATTTGCCGTGCGCTCAAAATTTATCTCTCCGCCCGAGATGAGAAAACCGCGCTTTTTGCCGATTAGCTCGGCTATTTCCCAGTCCTGCAAATCCGCAATTACAGATGGCTCACCCAGCTTGTATCGCTCGCAGAGGAGAGCGGGGCAGAGCTCGCGCAGGCGGCGGCAGAGAATAACGGCAAGCATCTCCGTATCCATTATTTCATCTTTGATTGCACCTGTCAGCGCGAGGTTTTCGCCGACGGTCTTATCATCAAATTTCGGCCAGAGCACGCCCGGAGTATCGAGCAGATCTATGCCGAGCGAGGTTGTCACCCATTGCTTATTCAGCGTGACGCCCGGGCGGTTTTCCACCTTTGCCTTCTTATTTTCGGCGAGACGATTGATAAGCGAGCTTTTGCCGACATTCGGAATGCCGACTATCATGGCGCGGAGCTTTCTGCCCTCCATGCCCTTTTCGCGCCAACGGTCAAGTCGCTCGGCGCATAGTCCGCGAACGGCGGGAGCTATTTCGTTTATGCCCGCGCCTGTCCTGCAATCGTAGAAAATGGCGCTCTCGCCTGTTTTCTCAAAATATTCGCGCCATTTTGCCGTGGCGTCCGGCGAGGCGAGCGATGCTTTGCTCAGCAGAACAAGTCTCGGCTTTGCCTCGGTGAGCCTTGCTATCTCGGGGTTTCGCGAGCTTTGCGGTATGCGCGCGTCGAGAAGCTCCAGTGTGAGATCCACCTGCTTCATGTTTTCCGCTATCATGCGGCGCGTTTTCGCCATGTGCCCGGGGAACCATTGTATTGTGGTTTTTACAGAGTCCATTTGAATCAACCTTTTGTAGTGTTATTTTTTTCTGAATAAAGTATGTTTGTGTTTGTTGCACTTGCACTTTATCGTACTTTTGCGTGACCAAAAGTACCAAAAGTCATATAAGAGAGCGTTCCCCTCTCTTATATATCTCTTCCCGCGTGCACGAGTTAGTCGCAGGAAGTAGTGCGTGGCGAGTATGTGCGGGAAATGGCAGGGCAAAAGTCGGCAGTTTAGCCACTCTCTACAACTTCAGCCATACCACGCGTGCGAACATATCACACGAGAGAGCCGAGCAGATTCGTGCACGCATTGTCTGCACGCCCGCATATAAAGGTGCGGCGGGCGTGAATTTAGCCCGTG
>DODZ01000049.1:14025-14325 GCA_003524145.1 Candidatus Apopatosoma intestinale | reverse complement strand
AATCATAAAGCAACTTTTCCTTTATCGTACTTTTCTGTGAAGAAAAGTACCAAAAGTCATATAAGAGAGCGTTCCCCTCTCTTTGAGAACTCTTCCCGCGTGCACGAGTTAGTCGCAGGAAGTAGTGCGTGGCGAGTGCGTGCGACAAAGGACAAAGTGAAAATCGGTGGTTTTGCCGCTTTCCGCAATTTCATCTATACCACGCGAGCGAACATATCACACGAAAGAACCGAGCAGATTCGTGCACGCATTACCTGCACGCCCGCTGGAAAAAGATAGGCGGGCGTGAATTTAGCCCGT
>DODZ01000049.1:13057-13685 GCA_003524145.1 Candidatus Apopatosoma intestinale | reverse complement strand
AATCATAAAGCAACTTTTCCTTTCTTGTACTTTTCAGTGACGAAAAGTACCAAAAGTCATTTAAGAGGGCTTTCCTCCCTCTTAAAAAACACCCTCCGCGTGCACGAGTTAGTCGCGCGAGCCGTGCGTGGCAAGCGCGTGCGGGAAATGGCAGGGCAAAAGTCGGCAGTTTTACCGCTCCCCACGGTTTCCTCTATACCACGCGTGCGAACATATCACACGAGAGAGCCGAGCAGATTCGTGCACGCATTGTCTGCACGCCCGCTGGATAATGGGTGGCGCGGGCGTGACTCTAATATGCGCGCTGACGGGATAAAGAGATAAGCAGTATTTACACCTCATCCGTCAGCCTACGGCTGCCACCTTCTCCCACTGGAGAAAGCTTATTATCCTCCGTTATTGCAGACGGCATTTTTCACTTTGTATTGCAAATGCAGTGTACATTTTTACTTTGAAAATAATTCGGCGTTTTGCCAGCCTTCTCCAGTGGGAGAAGGGGAACCGCGATAGCGGTGGATGAGGTGTTACATGTGTATTGTGCAAAGCAAGTTTTATCTCACTATGTTCGCACCCAGACGCGCACCCAAACTTCAACCGCGAGGTTTGCCATAGCCTGACATGGCACAGC
>DODZ01000049.1:0-12780 GCA_003524145.1 Candidatus Apopatosoma intestinale | reverse complement strand
TGACTATGCTATAGTTGGACGGTTCGCTTGCTATGTTCGCACCGGAGGGTGATAGATGTTTGCAGAGAGCGGGGCGGGAAGATGCAGGGAGGTTTTCTAAGGAGGGAAAGTCCTTAGATGACTTTTTGGTACTTTTGGTCATGCAAAAGTACGATAAAAGAACCCCCTCATATCCTCACAAAATCCGGCTTTCGCGCGTGGTATACCGCAATCTCGCGAAAACCGACGGCTTTCAGCATTTCCTTTGCCGTGCCGAAATCGGCGGCAAGGTCACGGGCGCAGTGCGCATCGGAGCCGAGCGTTATTATCTCTCCGCCGAGCTCGCGGTAGCGCCGCAGTATTTCCGTATTCGGATGCGCGAAGGGAAGCCCCTTCCGCAGTCCCGAGGTATTGAGCTCCAGCCCCTTGCCGCGGCGTATCAGCGCACCGAGAATTTCATCGAGTATATCGGCAAATTCCGCATAGTGCACTTCTTTTTCGGCATATCCGCCGTATCGCGCCACATAATCGAGATGCCCATATACATCAAAATCCTCATGCACGCGGATATTTTCCAGCACCTCGCTAAAATATATCATATACGCCTCATGCCTCGTGCGCCCCGCGAAAAAACCGCTGTCCATCGCCATGTCTTTTCCCGCCGTGATATGCGAGGAGCCTATCACAAAATCAAAGGGATATGACGAAACCACCGCGCGAACCTTTTCGGCGATATGCGGCTGAAGCCCCATTTCTATGCCGAAATTTATGCGCGGAGCATCGTATTTTTCTTTCATGCGCAGATATTCTGCATAGCAGGCGGGGATATCGACCGCCGAGAGGTCACTTTTCATGCCCGTGTAGTCGTCCCAATGCTCCGTGAAGGTTATTTCGCATACGCCCCGCCCGCGCGCGGCAAGCATATATTCCTCCATATCGGAGATGCCGTCATGCGAAAAGCGCGTGTGGACATGCGCATCAATCAGATTTGCTTCCATAGCACCTGTCATTTTTTCAGAGCGAGACTGCCCATATCCGAAAGAGGGAATATACGAAAGACGGCTTTTCCCATCACCTCATGCACGGAAATAAGCCCTATCCTCGAGCTTCGGCTGTCGGTTGAGCCGTTGCGGTTGTCGCCCATGACGAAAATATATCCTTCGGGTACATATACCTCATTTGACATAGGTACATCCTCGCGACGCATTGCGCCGGAAACGCGGTTGACATAATATTCGTCAAGCTCGCGGATATTGCCGTTTTTGTCTTTTACACTGACTTTCCAGTCCGAAAAATCAAATATCACCGTTTCTCCGCCTGTCGCGATAACGCGCTTTACAAGCGGCAGGGAATAACCCTCGGTTTTCTGCACGGCAACTATATCGCCGTATTCCGGCTCGCCGACAATAGCGGATACTATCAGCCTGTCGCCGTGATGAAGCGTATTTATCATAGAGCTTCCGTCTACGCTTGACAGGCGGAAGAGAAGCGTGAATATAAGTATCACGGCGGCAACGGAGCCTGCCAGCATCTCCACAAAATCATAAATTCCGCGGCGCCGCTTCATTATATCGTTTTTCCCGTTGTCTGCAGGGTTTTCGCTCTCGCCGAGCGCCTCGTTTTTTTCGTTTTCCGTCATTTTTTCCTCCTGTATTGCTTTTATATTGCCATTTCCGTTTCGGCGGCAAGCATATGAGTCACTATATAATTTACCGTCAGCAGTACGATGCAGAGCACAAACTGCGCCACCCATGCGAGCTCAAGCCAAGGGGACGCTATATATGCCGCGGCTGATACGAGCGCGAATATCGTCTCAAGCACGAAAAGCCCCTTGCCGTGCTTTTGAAGATTTCGCTTTATCGCGCTGTCATAATCCTTGCGCGTGTCGGTTTTCGCCTTGCCGCGAAGCCCGACGGAAGCCCCCGTGAAATCGCGGAAAGCCCTGTATTTTTCATGGCATACAAGGGCAAAAAGCACGCATGAGATAAGGCGCAGAGCCGCACATGGGATAAAATATGCGGCAAAGCCCTCGCGAGTCTGCGGCTGATAAAGTCCGCCCACCTGCGACGCATAGAGCATGGACGCTCCGTAGAATGCCGCCGCGGCGACCGTGTACGCCACGCAGAGCCGAACGGCTCTTTTTTTGTTTATATACGAGCGGAAATCGAAGAGTGCCCAGAGGATTATCACGCCGAAAAGAAATTCCGGCAGAATATAATATGCGCTTCTGCTCTGCATATATGTGGAGAAGGGAACTCCGAAAAGCAGCAGAATGGCTCCGCAGGTTTTGGAAGAGAAGCGCGAGGAATAAATTTTATTCCAGAGATAAGTGTCGGGCAGAATATCTTTTTCATATCGCGAAAGGATATTTTCCGTGAAAGCCGTATCGGAGCGGTAAAAGGCGAGATATTTTTTCATTCCCGCAAGCCATGCCGCACCGAGCACGAGAGAGATAAGCGCACACATCACGGTGAGCAGAGTATGCAACGTTTCAAACGAGGTTGCCGACTGCACTCCGAGCACGCTGAACATGGGAAGCACCGGAGCGGCGGCACGCACGATGACAAAAACCACCGCGAGCACATGGATATTTTTATTCTGCGCGTCGCGCTCATCGCCGAGATTGCTTCCGTCGCCGCGGACATAGACATATTCCATGCCCTCGAAAAAGGCGAGAAACGCGGGAATGAGCAGAATACAGTCGAGCACGCCGAAAACAAAAGCAAAGGTCAGCAGCATTGTGGAGTCGAATATCGAATCCTTCATCGAGGCGAGTATTTCGACGGCGATGCGTGCTATGCAGACCCATATATATACCTTGAAGCGGGCGGCGCTTTCCATGAGCTTTTTCTCGAAGAAAGCGAGCTTTCGCAGACCCGCACAGATAAGCAGTGCACCTATGATATCCGGCAGGATATCATAAACGCCGAGAAACGGTTCAAAAAGAAACACACAGCCGAAAAGGAAAAGCTCCAAGCCGAGGGAAGCATTTTTTGTTTTTTTCTTTTTGCCTTTCATGATATCACCTGCGCTTTTTCCGTTTTTTCTTTTTGCCGCTTCTATATGGTGCACTTTCCTTATCGGAGGTATAATCCCGCGCACCCTTTTCAAACATTTCAAATGGCGTTTTCAGCCTGTGATTTTTCGTGTCAGCCATATCCTCGTCGCCCTCGAGGCATATGCGCGCATAGCAATTGAATAAATTTATCTCCACGAGGACAACCCAGAGCACGGAGAGAAGCTGAGCCACGAGCGGGAGCTTCAGCGAAGCCTCAAAGGAAAACCAGCCGAGCTTTTCATTGAGATTGAGAAAGAGTGCCGCCGCCCAGAAAAGCGGCATGATAATGCAGTTTCGCAGGGCTTTGCGCCGGAGCTTCGGCAGGTCGGTTTCTTTTGCTATATTATAAAGCGAAATGAGAAGCGATATGGTAAATGCCGCCGTAAAAACCTCATAGAAAGCGCCGAAATACAGGTCAAAGGCATCACTCATGCCGCCACCGAAAGCGAAGCTTATTTCCGCACAGAGGCGGACAGCGGAAATGACAAGCCCGCATATGGAGAGAAGTCGCGTAAAATCAAAGCAACGGCAGTGATTTTTTGCTATATTCAGTCCTGTGAAGAGCAGGCAGTAGCCGACGAAATCGGGCAGAAAGTCTATTCCGTAGTATGAGGCTTTTGCCATGAAGGCAAAGCCGATGAACATATATCCGAATCCCATTTTGTTTTTTGTCGGGAGTTTCACCCGCTCCTTGTAGTTTTTTCGGGCACGATGCCTTTTTTGCTTTTTCGCCCGCCCATTAAAGTTTTCGTGCACCTTTTTTAAAAGGTGCCGACATCAAGAGCGCGTAGCTCTTGTCGCGCTCCGCAGAGCGCGAAAGCCCAATTTCGGCGTTTTCTTTTTGAAAGCTTTTTCTTTTGCGCCCGCTTCTGCAAAAGAAAAAGCGAATGGAGAATTTGATTTTTCTTTTGGCTGTTGGCTGTACTTGGGTTTTAGTTTGTAGGGGTCGGCGCCTCGACGACCCGCGAAGAATCATAAAGAAACTTTTCTTTTATCGTACTTTTCAATGACGAAAAGTACCAAAAGTCATTTAAGAGGATTTTCCATCCTCTTAAAAATCTCCTTCCGCGTGCACGAGTTAGTCGCAAGAAGTAGTGCGTGGCGAATGCGTGCGGCACAGGTTGATGGTGCAAGTCGTTAGTTTCGCGCTCTCCACAACCTCAACTATACCACGCGTGCGAACATATCACACGAGAGAGCCGAGCAGATTCGTGCACGCATTGTCTGCACGCCCGCTATAAATGCAGGGCGGGCGTGAATGTGATATGCACGCTGACGGGATGGAGTTATATTTTTTGCTTTTTCTGTTGGCTATGCTTGGATTTCATATTGTAGGGGTCGGCGCCTCGACGACCTGTGAAGAATCATAAAGTAACTGTTCTTTTATCGTACTTTTCATCGCTGAAAAGTACAGCAAGGCAAATCCCTCTCACTCCTGCGCGTTCATGCCGCAGCACTTCTTGTATTTCTTGCCGCTGCCGCAGGGGCAAGGGTCATTTCTGCCTATTTTCTCGGATTTAGCCTTGACGACGGGCTTTTTCGGCGCGTCCGTTGCGCCCGCGACAGCCGCCGCGGCACGCTTCTTCGATGCCTCGGCTCTTGTCTGCTCCATTTCTATGCGGGAGAACATGATTCTCTTCACGGTCTCCTCGCGGATATCCTTTATCATCTCGTCAAACATGATACTGCCGTTTATTCTGTATTCGTTGAGCGGATTGCGCTGTGCATAACTGCTCAGCCCTACGCCGCCGCGCAAATCATCCATCGCGTCGAGATGCTCCATCCATTTGGAATCGACGGAGGAAAGCAGACAAAATCTCTCAAAATCGCCCATTCTGTCGCCGAGAATCTGCTTCTGGCGGTTGTAGAGCGCCTCGTAATTTTCTATCGCACGCGCGCGCAGAGCTTCAACGGTTGTTGCCTCCGCAAAATCCGTATCTCTGCATACCCAGAGCAGATTTTCACGCTCCGCCTCGGGTATGAGATTGCCGTGCTCATCGAGACAAAGCGAAATTTTCTCGTCTATTGCCTTTTCAGCCATATCGTGTATCGTGGCGGAAACATCCTCACCGTCTATCACGGCACGGCGCTGTGCATATATTATGTTTCTCTGCTGGTTCATTACGTCGTCATAGTCAAGGACATTCTTTCTGCGCGAGAAGTTTTCGCCCTCGAGACGCTTTTGCGCATTCTCTATGGAGTTGGAGAGAATAGACGCATTTATCGGCTGGTCATCGGGAAGCCCCAGCCTGTCTACAAGTCCCGCAACCCTGTCGCTTCCGAAGAGACGCATGAGGTCATCTTCAAGCGAGAGATAAAATCTGCTCTCGCCCGGGTCGCCCTGTCTGCCGGAACGTCCGCGGAGCTGATTGTCTATACGGCGGCTTTCATGGCGTTCCGTGCCCACGATGAAAAGACCGCCTGCCGCCTTGACTTTTTCCGCCTCCGGCGCGATTTCCGCCTTGAACTGCGCCAGCTTGTCGCGATAGAGCGTGCGCCCCTCGTCAAGACCCTCGCGACTTGTTCCCGCCGTTATATCAAAAATATCTTCTTCGGAAAAGCCTGCTTTCTTCAGCTCCTGCTTGGCAAGAAATTCCGCATTGCCGCCGAGCATGATATCCGTACCACGGCCTGCCATATTCGTCGAAATGGTCACAGCGCCGAATTTGCCCGCCTGCGCGATTATCTCGGCTTCTTTTTCATGATACTTCGCATTGAGCACATTGTGACGGATGCCGCGCGATTTCAGTATCTTTGAGAGCGTCTCGGATTTTTCGACGGAAACAGTGCCGACCAGCACAGGCTGACCCTTGGCATGACATTCCTCAATCTGATTTATTATCGCTTCGTATTTGCCGGCGGTATTCTTATAAACAACATCGTTGTAATCTTTTCTTATCATCGGGCGGTTTGTCGGCACTTCGACAACATCCAGCTCGTATATCTCGCGAAATTCATCCTCCTCCGTCAGTGCCGTACCGGTCATGCCCGAGAGCTTGCTGTAGAGACGGAAGAAATTCTGGAAGGTTATCGTCGCAAGCGTCTGGTTTTCATTCTGAATATCAACGCCCTCTTTTGCTTCTATTGCCTGATGAAGCCCGTTTGAAAAGCGCCTGCCGGGCATTTTGCGTCCCGTGAAGGAATCGACTATCATTATCTTGCCGTTGTCGATTACATAGTCCTCATCGCGCTTCATGACGCCCCATGCCTGCATAGCCTGATTTATGTGATGATTTATCGTGGAATTTTCGGGATCGGAGAGATTTTCCAGCCCGAAGAATTTTTCCGCCTTTGCCACGCCCTTGGGACTGAGAACGGCACGACGCGCTTTTTCATCAACGATATAATCCTCGGCAACGTCCTCGTTGTCGGATTTCTTATCCATTTCCTTCAGGCGCAGACATTTCAGCGTGCGCAGGAACTTGTCCGCCTGAATGTATAGCTCGTTTGACTTTTCGCCTCTGCCGGAAATGATGAGCGGTGTTCTCGCTTCATCTATGAGAATGGAGTCTACCTCATCGACTATCGCGAAATTGTATCCGCGCTGAACAAGGTCGTTTTTGCTCATCGCCATATTGTCACGCAGATAATCGAAGCCTATTTCATTGTTTGTGCCGTAGGTGATATCGCAGGCATAAGCCGCTTTCTTTTCGGTGCTCTTCTGCCCGTTTACGATAAGACCCGTGGTCAGCCCGAGGAAGCCGTAAACTCTGCCCATTTCCTCACTGTCGCGGCGGGCAAGATAATCGTTTACCGTGACTATATGCACGCCCTTTCCCGCGAGTGCGTTGAGATATGCGGGCATTGTGGCAACGAGAGTTTTACCTTCACCTGTTTTCATTTCGGCAATTCTGCCCTGATGCAGAATGATACCGCCGAGAATCTGAACATGGAAGGGACGCTTGCCGAGTGCCCTGTCTGCCGCTTCGCGAACGGCGGCAAAGGCATCGGGGAGAATATCATCGAGCGTTTCTCCCGCGGCAAGACGCTCTTTGAGAGCGGGCGTGACAGCCTTCAGCTCCGCATCGCTCATGCTTTTGTATTTATCTGCGAGAGCCTCGACCTTTTGTGCGGTCGGCTCTATTTTCTTTATCTGTTTTTCGCTGTATGTTCCGAAAATTTTGCTTATCAGTCCCATAATATTTTGTCCTTTCAGGTAAATGACGATATTTTTCGATTTTACAAATGTATTATATAATATTTTCCTTTTAATTACTATACCATTTTCAAAATATTTTAAAAAAATTTGTATATTATTCATTTTCATTGTGAAGAAAAACGCGGAATTTTGAAAAATTTGCGGAAAAACAGAGAATTTTAAACCTGCAGTCACGGCTGCCGCCTTACGCATTTGCACCGCAGCCGCAAGGACTCACGGAAAAAAAGACTTTTTCGGAAATTCCCGCTTTGCGGACGGTTCTCACGATAAAGTGAAAGCTTTCGCCCGACCTTTCCGGAAAGGTCGGGCGAAAGCCTTGATGCGGCGCGAAGAATTTATGCGGCGCTTCAATTGCCGCGCACGGAAAAACCGGAAGAGAAGTATATCTCTCCGGCAAAACCAATAAAAGCGGACATCCCGTCGGATGTCCGCTTTTTCTGATTAAAGCAGTTTGAAATTGGTGTCGAGTTCTTCTCCCTCTCTCTTGCACTGCAGATAGAGGTAAAGCTTCTCATTAAACATCTTGCTCTTCAGAATGATATGATTTGTGCTTCTGTTTGTAAGGAAGATGAGAAGAATGGAAGTAAACTGCGACCATGTCATCTCATACTTTCCGCACTCAATCATGCTGAGTCTGATGCGCGAAATGCCGGTACGGTTACCGAACTCTGTCTGCGAAAGGAAAAGATTTTTTCTGAGCGAAACAAGATTATCACGAAGGACAGCCTTTGCTTCTCTGCGTTCTTCATCTGTCAGCTCGATTCTGCTTTGCCCATATCTCATAAATATACCCCCCTAAATACTGCGCTTTTTTTGACTGCACAGCAATTTATGCTATATGCTATACAAGGCAATTATATCATAAAAATTTTTGCTTGTCAACTGTATTTAACAATTTTTTGCGTCACAGGAGTATAACTTTTTGCATTTTTTAAGATTTTTTTAAATTCTATTCAATAAATTTTCATAAATATCGCCGTATGCCGCCTCAAAAAGCTCGCGAATACGCTCCGTTTCGCCCGAAAAATGCAGATATCCGAAAACAGCTTCCATTCCCGTCGCGCGATGATATTCCGCCGCCGTTGCTTTTTTCGGCTTGGAATTTGTGTGGTGGTTGCGTCCGAGGCGATAGACAGCCTCTTCCTCCTCTGTCAGCATGGGAAAAAGCTTTTCCATACGTGCGCTCTGTGCCGGTGCGCATATCAGGCTCTGCGCCACGCGGCTCATTTCGCCCGTATCGCTCATGCCGAGAGAAACCAGTCTTTCTCTTATCAGTATTTCAAGTACGGCGTCGCCGATATAGGCGAGCACTATGCCGCCGTGTGAAACGGCTTCATTCATCTGCCTTTTCCTCCGTGTCTGCGCCTTCGGTCTTTGCCGCCGGTTTTTTCTTTGTGAAAACAAGCAGCTTGCTTGTTATATAATTGAGTATTACTACGACAACGGCAATTATCAGCTTGGCAAGATATTTATTCATATCGAGCACACCGCAGAGGAGCGCATCACCCGCAAGCGAGACCGCGAGTGTAAATACGCGCGAGAGAACAAATTTGCAAAATTCCGCAAAAGAGCGCCCCTGCGCCTCAAAAACGAGATATTTATTTGTAAAATATGCAAATACGACAGCCGCCGCCCACGCAACGGAATATTCCACGGCATTCGGAAAGCGCTCGAAGAAAGCGCCGCCGAACTGCGGCAGGATAAGATCCATCAGCGCAAAAACGAGCCAGTCGACAACTGTTGTCAGCCCGCCTATCACTATGTAAACTATCAGCTCCTTAAATCTCTCCAAATGGAAAAATTTAAGCACGGCATCGATCATTTTATTCAGAAACTTCATCTTTTTGCCATTCCTTTGCGGAAATTTTTGATATTGTTTCCTCCCACTTTTCGGGAGAAACAGTAAGGCTCACCGCCTCAAGCATTGCGTTTGCCGAGAGCGTCTGAGGAAGCGAAAGCTCGCGAAGGAGAGCTTTTCTCTTCTCGGCGGAATTTTTCCCGCCGCACAGCCCCAGCGCGTAAAGCTCGGCTTTTGTCACGCGTGCTCCGCCTGTAGGTTCGCCCCCGTCGGAATACGGGCGCAGAACCTCGCGGAGCTTTTCGGCGTCCGTGCCCTCAACTCCGAGAAGCCCTGCCTTGGAGGGTGTTTTTTTGCGCTTCTCCTTGCCGCAGACTTCGGGCGTATAGAGATTTATTATCTTGTCGGCGGGGAGGATATTTTTTATATAATTGCGTATCGTCATACCCGCCGCATCGCTGTCGG
The DNA here is from genome assembly GCA_003524145.1 of Candidatus Apopatosoma intestinale. Lineage (GTDB taxonomy): Bacteria > Bacillota > Clostridia > Oscillospirales > CAG-272 > Apopatosoma. The sequence continues at coordinate 3,321 of DODZ01000049.1, read as the reverse complement.
TAAGAACAATAACGCCGTTTTTTTCGGCGAGCCTGCGGATAAGAGCCGCGCGCTCGTCGTTTTTAAAAATTCCGAAGCCGTCGGTCTGCACAATAACGGCGTGCGCGACGGAGGCAACCTTTATTTTATCGTATTTGCCCTCTACGATGATGGGTCTTGATATCGTCAGCATAAAAGCGACCTCGGCGTATATATTCCGGCAATAAGCATGTCGATGAGAACATAGCCGTCGGTCTGCGTGCTTTTGAGCGCCGCATCCGTTTCGCAGGCAAGCCGCACGGAGTCCTCCAGCTTCGATATGGGTGCCTTTGCCACTGCGGCGGCATATTTCGATACGCTGTATTCCTTCATTTTCGTTTCCTTGGCTATCTGCGCAGGGGTCATACCCGCCTCCAGCCCCGCCTTGACGCGGAGCATATCGCAGAGGATTTTTCCCAGCTTGGCAACGAGCGCAACAGGCTCCTCACGCAGGTCGCGAGCCGTCGCCATGACGGCATACATATCGGCTATGCTCCATTTCTGCGCCGCTTCAAGCATGGCAAAGGGCGGCGCTTCCGTCGCCACTGCCTGCGAAACGACAGAGCGGACATCGCTTGCCGTTATTTCGCTTTTTCCGTTTCCGTGCGCATAGAAGCAGAGCTTTGCCGTTTCTCCGGCGATGACCGACATCTCAAGCGAACACATATCGACGAGTATATCGAGTGCCGCATCGGACGCTCCGACTCCCTCGCGCGAGAGATGACGCGCCGCCCATGCCTTCAGCTTCGGTTTACTCTGCGTATCAAAGCGCACGAGCTTTGCCACGGCGGAAAGCTTCTTGAATTCCTGCGAATTTTCGGTTTTGTAGTCAAAGGTCCATTCGTTTTTGCGCAGGCAGAGAACGGCAATGTTTGTCTCGTCTGCCGCCTTGAGATTTTCGCAGAGCATATCAAGTGCCGAGGCGGGAAGCCCGTCCACCGCGAGGTCACGGATTTCCGTCAGCCGCCGCTCCTGTCCCATAGGGAAGGAGGAAAGCGAAGAGGCAAGCGCGGAAAAACCCGCATCCCTGCCGCCAGAGACAGGCGAAAATGAGATTTTTCCGTAATTGAAAAGCTCCAGTCCCTCCGCGCTCATTATGCTTTTATATATCTCCGAGAGGTAATGGCGCTTGAGATAGTCCTCATCGCCGAGAAAAACATATGCGCCGCGAAGTCCGCCGCTCTTTATTTCGGCGGCAAGCTCCTCGGGTCTCATATATCTGAATTTTTCAGCCACTTTCCCGTTCCTCCCAGTTTTTTCCAAGTTTTCCACAATATCCACAGGTTTTTCCACAAAAAATCGGCGTTGTTTTCATGCGTAAAATGAGAAAAAATGCAATATTCATGCGGATTTTGCCGATTTTTGCGTTTTATGTCCGCGATGGGAAACAATCGCCGCAAAAAATCAATAAAGCGGATGCTTTTCGCAGAGTGCCGTCACGCGGCTGCGTATATTATCGGCGCTCGCCTCGAAATCCGTCGCCGCGAGCTTTATCAGATGCGCCGTTTCGCGCATATCCTCTTCGGTGAAGCCGCGGGTGGTCACGGCGGGCGTACCGAGGCGTATGCCGCTTGTTATAAAGGGGCTCTGCGGGTCATTCGGTATCGTATTTTTGTTTGCCGTGATATAGACCTCGTCAAGACGACGCTCAAGCTCCTTGCCCGTGATGTTCATCGGGCGCAGGTCGACGAGCATGAGATGATTGTCCGTGCCGCCCGAAACGAGATCAAAGCCCTCGGAGAGAAGCTCATCCGCGAGCGCGGCGGCGTTACTGACGATTCTCTTCTGATATTCGACAAATTCGGGCTTGAGCGCCTCGCCGAAGCAGACGGCTTTTGCCGCGATAATGTGCATGAGAGGACCGCCCTGCGTGCCGGGGAATATAGCCTTGTTTATCTTCTGCGCAAGCTCTGCGCGGCAGAGAATCATACCGCCGCGCGGACCGCGGAGCGTTTTGTGCGTTGTGGTGGTGACGACATCGGCATAGGGCACGGGATTCTGATGAAGTCCCGCCGCCACAAGACCTGCGATATGCGCCATATCGACCATGAAATATGCGCCTGCCTCGTGTGCTATTTCGGAAATGCACTTGAAATCTATTGCGCGGGGATAAGCCGACGCGCCCGCAACAATAAGCTTGGGACGCTCGGCAAGCGCCTTTTCGCGGAGCTTATCGTAATCTATGCGGTGTGTTTTTTCGTCCACGCCGTAGGAGAGGAAATTGTAATATGTGCCGGAAAGGTTGACAGGGCTTCCGTGTGTGAGATGACCGCCGTCGGCAAGGCTCATGCCGAGCACCTTGTCGCCGGGAGAGAGCAGGGCAAAATAAACGGCAAGATTCGCCTGCGCGCCGCTGTGAGGCTGAACATTTGCGTGCTCCGCGCCGAAAAGCTTCTTTGCGCGCTCGATAGCTATGTTTTCAACGATGTCGACGCATTCGCAGCCGCCGTAATAACGCTTGCCGGGATAGCCCTCGGCATATTTGTTTGTCAGCGGCGAGCCCATTGCCGCAAGCACTGCGGGAGAGACAAAATTTTCGCTTGCTATAAGCTCGATTCCTCTGCGCTGGCGGGCAAGCTCCATGCCTATTGCATTGCCTATTTCGGGGTCGTAGCTTTTCAGAAATTCAATATTTTCGTTTACCATCGTGTTTTACCGCCTGTGAATATTATTTTACATATTATAATACCATAACTGCGGCTGTTTTTCAAGCGGTTTGAGAGAATTTGAGGGGAAATAAAGTTTTGCGCCGCCTTTTTCCGTTAAAGTTTTCGCCCGCCAATTAAAGTTTAGGTCAAGCCTTTGGGGAGGCTTGCGGGTCAAGGGCAGAGCATTTCGCGCTCTGCGGAGCGCGACATCTTCTTCCGGCGCTTTCTTTTTTTATAGCTTTTTCTTTTGCGGCGGCAATGTCAAAAGAAAAAGCGGGTAAGGATTTTGATTTTTGCTTTGGGTGTTGGCTTTACTTGAGTTTTATCTTGTAGGGGTCGGCGCCTCGACGACCCAAAAAAATCATAAAGTAACTTTTCTTTATCGTACTTTTCAGTGACGAAAAGTACCAAAAGTCATTTAAGAGGATTTTCCATCCTCTTAAAAATCTTCTTCCGCGTGCACGAGTTAGTCGCAAGAAGTAGTGCGTGGCAAGTGCGTGCGGCAAAGGATATAGTGAAAGTAGGCGGTTTTGCCGCTCTCCACAGCTTCATCTATACCACGCGTGCGAACATATCACACGAGAAAGCCGAGCAGATTCGTGCAAGCATTGTCTGCACGCCCGCTAAAAGAGCAGGGCGGGCGTGGGTCTGATAC
>DODZ01000041.1:1060-14161 GCA_003524145.1 Candidatus Apopatosoma intestinale | reverse complement strand
AATTCCCCCTGTCTCGGCGACGCCGACCAACGCACTGCGTGCATTGGTCAATTCCCCCAATACACCTTCGGGATATCGCCCACTATCACCGTTTCGGCGAGAGCCACTTTTGCATTTATCTCTATATTGAAATTTGATATCAACGTCAGCACGCAGACATCTGCCTTTATATCGGCATAAATTCTGTGCAGGGTCTGATTTATCCCCGCCGCCTCAAAAGCACTCTCCAGCGTACTTGTCACGGCGGCTCCGGGATCTATCGAGGCAGGTATGGACATATCCGGAAATCTGCCGAAAATTATTTCATCATCCATCAAATTGCTTACGGAAATCTCTATCGTAAATCCTCCGAAATCCTTGAAATCGTTTATTATGTAATCCGTTATTTTCGTGCGCAGGCGCGTCATTTTTATCGAATCGGCGGAAATCGAGGTTATCCTGCCCACGCTGTCATATCTGATATTCACGAGGCTGTCATACGTATATCCGGATTCAAGAATAGCACGCTCCGTTGAAGTATTTATCATTTCGCTCACCTTATTTTTTGCCTGAACCTCCGCCATCATGGCAACAAGCGGATCGAGCTTATTATCGAGATATGAGGCTATGAGAATAACAGCCGCGATGACGGCTGTCACTATAAATATCACCTTGCGCTTTTTCTTCGGCTTTCTGCGGCGGATTTCCGTATCCATTTTTATCACCTCGGTTAATTATATGTTTTTTTCACATTTTTGTGAAAAAGCATAAATTTCCCCCGCGATTTTCGCGAAAATCCGCACGCCAGCTATTCTTTTTCGCTGTGCCTGCGCAAAGCGAAAGCCGTCACGGCACCCGAAATAACGGCGACAACCGAGGCGGAAATTATCGCGCGAATGCCGTTTTCATCCGCATCATCTGCCTTTTCGGCTTTTATCTCAATATCGCCGTTTGCCTCCACGGCTTCATCCTCCGATTCTGCGACAATATGCTCCTCGCGCTCGGTTTCGGCATGAGTGAGTACCCATTCGCCGTGCGATGCCGCCGCGCCTATTGCCGTAAAAGCCGCCGAGAAAAATATTATTGCCCAGATGCAGATAAGCGAAAAAAGTATATCGCTCTTTCCTTTTCCGAAATTCATGCGCTCATCTCCTTTTTGCATATTTTCCGCAAAAGAGAAAAATCTATACCGAATTTCGCGCAAACTGTTGAAAAAAGCACTTTTTTGCTGTAAAATAATAAAGTAATACAATTTTCCCACTGCGGAGGACAGAAAACTTGAATAATGCAAAAAGGAAGCCCCGCGCATATATATATACGCTCGGTTGCCGCGTAAATCAGTATGAATCTGCGGCTGTGGCGGCAGAGCTTGAAAAATACGGCTTTGAAATAGCCGAAAATGACGCGGACTGCGATGTTTATATAATAAATACCTGCGCCGTGACGGCGGAAAGCGAAAAGAAATCTCGCAAATTCATCCGCCATGCGGCAAAGCAAAATCCCTATGCCGCCGTCATCGTCATGGGTTGCTATTCGCAGATAGCGGCGGCAGATGCGGCAAAGATAGACGGTGTGCGTCTCGTCCTCGGCAACAGAAACAAGCTCCGCGCGGCAAAATATGCTGCGGATTTCGTTTCGCTTTCTGCCGCCGATAACCGCATAGAGATAGCGGAACTCGGAAATACGCCTATCGAAAACATGCGCATCTACCATACGGAAAACGCCCGTGCTTTCGTCAAAATCGAGGACGGATGCGACAATAAATGCGCCTACTGCATAATAAAAGACGCACGCGGAGGGGTCGTTTCCCGCCTGCCCGAGGATATCTGCGAGGAAATTCGCGGACTTGTTTCGGCGGGCTACAGCGAGGTTGTGCTGACGGGCATAGAAACCGCATCATACGGCAAGGATCTCGACGGCATAGGGCTTTCTGAGCTTATTCTGAAAATAGCCGAAATCGACGGCGTGCATCGCATCCGCCTCGGCTCGCTTGAGCCCTCCGTGCTGAAACCAGCGCTTGTTGATACGCTCGCATCCTGCGAAAAATTCATGCCCTCATTTCATCTCTCGCTCCAGAGCGGAAGCAGTAAGGTGCTTGCCGCCATGCGCCGCAGATACAATGCCGACATGGCAATGAACGCGATAAGCTATATAAAGGAAAAAATCCCCGCCGCCACCTTCACCTGCGATATCATCGTGGGCTTCCCGGGTGAGACGGAGGAGGATTTCGCCGAGACAGAGGAATTTGCACGCCGCGCGGGCTTTCTGCATATGCACATCTTCCCTTTTTCTCCGCGCAAAGGAACGGAAGCGGCGAGTATGCCCGAGCAGGTGCCCGAGAATATCAAAACACGCCGTGCAAGCGAGCTTGCGGAGTTGGGAGCGGTGCTTGCCGATGTCGTCTATGAGGCTAATCGCGATTATCGCGGCACGGTGCTTTTCGAAACATATGAAAACGGCATAAACCGCGGTCATACCGAGCATATGCTCGAAGCCGAGCTTGAGGGGGATGACCTTCGCGGCAAAGAGGTGCGCGTATATGCCGCGGAAATCAAAAACGGCAGGCTGATATGCAAAGCCGAGTGAGGGAAATATGCAGATTGTCACGATAAATAAAAACGACGCAGGACAGCGCCTTGACAAATTCATAGCAAAGGCTTTTCCGAATATGCCGAAATCCATGATGTATAAATTCATTCGGACAAAGAAAATAAAGCGCAACAGAAAGCGCGCCGAGATATCGGATATCCTCGAGGAGGGCGATACGCTCCAGCTTTTTGTAAGCGAGGAATTTCTCGTGACAGGCGAGAAAAAAGATTTTTTCAAGAGCCTGCGCCCGCGCTTTGATGTGGCATATGAGGATGAGAATATACTCATCTGTAATAAGCCCGTCGGGCTTCTTTGCCACAGCGACGAGGCAGGCGAGCAGAATACGCTTATCGAGCAGATAAAGGCTTATCTCTGGCAAAAAGGCGAATATGACCCCGATGGCGAGCGTTCATTCTCCCCTGCTCTCTGCAACAGGATAGACAGAAATACAGAGGGGCTTGTGATAGCGGCAAAGACCGCAGAGGCTCTGCGCGAGCTGTGCGACCAGATACGCAACCGCGATATAAAGAAATTTTATCTCTGCCGCGTGCGCGGAATCCCGCGTGAAAAGGAAGCGACGCTTGAGGGCTATCTCATCAAAAACGGCGATGAAAATATCGTCCGCGTCTATAAGAAAAAGCCGCCCGCAAAACTCGGCGACGCAAAGAAAATCATGACAAAATACCGCACGCTTGCCACTCTCGGCGATGAAGCTCTGCTTGAAGTCGAGCTTGTCACGGGGCGCACACATCAGATAAGAGCGCACATGGCAAGCATAGGTCATCCGCTCGTGGGCGACGGAAAATATGCCGTAAACAAAAGCGACCGCGAAAAAGGCATCTGCAGACAGGCGCTCTGCTCATATAAGCTGATATTCACAAAGGAAAGCGGAGTTCTCGGCTATCTCGCCGGAAAAACCGTCGAGATTCCGAGGGATAAAATCTCCTTTGCCGCAATGTAAAAAGGTAAATATAAAACAGCAGGAAATCCGAGGATTTTCTGCTGTCAGTCTGTCAAAAAAACTAAATTCAGAAATCAGTATTGGTGATGCGCAAAATCGACAAAAAAAGAAAGCCTTCCCCAGTGGGGAATTGACCGATTCGCGAAGCAAACGCGGTCGGCGTCGCCGAGACAGGGGCAGAAGGTGGCAGCCGTAGGCTGACGGATGAGGTGTTTACAGACAAATTATAGTAGCATTTGCGTCAAAATTTCAATTTTACTCCTCATCCACCGCTATCGCGGTCCCCCTTCTCCCGCAGGAGAAGGCTATGCCAAAAAAATGCTTTTATCTGTTTTTAAAGTAAAAAATGCTTTTTCAACACTCTGGCAGCAGGAAATCCGAGGATTTTCTGCTGTTTTATCTGTGTCGGGTCAAAAAGTCCTGACCGCTTCATTATTTTGTCCACCATTCCGGTGTAAGCTCTCCGAGCGTCACCGTGCGCCCGCTCTCATAATCAAGCATTATTTCTGTTTTACCGTAATCTTTCGGCATCAGCTGAGCCATCAGCTCGCGCCAGGCTCCGCATGGCGCACCGGTTTTTCCGTCAGGCATCACGGTAAGCACTCTGCTTATGCGGTTCTCGCCGCAGGTCAGCATATGAAAGATTGCATTTCTCTCCGCGCATATGCCGAGAGTGCATGCAGTATCGACGCATACTCCGGTATATATTTTCCCGCTCTCCGAGAGAATTGCCGCCGCCACCCCTCCGGCATCTATATAGTCGGAAATTTTTCTCCCGTTCTGCACGGCGGTCGCCGCCTCGTACATTTTCTCCCATATCTTATCGTCTTTCATTATTTCCCCTTATTTTCCCGCCGTCAGCGCGGTATCTATCTGCTTTTTCCATTCCTTTACGCGGGCTACGACGATTGCAAATGTCAAGCCGTTTTCCGTAGTCACGACAAGCTGATTTTTCCGCGTTTTCACATCGGTTATCATATCCGTCGGGATAAACATTTCTTCTGTTGATGTGTTGAACCTATGAGGATAAAACTCCAAGCCCTGCTCCGTGAAAAACATCCAGCCGCCCGTACCCTGTATCGTTGCCGCGCCGTCACAGATAATTTTTCTCTGCTTTGACAGTTCCGCGCGCATTTTCGCGTAGTTCTTTTCCTGAACCTTCACAAACAAAAGCATCAGAAGCATAAAGGCGGCTCCGGAGAACACTCCCGCAATAAGCCCGACCGCGACGCTCATTTTCATAAGCCCGGTGAGAGCGCCCATCGGCACACCGAAAAACACCACCATGAGAAAATATTCCCTGAATCCGTTTTTGTAAATCATCATTTGCCTCCGAACACCTGATTTTTCCGTGTTTTGTTTTATTTATTATACCACGATATACCGAAAAGTCAAGGAAAAAGCACATCAGCCCCGCTTCTCAGGCGAGAAGCGGGGCTGCAGAGTCAGATACTGCTTATGCTTTGCAAAGCTTGCGGATATAGCGCTGTTCTCTCGGCGAAATCCTGCCGTCCACGCTCACAACGCAGAGGCACAGCAGGACAACATCCTCAATAAGGCTCTCATCCGCACGAGAGATGAGTGAAAGCATCTCCTGCGTGTATTCCTTGACGGCATTTCTTCCGTCGCGGTCATCCTTAAAGGATTGCTTGATGCTCTCAAAGTCGAAATCATCTCCGAATGTATGAATAAGTGCGGGATATATCAGGAGATATTCCTGTTCGTTCACGCGCCCGTCCGCTACCACGGAGCCGAGAATAAATCCGGCAAGCGTCTGCACGGGGTCTACCCCGGGCACATTAAGCTTACGAAGCTTTGCGAAAATTTCGGCGGATTTTCCCGTCATTATTACGCCGCGCTCAAGAACGGTGAGCGCCTCAAATTCCTTGCAGAGTTTTGAAAATTCAAACATTTTTATTCTCCTTTTTTATTTTATTTTACTTTTTACAGCGGCAGGTCTTTCTTGGTGAAGCGTACCGAGCCGATTATATATCCTGTAAGTCCCGTTGCGGCAACGAGTGCAAATACGCCGCGACCTGAGCCGTAATCCTTTGTCAGATGCTCCACTTCTATCGTGTGCATACATTTCCTCCCGTTTTATTTTTTAAACACTGTTGACATCTCAACACTGTTGTATTATAATAAAGTTGCAAACGAAATGAAAGAGCAAAATAATAATCAGTGTCTAAATATGTACGCTATCTATAAAACTGTAAAGGAAAATATATATGAAAGTTAAAAATCTCAATCGGTCATCGGCAAAAACAAAGCGAATTATCAAAAGCGTATTTGCAGAGATGCTTTCGGAATACAAGGAAATTTCGCGCATTTCGGTAAGCGAGCTGTGCAGGAGGGCGGATATAAGCCGCAGTACCTTCTATTCGCATTACGATGACACATACAGTATCGCACAGGACTATGAAAACGAGCTTATAGACCGTTTTTTCAGCAATACCAAGTTGCTTGAAGCCGAGAGCGCCGAGAAATTTGCGGAAATATTTTTCCAGTATATCAGCGAAAGTGATGAAAACTACAAGTTGCTCTGCCGCTCAAATGACTTTCTCTTCACGGCAAAAAAGCTGACCACTATAGCGACAAATAAATTTCTGGAGCTTTGCAACCGTGACAAACGCATAAAAAACAAGGAATATCTGTCACTTGATATTTCCGTTTTTGTAAACGGATTGCTCTGCGAATATGTCAGATATTGTCGCGGACTGTCAAATGTACAGCTCGATGATCTGCATTCCTATACACAACTGTGGATTCGTTCTTTTCTCGAAAGACGGCTCGAAGCACCCTCCGACGGCAATGGCAGGCGGGAATAATGAACCGCTGACACTTGTGAATATGATAAAACTCCGGAAACTCAAAAAGCTCGGGAAAGGTATTACCCTTCCCGAGCTTTTATACAGTTTGGTAAATATTCTTCTCTGTGTAAGTCGCTCTCTACATCACCCATTTTAAACGGATAGGGGACGCTTCAATAACAAAATGAGGCTCTTCTGCCTGCGTCGAGGGATGCATTTCGGCAATAGCCACATCGACAGAGCCAACTGTCGTTTCCGCAAAATCATCTGGATTTCCGAAAACGATATACTGAGCGCACAAATAATCAATATATCCCGATTTATCGGGTTCGAGCGGCATGGTCTCAAAAGGCTTTTGTCTTTATGATATCCATATCATCCCTCCTTTGCCGCTTAATCAGAGCCACTATCTTCTTTGCTGTCGTATTCCAGTCTTTCTCGAATAAAATATGCATCTATCCGGTTTTCGGTAATCAAAACAGACTCCTGATTAAAAAATGCGCACAGGTCTCCCGCAATATCTTTTACGACAGACTTTTCGACATCAATAAGAGTAAGCACCAAGCATATTTCCTTTGCATATTCTCCGCTTTCGTAAATATATCCGCCCTCCTGCACGCTGAAAGAAAACGGCACTCTGTATGAATGGCAAACTTTGCGAAGTATGCTGATATATTTTTCATTTTCAAAAAGCTGTGTATTTGAAGCAAGATCATTCAGCCCTATATAGATTTTTGATTCGACCATATTTTCCTTCTTCCTGTTTTTCGGATAATTTTATAAGATTTACGCAAGCTCCATTTCAAAAAATTCTTTTCTCTGACTAACAAACTTCAGCGATATCCAGTCAAATCCGATGGATTTTGCCTCTTCCCAATCCATAAAGCCATACATCAGTTTTACTTTATTCCCCTCAAAATCGTAGCACTCTTTTTCTTCTTCATAATCAATGGAGTACCACAGTCGAATTTGGATTTCGCCGCTGTATTTTTCATATTTTACAAGACTGCGGCTCGGCGCATCCGCATATTCATTACAAAACATGGCGTCATATCCGTGCTTTGCCCCGTCAAAAACCGTAAACTCCTCACCGGAAATCGGGTCTTTTGCAACGATAAGACAAGGGAATTTCCCATCTGTTATAAAAGGCGTGCCTTTACTTACGATGATTTCTCCGTAATAAAATATATCCAGTTTTGTATTTCCAGCAGAGGAAGTAAGTATCGCCGTCACGCGGTCTTTGCTTTTTCTTATATTTTTCAAATGGTTTTCAAGATAATACGGAACCATATTTTCCCCTTTCGCAAATTTTGAAATAACCGATGTATTCTCAAAAAATGTCGTGTTTTCCCTCCGTTGCAAATAAACTGCCGAAAGTGACTTTTTTGAAAAGACCGATTTTATAAGGCTCGCCAACGATAACAGAATAATCGTCTTTATGTTCCAAACTTACAATGATAGCATCAGAGGGCTTTCCGTCTGCGGAAGTCACAGACGCATTCCAAACAATTCCGCTGGCTTTAATCTTTCCATCATGCGCCAATTGTTTGTGTATTTGAATCAAATCGTTGATAACATCTTTTGATTCCGGATGTTCGCCGCCGTCATAGCTTCCGGTTAATTCCACGGCATCATCCGTAAGAATAACAGCCGCAAACGGATAAAATTCGCGATGCTTTTTCATCTGTTCTTCTGCAAATGGGAGCAATTTGTCCAGCAGTACTTCGCATTGTTCTTTTGGTGTCATAGTGGTTTATCCTCCTTGTTTTTTCTTGACTTATGTCGATTTGAGATTAAACTGTTTGACAAATTCTTCTCTTAATCTGTCTGCTGCGGGAGATTCCGGCGGCGGGTTTTACATATGCTATCGCGAAAGAAATCCAAGTTTATCTTTTCTCACAGCATTACTTTTTTATAATTATACCATACTTTCGGTTTAAAATCAACAGTATTTATGCGCAACGCAAACGAAGCCCTCCTCTTGCGTGAAGCAGTGGCTTCCACTTCTTCACTATTCACTATTCACTATTCACTCTTACCTATAACTTTGCAACGCTCGTGAAGAATGAAAAACGAAGAAGTAATAAGTAAAACTCCCGCGCTGACGCGCGGGAGGCTTGTGATGTTTGTCCGATTTAGATGCAAAACCGTGTGTGGCTGATTTAGATGCACACTGATTTTGCAGAGGGTAGACTCCCCCCTTGGCGATGATGGGAGTTAAAAGATTCCGAGTTCTACCGGGCTTTTAACGCCATGCTTGTAACGAGTTCTATGTAAGAAGAGGTATGATAGGTACTGCAATAACGAGCATAACAATGATGAATCCAATCATCCATTTGCTGTTTTTCGAAACGCCTGCATCAATAGATGGTTTATACTTTTTTACCTTTGAAATAAAGAATATTGGTGTATGAATAAGCGTTATTCTCTGTTTTTTTGTGTGAATGACAGAGTGACAAAATAAATTTTCCTTTTTGACTACTCCACCCGGCAATTCAATTTCGTATTCTATTTTGACAATGTCGTCCCACTTTGTCAAACCGTCTTTATGATGTATTCCATCTTCATTTATGACACAAATAATTTTACCAAAATATCGTCGGTTAAGCAATGATAGGATAATAAAGGGAATTGCAAAGCCCAAACACACCTCGACGGAAATCAACAGATCAGAAGTCCACTTTGATAAATTGAATTCCCCCATGCTCAAGGAAAAAACAAAGATACAGTAAGGAACAAGAATCATGCAAAACAACAATATCAAAAGCGGCCATGTAAAATATTGCCAGCGTATTTTATCGCCAACTATTTCACGAAGATGATTTTTCTTCATTTGATACTCTCCTTTGTCATATTGTTGGGAACATCCCATACTTTTTTATCTATTATACCACAACTTTGAAACATTTCAACCGTTTCGATAGCCCGAATCTATCCAAAATTCCTTTGCATCTATGTCTTTGTAAATAAATTTTGAACAGCAAGGATTTCTGAAATGCTTCGGAAAGTGTGTGGCGGTTCGAATCTGTCCACGTTTTTGGCTCTGTGGGGAATCTATATCAAAAAATGCATTTCGCCGGTTCGAATCCGGCTACGGGTCAAAAAACCCCGAAATACATCTACAAAATTTCGAAAAACTTCAGAGTCGAAAAAAGCGGAAAAATCTCTCGAAATCTCCGCTTTTCTCGTTTTTTCGTGCCTGCATCTAAATCAGACACGCATCATGTGTCTACAGGTCAATTCAGGCGCGCTGCAAGTGACCGCGATCTTCCGGGCTTGCAGAACCATGCCTGTAAACAAATCTATGTATTCTTAATGTTTCTCACTACCTGCGTTTTAGCGATAGAATCACCCAATCGTTTACCTTTATTAACTAAAACGACAATTCCTTCAATCTGCACGATCGCGTATGTAACGTTTCTCAAAATCAAACGGCCGAAAGATGCTTTTCCCCCTGTTTCGGAATTTTGAATCATCAAACCGCAGATCAGTTTGCCCAAACTCCTTCTTCCAAATAAGCAATCTTTGAATAAGCAGTAAAGGGGCAACCATATAAGTCCCAATAGGAATCCCGCAGAAGTAAGCATCTTGATGCTCGGATAAAGCAGATATTCAGGATTGCTCCCGGGGCAATAGAACATAAGTGCCACAGCAACACCGAACATAATATTCCAGTCAATTACAAATGCGAAAAATCTTCGAATGAGGAGCTTAAAGTCCATATTTTTATCTCCTTTCATTTGAATACACTTTATTATACCACACTTTGGTAGACATTTCAAGCGTTTTACAAGTTCAAATTTGTCCATAAGACCGTTACATCTATGGGTTTGTAAAAAATTTTGAATGGGAAGGATTTTTGAAAGGCTTCGGAAAGTGTGTGGCGGTTCGAATCTGTCCACGGATTTGCTGCTGTGGGGAATCTATATCAAAAAATGCATTTCGCCGGTTCGAATCTGTCTACAGAGCCGAAAAGCCCGAAATGCATCTACAAAATTTCGAAAAACTTCAGAGTCGAAAAAAGCGGAGAAATCTCTCGAAATCTCCGCTTTTCTCGTTTTTTCGTGCCTGCATCTAAATCAGACACGCATCATGGCTGGGGTGGCCGGATTCGGACCGACGAATGCGGGAGTCAAAGTCCCGTGCCTTACCGCTTGGCTACACCCCAATATTTTCATTGCCCGTACAGTATAGCATAAATACCGCTTCATTGTCAAGCATTTTATTAAAAGCGAAAAATATATTTCGCTTCCCTGCAGCCCGAAATCATATCCGTTGCAGTATAAAAAGACATATTTCGCTATAAAACGCGGATATTGCCTTTCGCCATGCCTTTCACGGCACATACGCCACCGCATATATTATCACAGGAGGCAACTACAGAAATGACAAAAAGACAAACCTATGCAAAAACTCTTGCCGAGCTTCCGATAGGTTCGGCAGGCATAATATATGATATAAATGAAAAAGGTGCACTCCTGCGACGACTTATGGATCTCGGTTTTTCGTGCGGCACTGCCGTTGAAAAAACAGGCATCAGCCCGCTCGGCGACCCATGTGCATATAAGATACTCGGCACAGTCATTGCTCTGCGACGGCAGGACGCATGCAAAATTTTACTGACGGAGGATGAAAATGGGACTGACAGGCAGCTCTACGGGAAAAAGCTTAACGAATAAAACGGAATTTTGTGGCAGGAGAGTCGCGCTCGCGGGCAATCCGAATGTAGGCAAAAGCACGATTTTCAATCATCTCACGGGGCTGAAGCAACACACGGGAAACTGGACAGGCAAAACTGTCGGGCTTGCCGCAGGCTATTGCCGCGATGCGGGCTGTACGCTTGTCGACCTGCCCGGGTGCTATTCCCTGTCGGCAAATTCCGAGGAGGAAGCCGCCGCGCGTGATTTCATCTGCTTCGGCGATGCCGAGGCGGTCATCGTAGTCTGCGATGCTTCCCGCCTGCAAAGAAATCTCAATCTGCTCATTCAGATTTCGGAAATAACGCCGCATATTCTGCTCTGTGTGAACCTGCTCGACGAAGCAAAAGCAAACGGTATCACACCGGATATCACCTCGCTCGAGCGTCTGCTCGGCATTCCTACAGTCGGCACAAGCGCAGGCAAAGGAACAGGTGTTGCCGCTGTCGCGTCGCGCATTCACGAGGCGGCGGAAAATCCCGAATCAGGCATTTCCCTGCGCTACACCGACGAACTGGAAAAAGCGATAGCAAATCTTCTTCCTATAATAAAAGCGCCTGTCGGAAAGGAGCGTTTCTTTGCCCTGCGCCTGCTCGAGGGCGATGCCGGTTTTCTGCTTGAGCATGACGAATACAGCGTGACAGACGAGGCGGCATTGAATGCGGAAAAGGAGCGACTGCGCGGTATAGGACTCGACAGTGAGGCGATAAATGCCGAGGCGGTACATACCATTTCCGAATACGCGGCGGCAATCTGCAGGCGTGCGATAAAGCGCACAGGCAAGGAAAGCCCTGCTTCATCGCGTGCCGACAGGATACTCTGCGGCAGATTAACCGGCTTTGCCGCGATGGCTATGCTGCTTGCCGTCATTTTCTGGATAACCATCGTCGGCGCAAACTATCCCTCCGAAGCACTTTCCTCCCTATTCGGCAAATTTGAAGGCGTACTGCACCGCGCGCTGACAGCTGTCGGAGCGGCGGAATGGCTTATCGGCATGCTGATCTTCGGCATATATCGCACGCTTGCGTGGATAGTCGCAGTCATGCTTCCGCCCATGGCGATATTCTTCCCGCTTTTCACTCTGCTTGAAGATATCGGTTATCTGCCGAGAATAGCATATAATCTTGACAGGTGCTTTGCCGCCTGCGGCTCCTGCGGCAAGCAGTCGCTTACCATGTGCATGGGGCTTGGTTGTAATGCGGCGGGTGTTGTCGGAGCGAGAATAATCGATTCGGAAAAGGAACGTCTCATCGCAATACTCACAAACGCTTTCATGCCCTGTAACGGGCGCTTCCCCGCTCTTGTAACGGTTATAACCGTGTTTTTCTCGGCAGGCACGGGACTTCCGTCCGTCGTTTGTGCACTCATTCTCGCCGCGGTGATACTGCTCGGCGTGATATTCACGCTTATAGCGTCAAGGCTTCTCTCGTCGACAATCCTGCATGGCAAGCCGTCATCGTTTATTCTCGAGATGCCGCCGTATCGCAAGCCGAATATACCGCGCGTGATAGTGCGCTCCATGCTGGACAGGACTGTTTTCGTTCTCGGCAGAGCCGTGATGATAGCCATTCCGGCAGGATTGCTTATCTGGCTTCTCGCAAATATCACCCTCGGCGGTGTCACTCTGCTCTCGCATATCTGCCTTTTCCTCGAACCGCTTGCCGCTCTCTGCGGCATGGACGGCGTTATACTCGCGGCTTTTCTGCTCGGACTGCCCGCAAACGAGATAGTCCTGCCGATAATACTAATGGCTTATACCTCCGGCAGCGAGCTGACGGAAGCGGGAGCTATAACCGAGGTCGGTGCCATACTGACCGCCAACGGCTGGAGCATAAAAACAGCGCTCTGCTTCCTGATATTTTCCATGGCGCATTTTCCCTGCTCCACCACGCTTATTTCCGTGAAAAAGGAAACGGGCAGTACGCGCTGGATGCTTATTGCCGCGGCTCTGCCGACTCTCTTCGGTGCGTTTACATGTATGCTTGTTAATCTGATTTTCTCGGTGTTTTCGTAAAGAAAACCCACAACCGATATCCGAAACACAAAAGCGCGGAAAAACCGAACG
>DODZ01000041.1:636-829 GCA_003524145.1 Candidatus Apopatosoma intestinale | reverse complement strand
AAACCGAACGGTTTTTCCGCGCTTCTATTATACATATATCCGATTACTGGGGAAGAGCGTCCTTCATGGAGAGATTGAGTCTGCCCTTTTCGTCTGTTCCGAGGAACTTGACTGTTACATTGTCGCCTACGCTGACAACATCCTCGACAGTCTCAACGCGCTTGTTTGCAAGCTTGGAGATGTGGACAAGACC
>DODZ01000041.1:0-386 GCA_003524145.1 Candidatus Apopatosoma intestinale | reverse complement strand
AGCTTGGAGATGTGGACAAGACCTTCCTTTCCGGGAGCAATCTCAACAAAAGCGCCGATGGGGATAATCCTTGTTACGGTGCCGTTGTAGCAGCAACCCTCTACAGGCTCGAATACGATGGCATCGATGATAGCCTTGGCATCCTTTGCGGACTGCTGGTCAACCGCGAGAATATAAACCGTGCCGTCATCCTCGATATCAATCTTAGCGCCTGTCTCGGCAACAATCTTCTGGATTATCTTGCCGCCGGAACCGATGACATCGCGAATCTTATCGGGATTTATCTTCATTGTTATCATCTTGGGAGCATACTTGCTCATTTCCTTTCTGGGAGCGGGAATAGCCTTGAGGATAACTTCATCTATGATATAATCTCTGCCCTTGTG
>DODZ01000021.1 GCA_003524145.1 Candidatus Apopatosoma intestinale | reverse complement strand
GCTATGGCGAACCTCGCGGTTGAGCTTTTGGCGAAAGTATGGGTGCGAACATAGCGAGATAGGGTTTGTTTCGGCAATATACTGTAGTAACACCTCATCCGTCGCGGTAAACCGCGCCACCTTCTGCCCCTGTCTCGGCGACGCCGACCGCGTTCGCTTGCGCGAATCGGTCAATTCCCCACAGGAGAAGGCTGGCGAAAATCCTTGCTTTCGTCGGCGCACAGGCTCCGCCCACGCCCGCCACACATTTTTCAGCGGGCGTGCAGACAATGCGTGCACGAATCTGCTCGGCTCTTTCGTGTGATATGTTCGCACGCGTGGTATGGCTGAAATCGTGGGGAGCGGCAAAACCGCCGACTTTCGATTTATCCCTTGCCGCATGTACTCGCCACGCATGGCTCGTACGACTAACTCGTGCACGCGGGAGGAGATATATAAGAGGGAGGAAAGCCCTCTTATATGACTTTTGGTATACTCCGTCTCGGCGACGCCGTTCAGAGGTGGCTTCGCCACCCTGAACCCTCCTCTTGGTCATGCAAAAGTACGATAAAGAGAGAAGTTACTTTCACTACTTTTCGTCATGCAAAAATACGATAAAGAAAAAGTCACTCTATAAAAAGATAAAAAAACAAAAATACCGAAAGGAAGAAGAAACCATGGAAAAGAAAACAGCCGTTATCATCGGCGCGGGTCCCGCGGGACTGACAGCCGCCTACAAGCTTCTCACAGAGACTGATATCAAGCCGATAATCCTTGAGGAGAGCGAATTTATCGGCGGCATTTCGCGCACCGCGCAGTATGGCGGCAACCGCATGGATATCGGCGGACACCGCTTCTTCACAAAGATAGATGAGGTAAACGAGCTTTGGGAGCATTTCATGCCGATGCAGGGCGCGCCCTCAAAGGATGATATCCTGCTCAAAAATGAAAAGGCGCTCGCCGAGGGCGGACCCGACCCGGAAAAGACAGACAAGGTCATGCTCCGCCGCCGCAGAGTTTCCCGCATATATTACCTGCATAAATTTTTCGATTATCCCATCTCCATGAAGGCGGAAACCTTCAAAAACATGGGCTTCGGCAGAACAATGAAGGCGGGCTTCGGCTATGTATGGTCAAGCATTTTCAAAAAGAAAGAGGATTCGCTCCGCAATTTCTATATCAATCGCTTCGGCAAGCCGCTCTATGAGATGTTTTTTGAGGATTATACGGAAAAACTCTGGGGCGTCAATCCCTCGGAAATCCCTGCCGACTGGGGCGCACAGCGCGTAAAAGGGCTTTCGCTCATGAAAGCGGTATGGTCCGCGCTTGCCAAGCCCTTCAAAAAGAAAGACGGCAAGGTGGAAACCTCGCTCATAGAAGAATTTTCCTATCCGAAAAAAGGTCCCGGTCAGCTCTATGAAGAAATGGCAGATGAAATCCGCGCGCTCGGCGGCGAAATAATCATGAATTCCCGCGTTATGAAAATAGACACCGACGGACATGATATAAAGAGCGTCACAGCCATGGAAAAGGACGGCGAAAAGACCTACACGGGCGATGTTTTCTTCTCCACAATGCCGATAAAGGATCTTGTCTCCGGCATGGGAAGCGTTGTTCCCGAGGATGTACGCGATATCGCGCTGAACCTGCCTTATCGCGATTTTATGACAGTCGGACTTCTCGTAAACAAGCTGAAGATAAAGAACAAGACAAAATTCAAAACAGTCGGCGATATCGTTCCCGACTGCTGGATATATATTCAGGAGCGCGAGGTCAAGCTCGGCAGACTCCAGATTTTCAACAACTGGTCGCCGTATATGGTTGAGAATTTTGAAAACACCGTTTGGATAGGGCTTGAATACTTCTGCAACGAGGGCGATGAATACTGGAATATGAGCGACGGCGATTTTATTGCCTTTGCCACGGACGAGCTTGCGAAAATAGGCGTCATCGACAAAGCAGATGTACTGGACAGCGTGCGCATCCGCGTGAAAAAAGCTTATCCCGCATATTTCGGCTCATACAATCATTTCGGTCAGGTGCGCGAATATCTCGACGGCATAGAAAATCTCTGGTGCCTCGGCAGAAACGGTCAGCACCGCTACAACAATATGGACCACTCCATCATGACGGCGATAGAAGCCGTCCGTGCCGTTGCCGCAGGCAAAACCTCCAAGGCAGAGGTCTGGGGCGTGAATACGGAAAAAGAATATCACGAGGAGAAGGCTGAAAATGGAAAATGATATCGAAATAAAAGAAGAAAAATCGCGTTTTTCCCTCGATAAAAAGAAAATATGCAAAATAGCCTCAATAGTGCTTCCTCTGCTGCTGATTTTGCTTTCTTTTGCCGTCGTGGTCTATTATATCCTCGGACCCGCCGAGGGATATTTCCATTCCGACTGCACGGATACGCTCCTCTGGGCGCAGGCATCTTATGACTCGGGAAAGCTGATAAGCGATAATTTCAAGTATGCGGCGCTTCTCCCCTTCGGCGGAAATCTGCTCATGCTTCCGTTTATCCCGATATTCGGCGTTTCTATGACGACGCACAATATCGGCATGGTGCTTTTTGCCGTGCTCTTCTTCCTCTCGCTCTATGCGCTTGCCCGCTCGCTCGGATATAATCTTGCAAAAACCTCGTTCATCATTTTTGCCGTGACGATGGTTCTCTCCGGAAGCGACAAGCTCCGCGAGATAATGTGGGGACATATTATATATTACAGCCTCGGGTTGCTTTTCCTTGCCTTCGGGCTTTATCTTGTAAATAAAACGCCGTGCGACCGCCTGCTCTTTGCCGATAAGACACACAGAGCAAAGGATATCGTGCTTATGGCGGGGCTTTTTGTCTTTTCCGCTCTGACGGCGACAAACGGAATACAGTCTGTGGTGACATATATTCTGCCTGTCGTCGGTGCGCTGATACTGGAGCGCATCTTCGCCGAAAAGGAAGAAAAGCCGCTCATGCGCACGAGATGGAATAATATGCTTACACTCGTCGCCGTTTTCCTCGCTTCCACAATAGCGGGGCTTCTGCTCCTGAAGCTTCTTTCCGGCGACGTTCAGGCGGGCTATCCCAACGCGTATTCCTGTTACTCCGGTATGAACACATGGAAGGACAATCTGCTCAAATTCGGCGGCGAGTGGCTCTCGCTTATCGGCGTTTCCGTAAAGGACGGCGACGATCTCGTCAGCATTGAATCCATCGGAAATCTGATAAGGATTTTCACGGGAATATTCATTCTCATTCTGCCGATAATCGGCGCCTGCCTCTATAAAAAGATAGAATCGCGCGGCGCGAAGCTCGTGCTTCTCGCGCATTTCGTGCAGAGTGCGCTGATACTTTTCGGCTATATTTTCGGCAGGCTGAACAGCGCAAACTGGCGCCTCACTCCCATGCTCGGAACAGCCGTGCTTGCCTCCGCCGTCACGGCATGCGAGCTGATAAAGCCGCAGGGCTTTGCTCTCGTATCAAAACGGTTTGCCGTGCTTTCGCTCTGTCTGCTTTGTCTTTCGCCCATAGTTTCCGTCCGTCAGATAGCAAAAATGCCTGCCGACTACGGCAGAGATAACGACCTGCACAGAGTAGCGGAAAAGCTTGAGGAGCTGGATCTAAAATACGGCTATGCCGAATTTTGGAAATCGCAGGCGATAACCGTGCTTTCCGACTCCAAGGTGAAGGTGCGCAATATTCAGATAGTCAACGGGACAATAAAAAAATATGAATATCAGTCGGAATACACATGGTTTGATGACCAGCCCGACATAAGCGAATATTTCATTTTGCTTTCCGATTATGAATTTTCACTTCTGGAGGAATATATAGATTATGAATTTCCTTTTACAAAGGTATACAACATCGACGGATACAAGGTTGTTGTTCTGAACTATAATCTGTTCGGAAAGGAATGATTGAAATGGAAGAAAAAAAGGTTGTAAAAATCCCGAAGAAAATGCTTATCAAAAATATCGAAAAAGCAAAGGTACTCACGCTTGCAGACGAACTGCCCTACAGCGACGGACAGATAATCAGCAAAACTCTCGCGCAGAACAGTGCCGTGAGCATAACGCTTTTTTCCTTTGAAAAGGGAGAAGAGATAAGCACGCATGAGTCGGGCGGCGATGCTTTTGTCACCTGCCTTGACGGCGTGGGGCTCATCACGATAGACGGCAAGGATTATGAACTTCACGAGGGCGAGAGTATCGTCATGCCCGCGCATCATCCTCATGCCGTGCGCGGTAAGGAACGCTTCAAAATGATATTGACGGTAGTATTCTGATAATACGATAAAGATAAAAGGAGCCATCGGCTCCTTTTAGTCTGTTTTTACAGTAAAATATACTTCTTCGACAGACTGAAGCGGCGCAGGCGATAGCCTGCGCCGCTTTCATTTTTCAATTGAAATCAGTTTGTTTCTGTCTGCGTTGTTTCTTCGTTTTCAGAGGTTGTATTTGCGAAATTGTATTTTTCGTAATTTTTGAGATCAGCCTTTTTGAAGTCAACCGTTCCCCAGAAAGTTGTCTTGAGACCGCTTATTTCCTGAGACATATAGTTTGTCTTGTTGAATACGAGAGGGCAAATTCCGCCTTCCTCAAGAAGCAACTTTTCCGCATCATGAAGAATCTGTGCCTTCGCCTTTGCATTTGTTTCCTTGTGAGCGTTTTCGATAAGCTCTTCAAAAGCCTCGCTGATATACCCGCAGGCATGCGGCAGAGAGATGTAATATCTTTCCTTGCCGACGCTCTTGTCGAAATCCGCGTCGCCTTCCATTACAAGCTTGGAGGAACCGCTGTATTCACGTGCGAACTGTGCAAGATTATAGAAAGCATAGGGAGAAACGACGCTGAAATCTATCGCCATAACATCATAGCTTCCGTTATTGTATCTTGTTTCCATTTCGGCATCGCCGACACCACGGACGACAACATTGAAGCCGAGCTCTTCCCAAACAGTCTTTGTATACTGTGCAATGGCTCTTTCCTTGCTCTGATTGCCGAGACGGTCGGAGCCGGCACTGTCGTTTACGGGGTCAATACGGTAGTAAACCTCTATCTGACCGAGAGACTTCGGATTGATACCGGATTCCTTGATAAGCTGCTTTGCTTCATCAAGCTGTGAGGTTGCGGGGAGAACATCGCCGCTTGCCTTCCGGAAGGACGTGCCCTTCTTTGTATTGAATACCATAGAGGGGAGAAGAGATGTTGCCGCCTCTGTTCCCATGCCGACAAGCTCTGCCATATGTTCTCTGTCGAGCGCGACGGAAAGCGCATATCTTACCTTTGCATCGGCAAAATAAGACTTATTGCAGTTGAAAATATAAGAGAAAGTGGAAGAAGCATCAATCGTTTTGAGCTTGAGCGAATTTGCATCGGCAACGGCTTTTGTTATGCCGGAGAGGTAGAAAAGCTCTTTTGCCGCATATTTTGTCATAACGCTCTCCTGCGCACCCTTGAGGTAAACCACCGTAAGGTCGGCAGGCAGATCAAAGTGAACATTTATACGGTAAGGTGTGACGAATTTATCGGCAGCCTCTGTATTTGTAACGATATTGAGCTTATAATATTTGGAGCGCTGAAGCACCAGAATTTCCGTGGGATTGCTTGAGAATTTTCTTACTCTGAAGGGACCGTTTGTGGAAAGGTCGGTGCTGCTGCGAGACCATGTGTCCTTATATGTGGAGATCTTGTTCTCGCGGAGAGGAACAAGCGCAGGGCTGGCGAGATTACAGAGAAATTCATTTACATCGGCATTATCTTCAAATTCAACTACAACGGTATTCTTTGAAGAGGGATAAACGCCTATATCGTAAATGGAAGTTTCGCCGAGTTTTGCCGATTTTGCACCGCGGATAGCATAAAGCATGGAAGCCGCGGGAGAATTGAAATCAGGGTCAAGGATTCTGCGCCATGCATAAACGATATCGTTTGCCTGAACCTCACTGCCGTCACTCCAGTGTGTGGTATTGATGGTTATCTTCATTTCCTTGATGCCTGTGCGGGCATTTTGATATACCTCATACTTCTTGCAAAGCGCCTTTTCGAGCTTGCCGTTTGCATTCAGCCTGAAAAGTCCCTCAAATATGAGATTGAGTATCTGAACCGCATTTTCATCCGTATATGCGATAGCAGGGTCGAGATTGAGAGGTTTTGTACCGAGATAGACATCTATCTCCGCACCGTTTCCGTCCTCACCTATTTTCGTACAGCCCACAAAGCAGAAGATTGAAAATGTCAGGGCGAGCAATAATGCCAAAAATCTTTTCATACTGTTTCCTCCGGAATTTTATCTGAAAAAAATAATTATCATTATAATTATGATAATTATACCACTCAAACGGCAAACAATCAAATCTTATTTTTATAAATAATGCGATTTCATTGTTTCATACAATTTGAGCAATCGGATATTATATATTTTGCACAATACTTTTTGCCGAGAACGGAGAAAAGCGCCTCGCTTGGCGCTCTTTTTTCGCCTATCGCATAAAAAATGCGCTCCTCCGCGCAAAAAGCCATACAGATACAAGATAAGTATATCATAAAAGCACACTTTTTTCAAGGCTAAAAGCAAATATTTTTTTCAATCAGAGCTTTAATGCGCCTTTTTATTTAAAGAGGCTTTTGCCGATGAGCAATTCCCTTTCAGAGGTGGCTTCGCCACCCTGAACCATCCTCTTGGTCATACAAAAGTACGAGAAGGAAAAAGTTACTTTATGATTCTTTTCTTTCAGAGTTCTTTTCGCTTG
>DODZ01000009.1:19768-22288 GCA_003524145.1 Candidatus Apopatosoma intestinale | reverse complement strand
AAACGGATATTCGACGATTCTGCATCTTTTTTGAGCTACCCACTTGGCTGCCTAAAAAAATCCGTTCTCCGGAAAGCCGAAGAACGGATTTTGCATTGCGTAAAAAGATTATTTCAGGCTGTCGACAGCTATGCCGTAAACAGTAGCAACATCCTCTGCGGAAAGTGCTTTCGCATAGATTTTAGCACCTGCCATTGTCATGCCGGCTGTCGGGAAATCGCCGCCCTTGAGGAGCGAATTTATATCGGCTCCGAGGCAGAAATAATTGAAGGTTTTGCCTTCTCCGCAGATGAATTTGGGACCTATGGAAACACTTTGTGCAAGCTCACCGTTTATATAGATGAGGCAGAGCTTATTTTCCATATCGTATACGCCGACAACATGAACGAGCTCTGTTGTCGAAGAGGGCTTCTTTGCATATGCGCCGGAGTTGTAGTATTTGCTGCCGCCGCCTGTGATGAAGTAAGGCTTGCCTGTCTTATCCTCGGCAAGACCCCAGCCGCCGTTCTGCGTGCCGCAGACGATACCCTGAATGGCACCGTTCTTTATTGACATAACGTAGAAAGCTTCAACGGTAAAGCCTTTTTCAGCCCATGCTTTCATTTCTGAAGAAGTGGAGAGCTTGTTGAATTTACCGATGACATATTTGTCCTTGGAGGCGGAAAGCGCATCGACTTCATATGTATTGCCGCCGAATGTAACGCTTGCTTTGCCGACTGTGGCACCTACGTTTGTAAAGGAAGCGTTGCCCTTTGCATCGGTAATCTTGCCGTCCGCAAAGCTGATATCAACATAAGCCTCGGGACCTGTTACAACAACTACAGGGGGCTCCTCCGTTGTTGTTTCGGCAGTGGTGGTTTCCGTTGTCGTCTCTTCGGTTGTGGTTACTGTCGTAGCTTCTGTCGTGGTAACTGTTGTCTCAGTAGTCACAGTCGTTTCAGTTGATTTTTCGGTTGTGGTGGTCGCTTCTGTTGTGGAAGCTGTAGTGGGCGTGTCCTTTTCGCCGCAAGCCGCAAAAACAGCAACGAGCATTGTGAGCGCAAGAACGAGTGCAAGCAGTTTTTTCATAAAAATTCCTCCCGTGATTTTTGTATTATGTGATACGAAATGTAAAAATCCCGCATTTTCTACCTTTAAGATAACACGTTAAATCCGGATTGTCAAGCTGTTTTTTGCGGGCATATTGCGTGATTGCCGGCATCATCGCTTTTTTCTACGCAAATTTGCCGTGATTTTTGGCAAATATTGCCTTTGTCGGGCAATCAATTGTGAGCATTGCACAAAATCGGAGCACTATTTTCTATGAGCGTTTCTGCTCATCCGCGAGCGCGGATTTCATTTTTGTGACGGCGTTTTCTATCATTGCGCTTATTACTTTTTCGGGAAAAAGCGAACGCAGAAAAGCCGGCAGCTTCGCATGGAAAGCGGAGAGCACCTCGGCAAATTTTATTTTGCCTGTGCCTGCACCGAAGCGCTTTTCCGCCTCACATACGAGTATGTATATTATACGGCGCGCGTAGCTTTTATATCCTGCGACAAAAAGGATGAGTGCCGCAACCAGTGCTGCCGCGATGCCGCATATCGGAATTATGTTTTCTGTGAGAAAATCCGTAGTATCACCTCCTTTATATTATATTCAGCACGGCGGTGACAGCACCGCCTATGAGTGCGCCGCAAATGGCTGTTATTATGGCGGTAATTATACTGCCGAGCCGTTTCTGCGGGCGGTTTTCTATCTCGGAAAGCTTTGCGTCGTGGATGGAAAGCTGTTTATTCATGAATTCCATCTGCGCGACCATTTTTGCTATGTTTTCGTTTTGCTTGTGTATTTCACACGCGATTTCTTCGAGCTTCTCGATGCGATGAGAATTGCTCTTCGCGCGTGCGCCTATTTCGGCAATGAGCCGTTCGTTTGCTATGTTATCACCTCCGTTTCGGTAATGTAATTTAATGTATGCGGGCGTGTGCCTGTATACATTCGGTTTGTCAAAAACGGGAAATGCTTTTCTGCCAAGAAAAGCAGGAAAAAAGTTTGTCTTTTTGAGTTCTTTTCGCTTTTCCGAAAAGAATGAAAGATATTTTTTCTTTTATCGTACTTTTGTGTGACCAAGAGGATGGTTCAGGGTGGCGAAGCCACCTCTGAACGGCGTCGCCGAGACAGGGCATCGTGAATAGAGCGAGCGCACTGACGGGATGAAGAGATAAGCTTTATGTACACCTCATCCGTCAGCCTGCGGCTACCACCTTCTCCCACTGGAGAAGGCTTGTCAACCCCATCAGCACAAACCGCCTACACCATTTTGCGCTGTGCCATTTGAAAAGCAATCATCTTTGTTACATGCGGCACCTTTTTATTTTTAAAAAATTAGCATCTCGTTAGCCTTCTCCAGTGGGAGAAGGTGGCGCGGTTTACCGCGACGGATTAGGTGTTATCATATATGTATTATCAAAATAAACCCCATCTCGCTATGTTCGCACCCAGACACGCACCCAAATCTGAACCGCGAGGTTCGCCATAGC
>DODZ01000009.1:0-19538 GCA_003524145.1 Candidatus Apopatosoma intestinale | reverse complement strand
CAGCAGTGAATCCGAGTCGGCGCGGGGACGTTTCGAACCTGTAGCCATGGTTAAGCTATAGTTGGACGGTCGGGGCATTTTGTTCGCACGAGTCGCCGTGAGGCGACGGAAGAAGATTTTTAAGAGGATGGAAAATCCTCTTAAATGACTTTTGGTACTTTTCGTCATTGAAAAGTACGAGAAAAGAAAAGCATCTTTATGTTTCTTTCTCACTGCCGAGAAAGCAAAATTATTTTCAACAAATCGAATATGCACAGGCTTGCTTTGCAAGCTTCCTGCAATTCTACCATGAAGCAAAAATGCTTGCTTGCAAGAGTATTTTTGCGAAGCCGTCAATATAGCAGGTAAGCGGAGCTTACAGTGGCAAAGCCGAAGCTTGCCTTGCAAGCTTCCTGCAATTCTACCATGAAGCAAAAATGCTTGCTTGCAAGAGCATTTTTGCGAAGCCGTCAATATAGCAGGTAAGCGGAGCTTACAGTGGCAAAGCCACAGGCTTGCTTTGCAAGCTTTCTGCTATATTATATTATACCACAAAATCGTCAAAAAGTCAAACATTTGTTCGCATCGCTTGAAAAAATATTGAAAGTAAGGGCAAATTTTTGATTTTTTATTGCAATAATAATAAAAGCATGATATAATATAATAAAATTATATTACATATCGCGTGGGCGATAAATATAAAATAAAAGGAGATTTTTACTATGGGACTTATCAAAGCATTTGCAGGCGCCGTCGGCGGAACGATGGCAGACCAGTGGAAGGAATTTTTCTATTGTGATGCGCTTTCCGAGAATGTTCTCGTGGCAAAGGGTCAGAAGCGTACCTCGCGCCGTTCCTCCAATACAAAGGGCGAAGAAAATATCATTTCAAACGGCTCGGGTATCGCCGTAAACGAAGGTCAGTGCATGATTATCGTTTCACAGGGCGAGGTTGTCGAATTCTGCGCCGAGGCGGGCGAATTCACATATGACAAATCCACGGAGCCGAGCCTTTTCACAGGCAGTCTCGGCAGGAGTATACTCGATACCTTCAAGACCATAGGCAGAAGATTTACATACGGCGGCGACACAGGCAAGGACCAGAGAGTTTATTATTTCAATACAAAGGAAATTACGGGCAATAAATACGGCACGGCAAGCCCTGTTCCTTTCCGCGTGGTGGATAAGAATATCGGACTCGATGTCGATATCTCCATCCGTTGCAACGGCGAATATTCATATAAGATAGTAGACCCGCTTCTTTTCTATAAGAATGTTTCGGGCAATGTCACAGACACATATACGAGAGACAGAATTGACAGCATGCTGAAAACCGAGCTACTAACGGCACTCCAGCCCGCTTTTGCGAAGATTTCCGAGATGGGCGTGCGCTATAGTGCACTTCCCGGTCATACTGTCGAGATAGCCGATGCGCTCAATGAAGTCCTCTCCAAAAAGTGGACGGAGCTTCGCGGTATCAAGGTTTATTCCTTCGGCGTAAATTCCGTTACGGCTTCGGAAGAAGACGAAAATATGATCAAGCAGTATCAGAAGAGTGCTGTTCTCCGCGACCCCGGCATGGCGGCGGCTGTTCTTTCCGGTGCGCAGGCGCAGGCTATGCAGGATGCGGCTAAAAATCAGGGAAGCGGCGGTGCTTTCATGGCTTTTGCCGGCATGAATATGGCTCAGGGTGCAGGCGGCATAAACGCAGGCAATCTCTATGAGATGAGCGCAAAACAGCAGGCGGCAAAAGCGGCGGAAGAGAAAAAGACGGCTGATGCGGCTAAGGCGGCAGGCACATGGAAATGCGAATGCGGCGCGGAAAACACAGGAAAGTTCTGCCATGAATGCGGCAAGGCGAAGCCCGCCGAAGCCGGCTGGTATTGCACGGAGTGCGGTGCTTTAAACAAGGGCAAATTCTGTGCGGAGTGCGGCGCAAAGCGCCCGAGCGGAGCAAAGGTTTACCGCTGTGACAAATGCGGCTGGGAGCCTGAGGATCCGTCAAAGCCTCCGAAGTTCTGTCCCGAGTGCGGCGACCCCTTCGACGACAGCGACGCAAAATAATGCGGGAAATCCCCGAAAATTCACATAACGGAGGGAATGAAATTGGCTGAAACAAGCGATAAAACCGTTATCGAATATAAATGTCCGTGTTGCAATGCGGGGCTGAAATACGACAGCAAAACGGGAGAAATGGTCTGCGAATACTGCGACAATAAATTTTCCGTGGAGCAGCTCGAGCAGCTTTCCGAGATTGAAAAGGAAGCGGAAGAGAAGTCTGACGCGAAATGGGACAAATATGAGAGACACGAAACCGGCGAAGAAACGACGGAATTTATCTGTCAGTCCTGCGGCGCGGCGATAACGGGTGATGACACTATGGCGGCTACGGAATGCCCGTATTGCGGCAATCCCGTGATAATAAAACAGCGTATCGACGGTATACTCCGCCCCGACTATGTAATTCCGTTCAAGCTTGACAAGCAGGCGGCAAAGGATGCGCTGAAGAAATTTTACAAGGGCAAGGTCCTGCTCCCGAAAATGTTCCGCGAGGAAAATAATATTGACAAAATAACGGGAATCTATGTTCCCTTTTGGCTCTTTGACTGTGAGGCAAACGGAAGAATGAGCTTTGATGCCACGCGCATTTCGTCATGGCGGAGCGGGCAATATCAATATACCAAAACAAGCCATTTTCTCGTGCGCCGAAGCGGCGAAATGGCTTTTGAAAATATACCCGTCGATGCCTCCGAAAAGATGGACGATGCATATATGGATTCGCTCGAGCCTTTCAACTACAATGAAATGGTGGATTTCGGCTCGGCATATCTCTCGGGCTTCTTTGCGGACAGATATGATGTTTCCGATGAGGAATGTTCGCCCCGCGCGGCAAAACGGGTTCGCACGAGTCTTGAGGATGAGCTTCGCGCGACGGTGGTCGGTTACTCCGGCGTGACGACAAAAAGCTCCAATATCAAAACAAGCAACGGCGATATAAAATACGCGCTTTTCCCCGTTTATATGCTCAATACAAAATATCGCGACAAGACATATACCTTTGCCATGAATGGGCAGACCGGTAAATTTGTGGGCAAATTGCCTGTATCAAAAGGCAGATTTGCGGCATGGGCGGCAGGTATTGCCGCGGCTGTGGCTCTCGTGGCTCAGCTTATCCTGATTTTGTGAGGTGGCGTATGAAAAGGAAAATTTTATCTCTTGTCATTTTCGCCGCGTGTCTCATTCTTTTTTGCCTGCCTTGCTTTGCGGGCGGGCTTTGGAACGCTCCGCTCATAGATATAGCGGACGGAATTTTATCTGATGATGAAATAAGCGAAATTACCGCGCTTGCAAAGGATGCGGCAGAAAAAAACAAAGCTTCTGTAGGCATTATCTTCGCGGATTCATCACTCAGTCGGGATGAGCTTACAGAACGTGCGGACGCGCTCTATGACGACAATTGCGACCAAAAGAGCGATGCGATAATTCTTGCGGTCGATGTCTCATCAAGACAGTATTATATCCGTCAGATAGGAAAAATGAACAGCCTTAAAAGCTCCGCTATGGATAATATAGAAAATGCGGCACTGAAAGGACTGAAAAAAAGCGACTGGTACTCCGCCGCTACGGGATTCATAGAATCCATTGCGAAAAACGCATATTTCGGCAATCCCGATGACGGAGACTATAGTGACGACACGAAATCCGATATAGTAAAAAAGGAAGTAATCATTATCTGCGTCAGTATAGTGATAAGTCTTATCGCCACGGGAATCATGGCGGCAGGCATGAATAATGCAAAGCCCGGGCGCGCCGCGGCAAACTATGTCAAGAAAGACAGCTTCAAGCTCGGCGAAAAGACCGATATGTACCTCTACAGCACCGTTACCAAGGTTAAGATTGAAACCGAAAGCAAGAGCAGCGGCGGCGGTGGCGGTGGCGGCAGCTCACGCGGCGGCAGAGGCGGAAGCTTCTGATACATAGCGAAATATCTGAAAGGAGCAAAGCATGAATCCGAAAGAATTACTCGCTCTTGCGGCGAAAGCAAGAGAAAGATCCTATTCCCCGTATTCGGGATTTCGCGTCGGCGCGGCACTTCTTGCCGCCTCCGGCAAGGTCTATCTCGGCTGTAACATAGAAAATGCGGCTTATACGCCGACAAACTGCGCAGAGCGCACGGCATTTTTCAAGGCAATAAGTGAAGGCGAGCGGGAATTTGTTTCCGTCGCCGTAGTCGGTGGTAAAAACGGGATATCGGAGCCTGCATATCCATGCGGTGTGTGCCGTCAGGTGATGGCGGAATTCTGTGACCCCGACAGCTTCCTTATATATGTGGCTGACGGGGAAGGATACAGAACCCATACGCTCTCCGAGTTGCTGAAATTCTGCTTCACGCCAAGCTCACTTAAATAAGATGAAGATAACCGTCTGCATTTTTGCAGACGGTTATTTTTTTGCATTTTTTACCATTCGGCATAAAATTGCGTCATAAAATATCGCAAAAACAGGAAATTTCCCTATTGCAAAAGAGTGTTCTCCATGGTATAATAATAAATTGAAAAAAATAAAAAGCGTCGCACAGCGGCGGGAACGGAGTAAAAAATGGGACAGCTTCACATTATCGATCATCCTCTTATTCAGCACAAGCTCACCTACATGAGAAAGAAGGAGACGGGCTCAAAGGATTTCCGCATTCTTCTCGATGAGATTTCCATGCTCATGGGTTATGAGGTCACGAGAGATCTGCCTCTGCGCGACTACGAAATCGAAACCCCCATCACAAAGATGACAGGCAAGGTCATCTCGGGCAAAAAGCTCGCGGTCATTCCGATACTGCGCGCCGGTCTCGGCATGGTAAACGGCATTCTTGAGCTCGTTCCCGTGGCAAAGGTCGGTCATATCGGTCTCTATCGCGATCCCGATACACACAAGCCTGTAGAGTACTATTGCAAGCTTCCCACAGATATAGGCGAGAGAATAGTCATCGTTGTTGACCCGATGCTCGCAACGGGCGGCAGTGCCTCCGATGCAATCACCATGCTCAAGAAGAGAGGCTGCACAAATATCCGTCTCATGTGTCTTGTAGCCGCTCCCGAGGGAGTAGAGGCTGTTCAGACAGCTCATCCCGATGTAGATATCTATACCGCCGCGCTCGATGAAAAGCTCAATGAGCACGCATACATAGTTCCCGGTCTCGGCGATGCGGGCGACAGACTTTTCGGCACAAAATAATCCGTTTCCGCAAAAAATCCTTTTTCCCGCGGCGATGCTCGCGGGAAAAATATTTTATAAATTTTTTCAAAAGTATTGACAGAAGGCAAAGCCTGTGGTATACTGTTTAGGCAAAATAAAGCAGAACTCTCTGTTCTCACCGCCCCGATTTCGTTCGCGTGCGGTCTGATATCGGTTTTTCGGCGGTTTTCGCCGTTATTATCGCTATTTATGCGGAGAGCTTGGCTTTCCGCATTTTTTAATTTTATTTTTGGAGGTGCTTACTATAAGCAAGCAGGAACATCTCATCAATGAGGAGATAAAAGTACCCGAAGTGCGCCTTATAGGAGCAGACGGGGAGCAGATAGGCGTCGTACCGATAGCGAAGGCACAGGAGCTTTCCATAGAGAAGGAGCTGGATCTCGTTATGATTGCGCCGCAGGCTACACCGCCTGTATGCCGCATAATGGACTACGGCAAATTCCGCTTTGAGCGCGACAAGCGCGAAAAAGAAGCCAAAAAGAAGCAGCAGGTCATCGAGGTCAAGGAAATTCAGCTTTCCTGCAAGATAGGCGACCACGATCTCCAGACAAAGCTCAACCATGCGCACAGATTTCTGAATGCCGGAAACAAAGTAAAGGTTGTCGTCCGTTTCAGCTGGCGTGAGCTTCGTCATCCCGAGCTGGGTCAGGCCGTGATCGACAGATTTGAGGCAGGTTGCGCAGGCGTTGGCGCAGCTGATAAAAAAGCTGTTCTCGAGGGCAGAAATCTCACATTGTTCTTATCACCCGTAAAAAAATAAAATAAAACTTAATATACCGAAAGGACGAAAAACAGTCATGGCAAAGATTAAAACTCACAAGGCTACAGCCAAAAGATTTTCTA
Source organism: Candidatus Apopatosoma intestinale (assembly GCA_003524145.1). Taxonomy (GTDB): domain Bacteria; phylum Bacillota; class Clostridia; order Oscillospirales; family CAG-272; genus Apopatosoma. Next base: position 13,467 of record DODZ01000009.1, on the reverse strand, counting down.
TCACAAAAAACGGCAAAGTTAAAATGAACTCTTCATTCCGCCGTCATAAGCTCGGTCTTAAGACTCCGAAGAGAAAGAGACAGCTCAGACGCAATGCATACCTGAGCCCTTCTTTCGAGAGCACAATCAAAACACTTATTCCGAACAAATAATTCAGATTGATTTTACAGGAGGAAACATAAGATGGCAAGAGTAAAAGGCGCGATGATGACTCGCAAAAGAAGAAATAAAGTATTAAAGCTCGCAAAAGGCTACTGGGGTGCCAAGAGTAAGCACTTCAAGATGGCTAAGCAGGCTGTAATGAAGAGCGGCAACTATGCGTTTGCAGGCAGAAAGCAGAAGAAGAGAGATTTCCGCAGACTCTGGATTGCAAGAATCAACGCTCAGGCTAAGGTAAACGGAATGAACTATTCCACATTTATGTGCGGACTCAAGAGAGCCGGCATAGACCTGAACAGAAAGATGCTCGCAGAGCTTGCTGTAAACGACAAGGAAGCATTTTCTTCCCTCGTAGCTACAGCAAAAGCCGCACTTTAATTTTAAATAGCGCGCAGAAGGGGGCGGCAGAGGCTATATTGCTTCTGTCGCCTTTTGCGAGAATCGGAGGACACTGCATTTCCGATTTCCGATTATAAGGCAGAAAAGGAGCACCGCATGAAAAAAATCACCGATTTTCCGTATATTACCTCGCGGGCAAATCCGAAAATAACAGAGGCGGCAAAGCTGGCGGACAAAAAATACCGCGATGCAGGCGGGATATTTGCCTTTGAGGGGATAAAGCTGCTTTCCGATGCTTGTCGGAGCGGCTATATTCCCGAGGCTGTATATATCACAGAGCATGCGTACGGGCACTTTAGCGGTGAGCTTGACGCGCTCGGGATTGACAGCGTGATAACCGTTGTGTCAGACGCTGTATACGAAAAGCTCTCTTTTGAAAACGCGCCGCAGGGAGTTTTCTCCGTTGCGCGGCAGAAGAGAGGAAAGAGCACCGCAGGCGATGAGGGCTTCGTGCTCTTTCTCGATAATGTCGGCGACCCGGGCAATCTCGGTGCCATAATCAGAAGCGCCGATGCCTTCGGTGTTTCCAAGATATATATTTCTGCGGGCAGTGCCGACCTCTACAGTCCGAAGACCCTGCGCGCCTGCATGGGCTCGGCTTTCCGCGTGAATGCCGAGACAGAATGCGATATCGTCGAAAAGATATGTACTCTTCGCGCAGGAGGCAAACGCATCTACGCCGCCATGCTTGACGAAAGTGCGGCAAAGCTCGGTGATATACCGGATATGGCTCATGCCGCCTTCGTTATCGGAAACGAGGGTCATGGCGTATCTCCCGCCGTGCGAGCCGCGTGCGAGCGTGCGGTATACATTCCCATGCGGGAGGGCGGTGCGCAATCGCTGAATGCGGCTGTGGCGGCGAGCATTATCATATGGGAAGCCTGCGGCGGAAATATCGGAAAAACCCCACGGTAAAGCTATCGTAAAGGAGTGTTTTTATGAAGAAAGAAGAACTTCTCTGCTATATCTGGCTTTCGCTTCGTTGCGGTGCCGGAAGTGAGGAGGCATCGCATTTGCTTGATGCCTTCGACGGCGCCGGCAATGTCTATGCGGCAAAGCGTGATGAGCTTGCCGCTGTTTGCGACAATGACGCGACGGTCGATTCCCTCTGTGACAAAAATATGAGTATGCCGAAGAAAATACTTGATTTCTGCATAAAAAACGATGTCGGTATTCTCACCTGTGACAGTGAATATTATCCCTCGCGCCTGCGGAGCATCTATGCAAAGCCGATAGTGCTCTATTGCAAAGGCAAAATGCGCGATCTTGATAAAAATGTTCTCATTGCCTGCGTAGGCACGAGAAACTGTACCGAATACGGGCGCACCATGGCATACAAAATGGGCGCAGAGCTGGCGATGGGCGGCGCTTTTGTAGTCAGCGGTATGGCGCTCGGCATAGATGCGATAAGTCAGCGCGGCGCACTATCCGAGCGGGGCTATACCATCGCCGTACTCGGCAGCGGAATAGATGTAATCTATCCGCCGCAGAATAAATCGCTCTACAGAGAAATTGCGGAAAAGGGATTGATTATCACGGAATTTGCACCCGGCACGCGCCCTTATGCGAGAAATTTCCCGATAAGGAACAGAATAATCAGCGGCCTCTCAAACGGCACGGTCGTCATAGAGGCAGGCAAAGCGAGCGGAGCGCTCATCACTGCGGAAAAGGCAATTGAGCAGGGAAAGCAGGTTTTCGCCGTGCCCGGCGACGTCGGCTCCGATACAAGCGACGGTGCAAACGATTTGATTATGCAGGGCTCTAAGCTCGTAACCTGTGCAAAGGATGTTCTCTGCGAATATGAGCTGCTCTATCCGCATAAAATATTCACCGAGCATATAAAGACCATACACTTCGTAAAGAAAAACGGTGCGGATATCACTTATATTACCGACGAGGATGAAACCGAGCCGCAGGAGGAAAAGAAGCGCGGGCTTCTTTCGCTTTTGCGCGGCAGAAAAAAGAAAAACCACGAAAACGAGGACGCTGTGCTCTCGGCAAGTGAATTTGAAGAGCTTTCCGGCAAGCGCGGCGCGGGTTATGCCGCGGCGGCAAGCGAAACGGCAAAAGTTTCCGCCACGCATGAGCAGGTCGACGAAAAGCCGGCAGAGCCTCCCGCAGAGATTCCCGACGACCTCGGCGAAACGGAGAAAAATATTCTCCGCTGTATGAAATCGGCGATGACAGCCGATGAAATAACAGTGCAGTACCGAAAAAAATTTGATGCTGACGCAAACGAAGCCGAGCTTCTCTCCGCACTCACCATGCTCGAAATAGACGGCTTTCTCGAGTCCTGCGCCGGCGGAAAATACCGCCGTACATAAAACATACACAATTCCGACATAAAATATATCTTGACATGGCGGATAAAATCGTGTATAATGGCTTCTGCACACACTTTTAAAGGGCAGAAGCCCGCCATATTCTATCAAACGATAAGGAGATAAAATTTCTGATGCGAAATCTTGTCATTGTGGAGTCGCCCTCCAAGGCTACGACAATAAATTCCTATCTCGGAAAGGACTATAAGGTTTTAGCTTCCGTAGGTCATGTACGCGACCTGCCGAAAAGCACTCTCGGAGTTGATATCGAGCATGATTTCAAGCTTAAATATATAAATATAAAAGGAAAGAGCGAGCTGATAAATCAGCTGAAAAAGGAAGCCAAGGCTGCCGATATGATTTATCTCGCGACCGACCCTGACAGAGAAGGAGAAGCTATTTCATGGCATCTTGCGTCTGTTCTCGGCGTCGAAGAGGATAAGATCCGCCGTGTGGCTTTCAATGAGATAACGAAGAATGTCATTCTTCATCAGATCGAAAATCCCCGCGATATAGATATGAATCTCGTCAATTCACAGCAGGCACGCCGCGCGCTGGACAGAATAGTCGGCTACAAGCTCAGCCCATATCTTTGGAAAACGATAAAGAGCGGTCTCTCCGCAGGCAGAGTCCAGTCTGTAGCCACAAGGCTTATCGCTGAGCGAGAGGCGGAAATCAAAGCTTTTGTGCCGAGCGAATACTGGACTATAGATGCCGAGCTGAAATCCGCCAAGGCACATACAGTGAAGGCAAAATTCTTCGGTACGGCAGACGGGAAAAAGGATCTTTCCTGCGAGGCTGACGCAAATGAGGTTCTCGCCGCCTGTGAAAACGGCGAATTTACCGCTGTTTCCGTAAAGCGCGCGCAGAAGAGCAAATCTCCGATGCCGCCTTTCACCACCTCATCGCTCCTTCAGGAGGCATCAAAGCGTCTCGGTTTCCAGTCCAAGCGCATAATGAAGGTTGCGCAGGAGCTCTATGAGGGCATAAACCTCGGCGAGAAATTCGGCGGAAGCCACGGTATCATCACATATATGAGAACAGACTCGCTCCGCATTTCCGATGAAGCGGCAGAGGCGGCGCGTGAATATATCATGGGCAAATTCGGCAGGGAATATTACCCGCCGAAGCGCAGAATATTCAAGACAGGCGAAGAGGCGCAGGACGCTCATGAAGCTATCCGCCCCGCGGATATGCATTTTGAGCCGGACGCCATCAAAAAGATGCTCACAAGTGACCAGTATAAGCTCTATAAGCTCATCTGGGACAGATTTCTTGCAAGCCAGATGCGCAATGCCGAATTCAATACGCTGAATGTGGAAATAGAATGCGGCGGATATATTTTCCGTTCCGCTGAAACAGCGATAAAATTCAAGGGTTATCTTCTCGCCTATGACGACGGAGAAACAGAGCTCGGCGAGCTTTATGATATAAATGAGGGCGAAAAACTCACGCTGAAGAAGCTCACGCCGAAGCAGAATTTCACCGATCCGCCTTCACATTATACGGAAGGCTCGCTCATCAAGGTTTTCAAGGAAAAGGGTATCGCACGCCCCAGCACATATGCTTCCACTATAACCACGATAATAGACCGCGGTTATGTTGAGCGCGATAAAAAACTGCTCAAAACCACACCTCTCGGCGAGGCAATGGTTGAGCTGATGAAAAAGAATTTCCCGCATATCGTCGATTATAAATTCACGGCAAATATGGAGGATGACCTCGATGAAATAGCCGACGGCAAGGAAACTTATGAAGAAGTGCTGACTGATTTCTATAAGGATTTTGAAAAGACGCTTGAAAAGGCACAGAAGCATATCAGCGAAAATAAAGTCGAGGTTCCGCTTGAGGAATGCGATATGGTCTGCGAAAAATGCGGAGGTAAAATGGTCATCCGCAAGGGCAGATTCGGCAGATTTGCCGCTTGTATCAATTATCCCGAGTGCAAATATACCGTTGCGATAGATGCAAATAATCAACCGATAAAGCATGAAAAGATCGAGCCGGAAAAGACGGATATGAAATGCGAGCTTTGCGGCAGCGATATGGTCATCCGTACGAGCCGCTACGGCAAATTCTATGCCTGCAGTAACTTCCCGAAATGCAAAAATACGAAGCCGATACGCGAACATATCGGAGTCAAATGCCCGAAATGCGGCGGCGAAATAGTCAAGGGCTTCGGTAAGAATCACAGCATGTTTTACAGCTGTGAGAAATATCCCGAGTGTGATTTTTCATCATGGGATTTGCCGACAGCCGATAAATGTCCGAAATGCGGCGGTATGCTCTTCGTTAAAAAAGGCAAGGGCTACAAATACTGCGGCAATAAGGACTGCGGCTATAGCGAAGCCCCGGAAAAGGCTGAAAAATAATCGGATAAAATAACCGAATACAAAAAATCCCACCGATTGGTGGGATTTTTCTTTGTCAGATAAGCTCTTTAACCTTAGCCTGCTTACCAACTCTCTCGCGGATATAGTAGAGTTTAGCGCGGCGAACTTTACCGCAGCGTACAACTACTACCTTCTCTACATTGGGAGAATGAAGCGGGAAGGTTTTCTCAACACCTACACCGTAAGCAATGCGTCTTACAGTAAAGGTTTCGGAAATACCGCCGTTTTTCTTGGCGATAACCGTACCTTCGAAAAGCTGAATTCTTTCTCTGGTACCTTCCTTGATTTTGTTGTGAACAACGACAGTATCACCTATTTCGAAAGCGGGGATATCTGTCTTGAGCTGCTCGTTTACAAAAGCCTGAATCTTGTCCATTTTGAGCCGTCCTCCTTTTGAAATCTGCGGATGTTCATGCGAGCATGCAGCGGACCATCCTGCTTTGCATAATGCAACATTCAGTATTATACCATCAAAAGCCGCAATATGCAATAGTTTTATGAAAAAAAGTTTTTATTTTTTTGCGGGTGCGGGATAATGATACTTCGGTGTGACTATCGGAAGCAGGCGCATTATCACAAAAGCCGTCACATAATGCATAAACCAGCAGGCGACAAGCAACAGCGGAGCCGCCGAAAGCGGGAAGCCGAAGAAATTCAAAGCGCGCTCGCCCATTATAGAAGTAAAGAGTGTTCCGACCATCATTCCCGAGAACGATGCAAGATTGCTGACAATAAGCTGGAATGAGAGATAATTTGTCCTGTCCTCATCGGGCAGATTTATATACGGCACGGAGGCGATTATCGTATTCATGACAACGCCGAGCACATGCTGCGAAAGGCGCACAGAGAGATAGAGCCATGAGGAATTTGCCTCATTTACAAAAGCATAAACAAGATATGTGGCTCCCTGAAGCACGCAGGCTATGGCGAGCGCACGAAACCATTTATTTTCCGCGATAAATTTATTCCACATCCTGCCGAAAGCGATAAAAAAGAGAAAATAAGTCGCATTTATCGCATTCATGAAGGTATAGCTGATATGCACATTGTTTATAAGATATGCATTGAGCGTGGCATTCGGCAGATTTGTCGTGAAGCCATAGAGAAAAAGTATGACCATCGAGCAGAAAAACGCCTTGTTTTTCACGGGTTTAGTGAAAACATCGGCAAGCTTTACCTTTTCGCCGGAGGTTTCGTATTCATATTCCTTCGGGATACAGAGCAGGACTGTATCAAGCAGGGTGAGCACATACGAAATAATTCGCAATGTTGTCATCATAGTCAGCTGCGAGGGAGAACCGGTGAGCCTGTCTGTCGCAACAGAGCCGATGAGCGCGAAAAGATACACCGTAAGGCTGTTTATGCAGCCGTTAAACATAAAATAAGCAGAGCGGACATCTTCTGTCAGGAATTTCGCATGCCATGCGGAATAGCCGGAGCCGAAAAGTGCCGATATGGAATTTGCCAGCGCGACGATGATGATAAAGCCGATAACTCTTGCTCTTTTTTCATGAACAAGAGAAGGCAGAAATGTTATGCCGAGGATATTTATCGTATTTGTGAGAATGCGCACAAAAGCCAGCAGCCATTTTCTTTTGCGAAAGCGTTCGAGTATGGACGGCGAAAAAATATTGAGCAGGCAGGCAAGGCTCGGGATGAAGGTAAGTATACCGATGCTGACGACATCTATCCCATAGAGCAGCAGAAAGCCCGTATAAAAAACGCCGCCCGTGAACTGCGCGGCAATACTTGTGAGTATCCCGCTTGCCAATATGCAGAGTCTGCCGCGAGAATGTTCTTCGCGGGGAGAAAATACCTTTTTTAATGTGCGGAAAAATTCCATGGCACACCTCACAGAATATATTTCACTCGTATTTTACAATAAAGTATCGGGTATGTCAACATAAAAGGGCATTTTTCTGCGGAAAAATCGTGATTGAGGTTGTTATACCTCGCGCGCGGCTCTTTCTTCCGGCAGTTTTCCCCGCAAACAATCAAAACCCTCGCGGATAAGCCGCGAGGGTTTCGGATATTCATATAGAATTATTTGCCTGCTACTTTCTTGACATTTGCACGATAATCATCGAGCTTGCCGTTTGTAGCTGCAGACTTGGAAGCTATAGCCTTGGAGAACATGTTCTTGCCTGTGCTGATATAGCCTGCAACAGCGGCTGTGATACCCATGTTGCCGAGGTAGTCCATATCCCATACACGACCCTTGAATACGATATCGAGCATTTCGCCTGCGCCGTCATCGCAGAATACCTGAGTCTTGTAGTAGTTTACATACTCGGGATACAGGAGCTTCTGAGAATGGAAGGCGAATACTTCGATGAAGCTTGCGATATTGTCAAGGTCAGAGATTGCTGCAGATGCTGCGAGAGCATATGCACGGTTACATACCATCGTGTAGTAGCTTTCCTGCTCCTCATTGTACTTCGGGAAAGGAACGCAGGAGAAGTTGGCATTTTCATCGTCAACAAGGCTGGCGGCGGCGAGACACTCGGAAGCGAAGAGAGTCTGACCGTTTGTGAAGGATCCGCGAGCCTTGTCTATGGAGTTGATAGCTGTGAAGCCTTCGTTGTTAACGAGCTTGGAAGCCTTATCAATAGCTGCGGAGAGAGCCGCAACATCAACGGTATCCTTGCTTACGGCAACAATCTTGTTTGTAGCGGTATCTCTTATGGCACCTCTGCCGCCGATACCGAACCAGATAGCATTGTTCATGTATCCGTTGCCGTATGTTGTGAGACCGAATACATCGCCGTCATCATAGTTCATCTTCTGGTCGCCGTTTACATCGTTCTTTGTAGCGTCCATCATGCCGAGCATAACATCAATTGTCCACTTGCCGTCCTTAACTGTCTGATAGAGGTCGACATTTGTCTTGCCTGCTGCAAGAAGAGCCTCATAAACAGTCATGTTGAAGTAGAGCATCCAGGATGCATCATAGCTGATGAGGTTCCAGGGACCGGAAAGCTGGAAGATTCTGTTTACACCGTCATCATTTACATTGTATGTGTCGATGAAGCTCTGATCAAACCAGTCGTGTGTAAGATCGATATCAAGCTTTGCAAAGTTTACAAGGTCTGCATTTGCTCTGCCGAGAGAGTACTGATACTCAGCAAAGTCAATAGTGTGCTTACCTGTCTGGATATCAGTGGAGATAAGGCTGTAACCTGTAGCGTTATCATCGCACTGGATCTCTTTTATCTTGCAGTTGTAAAGAGACTCAACAGTCTTTGTTCTGTTGATGGAAGCCTCTGTGATGATGTTGTCCTCGCCTGTTGCTTCGGGAGCGATGGGATATTCATCCCAGTCACCCTTCTTCTGGATAGCGAAAACAAACTCTCTGCCGTTGAAGTTTACATCCATGAAATCGGGATGCTTTGTCTTGCCGCTCAGATCATCGCCTGAGCCGCCGGGTTCGGTTGTGTTGTCGGTGGAAGCTGTTGTTCCATTGCCGTCTGTCGTGCCGGAAGAAGCGGTCGTGCCGTCATTATCGGTTGATGTCGTGCTGTCACCCTTGGAAGAAGAAGTGGTGACATCGGGCTTCTTCGTCGTCGTCGTTTCGGGGTCATTGCCGCAGGCAACGAGAGAAACCGCTACCACCAGCATTGCGATCGCAATGAGAAGTGAAAGAATTCTCTTCATAAAAATACTCCTTTTCAAATTTTATCATAATAAGGGTTTACCCTATATGTTTAAAGTCATTATAGCATTTTTCTTTTAATTTGTCAATAGTCTTGACTCACAAAGCGTAGTTTTCCATACATTTGTAACAACCAAAATATCCGCAGTTGCTTTTTTTGCCGTCCGATGTATATAAAAAATGGCAAGCCGCGGATTTTTTGGTCTATCATGCGGCGTATTTCCGCTCCAAAAATGCCCGCGGCTTGTCATATCCGGTTATTTTGCCGATGTTGCCTCGGAAGCTTCAATATAGCTCTTATAGGAATTGAGCTGTTCGGGCGTTCCGCCGAAAATGATATAATCTATCTCTACTCTGGCATCCTTTTTTATCAGGGCGCGGGAATCGAGACGCGAAAAATATTCCTTAAATGCGTCATAGTCGGCGGCACTCTCGTTTTCCTCGAATTTATTGTTCAGATATGCATTAGCATATGAGCAGGTCGAGCCGAGCAGATGAAAACGCAGTCCCGTCACTTCATAATTCTGCTTCCATGTCCAGTTGTTTCCGGGAGCGATGCCGGGGAGCATTACGCCCTTGCCCGAGGGATAAGTTGCGGCATAGGTGATATCATAGATATAGGTTCTGTATTCAGGCTGATGCTCGCGTATGCCCATCACGCAGAACTGCGTCGAGGCATATGCCGAAGCATTGTTGAATGCCATTGCTATCTTATTGTTGTCGCCCGGATTTTTGATTCTTATCTTCATATACTGATGACCGCCGCCCCATTTTCCGTCGACGCCCACATTGTCATATGAATGCGGATAGCCCGACCATGTGCCGTAGCCCGAGACAAGCTCGCCTTCAAAATCGTAGTCCGGCAGGTCGTCAAACATTATGGCAAAGGTGTTTACCGGATAGTAGCAGGTATCGCTGTCGCGGATGAACCATTGCGAATCGCTGAGAGCCGCTTTTTCGCCCGCAGCTTTGAAGGTGCCGTCTTTATTTGCCGTGATTATCATGGAATCCTCGGTAAATTCAACGGAAATCGCCTCTTTATCATAGGTGAGGCGCTCGATGATTGATTCATGCGAGGTAAGATGATTATCTGCGGCGCGGCTTTTTGTGCCGAAATCAAGTCTTGCATAAACCGGGCGCAGTGTGGTAGAGACGGCGGTGTCGGAGGTTGTCGCCGATGCTGTGCCTGCGGCAGAATCGGTTGTTTGCATAGTGCCTGTCGTTCCCGTCGGTGTGCCGGAGCCCGTATCTGACTGTGTTGTCATGCTTGCATCTGTCGTTCTGCCCGATGTTGTGTTTATGGTCGGACTACCGCATGAACAAAGCAGAGCACATATGCAGAGCAATATCGGAAATATAGCCTTTTTCATTGAAATTCCTTCCTTGTGTAAACTATATGGTATTTTTATTTTAAGCGTATGATTGCGCATTAAAATTGTTTGAAGAAAGGAATGGTTTTATGCGAAAAAGTATTTTGCAAGTTTTTCCTTGAAAAAATTCGAGAGGTTTTTAATCTTTTCTCATTTAATGGGCGACCGACGGTCGCCTGCGGGATAATTTTATTTTGTCGTACTTTTGTATGACCGAAAGTCAGCAAGGAGGACTCGCGCCGTCCTCCTTCCGAACCTTGTCATGTCTCGGCGACGCCGACCAACGCACTGCGTGCATTGGTTAATTCCCCCCCTGTCTCGGCGACGCCGACACACACGCTCCGCGTATGTGTCAATTCCCATCGACGACCCGCAACCCCACGCAAAAAAGCGGGACTTCGAGCGAAGTCCCGCTTTCCTTTATAAAAATCAGTCTTTTCTTTCGAAGAATTTGTGTATGGCTTTTGCCACGGGTGTGCCTACGAGCACGGATGCCGCGATTTCTCCGAGGCAGTTCCATACGGAAATGGCAAGGATATAAACAAAGAGTGATTTGCCCTCTCCTGCCGCCGCATCGCTCATCGTTCCGTGAAAGAAAAGCACAAGTCCGCCCATGAAAAGTATCGTATTGACAAGAGCCGCAGATGCGGATACTGCCGCATAAACGCCGAGCTTATCGCCGAATTTTTTATAGAGTGCCTTGAAAAGAAGCGCACAGATAAGTCCCATCAGTATTCTCGGAACAAAACAAACTATTGCCGTCGACCACGGGTTGATGGCAAAAAGCATCTGACCGAAAGAGCTTGGACGCAGAATGCCCAGACATGTAAGAAAGCTGGAAAGCCCGAAAACGCCGCCGAGAATAACACCCGAGCTTATACCGAGGGTCATCGCGCCGATAGCTACTGGTATCATCATTACAGTTACCTCAAGCGGACCTATGGGCAGATATCCGAGCGGTGTAAGCGTCAGAAGCAATATTATTGCGCTGAGCATCGCATTCTGAACAAGTTTAAGAATTTTTTTGTTTCTCATTTTTTGTGCCTCCTGCGGTTTTACGCGAGCTTTTTATATATTCTGCGGACGGCTTCATCCTTCTGATTTTCTTTTGTGCATATGAGGACATAACCGCCGCTGCTTCCTGCCGATATCATAATAGGTCTTATGCCCGCCTCATGAAGTGCCGAAGCGGATTTTGCCGTTATTTCCGAGGTATCATCACCGACGGCACATATCACGGCGATTTTTTCATCATATGAAATCCCCGTCGGCATCACGAGCTGACATATTTCGTTGAGCAACATGTCGGTCCTGCTTTTTCCGCTTTCTGCCTCTGTTATTATGAAAAGGCCGTCCGGCTCTGCCGCCGCTAATATTATATCTGTCTTTTTACGGCTGAAAAGCTCAAATATCTCACGCATATCCGTGCTGCTTCTGCCTATTTTCTCTTTGCTCACGGCAATGCGGGAAAAGCCGCCCCTGCCCGAAACTCCGACAAAAGCACGCGGCATCTCACGTTGGGATACTATCATTGTGCCTGCTCCCCCGGGATTTCCCGTATTTCTTATGTGAACAGGTATTCCGAGCTGACGCACCGGAAGAAGCGCGTCCTCGTGCAGAACACTTGCCCCGAAAGCGGAGAGATATTTTAACTCGCTATATGTTATTATATCCAAAAATGCGGGATTGTCAATAGTTTTCGGGTCTGCCGAAAGCACGCCGTCCACATCAGTCCAGTTTTCGTATATATCCGATTCGGAAGAGGCGGCAACGAGCGCACCTGTTATATCGCTTCCGCCTCTTGAAAAGGTATGCACGGCACCGTCCGTCCCCACACCGTAAAACCCCGGAATGACGGCATTTTGCACCTTTTCCAGCACCTCGCCGAGCCTGCGCCTCGTACGGATATAATCCGTATTTCCGTCATCGTCGAAAAATATCACATCCGCGGCGTCTATAAAAGGGAAGCCAATATAATCAGAGAAAATCTCGGCGCAGAGATATTCTCCCCGCGAGGCTATGAAATCTCTGCCGCAGGGAATGCGCATGGCATCCTTTATCTTCCGATATTCGGCGGAAAGCTCTGTTTTGGTGCGCAATTCATGCGCGATATCATAAAATCTTTCAAAAACGGCGTCAAAATCGCCGCTTTCATATGCACTATATAAAAGATCTGTTATTTTTATATCATCGGGACTTCTTTTACCGGGAGCGGAAACCGTCACATATCGCCTTGCAGTGTCGGAAGCGACGATTTTTGCCGCGTTGTCTATGGCTTTTGCGGTGGCAAGAGATGTCCCGCCGAATTTTGCTGTGATTTTCATATTGTCCCCTTGATAAAAATGACTGAGCGGCATATGCCCGCCCGATAAGATTATATGCCATGGAGAAAAAAATGTTTTTCGAACAGATTTTGTCATACTGTGCAGGAAAAGCACTTTTGCCATTTCTCTCCCTTGACAGAAATATAGTTTTTTGGTATAATCAAATTGACAAAATAATAAGACATTGAAGAAGGGTGCTTATATTCCAAATGTCTCCTTCGGAGAGCGCCTCTTCTTAAACAAAAGCTATTTCATTATATTAAAGGAGTAATTTCAAATGAAAAAAACAGTAAGATTTTTAAGCATTGTTCTTGTTTTCATTATGGTTGCGACTATGCTTACATCATGCGGCTCTAAGTATCCCGCACTTCAGAAGGCTTTTAAGGATAAAGGCTATGAGGAAAATGCAAAATTCACCGCAATTGCCGAGGCTGTCAAGGCAGAGCTCGAACAGGAAGAGTATGCAGTAGAGCTCCACATGCTCACAAAGACAGACGGTCTCGCCTCCGTGCTTATCATTGAATTCAAGTCCACAAAGGAACTGACCGAAGCCTACAACAAGAGCAACACCATGCAGGGCTTTGTCAAGGATGTTCAGGAGAACGAAGATGTAAACAAGGTTTATGATGAGCTGGCAAAAGCAGGCTATGCTTGCGGCAATTGCCTCTGTCTGCCCCTTGCTATTCTCTCTGTAAACGAGATAACAAATGTTGTTAAGTCAGTCAGCGGCAAATAATCGAACATAAAAACCTCCTTTCGGGAGACAAAAGGAGGAAGCAAAAATCCCGCGAGAAATCGCGGGATTTTTGTCAGTCTGTCGAAAAAGTATTTTCACTGCAAAAACAGATA
>DODZ01000046.1:20314-24071 GCA_003524145.1 Candidatus Apopatosoma intestinale | reverse complement strand
CCTTTTCGTTCTTTTCGGACAAGCGAAAAGAGCTCTGAAAGAAAAAATTCTTTAATACCTCTTCGTGGGAGCAATCAGTCTCCCGCTCCCGCAACCTCGCAAAATTTTTTATGAATTTCGTAAATTATTTTATATAAAACGCTTGACAAATTACGAAAACAGTGGTATAATATCCGCGTAAACGGAAAAGATATTGCAAAACAGGAGGCTGATTATGAAAAAAAGTGTATATTCTCTCGTTCTCTCGGACGAAATAATCGATGCGATAGATTTGCTCGCATATAAAAACGGTACAAGCCGCTCGGGAATGATAAACCGTATCCTTGCAAACTATGTCTCATACAAGACGCCGGAAATGCGTCTCGGCGAGATTTTCAAGAGTATCGAAAACATTCTCTGCGTAGGCGATGAATTTCAGATACTTGCGCCTCCGTCCGATACGATGCTGAATCTGCGTTCGGCACTCACATATAAATACAATCCCACGGTGCGCTACAGTGTTCAGCTGTACAAGACCGCGGGCAATGAAGGCATAGGTGAGCTTCGCGTTTCCATGCGCACGCAGAACGAATCCCTTATCGCAGGCGTTCAGGGCTTTTACCGCGCGTGGGTAGAGATTGAAAAGGAATATCTCGGCGATATCGAATACAAAATAGAACGCGACAGATTTTTCCGCAAGATTTATTACAAGAGAGAAGACGGGATTCCCGCAGATAAAATAATTTCGGATTATATCAAGGTTTTTGACAAGGCGATGAAAGAATATTTCCGCCGCATTGACAATCCCGAGGATGCAAAAGCCGCAGTACGTAAAATATACGCGGACAACTTTGTCCGCGGTTGATTTCCGTTTCCGACATAACCGCAAAGTAAAGAAGGTGTTTTTATGAACATGCAAAAATTCACTCAGAAAAGTATAGAAGCATTGCAGGCAGCGCAGAATGAAGCGCTCTCCAATGCAAACCAGAATCTCACCGAGGAGCATCTGCTCTATGCTCTCGTTTCGCAGAAGGAAGGCGTTATACCGAATCTTTTCGCAAAATGCGGCGCCGACATCTCGCGCATGATAAGTGAGACCGAAAAGAAAATAGCTTCCATGCCCAAGGTGACGGGCGGCGGTGATAGTCTCTATATGGATTCCACGCTTGCTTCCGCTCTTGCCGAGGCTGAAAAGGAAGCGGACGCGATGAACGACAGCTATGTTTCCGTCGAGCATATCATACTCGGCATGATGGACAAGCCGAGCGAATTTATAAAGAAGCTCTTCCGCGACTACGGTATCGAGCGTGAAAAATTCTGTTCGGCACTGCGTGAGATCCGCGGAAATGTCCGCGTTGATACGGACAATCCCGAGGGCAAATACGATGTCCTCAAGAAATACGGTCAGGACCTCGTGGCTCTTGCCCGCGCTCAGAAGCTCGATCCTGTGATAGGCAGAGATGACGAGATAAGAAATGTCATCCGTATACTTTCGCGTAAGACAAAGAATAATCCTTGTCTCATAGGCGAACCCGGCGTAGGTAAAACAGCTATTGCCGAAGGGCTTGCTTTGCGTATAGTCCGCGGCGATGTTCCCGAAAATCTGAAAAACCGCGAGATTTTCTCGCTTGATATGGGTGCGCTCATCGCCGGCGCAAAATTCCGCGGCGAATTTGAAGAGCGTCTGAAAGCCGTTCTTGAAGAGGTAAAGGCGGCAGAGGGCAAAATAATCCTCTTTATAGATGAGCTTCATACGATAGTCGGTGCCGGCAAGACCGACGGCGCAATGGATGCGGGCAACCTCTTGAAGCCTATGCTTGCGCGCGGTGAGCTTCACTGCATCGGTGCCACCACACTCAACGAATACCGCAAATATATCGAAACTGACCCCGCTCTCGAGCGTCGTTTCCAGCCCGTAATGGTAGCCGAGCCTACCGTAGAAGATACGATTTCCATTCTCCGCGGTCTGAAAGAACGCTATGAAGTTTATCACGGCGTAAAAATTCATGACAGCGCACTCATCAGTGCCGCCGTGCTCTCCAACAGATATATTTCCGACCGTTTCCTCCCCGATAAGGCTATTGACCTCGTGGATGAAGCGTGCGCCATGATAAAGACGGAAATGAATTCCATGCCGACAGAGCTGGATGAAATTTCCCGCAAGATAATGCAGCTCGAAATAGAAGAAGCCGCGCTGAAGAAAGAAACCGACCAACTCTCGGCAGAGCATCTGCATGAGATACAGGAGGAACTTTCCAAGCTTCGCGCCACATTCTCCGAAGGCAAAGCAAAATGGGAAAGCGAAAAGGAAGGCATCGACAAGGTTGCAAAGCTGCGTGAGCAGATAGAGGCTACAAATGCCGAAATCGAACGCGCACAGAATATGTACGACCTGCAAAAAGCCGCAGAACTCAAATACGGCAAGCTTCCCGGACTCCAGAAAGAGCTTGAAGAAGCCGAAAAGAATGAGCAGAATGACGAGGGCAATACGCTCCTGCGCAATTCCGTAGGTGAAGAAGAAATAGCAAAGATAGTTTCCCGTTGGAGCGGTGTTCCCGTATCCAAACTCATGGAGGGCGAGCGCGACAAGCTGCTCCATCTCGATGATATACTCCATCACCGCGTGATAGGTCAGGATGCCGCCGTTTCAAAGGTTGCGGATGCAATTCTGCGTTCGCGTGCAGGTATAAAAGACCCGCGCAGACCTATCGGTTCGTTCCTCTTCCTCGGTCCTACGGGCGTCGGCAAGACAGAGCTTGCAAAGGCTCTTGCGGAAGCGCTCTTCGATGACGAGCACAATATGATAAGAATCGATATGAGCGAATACATGGAGAAATATTCCGTATCGCGTCTTATCGGAGCGCCTCCCGGCTATGTCGGCTATGATGAGGGCGGTCAGCTCACAGAGGCAGTCCGCCGCCGTCCTTACAGCGTAATTCTTTTCGATGAGGTTGAAAAAGCCCATCCAGATGTTTTCAATGTACTGCTTCAGGTACTTGATGACGGCAGAGTTACGGACAGCAAGGGCAGAACGGTCGACTTCAAAAATACCGTTATCATCATGACATCCAACCTCGGTTCTGATATTATCCTTGACGGTATCGGCGATGACGGCGAGATAAGCGATCAGGCTCGCGAAGGCGTAAATGCTCTGCTCCGCCGCACTTTCCGTCCCGAATTTCTCAACAGGCTTGATGAAATAGTATTCTATAAGCCGCTGACAAAGGATGATATCGGCAAGATAGTAGAGCTTCTCTTCAAAGATCTCGAAAAGAGACTTGCCGACAAGCATATCAGACTTACCATAGACGAGAGCGCAAAGAATTATATCATAGATACGGCATACAGCCCTATCTACGGCGCACGTCCGATAAAGAGATTTATCCAGTCCGAAGCCGAAACGATTATAGCAAGAAAGCTTATCGCCGACAATCCCGCACCCGGCACGGAGTTCTGCCTTGCCGCAGACGAGAACGGACTCATGGTAACCGCAAAATAATAAGCAGCATAATGAAAATCGCCGCCCGCGAAAGCGAGCGGCGATTTTTTGCGGTTTTTCGGTGGCGCAATCAAGTGTCCGCTGACATGTATATTTTTTATTTTGCCTGTTGGCTGTACTTGGGTTTTATCTTGTAGGGGTCGGCGCCTCGACGACCCGATAGAAACATAAAGAAACTTTTATCTTATCGTACTTTTGTATGACCAAAAGTACCAAAAGTCATATAAGAGGCGTTCCACCTCTTATATATCTCCCCCTGTCGCCTCGCGGCGACCAGTG
>DODZ01000046.1:4737-20029 GCA_003524145.1 Candidatus Apopatosoma intestinale | reverse complement strand
TCGCGGTTCAGATTTGGGTGCGTGTCTTGGTGCGAACATAGTGAGATAGGGCTTATTTTGATAATACCGTCAGCGTACAGACTAAATTCACGCCCTCCTTGCACTTTCAGCAGGAGCCATGCACGCGCTGCATGCATTGCTTATATCGCGCTGGCACCGTAGTTTGAGAGCACGCGTGCGGAGGGGTCGTTGACATCACAACCCTCCCATGATTTATTCGGCATCCAGAAATCCGTTATCATTTCCGCCTGATGTGGATAATACTTTTCGAAAATCTCGCGATAGAGCAGCGACTCTTTGGTAAAAGGCTTGGCGTGCGTGTATTTTGCGCGCTTTTCCTCATATTCCGCATCCGTATAAGCCGCCTCGGCATATTCCTTGAGATAATCCACCATCGAGTGCCCTACCGCATCGGAAAATGCGGCTTTTTCCCGCATGAGAATATCATATGGCAGATAGCCGTCCTTTTCAAAGGCATGGCGCAGCAGATATTTGCCCTTGCCGTATATGTTCATCTTCTTTTCGGGGTCTGCGGACATGACATATCCGACAAAATCAAGGTCGCCGAAAGGCACACGCGCCTCAAGCGAATTTGAAGAAATGCACCTGTCCGCGCGAAGCACATCATACATATGCAGTTCGTATACGCGCTTCTCCGACTCGCGCTGAAATTCCTCGGCACTCGGAGCGAAATCCGTATATTTGTAGCCGAAAAGCTCATCGGAAATTTCACCCGTCAGCAAAACGCGTATATCTGTGTTTTCATGGATATATTTGCAGAGCAGATACATTCCCATGCTCGCGCGGATTGTCGTTATATCAAATGTGCCGAGTATGGAAATGACATTTTCCAGCTCGGAGAGCACCTGCTCGCGCGTCATATATACCTCTGTATGCTCGCTTCCGATATAGTCGGCAACCTCGCGGGCATATTTCAGGTCGATGGCATCGCCCTCCATGCCGATGGCAAATGTGCGTATCGGCACGGTGCTTTTTCTTGCGGCAATGGCACAGACAAGCGACGAATCAAGCCCGCCCGAGAGCAGAAAACCGACCTTGGCATCGGAAACAAGTCGCTTTTCCACGCCTGCGATAAGCTTGTCATGAATATTTTTGCAGACTGTTTCAAGGTCGTCATGACATACCGTCGCGGCATGGGAAATATCGCTGTAGCGGATGAATTTTCCGCCTTTCATATAGCACCCGGGCGGAAAAGGCATGATTTTTTCACATATGCCGACGAGGTTTTTTGCCTCGCTTGCGAGGAGCAGAGCGCCGTCACCGTCGTAGCCGTAATAAAGCGGACGGATCCCGATGGGATCGCGCGCGGCGATAAATTCGCCGGTTTTGCCGTCGTATATTATCAGCGCAAATTCCGCATCGAGCATGGCAAACATATCCGTGCCGTATTCGCGGTACATCGGCAGTAAAATCTCGCAGTCCGAGCCGCTTTTGAAGCTGTATTTTGCCGAGAGCGCCGCCTTTATCTTCTCATAGCCGTAAATCTCGCCGTTGCAGACGGCATAGCTTCCGTCCAGCTCAAACGGCTGCATTCCCTCGGGCGAAAGTCCCATTATCGCGAGCCTGTGAAAGCCGAGAAGCCCCTTTCCCGTATCGATTATTCTGCTGTCATCGGGTCCGCGCGAGAGTGTTTTCGCAAATCCCTTTTTAAATCCGGCAAGGTCGGCTTTTGCCTTGCAATATCCCATTATCGAGCACATATTTTCATCTCCTTAAAATAAAAATGCGGGCAATACGCCTATGTTTTCAAGGCGCCTTTGCCCGATGCGGAAAAATCAAAAAGAGCGTTCGAAGCCCATAGCTACGAGACGCCCTTGTCTTTTTATGAAGAACATTATACTACAATTTTCGCATTTGTCAATACCTTTCGCGAAAATTTATTTTTCTTGGCAAAAGCGATTGACAAGACCGTCTAAATATGATAAAATATATCGTCAATGGGCAAAGACGGTCATTCAGAAAGGGTAAATTGCCCTTTTTATGTGACCGCCTTTTTTATTTTTTGTATTCCGAAAAATGCCGAAAAGGCACATAAATTTATCCTTACAGATACAGAGGAGGGGAGAAGATGACTAAATATATCTTTGTAACGGGAGGCGTGGTTTCAGGCCTCGGAAAGGGAATAACGGCGGCTTCGCTCGGGCGTCTGCTCAAAGCCCGCGGGCTTAAAGTGGCGGCGCAGAAGCTTGACCCTTATATAAATGTAGACCCCGGAACGATGAGCCCCTATCAGCACGGCGAGGTTTATGTTACAGAGGACGGTGCGGAGACAGACCTTGATCTCGGTCACTATGAGCGCTTTATCGACGAGGATCTGAACAGATATTCTAACCTGACGACAGGCAAGGTATACTGGAATGTGCTGAATAAGGAGCGCCGCGGAGAATATCTCGGTTCTACAGTGCAGGTCATCCCTCATATCACAAACGAAATAAAGGATTTTGTCTATCGCGTCGGCAAGCAGACGGATGCCGATGTCGTGATAACGGAAATCGGCGGCACGATAGGCGATATCGAATCCCAGCCTTTTCTCGAGGCGGTGCGTCAGATTTCGCTCGAGGTCGGAAGTGAAAACAGCCTCTTCATCCATGTCACGCTCGTGCCTTTTCTTCGCGGCTCGGACGAGCATAAATCGAAGCCTACACAGCACTCGGTAAAGGAGCTTCGCGGAATGGGTATCAACCCTGATATCATCGTTCTGCGTTGTGATGAACCGCTTGAGGATTCCATCTTCAAGAAAATCTCGCTTTTCTGCAATGTAAAGCCCGACTGCGTAATAGAAAATATCACTCTTCCCTATCTTTATGAAGCACCGTTGATGCTCGAAAAAGCAAATTTCTCCTCTGTAGTCTGCCGCGAGCTCGGCATAGACGCACCGGAGCCCGACCTTGCCGAATGGAAGGATATGGTGCACCGTATCAAAAACCGCGAAAAAGAGGTTCATATCGGACTTGTCGGCAAATATGTTCAGCTTCATGACGCATATCTCTCGGTAGCGGAGGCAATGCGCCATGCAGGCTATACACTCAATACGCATATCCGCATACACTGGATAGATTCCGAGACGCTGACAAAAGAAAATTACGAAGAAAAGCTCGCGGGGCTTGACGGAATCATCGTCCCCGGCGGCTTCGGCGGCAGAGGAATAGAGGGTATGATTCTTGCGGCAAAATATGCGCGCGAGAATGATATTCCTTATTTCGGAATATGCCTCGGCATGCAGATAGCCGTTATCGAATACGCAAGAAATGTCGTCGGCATTGCCGATGCGCACTCCGGCGAATTTGATGAACTCTGCAAAAATAAAGTAATAGATTTTATGCCCGGTCAGAGTGACAATGTAGATAAGGGCGGAACGCTCCGCCTCGGTGCATATCCCTGCGTTATCTCCGAGGGAACGACAATGGAGCGCTGCTACGGCGTAAAAAACATTTCCGAGCGTCATCGTCACCGCTATGAATTCAATAATGATTACCGCGAGGCGCTCACCTCAGCAGGACTGACGCTCTCCGGTCTTTCGCCCGACGGCAGACTTGTCGAAACGGTGGAACTGACAGACAGGGATTTCTATGTCGGCGTTCAGTATCATCCGGAATTCAAATCCCGCCCGAATAAGGCGCATCCGCTTTTCGCGGGATTCATTTCCGCCGCGCTCAAAAAGCACGGTAACTAAAGGCGCACGCCGCACTTTAATATTGCACTTTAATATGAAGAATCATAAAGTAACTTTTCCTTTATCGCGCTTTTGCGTGACCAAGAGGATGGTTCAGGGTGGCGAAGCCACCTCTGCCATGCAAGCACAAACGCATCTCCAATAAACAAAAAAGGAGCTTTTGAAAAAATGCACGATATATACGAAAATCCGCTCTGCAAGCGATACGCAAGCAGAGAAATGCAGGAAATCTTTTCGGATGACCGCAAGTTTTCCACATGGCGCAGGCTCTGGATAGCTCTCGCCGAGAGCGAAAAAGAACTGGGGCTTGATATTTCCGATGAGCAGATAGTGGAGATGAAGGCGCATATAAACGACATCGATTATGAAACCGCGGCAAGGCGCGAAAAGGAAGTCCGTCATGATGTCATGGCGCACATCTTCACATACGGCGAGGCTTGCCCTGCGGCGAAACCGATAATTCATCTCGGCGCGACAAGCTGTTATGTCGGCGATAATACCGATGTTATTATCCAGCGTGATGCACTGCTCCGCATAAAAAAGCTTCTGCTCTCCGCAATATATGAGCTTTCCGTTTTCGCCGAAAAATACAAATCGCTCGAAACGCTGGCATATACGCATTTTCAGGCGGCTCAGCCGACCACGGTGGGCAAGAGAGCGACGCTCTGGATGCAGGATCTCATGCTCGATCTTGAGCATCTCGATTTTGTCCTCGGTAACATGAAGCTACTCGGTTGCAGAGGAACCACCGGCACGGGCGCAAGTTTTCTCGAGCTTTTTGAGGGCGACAAGGAAAAGGTCAAAGCGCTGGAGAGCAAGATAGCGGAGAAGCTCGGCTTCCGCCGCGCTTATTCCGTCAGCGGACAGACATATACGAGAAAAGCCGATTATTTCGTGCTTTCCGTGCTCTCCGGCATTGCCCAGAGTGCGCAGAAATTCTCCGGAGATATCCGTCTGCTCTCGCATCTCAAGGAATTTGACGAGCCTTTTGAGGCGGGTCAGGTCGGCTCCTCCGCAATGGCGTATAAACGCAATCCCATGCGCAGTGAGCGTATTTCTTCTCTTGCCCGTTTCATTATCGCCGATACGGTAAATCCCGCGATGACGGCAGGCACACAGTGGCTCGAGCGCACGCTCGACGACTCTGCGAACAGAAGAATAAGTATTCCCGAGGCTTTCCTTGCCGCAGACGGTATACTTACGCTCTATATCAATGTAATAAGCGGTGTGACCGTTTATCCAAAGGTCATTGAAAAGCATCTTCGCGAGGAACTCCCCTTCATGGCAACGGAAAATATCCTCATGCACTGCGTTATGAAGGGCGGCGACAGACAGACCCTGCACGAGGCAATCCGCCGCCACAGCGTAGCCGCAGGCAAGGCAATAAAGCAGGACGGCGCGGACAACGATCTGCTTGACAGGATAGCCGCAGACCCTGTTTTCTCTCTCACGCGCGCCGAAATAGACGAGATAATAGCGAAAAGCAATTTCACGGGGCTTGCCGCAGAGCAGACAGAGGATTACCTCGCGGAGGTTCGCGCAGTACTCGCGGAAAATGCCGATATGCTGAGTGACAGACCCGACGCCACGGTCAATGTATAAAAAAGTAATATAAATCAAAGGAGATTTTCAAATATGCTTACATCAATAGTCGGAATTAACTGGGGTGACGAAGGAAAGGGCAGAATGGTAGACCTGCTCTCCTCCGATTATGACATAATCTGCCGCTATCAGGGCGGCAACAATGCCGGTCACACCGTTATCAACGAAAAGGGCAAATTCATCCTCAACCTGCTTCCCTCGGGTATTCTCCGCGATACTACGGTCAATATCATGGGCAACGGTATGGTCATAGACCTCGAGCATCTTGTCGGCGAGATAAATTCTCTTGCGGAAAAGGGAATAAAAATCACTCCCGAAAACCTCAGGATAAGCGAAAAGGCAATAATCTGCATGCCTTATCACAAGATGCAGGATATCATGGAGGAGGAGCGCCTCGCAGATAAGAAATTCGGCTCCACACGCCGCGGTATCGCGCCTGTTTATGCCGATAAATATATGAAGAAGGCTCTGCGCATGGAGGAGCTGCTCAATATGGACGATAAGCTTGCCGAGAAGGTTCACGATATCGTCGAGTGGAAGAATATCACCGTCACAGGCTACGGTCACACCCCCATAGATGCCGATGAAATGATGGCTTGGCTGCGCAAATACGGCAGCATCATCGCGCCTTATGTTACCGATGTTTCCGAATATCTTTCCAAAGCCGCCGAAGAGGGCAAAAATATCATGTTTGAAGCTCAGCTCGGCGCACTCCGCGATATAGAATTCGGTATATATCCCTATACTTCTTCTTCTACAACACTCGCTTCCTATGCGCCTATCGGCGCGGGCATTCCCGGAATCAAGCTCGATAATACCATCGGTATCATGAAGGCTTATTCCACCTGCGTCGGCGAAGGTCCCTTCACTGCCGAAATGTTCGGCGACGAGGCAGAGGAACTGCGCAAGGCAGGCGGCGAATACGGTGCCGCTACGGGCAGACCGAGAAGAGTAGGTCCCTTTGATGTTCCCGCTTCGCGCTACGGCGTAAAGGTTCAGGGCGCCGATTATATCGCGCTGACAAAGATGGATGTGCTTTCTTATCTCGATAAGATTCCCGTTTGCGTGGCATATGATGTAGACGGCGAAATAACGACTTCTTTCCCGACAGGTGAGCGCCTCAACCGCGCAAAGCCCGTTATCGAATATATGGAAGGCTTCGGCGATGTTTCCGCGTGCAGAACATATAAGTCTCTTCCCGAGGCAGCAAAAAAATATATCGCCTATATCGAGAAGGCTGTCGGATGCAAGGTAAAATATGTATCCGTCGGTGCCGAGCGCGATGAATATATCAAGCTCTGATAACTCGGGGCAAAGCAAAAAATCTCCCGACAGAATATCGGGAGATTTTTATATTGATATTGTTTTATATTGTAAGGATGTTCCCCTTATTTTTCTTCCGTAACGGTTGCTTCTCTGGAGCGGAAGAGCAGTGAGATACACCATACGCCCGCAAGCGCAACTATTGTATATATTATTCTGCTGGCGAGAGCCGCGCTGCTGCCGAATATCCATGCGATGATGTCAAAGCCGAAAAGCCCGACGCTGCCCCAGTTGAGCGAACCGATAATCGTTATGATAAGTGCAATTCTGTCTATCATTGTTTTCATCTCCGATATTTTGTGTTTTATCTTTCGACAGAATTATTTTCTGCCGTCGTGAGATTTTTTATTCATGCGAAATAATAATTTTTCTTGACTTAATCCATTTTTTGTGGTAGGATTAAAGGGCTAAAAAAATTTCCGGAGAAATTCAATGAGAGTACGAAAAAAGAAATCCGGCGACGCGAGATTCACGGCGCAAAAGAACATCACGCTGGAATATAACCGCGAAGCGCCGGAAATGATAAATTTAAGCGAGGCTTTTCCCGGGTATTCGCGCTTTCGTATAGAGATAGGCTGCGGCAAAGGCAGCTTTATTGCGGAGGAAGCGAGGCAAAATCCCGATGTGGCATTCATTGCAGTGGAAAAGGTGCGCGATGTCATAATTTTCGCCATGGAAAAGGTTGCCGCGGCAGAGCTTACAAATGTGCGCTTTCTCTGCGCCGATGCAGAGAAGCTTGACCTGCTCTTCCCTGCCGGTACATTTGAGCGCATATACATAAATTTCTGCGACCCGTGGCCCAAAGCGCGCCATGCGAAGCGCCGCCTTACATACAGAAAGTTTCTCGAAAAATTCAAGCCGCTTCTCACGAAAAGCGGAGCGATAGCCTTCAAAACAGACAACCGTGCGCTCTTTGATTTTTCGCTTGAGGAATTTCCCGCGGCGGGCTTTACTCTGCGTGATGTAACCTTTGATTTGCACGCAAGCGAGTGGGCTGAAGAGAATATCATGACGGAATATGAGAAAAATTTCAGCGAAAAAGGCTTTAAAATAAACAGACTTGTAGCATATATAGATAAATAATGTATTTCATTGCCGCATATCGTCGGCGTGAAAAAATATTTTTGCAAAAAAAGAAAAAAATTATTGATTTTTTGCTCGGTATGTGCTACAATATACCGTGCTATATTGAATTTTAATGCGGAATGCTGTTTGCATTCAGCTTTAAGCTATGATTTTTCGGTAGGAGGTGTAAATATGGCAAAATGTGCATACTGCGGCAAGGGCGTTACATTCGGACACAATGTTTCCCATTCCAACCGCAAGACAAGCAGAACCTGGAAGCCCAACATAAGAAAGGTTAAAGTAGTAGACGGCGGCACACACAAGACTGTGGCTATCTGCTCCCGTTGCCTGCGCGCAAATAAGGTAGAAAGAGCATAAGCTTTTTCGGATAAAAGGGGCTTCATGCCGTAAAGCGGCGCATATTGTCGGATTTTTCCGGCAGTGGTAAACTGCGCAAAGCATATGACTTAAACCGACAGCGGAAGCGGCTTTGCTTCCGCTGTATACGTTTTTGCCTGTTTTTCGTGAGGTGAATAATGCGTTATGTTTTCATGAGCTGTGATATGCCGCGTGAAGCGGAAGCTTTGCTTTCCGCCTACGGAGAGTGCGTGCGTATACCGCCGCTTGCCTCACTGCCCGCACCTGTCTGCGCGCATCCCGATATGCAGATGGCGCTGCTCGGCGGCAAAATGATAATTCACAGCGAAAATACGGCTCTTTCGGAAATACTCCGGAAGCGGCATATACCGTATATCGCCGAGCCGCGTGCGGCAGGCGACGCCTATCCCCATGATGTACTGCTCAACTGCTTTGCACTCGGCAGCCTTTTCTTCTGCAGTAAATATACCTCGGAGGCGGCGCTTGCCGCAGCGCTGTCCGCAGGGCTTACCCCTGTGGTAACAAATCAGGGCTATGCTAAATGCTCCTGCCTCTGCCTTCATGAAAGTATAATCACTGCGGACGGCGCCATCACCTGCGCCTGTGCGCAGCACGGGGCGCAGTATCTGCATATCGGTGCGGGAAGCATAGGAATAAGCGGATATGATTACGGCTTTATCGGCGGGGCAAGCGGCGTTATCGGAGACACGGTGATATTTTTCGGCGATATAAACACTCATCCCGACGGGGAGAAAATAAAAGAATATATATATTCAAAAAATATGAACATTATCTGCGCGGGAGACGGCAGGCTCTTTGACTATGGCGGGCTTGCCATCTTTGAGACGGCGGATTAAATAAAAAAAGCATGTAAAAACGGAGGACAAAACAATGAAAACCGAGAAAATTTATCTCTACGAAGGACGCGATGACGTTTTTCTCACAACATATATAGCGGAGCCTTTTGAATCACTTCCCTACAATCAGAAAAGAAAAGCCATACTCATTTTCCCGGGCGGTGCATACTGGTATGTTTCGCCCAGAGAAGGAGAACCGATAGCTTTCAACTTCCTTGCAAAAGGCTTCAATGCCTTTGTGCTTGACTATACGGTAAAAGGTAAAGACCGCTTCCCGGCGCAGCTTCTCGAAGCTTCCATGTGCATGAAACTGCTCCATGAGAGAGCCGAGGAATTTCACATAGACCCCGATTATATTTTCACTATAGGCTTTTCCGCGGGCGGTCATCTCTGCGCTTCGCACGGAACAATGTGGAATAAAGATTTCATCTATAATAAAATAGACATGCCGAGAGAAAACAACCGCCCGCGCGGTATGATACTCGGTTATCCCGTCATCACGAGCGGCGAATATTCACATGAAGGCTCGATAAAAAATCTGCTCGGCGGCGAAAATTATGCAAAACCGGAAATGCGCGAGTTTGTTTCGCTCGAAAAAGCCGTCTCGGAGGAGACTGTGCCGACCTTTATCTGGCACACGGTGACAGACAATGCCGTGCCGATTCAGAATTCGCTTCTCTTCATGTCATCGCTCGCATATAACCATATTCCTTTTGAAGCACATCTCTATCCCGAGGGCGGTCACGGGCTTTCGCTCGCGGACAAGACCGTGGGTATAAATTCCATCTATCATGCCATCCCCGGCTGGATTGACCTCGCCATCAAATGGGCTGACAATCTCTGATACGCTACCGAAAAAGCAGGAGCTTCAGGCAAATGAAGCTCCTGCTTTATCTATAACGCGAAGCGGGGATTTTTTGCAAATTCCCCGCTTATCTTTTATGTCTTATTGAATTCCATGTGCCCATCCTTTACCGTGCAGAAAATCTTGTCTCCCTTTGATATATCGTGGCAAAGAAGCTTCTCGGCAAGCACATTTTCTATCTTTTCTCTTATCTCGCGGCGAAGCGGTCTTGCACCGTACGTTTCATCCATGCCGCTTTCCGCAATAAGCTCCGCGGCTTCATCGGAAAATTCCGCTTCCACCCCGAGATCCCGCAATTTCTTTACGAGATTGCCGAGCATTTTCTCGGCTATCCGCTTTATCTCATCCTTACCGAGCCTCCTGAAAATAACCGTTTCGTCTATCCTGTTGAGAAATTCCGGACGGAAACGCTCACGCAGCTTTGCCCTGATGCTCTCCTCCTCTGCCATGCTCTCGCTCACCGTCGGCGAAAAGCCCGTCGCGCTGTAGCTTTTGCGCTCGCCCGTGCCGACATTTGAAGTCATAATGATGACGGCATTTGAAAAAATTGCCCGTCTGCCCTGTGAATCGGTCAGCTGTCCCTCTTCAAGCACCTGCAGGAGAAGATTGAAAACATCGGGATGAGCTTTTTCTATCTCATCAAAAAGAATGAGGCAATACGGCATTTTACGCACGCGCTCCGTGAGTTGACCGCCCTCTCCGTAGCCGACATAGCCGGGTGGCGAGCCGATAAGCTTAGATACGCTGTGAAGCTCCATATATTCGCTCATATCGAGCGTTATCATAGCGTTTTCACTGCCGAAAAGCGCCTCGGCTGTCGCCTTTGCCAGCTCTGTTTTACCTACGCCTGTCGTGCCGACAAAAAGAAACGAACCGACGGGTCGCTTCGGGTCGCCGAGTCCCGCTCTGCCGCGCCTTATCGCCCGCGAAACGGAAACGACGGCTCTCTCCTGCCCTATCACGCGCCGCGCAAGAATTTCCTCAAGTCGGGCAAGCCGCTCGCCCTCATCCTCGCTTATGCGCGAGACGGGAATATGCGTCCATGCCGTGACTGTCTCGGCTATCTCATTTTCGCCGATGACGGCATTGCCCGATGCTCTCGCCCACTCCCATTTTTCACATTCCGCCTCGAGCGCATCGCGTGCAGCAATTATCTCATCGCGCACGCCTGCCGCCGCTTCGAAATTCTGAGAGCGCACGAGCGCTTCTTTTTTTACCCTCAGTGCAGCAAGTCTGCTCTCCAGCGTCCTTATCTCCTCGGGCTTGCCGCTCTGCTCTATCCGTTTTTTTGCGGCGGCTTCATCGATGAGATCTATCGCCTTGTCGGGCAGAAATCTGTCGCCGAGATATCGCACCGAGAGCCTCACAGCCGCATCTATCGCCTCGTCTGTAATCTTCACGCGGTGGTGGTTCTCATAGCTCTCGCGAAGTCCGCGCAGGATATTTTTCGTCTGCGCCGCATCCGGCTCGCCTATTAGTACAGGCTGAAAACGCCGCTCGAGTGCCGCATCCTTTTCTATATGGCGATGATATTCCGAAACGGTAGTCGCGCCGATAAGCTGAATATCCCCGCGGGAGAGCGCGGGCTTGAG
Organism: Candidatus Apopatosoma intestinale; assembly: GCA_003524145.1. Classification (GTDB taxonomy): domain Bacteria; phylum Bacillota; class Clostridia; order Oscillospirales; family CAG-272; genus Apopatosoma. Next base: position 8,653 of record DODZ01000046.1, on the reverse strand, counting down.
TATATTTGCCGCATCGAGTGCTCCCTCTGCCGCGCCCGCCCCGACTATCATGTGTATCTCATCTATGAAAAGGATATATTTATCCGACGTGGTAACCTCTTCTATCACCTTTTTGAGTCTGTCCTCAAATTCGCCCCTGTATTTTGCTCCTGCAAGCATCGCACCCATATCAAGAGCAATGATATGCTTATGCAGAAGCGCCTCGGGAGCATCGCCCGCCGCTATCCTTGCGGCAAGTCCTTCGGCAACAGCCGTTTTTCCCACGCCCGGCTCGCCGATAAGGCAGGGATTATTTTTCGATTTTCGGCAGAGTATCTGAAGCATTCGCGTTATTTCTTCATCTCTGCCCACCACAGGATCGAGCCTGCCGCTGTTTGCCGCCTCCACAAGGTCTCTGCCGTAGAGCGAAAGTGCAGAGGCACCCGCCGTATTTGCCTGATAAGACTGTGCCTTTGCTTCCTTTTCCTTTTTATCGCTCATCTCCAGAAGAAAAGCTCCCGCGTCCGCCACAAGCTCGCCTATCACGGCGCCCTCGGCTATCATCACCTTGACGGCAACGCAGTCTCTCTGTGAGAGCATGGCAAGAAGCAGATGCTCTGTTCCGATCAGACTCTGCCCGTATTTTGCCGCTTCGAGTGCCGAGCCCTCGATAGCGCGACGAAGCCTCGGCGTCATATCTGAATTGCCGAGCCTTGTTTCCTCTCCCTGCCCGAGCAGCTCCGCCATCAGCGCCTTTGTGGAAGAAAAGGTCACTGCATGAGACTCCAGCATATCGGCGCCCGCACTCTCCGGCACGGAAAGTATACCGAGAAGCAGATGTTCTGTTCCGATATAGGTGTGCCCCATCTCGCAGGCGATAAGTCTCGATTTTGTCAGAGCCGCAGCGGCAAGCTCAGTAAATTTGTTCTGCATAAAATACCTCATTATCCATGCGGCGGCATGCCGCACATTCACGCAAATATATTCTATCCATTTATATGGGAAAATATTTTCCGTTTTTGGAAAATTATCCTTGTAATTTCCGCGCGAATATTGTAAAATAGAAGAAAATATGTCTGCAAAAAGGAGATTGCCATGCTTTCAAGAATCTATACGGCGGGTCTTATCGGAATAGACGGCTACGGAGTCACGGTGGAGTGCGATTTTCAGGACAAGCTTCCGTGCTTTGGCATAGTGGGACTGCCGGACAACGCCGTCAAGGAGGCAAAGGACCGCATCAGAGCGGCTTTTGTAAACAGCGGTTTTCCTTTTCCCGATTCGCAGATAACGGTAAACCTCGCTCCTGCCGACAAGCGCAAGGAGGGCTCCGGCTTTGACCTTGCCATGCTCATCGCCATCATGCAGTGCGCGGGCGTGATAAACGAAAATGCCGAAACCGAAAACAGATGCTTCATCGGCGAGCTTTCGCTCTCGGGCGAGGTGCGCCCCGTAAACGGTATGCTCTCCATGTGCCTTGCGGCAAAGGAAGCGGGAAAAACAGAGCTTTTCGTGGCGCCCGAAAATGCCGCGGAGGCTTCGGTCGTCGAGGGTGTTACAGTCTATCCCGTGAAAAAAGCCGCAGAGCTCGTCGCCATGCTCAATGGGGAAATGCCGATAGAGCCTTTTCACGCGGTCGATGCAGGCGCATCGGCACACCGTATACCGATGCTTGATTTTGCCGATGTGAAGGGGCAGGAAAAAGCCAAGCGTGCGCTCGAGATAGCCTGCGCCGGCGGTCACAATATCCTCATGATAGGCGCACCCGGGACAGGCAAAAGCATGCTTGCCAAGCGCATTCCGTCAATTCTGCCGGAGATGACCTTCGACGAAGCGATAGAGACGACGCGCATCCATTCCGCCGCAGGTATGCGGCAGGACGGCTCGCATGCACTCATGCGTGAGCGTCCCTTCCGTGCACCACACCATACCATGTCGTGCGCAGGTCTTTCGGGCGGCGGCAGAATACCGATGCCCGGTGAAATTTCACTTGCGCACAACGGAGTGCTCTTTCTCGATGAGCTTCCAGAGTTTTCCCGCGAATCCATGGAGGCTCTGCGCCAGCCGCTCGAGGACGGCAAGGTAACGATAACGCGCGTCGGCGGAAAATTTACATTTCCCTCGGATTTCATGCTCGTTTGCGCCATGAATCCATGCAAATGCGGCTATTACGGTCATCCCTCCGGCAAATGCACCTGCTCGCAGACGGATATTTCCCGCTATCTCTCGCGGATAAGCGGACCGCTGCTCGACAGGATAGATATTCAGATAGAAGTGCCGTCGCTCTCTTATGATGAAGTCGCCGTGCGCGAGCCTTCACCGGTAAATTCCGCAGTGATGGCTGAAAGAGTAAAAAAGGCACGCGATTTCGCTTCGCGCCGCTATGCAAATGAAGACGGACTCCACTGCAATGCACAGCTGACCAGCTCTCAGATACAGAAATACTGCAAAATGGATGAGAAAGCAACACTCCTCCTGCAAAAGGCTTTTGACAGGCTGGGGCTTTCCGCCCGCGGTTATGACAGAATCCTGCGCGTGGCAAGGACGATAGCCGACCTCGAGGAAAGCGAAAGCATACTCCCTGCGCACATCGCGGAAGCGATACAATACCGCTCGCTCGACAGAAAATACTGGAAATAAAGTCCGCTTTGCGGTATAATATAAGAAAATCCATAAGGACAGGATAATAATTGAAAATAATCGATTTGAAAAGCGGCGCGGAAATTGCCGTTCCGCGCTCGTCTCTCGCCTGCGCGATAGGCAATTTTGACGGTGTCCATACCGGGCACAGAAGGCTCATAGAGGCGGCAGTTGACTACTGCCGCGATCACAGCGACACGAGATGCGCCGTTTTTACCTTTGAAAGCAATACATCGGGTGCGCCGTTCATCGTTTCGCATGAAGAAAAACTGAAAATATTTGCCGAATGCGGCGCCGAGATAGCCGTGACCGTGCCTTTTGACGAGGTGCGCGATATGAGCTGTGAGGTTTTCGTGTCAGAGGTGCTTATCGGCAAGCTGAATGTCGCCTGTGCCTTCTGCGGCTTCAATTTCCGCTTCGGCAAAATGGGTGCGGGAAACGGAGAAACGCTTGCTGCTCTCATGAAGTCGCACGGGCGAAGCACCGTCATCCTGCCGCCGGTAAATCTCGGCGGCGAGCCCGTCAGCTCGACAAGAATACGCGCGGCACTTGCCGAGGGAGATATGGCGCTTGCAAACAGCCTGCTCGGCAGAAATTTCGGTTTTGTCTCGGAGGTTTTGCACGGTAAGGCGCTCGGGGCTACCCTCGGCTTCCCGACGGCAAATCAGCGCATAGCGCACGGTGCCGCGGCGCCGCGCCACGGTGTCTATGCCTCTCTCTGCATAATCGACGGGAAGAAGTATCCTGCCGTCTCGAATATCGGGGTGCGACCGAGCACAGACTCACACGGAGAAGTAAACTGCGAAACGAATATCATCGGTTTTTCCGGCGATCTCTACGGCAGAGAAATCGCCGTTTATCCGCTCGCGTTCATCCGCCCCGAACGCAGGTTTTCGAGTGCGGCGGAGCTGACCGCCGAGGTGATGGGAAACCGCACTCAGGCAGAGGAAATACTCAAAAAGATGGGGATTTCTTTTTGAAAGTTTTCCGTACTTTTCAGTGACCAAAAGTACCAAAAGTCATTTAAGAGGATTTTCCATCCTCTTAAAAATCTTCTTCCGCGTGCACGAGTCAGTCGCACAAGCCATGCGTGGCAAGTGCGTGCGGCAATGGGGCAAAGTAAAAGTCGGCAGTATCGCTCTCTCCGCAATCTCATACTACCACGCGTGCGAACATATCACACGAGAAAGCCGAGCAGATTCGTGCACGCATTGCCTGCACGCCCGCTATAAGTGCAAGGCGGGCGTGGGGAAGTTTGTACGCTGACAAGACTATCAAAATAAACCCTATTTCGCTATGT
>DODZ01000046.1:0-4430 GCA_003524145.1 Candidatus Apopatosoma intestinale | reverse complement strand
GGGGAAGTGTGTTCGCACGAGTCGCCGCGAGGCGACAGAAGGTGTTTTTTAAGAGGGGGGAATGAACCAATGCACGCAGTGCGTTGGTTGGCGTCGCCGAGACAGGGGGAAAGCCCTCTTAAATGACTTTTGCCGCGCTTTTGGTCATGCAAAAGCGCGATAAAGAAAAAGTATCTTTCATTCTTTTCAAGCAAAAAACACCACAGACACTTCAAAAACAAAAGGAGGAAAGCATGAAAAAATCCGCACAAAAAAAGACTGCACGCGTGTCCGCGGCATTTTTTGCCGTGCTTTTCGCATTTCTGTTTATTTTCTCCTCCATGTCAATATATGCAGATTACGAAAAAAGCGTGTATTCGCCTCATGCCGCCGTATATAATACGGAAAACGGCGTTTTTATCTTCGAAAAGGCGGCAGAGGAAAGGATTCAGCCTGCCTCCACTGCAAAAATAATGACCGGAATCATCGCGCTCGAATATTTCTCCGGCAATCTCGACCGTGAGATAACAGTTATCTACTCCGCCGTGCGCGGACTTGAGGGCAGCACCACGATGAATCTCAAGGTCGGCGAGGTCGTCACAGTGCGCCAGTTGCTCTATGGGCTTCTTGTGGGCGGGGCAAACGATGCCGCGCAGGTTCTCGCCTTTGAAATTTCAAAAGCAAATGCCATGTTTGCGGTTATGATGACGGAAAGAGCAAAAGCTCTCGGCGCGACAAACACTCTCTACAAAAATCCGATGGGTTTTGACGATGTCACGGCTTATACAACCGCGCGCGATGTCGCGATAATCTCCGCATATGCATATTCCATGCCGGAATTCATGAAAATATGCGAAACAAAAAAATACGAAATGCCCGCCACAAACAAGAGCAATGCACGTACCATCTGGACGCGCAACCATCTCATTTCCAATCACAATCAGATAAAATATATCTATTCCAAGGCAAAGGGCATCAGCGCGGGACAGACGGAAAGCGGTGGCTACTGTATTGTTTCCGGTGCGGAGTCTTCCTTTAATTATATATGTGTCGTCATGGGCGGGACAAAAAACGACAAAGGCGATATCACCGCATATTACGATGTGCGCAATCTTCTCGACTGGGCACTTGATGCATATGAAATGAAAAAAGTCGTCAGCGAAGGCACGGTTCTCTGGGAAATTCCCGTTTCGCTCTGCGATGAATACAGTAGCGTAACTCTGGCGCCCGCTTCCGCCGTCTATGCCTATCTGCCAAATGATTTCGATATGTCAAAAGTCGAGCTCCGTCCGCATTTCGACAAAGATTCGATAGAAGCGCCCGCAGAAAAGGGCACTTCCGTCGGCACACTTACCGTCACTGTAGACGGCAAGGAGGTCGGAAGCACAAAAATAGTGACAAAATATTCCGTTCGGAAAAGCGACAGCCTCGCGGCAAAAGCTTATATGAAAAAAATGCTCGGCAGTCCGTTTTTTGTAATCGCGATTATCTCGCTGATACTTGCCGCCGTTATTTTCACACTTGTCAGAATTTACATTTATATGAAAAAAGCCTCGATAAGAAAATAACATATCTCGCACCGAAAGCGGAAATACTGAAAACGAAAAGTATTTCCGAAAGGATGTGATTTTTACGGATTTCAATAAAATTCTCTGCCCTGTGGAGAAGAAAATGCGCGATGCGGTAAAAAAGCTGAAAAGTCTGAATGTGCCTGTGAAATGCAATAAAAGCTGTCATGCGGATTTCGGCTGCGGAAAGAAAAAAATGCGCATCGGGGCAAGTATGGATTGCGATGTCTGCCTCTGCGACCTGCTGATAGCCGCCGTCGGTTTTTCGATAATGGTATATTTCACGGCTATGCTGATATGCCCGAAAGCGAAAGCGATGAAAAAGCACAGAAGAAGAAAATAATATCAATATCGGGAAAGGAAGCTCCGGCTTCCTTTTTTTGCGCACTGATTGAAATTTTCGCAGTGATAATTAAAGTTTTTGCAAAAACTGTATAAAGAGGAATTTTCGGGCGAAAATATAGACAGTCGATTTTAGGTGCCGAAAGGCAGAAAGGAATTTTGAAAATGAATGTAAATCAAAGAAAAAGACAGCTGAGCAAAGGACTGACCATCGCGCTTGCCCTCCTCCTCGTGGCAACGCTCTGCATCACGATAATCGCTTTTTCAGTCGGCAGAAAGAACAAGCCGTCCGAGCATACGACTTCCTCCTCAAAAAGAGCCGAGCAGACCACAACACAGACCGAACCTGAGCAGACGACCGGCACAAGCGGCGGCGACAACCCCGTAGTTATGCCGACAGTTGACTTTCTCTGCCCGGTAACGGCAGGCACGGTGGCATACGGCTACTCCGCCGACATTCCCGTTTTCTCTCCGACAATGGAGGACTACAGAATACATTGCGGTATTGATATTCAGGCGGATGCAGGCTCTCCCGTATATGCGGCGGCGGCAGGAACAATTGAAGATATTGTCTTTGATCCGATGATGGGTCAGAGCGTGATAATCACTCACACGGGCGGCTACAAAAGCGTTTACCGCAATCTTTCAACAGCCGTCCCCGAGGGGCTTGAAAAGGGCAAGGCAGTTGATGCCGGCGATCAGATAGGCTCTGTCGGCGATACGGCTCTCATAGAAATCTCCGTTTCCCCGCATCTCCATTTTGAGATTTTCAAAGATGATGCGAGCGTAGACCCTCTTTCTCTCATCCCCGCAGGCTCGCTCAAAACCGAAGGCTTTGAAGACTGACGCTCAGACAAAAAGGCATAAAGGCGCCGCGCTTTTTGCGGTGCTTTTATGCCTTCTTCCTTTTATATACAGAATTTCAGAATATTTCTATTGACTTTTGAATACACTTGTAGTATAATGAAGACGACAGAGGGGGGAAAAAGAGAATATATACCTTTTATCTGTCTGCAATATTACTTCATTTTTGCATCAACCGTGTGAAAAATTTTGACTTTTTCCGTTTAAAATGCTGTTTTTTCACGGAAAGAGACGATTTTTTCATATTCTTTTTGCGATTTCTATTGACAAAAATGAGATTTGGTGCTAAAATGTTAGTAATCACGGTGCGAGGTGTTTTTCAGACGATATCTTGCGCGGTAAAAAATTCTTTAATTCCAAAAGGAGATTTTTTCACATGAAGAGACTTTTATCACTCTTTCTCGTAGTAGCTATGCTCTTTGCTGCGCTCGCTATGGTTGCATGTGGCAAGGAAAAACAGACGACTGAATCCACCACAACTGTTACCACTGCCTCGACAACCACTACTGAGAAGACCACCGAGACCACTACTACTACAGAAGCAACAACAACGACCACAACAGAAGTAACCACAACGACCACAACAGAAGAAACAACGACCACAACAGATACTTCCGACACAGAGACAACAACCACAACTCCCGCAGCTACAGTAGCAGCAGGCACATCCGAAGGTATCTATGCTCGTTTTGACTTCGGTACAAAGACAGAAGCTGAGTCCAAAAATCTCACATCTCACGAGTACCTCAAGTCTCACCTTTCTTACAACGCTTCTTACCTCTGGGTTGACTACGACGAAGATAACATGATCGTATACGCAACCACAGATTATGACTACGGCACAATGCAGGGCAGCAAAAATAACTTCGCTCTTATCTACGATGATATCTCTGCTGACTACACATTCGAAGATCCTCAGGAAATTCACGCAGGCTACGGTTCTTGGGACAACTATCCTTACACAAGCGCTTTTGTTGGCGTTGAAGGCAGATGGAAAGGCTTCCACCAGTACATAAAGATTCGTTTCGTTAACGCAAGCGCAAACACAAAGATCGGTTTCTGGTACAAGTCTACATCTATGGCAGCTTACTACACAACAGGTGTTGCTTGCATCCCCGTTGCAGCAGGTAAGACAGGTAGCGACTACCTCAACAACGATGCCAACTACCAGGTAGTTATCTACGATATCACAAACGCTATGAACATGGCTACAGGTGCTAACGAGCTTACACCTGAAAACGGCAAGGGCCCCGGCAACAACTGGATTTGGCAGGGTACTTCCCAGTTCGTAACAGGTCTCCGCTTCCACCTCATGGGTATGGCAGCAGGCGGCAACGCTCGTAGCGGTAACACATTCGCTAAGGACGGCACAAACAAGACTGACGACGGCACAGGCAACATGATTGCAGCTGACGGTAGCGGTAAGGTTACAACATGGAAGGCTAATGAAGCTTTCACAACAGCTAAGATCACAGCAGCTCTTGATACACGCGGTCTTATCAAAGCCGGCAACGCTATCAAGGTTGACTACATCGTATTCGGTTCTACACCCGAACAGCTCCTCACATACAAGAGCGCAGCTGAGAAGGCTTACGAAGCAAAGAAATAATCAATATCGGTTTTTCAAGACGCCATCAAACGATGGCGTCTTTTTTTGCTTAGAGAACTCCGACGAAG
>DODZ01000004.1 GCA_003524145.1 Candidatus Apopatosoma intestinale | reverse complement strand
CGGCAACCGGCGGCGGTGAGCATGCTCACAGCTACGGCAGCGAGTGGAAGAACGATGCCGACAACCACTGGCATGAGTGCTCCTGCGGCGATAAGAAAGATACAGCAGCGCATACCGCCGGTGAATGGATTATCGACACCCCGGCAACAGCTACCACAAGCGGCACAAAGCATAAGGAATGCACCGTCTGCGGTTATACGATGACAACCGAAACTATCCCGGCAACCGGCGGCGGTGAGCATACCCACAACTACAGCTCCGATTGGAAATCTGATTCTATCAACCACTGGCATGAATGCTCCTGCGGAGATAAGGACGATGTTGCAGCACACAGCTTCAAGTGGGTGGTAGATAAGGATGCTACGGCAACCGAAAAGGGTTCTAAACACGAAGAATGTATGGTTTGCGGATATGCTCGTCCGGCAGTGGAAATTCCGGCAACCGGAAGCACACCCGAAACGGGAGATAACCGTAATATGTTCCTTTGGATCGGCCTGCTGCTTGCTTCTGGCCTTGGTGTAACCGGCACCGTAGTGTACAGCAAAAGAAAAAAATACGTAAAATAACCCAATAAGATAATCTTATAAGGATGGGCGGTGACGGGCATAGTCCCGCTGCCGCCCTTTCCCTTGGATTGGAGAAACCACGATGAACAACGAACAAGCCCGACCAACATCCCAGCCGACACCAAGTGTAGCCTCCGGTAAAGAGGATTACAGGAAATATATCGCAAGGAAAAGGCGGCAGAGAAGAAAGCAACGCAGGTTGATTCTTTGCGCTGCTGCGATGCTTGTATTGGTCTTGCTTATTATACTGTTTGTCAAAGGCTGCTCCGGCAACGACCCGTTAACCGGAACATGGGACTATGACAGCAACACGACCTATCAGTTTGACGGCAAAGGAAGCGGTGCAATGATCCTTACCTCCGCAACCTATGATTTTTCCTATCAAGTGAAGGACGATCAGCTCTTTATCGACTTTTCAAACGAAGCAGCACGGGATTGCACCTATACATTTTCTGTAAATGGCAACACGCTCACCCTGACAGGCGGAGAAGGAACCATCGGAGGAACCTATGAGCTGCACAGACAGGAGGAATAGCCGGGTGAACAGTCAATGAAATGGATCAGCACCAAAGGAAGGTATCAAAGGAAACATAAGCCCGTCTGCAACTGGATCCCCATTCTCATTTTGCTGGCAGTTTTCTCTGTAGGGGCCATTATGGCAGTCCGGGGTATTCTGAGAGATCAGAACAGACAGGAGAAATATGATTTTATATCAGAAAGTGTTCATGCAGAGGAAAGCAGCACTGCGGATTATATTCCAGCTATTCCTGTTATCCCTGCCGACACCACACGCGATCCTGCGGAAATAGAAACAGAGCCGGAAATCCTGACGCAGTACGCTTCTGTGTATGAGCAGAACCCTGACCTGTTCGGCTGGATCTGTATTGAGAACACCGTTTTGGACTACACGGTGATGCATACCCCGGACGATCCGGAAAAATACCTGCGCCTGTCCTTTGAGGGCGAAATCAGCACTGCCGGTACGCCTTTTATGGACGCAAAATGTGAAATTGACAGTGATAACTATATCATCTACGGGCACAACATGAAAAACGGCACTAACTCGCGGCGAAATACTCGGCTGTGCGTACCGCGACATCGAATGTTCGCCTGCCGTTTACTATAAAGTCGAGGGAGGCGCAAGAGAGTTCCGTCACGCGCTCGCCGAGGGACACTACGGCCACCATCTCGCCGTTGTTTACGGAGATTACGTCGAGCAAATAAAAAAACTCGGCAAAATCGTAGGGTTCAACGTAGAAATACACAAATAAAAAAATCCGCCGGAAGCGAAACGCTCCGGCGGATCTTTTTAGTATTATGTGTCGATTATTTGTCGCCGTACTTTTCTTCGTAGTCGGCAATTTCGGCAACGGCTTCAAGCACTGTAAGCTCTGCTTCAAGAGCCATTGCAAGCGCGAGCTGGCGGCAGTCCTCGGCATAGTCGAAGAGGCCCGCGATGCGCTGCTCCTGTTTCGATTTTTCTTTTTCCGTCTTGATCTGTGCGATTTTTTCCTTAGCGGCATTCACTCTCATCTGAGCTTTGAGGCGAGCTGTATTGAGCTTGCTCTGAGCGCGCTCTCTTGCGATCCTTGCGTTTTCTTTTGCCGCTGTGATACCACCCTCTACGGCGTTTGCGTCAAGCTCCGCCTGCTTGTTGAGTTCATTTCCGAGTTTATTGAGCGCCTTTCCGGCCTCTTCTATTGCGAGACTTGCGCCTGCTTCGAGTTCGTCGTCAAATTCTTTTTCGAATTCGTCGATCTCTGCATTCAGTTCGTCTATGTTTGACTTGATTTCGTCCTTTTTTGCTTCGTGCGCCTTTTTCGCATTCTCTGCGGAAGCGGCGATCTTGGCTTTAAGTTCCTCCGTTTTTTCTTTGGACATTGCGAGTTTTTCCTTGAAGTTCATAATACGCTTTCAAGCTCGGTATGCAGATTGCAATAGAAATACTGACAGAAACCGAATAACACAACACAAAAGCGGCAAGGAACATATGCTCCTTGCCGCTGAAATTATTTATCAAATTTTCTATCGTAGAGCATAGCCGCGATCAGTACGACGAAGCAAGAGCCTGCGTTATGTACGAGTGCGCCTGTTGTGGGATTGAGAACGCCCAACACCGAGAGTGCAACGGCTAAAAAGTTGATACACATTGAAAGCGTAATGCTGAACTTAATGGTCTTGACCGTAGCGTTGGAAAGTCGTTTGAGGTACGGGATCTTGGAAATATCATCGCTCATCAGAGCGATGTCAGCGGCTTCCACCGCAATATCACTTCCCATACTGCCCATGGCAACACCGACGTCGGCAGTTTTCAGCGCAGGGGCATCGTTTACGCCGTCGCCGATCATACAAACCTTTCTCTCATCCTTCTGCAAAGATACGATGTTTTCCACCTTCTGCTCGGGCAAAAGCTCGGCTCTGATCTCGGAAATGCCGACCTGCGATGCAAAGTAATCGGCGGTCATTTTGTTGTCGCCCGTAAGAAGCACGGTTGAGGTGTTCATGCCGTTCAGCTTGGAAACCATTTCGGCAGCCTCGGGACGAAGCACGTCGGAAAGCGCTACGATGCCGATGCAAGTTTTGCCGTTTGCAACAAGAATAGATGCCTTTCCTTGTGCGCGAAGCTCTTCGAGCTTTGCAACGATCTCTGCGCTGATCGAAGCATCGTTTTCGGCGAGATACTTTTCATTTCCACAAAGCAGTTCTCGGCCCAAAACCTCGGCATAGATGCCTTTGCCCGTGGTCATCTTGAAGCTGTCGGATTCGATGATCTCCACGCCCTTCTCCTTGGCACAACTGACAATGGCTTTGCCGAGAGGATGCTCACTCTTTGCCTCGGCAGATGCCGCGAGAGAAAGAAGCGCGTTTTCGTCTGTGCCTTCCTCAAAGGAAATGATGTCAGATACCTCAAGCTTGCCGTATGTCAGCGTACCCGTTTTATCGAAAGCAATGGTGTCCACCTTGCCCATCTTCTCAAGCGCCTCGCCCGATTTTATGATCACACCGTGTTTTGTCGCCTGACCGATCGCCGTCATAATTGCGGTAGGTGTAGCGAGCACCAATGCGCAAGGGCAAAATACAACGAGAACGGTAACGGCTCTTACGATGTCCTGCGTGACGATGCCTGCAATAATGGCTAAGGGATCTGCTTGAACTGATTAACCGACGCAACTTGCAGTCCACTGTTTACGACGCCTTTTATGAAGTAATGATGCCTTAGTACGGCACGAATGCTTTTGAGTGTTACGAAAGCAGATTTTATTCATACGCTTTATTCGGCTTACTTGATGAATGGATCAAACGCGGATTCTACGAGTCGGTTGAGCAAATGGCGGATAATGTTAAAAAAATCTGCGGACAAAATTCGTAAATAAAATAAAGAAGATCGCGTAATAACTGTCATTTATACATCACCTGTCCGATTTCTCAGTGACATATCTCAGCCGGTAAGCCTGTAATCAAATACTGCGTTTGTATATGTGGATTCATCCATTAATAGTTGCAGTCGCAATCTTCTTTTTTATATATGTAGACGATCCGAAGCACCTCCTTTCTCAGACACAGAAATTTAACAATGTTTTTTTGTGAAAAACGAAAAAAGGGCGGTTTTCTTAAGAGAAAAACTCTCTGAAAACCGCCCTGAAATAGCGTTCCACCGGTCCAATTCCGCGCAGTAGGTCGATGCCGGCGTTTGGCATCTTTTTATTTTTGCTTAAAATCGAATTTTGAAAAAGTGAGGAAAACGGCGAAAAACGAAGAAAACCCGAGAAAATCTCGGGTTTTTCGACCGGCATCTTTTAAGACCGGAACACTTGGAGGCACCACCCGGAATCGGACCGGGGAATAAAGGTTTTGCAGACCTCTGCCTTACCGCTTGGCTATGGTGCCGTAAATTTGCTAATATATTATAGCAGAAACACATGTGTTTGTCAAGGGCTTTTCACAGTTTTCCGCAAATATTTTTGCAGTATTACAATTGATGTGAGACTGAAATCGTAAAAAGCATAGAAAAAGTGATTGAAACCAGATAAAATAGCCTTGCCCACAAGCAAATCTCACGGAAATGACTCAATCCATAAAAGTTTACGCCTTGACCTGCAAAAGTATGCTGAACACGGAGACCGCTGACGCGGCGCCCTGCGGGATTTGCTCGTTCGGCTTTTTTGTTACCGTTCTCACTCATCCCGCATGGCGTATCCTGCTCATTTTTCTCAATTATTTTTTAAAATGTTTGTCTCATATTCTGCGGTAATCAATTCAAATAATACGAAGAAACCGTATACTTCTTTTTGTTTAGAATAAACATTGCCGACAAAACCATGTATGCGACAATACCGCAATGTCCGCTGATAATATATCCGTTTCCGCGCGGATGATTGTCTGTGCTGTATTCTATGATTCGGTTTTCCGTAAATAAAAGAAGCAATTCATTCAGACGGGGAAGAGCAATACCCGATTTTTCGATAATGTCGTGTTTGGATGTGGGCGTGTCACATTCTAGCGATAAAATCAATTTTTGCCCATCCTCACTGCAAAGTTCTTTCATGATATCCATCGTCTCGGAGTTAGAAACCGAAAGCTTCTTGATAAGTTTCGATTGTATAACACAAACTATGCCCTCGTCGTCCCATATTTTCGTGCCGAACGAACCGATAATGCGAAGATTCCCGTGTTTTTTGTCCTCCTCTTGTATTTTGCGATTGCCCACTTCCGCAAAATAAATTCCTTTCCACATTTTCCACAAGTCCTCGCCGAGTTCACGATGAAGATTGCCTGTGTAGCCTGCCGCATCTGCTTTTGCCCAGATAAATTCAGTGCCGAGCTGTTCTATTCTTTCAGCCACGGCATTGATATCGCCGCTTGACTCGGTTTCGAGCAGCACATCTGCGGAAATTCCGTAGATGTCGCTTATCGCTTTCAGATTAAAACAGTCCGGCAGGCAATCGCCCGATTCCCATTTTGATATTGCCTGCGGAGATATGCCTATTTTTTCGGCGACATCTTCCTGCGTCATGCCGAGTCTCTTTCTGTGATTGCGGAGCTTTTCACCAAATAGTTTTTGATTCAACATATTTTTATCCTTTCTGCTTTTTTCAGATGGCCACCTTGTAATCAGATTATACCATATTGCTTTTTAAACTTGCAATAGTATTTTTATTGAATTTTATGTGATTCTCTCTACCGTAGGTTGAATTTTCAAGATTCGTGAGCGACCGGCGGCGGAATATCTTCTCAAACATGGCAACGAAAAACGGTCAGAATATCAAAACGCTGCCTGCCGAAACCGACAGACAGCGCCATAAAACTATATTTTTCTGCGAAACCCGAATTTTTATCCTGCGATATTATTCATACGCTTCCACGAGGCATTTTCCTTCAAGAAATTTCATGAAATTTGCCCGTTCCTCCGCGGAAGCAAAGCAAGACATAGGCAAAACATATGCCATGTTACTGCTCATATAAATATACATTGCCTTATCGCCATCAACACAGACTCTTTCTACTGTCGAATATTTCTGCTCCGTCCTGCGCTCGGGAGTTGTTTCCGTAAAGCTTTCATCGGAAAATTCAAGCGAATATGAGGGCGAATATCTCAAGGTTCCCGCCTTTTGCATCCGCTTTATCGAATTCTTTATGCTTGAAAAAAAGAAACGGGGAATGAAAAATTGCAATATCGCAGTCACGACAACCATGATTGCCGCATAAATCAGCGAAAAAGCCGAAAACTCGGATACAAACATTATGGTAGCGGCGATAAGCAGCAAAAGCCCTGTAATGCTTATTCTGAATGCTTTTATCCCTTTCTTTCCGTATGGCGATTTCAAAGCATGAAATCTGTTGAAATCGAGATAATCTTTTTCCGTGAGGCTGACATCAAATCTGAATTCCATAGCAGTATCCCTTCATCGTTATTCGGAGATGCGGAAAAGCTTTCGCGCATTTTCAGCCGTTATGCGTGCCACGGTATCAACATCGACGCCGTGCAGCTCGGCTATCTTTTCTGCGGTATAATGTATATATCCGCTGTGATTTGTTTTGCCGCGCATGGGGACAGGGGCGAGATACGGCGCGTCTGTCTCTATGAGCAGGCGGTCAAGAGGAGTAGCTTTTGCTGCCTCATGGGTTTTTGCCGCGTTGGTAAAAGTCACGACGCCCGAGAAAGAGAGATACCATCCGAGCCTGATATATTCACGCGCCATTTCGGCACTGCCGCTGTAGCTGTGCATTACCCCACGAACACGCGGATGTGCTTTTACCGTTTCAAAAACATCGGAATGTGCCTCTCTGTCATGGATTATAACCGGCATATCAAGCTCCTCCGCGAGCTGCATCTGCGCCTCGAAAAAGCGCTTCTGCACATCCTTTTCCGAGAAATCATAATGATAATCAAGTCCTATCTCGCCGATGGCGACGACCTTCTTTTCTCGGCAGAGCAGACGCAGGCGTTCAATTTCATCACCAAGGGAAGGGAAGCGCATACATTCGCTCGGGTGTATACCCGCGCTTGCATACATATGAGGATATCTCGCCGCAGTGGCAATGCATTTTTTTGCATCATCATTATCTGTGGCAACGCAGATTATCCCGCATATATCGGAGGCGAAAAGCTCATCTGTGAGCGCGAAATTGCCGGCGAGCTTTTCGTCGGTATAATGCGCATGTGTATCAAAAAATCTTTCCATTTTCGCTTATTTTGCCGCTTTTCTTGCTTCATTATCGGCGGCGATGCGCTCGAGCATTTTTGCTTCGTCTATACGCGCGAAAAGCACGCCTACGTCGTTTACTTCCTTGCCCGCTTCAAGCATACCGAAGGTTGCTGCGCAGTCAATACCTGTATTCTCGGCATTAACCGCGTGCAGTATCTTCTCGCAGGTTTCGGGCATAACGGGCGCGAGCAGAACCGCGGAAATGCGGAGTGACTCAAGCAGATTATAGATGACGGTTTTCAGCCTGTCTGCCTTGGTTTCGTCCTTGGCAAGCGACCACGGCGTTGTTTCGTCTACATATTTGTTTGCGCGGCGGAGCAGGTCGAAAACAGAGGCGATGGCATCGGCGATATGATAGCTTTCCATATTTTCCGTGAAGCCCTCGTAAGCCGCCTTTGCCGCGGCGATGAGTTCATCATCGGGTTCGCCTTTTTCCGCAGGCGCGGGGATAACGCCGCCGAAATATTTCTTTGTCATGGAAACGGTTCTCGAAACGAGATTTCCGAGTGTATTTGCAAGATCCGTATTAAAAACGGAAATTACGGATTCATAGGTGATACTGCCGTCGGAGGCATAGGGCGTCTCCGCGAGCAGATAGTAACGCACGGCATCAAGCCCGAAATAATTCACCGCGTCGTCGGGATAGATGATATTACCCTTGGATTTGCTCATCTTATCGCCGCCGAAAAGAATCCACGGATGCGCAAAAATCTTCTTCGGCACAGGCTCTCCGAGAGCCATGAGAAATGCGGGCCAGTAAATCATATGGAAACGGATGATATCCTTTCCTATCACATGGAGGTCGCAGGGCCAGTATTTCTTGTAGAGCTCGGAAGGATTTTCGGGGTCATAGCCGAGCGCCGAAATGTAATTGGGCAGCGCATCGAGCCATACATAAACCACATGCTTCGGGTCAAAGGGGACAGGCACGCCCCATTTTATCGTAGAGCGCGTGACGCAGAGGTCCTGTATACCCGGCTTGATGAAATTGTTTATCATCTCTTTCTTGCGCGATTCCGGAACGGCAAAATCGGGGCATTCCTCATAGAATTTCTCTATGCGCTCCTGATATTTGCTCATTCTGAATTTATAGGCTTCCTCACTGGAATGAACGAGCGGTCTGCCGCAGTCGGGGCAAACGCCGTCCGGCGCCTGAGTTTCCGTGAAATACGATTCGCAAGGCACGCAGTAAAGTCCGTCATAAGTGGTTTTGTATATATCGCCCTGCTCATAGAGCTTGGTAAAAATTTTCTGAATGCATTTCACATGCTCTTCGTCCGTAGTGCGGATGAATTTATCATAGCTTGCGCCCATCAGCGCCCAGATATCTTTGATTACTGCGACGACTTCGTCCACATACTCCTTCGGCGAAACACCCTTTGCCGCAGCGAGGTCCTCTACCTTTTGCCCGTGCTCGTCCGTGCCCGTGACGAAGTAGACATCATAGCCCTGCTCGCGTTTGAAGCGCGCTATAGCATCCGCCGCCACGATATCGTAAACATTGCCGATATGCGGCTTTCCCGAAGCGTAAGGGATCGCCGTGGTCAAATAAAATTTTCCATTGTTATTCATTTGTATTATGTCCTGCCTTTTCAGTTATTTCTTTCATAAACCATAATGCCGGAAACGATAACCTTCTGTATTCCGAGGCGTTCGTCGCATATGACAATATCCGCTGATTTGCCGATATCGAGAGAGCCTGCCCTGTCGTATATGCCTGCCATTTCCGCGGGGGCTTTTGTCGCGCAGAGAAGTGCTTTTTCAAGCGGAATATCGCAGAAGCGCATCAGATTCAGTATCGCGCTCGGTATATCGAGCGCACTGCCGACTATAGTTCCTGCGCTTGTGCACGCCTTTCCTCTGAACAGAGTGAACGGAATGCCGTTCATATCGTAGTCACCGTCGGGAAGACCTGCCGAGGGGATTGAGTCTGTTATCAGTACGAATTTATCGCCGAAGCGGAGCTTTGCATTGTATGCCGCCTCGACTGTTTCCGGTGCGAGATGGATGCCGTCGCAGATAAACTCGGCGAAAGCCGCAGTGGCAAGCGCCATGCCGGAGGCACCCGGCTCGCGATGCCTGAATTCCGACATCGCATTGAATGTATGCGTAAACGAAACGGCACCGTCGGCGAGTGCGCGGCGCACCGTTTCCGCATCGGCTCCGGTGTGACCTATACCGACGCTGCCGCCGCTCCGCACTATCTTGTTTATCACGCCCTCGCCCTTGTCGTCATGCTCGGGCGCTATCGTGAAATGCGCATGGAGCGGAGCTATGCGCTCGATAATCTGCGAGATTTCGTCAAAATGCGGCTCACGGATAAACGATTCCGTGTGGCAGCCGCGCTTTTCCTTATCTATATAAGGTCCCTCTACATGAATACCCGCGAATTTCGCGCCGCCTGCGGCACTTTTTATCGTATCTATTGCGCGGTATATCTTATCGAGAGGTGCTGTCATCACGGTAGGGTACATCGTGGTGACGCCTGTTTTTGCATATTCGAGAGCGAGCGCGTTCATCTCGGAGGTATCTGCCTCCATTATGTCTATGCCCATGCGCCCGTGCGTATGCAGGTCAATAAATCCGGGGAGCACATAGGCACCCGCCGCATCTATCGTTTTCAGCGCGATGCCCTTGCCGCAGATGACATCATCAAAATAGAGCGTCCTCTCTTCAAAGGCACATTTTTCGGTATTGTAAACCTTTCCGCCGATAATTCTTGTTTTCATAGGCATTCCTCACTTATACACTTGTATATTATAAATTATACAAATGTATAACATCATATTTCTGGTTTTTCTTATATTAGTATACCATATTTTTCTGCATATTACAAGGGAATTTGCGTTTTTTCTATTTTTTCATGACCTCGGCGTAGACTTCACTTTTGGCAAGCCCTCTGTCGGAAGCCACGGCTTTTATCGCGTCTTTTTTCGTCATGCCGAGCGAGATATAATGCTCCGTGTGCTCCTCCATGCTCATGCCGGACCAGAAAGCTTCCTCGCGCACATCATCCTCGGAGGCACCCTCAAGGATAAGCACATATTCACCGCGCGGAGCCTTTTCCTCATAGTATTTCATCGCGCCCGAGACCGTCGTGCGGATGACCTCTTCATTCAGTTTTGTCAGCTCGCGGCAGAGCGAGAGCCGCCTGTCGCCGAGCACGGCGAAGATATCGGCGAGCGTGCCGACAAGCTTATGCGGAGCTTCGTACAGGATAACGGTGCGGCGCTCGTTTTTCAGCGCCTCGAGCGATTTTCTGCGTTCGGCTTTAGCAGTGGAGAGAAACCCCTCAAAAACAAAACGCGAGGTCGGCAGTCCCGAGACGGCAAGCGCCGATACTGCGGCGCACGCGCCGGGGACTACGCATACGGGAATGCCTCTCTCGGCGCAGAGACGGACGATATCCTCCCCCGGGTCGCTTATCGCGGGCATGCCTGCATCGGTTATCAGCGCACAGGAGGCACCGTCCTCTATCCTGCGGACTATCTCTTCGCCGCGTTCGCGCTTGTTATGCTCGAAGTAGCTTACCATCGGCTTTTTGATGCCGAAGTAGGAGAGAAGTCTGCCGCTGTTGCGTGTATCCTCCGCGGCAACGAAATCCACCTCGGAGAGTGTTTTCAGCGCGCGCTCGGAAATATCGGCGAGATTGCCTATCGGCGTGCCGACGAGATAGAGCGTTTTTGCCTTGGTTTTATTTTTCTCCGTTTCGGGAGATATATATTTTTCAGGGCTTTTTATAGAACTCATGAAAGTCTCCGTTTTCGTAAATGTATTTCATTTCATCTGTGTAATTTGCCTGAGTCATGTCATTTATACTTTTGTATATAATCAGCGGGCGGGTGGTGAAAACACCTGCCGCAGCTCCCTTTTTTCCCTCTATGAGCACGAGGCAGGGAACATGGGAGACCGTCGGATAGACGAGGGTCAGCCGCTTCGGCTCAAGCGAATTTTCGCGCATGGCGCAGATGAGATCGCCGAGCCTGTCCGGTCGGTAGACAGCGCAGAAAAGCCCGCCGAAGCGAAGCAGGCGCGATGCGCAGGCGCAGAAATCGTATATACTGCCGTGAAGTTCTCTGCGCGAAATTCTGTCCGCTGCGTTCTCGTTTGCCTTGCCCGAGTCCGCTTTCAGATACGGCGGATTTGAAAAAACGACGCTGTACCTGCCGTTATATTCCGCAGGGATATCGCGTATATCGGAATGCAGGATGCGCACCTTGCCGGAAAGACCGTTTTCCTCGACATTTTTCGCCGCTACGGCAAAAATATCATCCTGCAATTCAAAAGCGTCGATATCGCGCATTTTGCCCGATGAGGCGCAGAGCAGCGAGATAACACCCGAGCCTGCGCCCAGCTCGCACGCTTTTTCCTTGCAGGAGCGCATATAGGCATAGAGCAGATACGCGTCCGTACCGAAGGCAAGTGAGCCTTTTTTCTGGAAAAGAGAGAGATTTTCGTTTATTTTTTCATTATATATATCCATTTCCGCCTCACTCTCTGTTCTGACGGAATATCTCAAATGCGATGACGGAAGCCGCCGATGCCGCCGATAGCGCCGCAGGGAAGTCCCTGCCGTAATCAAGCTCGATTATCTCATCGGCAACCTCGAGCGCCGCCTTTGTATTTCCTCTCCGCTCGCCGCCAACGGCAAGGAGCAGGGGAAATTTCAGAGCACAATCGTAGATACTTCGGCTTTTTTCGCTCTTGTCGGCAACGGCAAATTTATATCCCGCCGCACGAAAAGCCTTTGCCGTTTCGGCGAAATCCTCCGAGACGCGCATATCAAACATCTCGGATGCGCCGGCTGACGCGCGGGCAACTATGCCGGAAACGCCTGTCCAGTTGTGATTTTCGAGGATGATTCCCGTCACGCCCGCCGCATAGAGCGAACGCAGGCAATAGCCGAAATTATACGGGTCCTCGATGCCCTCGAGCATGACATAGAAGCCTTTTTCCGGCAGGTTTTCCGCGCTTACCGCGGGGAAGCTTCTGGGAGAGCAGACGGCGAGAATACCGCCGTGGCTTGTCCCGAGGGCGAGAGCCTCTATTTCCTCTGCCGCCACCGGCAAAACAGGAAAGCCGTATTTATACCCCATGGCACGAAGATAGGAAAGCTCCTTTGCTCTCGTTTTTCCCCGCGCCTCATCGTATATTATCTTTTCTATTTTTCTGTCGTTCACTCCGCTCTCGGCACCGCGTATCACGGCACGAACCGAGATCATGCCCTCCATTATATCGGAGGCGGTGAACTTTCCGGCTTCCTTTTTTGCCATGCCTTATGTCCTTTACCTTGTCTTATTTTAATTCGGATATGAAATTTTTGTTTTCGCGCATACGGCTGAGCATCAGCGCGAGCTCCTCATGAGAGATGATATTCTGCGGGCGGAGCGTCCCGTCGGGATAACCGATGATTATGCCGTATGCCACCACGCGCTTCATCGCCGCACGGAAGGCTTCGTTTGTATCCTCAAAATCGGGGAAACTTTCCGCCTTGCTGCTCGATATGTACGATGAGCAGAGTGCCGAGGCGATATATGAAGCTTCCTCGCGCGAAACGCCCTCTGTCGGCGCAAAGCGGTATCCGCTTCCGTCGGCATAAAGCGGGAAGAGACCTCTTGCCACGGCGGCGCGCACATATGGCAGATACTGCTCGCTTATCATATCGGCGTCGCTTACCGGTAACTTGTAGTCATTATATTTCTTTTCATCTATACCGAGATATTTCACCATTGCGCGAGCCATATATTCCCTCGTGACACCGCTCTCGGGATAGAAATATGTCTTGTCGCCCCTCACAAAATATTCGAGCACGCCGTCCTTGCAGAGAAGATCGATTTCGTTTTTTGCAAAGCTTTCGCCGATATCGCACGGGGACACATAGTCGGAAGCGGTGATGTCGCCGCCGAGAACGAAAATGCCGATGAGTACTATCAGCAGTGCGCCGACGAATATGCCGGAGAAAACGGGTAGATTTTTTTTCATAGATTTTTCACCTCACGAATAATATATTCTGTTTAGAATATACCACACGGAGCGTGCGAAAACACTCACAATCGCGGGGAGAAAAATATATGTTTCGGTATTCTTTTCAGCGACCCTGTCGCATTTTGACCTGCTTTGCGAAAGCGGGCCACGATTTTTTCGATATGGTGCGCAGGCGGGTGAGAATTTCGCTTTTCTGCTCTCCCGTGAGCTTTCTTCCGCGAGAGGAAAGCTGCTGCAATTTGTCTACCGCCTGCGTGGGCTTGAGTATCTTATCATTCTTAAAGACAAAGGAAACTCTCGGCGATGTGAATACGACAAAGCCGTATACGGGCGGGGCGAAAGGCATATTTTTCAGCGCCTCCTTGACCGCGGCGGCATGCCTGTCGTTCTGAAGAAAAGGATTGCGGAAATCCAGCTCCTTTATTTCGCCCGAGCGCGTGACGGCATTTTGCCGCCATGTCTGCGCGCCCTCGGGATTTTCTATCCTGCCTATCATGCTTTTTATTTCGATGACGGCGACGCATGTGGGAAGAACGATGATATTATCTATTTCCGTATATCGCTTGCCCGCCGAGGTATAAACGGGAAGCACGGCGTTGGAAATGACATTTTTCATACCGAAATACGAGCAGAAAAGTGCCGTCGCCGCATCCTCGGAGGCTACGCCGTAGGAGAGGATTTTCTTTCGCGTCACATATGAGCTGATGAAAAGAGACAGCTTTAAAAGTCCGTATGCCGCGAGTACAAAAACGGCACACATTATAAAAGGAATGATTTTTTCCATTTTGCAAGCCTCCCTTCTGCTTTAATATTCAGTATATCATAAAAATGTGAACATATCAAGTGATTTTCCGATTATTTATTTTGCGGCAAAATCGCTTTTTTCAATTTAACTATTGACAAATTCCGTAGGAATAGTATAATAAGTATGAAAAATCATACTAAATACATTAGGGAGGCAATATGGAAAAGAAAGCGGAAAAGCTGATGGATGTGGCAAAAATAGGGGCAAAAGGGCAGATTGTGATACCGAAATCCATGCGCGACATGTTCGGGCTTCGCCCGGGAGATACGCTTCTGTTGCTTGCGGATGAAAGTCGCGGCATCGCCATGAACAAGCTGGATTTGATTACGGACGCCGTGGAAAAAGCGATGATGGGCGAGCCTACGGCAGACGAGAAAAGGTTTGCCGCAGAGTTGAAAACCGTCGTCGAGAGCAATATTACGACAGTGGAGGACGAAAAGCGTTTTGCCGACGAATTCAGAACGCTTTCAAAGGAGAAAGAAAAATGACTGCGATACAAACATCGGCACTGACAAAAAAATACAAGGATTTGACGGCTGTAAACGCACTTGATTTCGCGATAGACGAGGGCGGGCTTTTTGCTCTGCTCGGAGTAAACGGCGCCGGAAAATCCACGCTTATAAAAATGCTCTCCTGCCTTGCAAAACCGACCTCCGGAGACGCGAGGATATTCGGGCACAGCATAATAACGGAAGCTCACGAGGTAAAAAAGCTTATAAATGTATCTCCGCAGGAGACGGCTGTCGCGCCGAACCTCTCGGTGCGCGAAAATCTGGAATTTATCGCGGGCATCTACGGTGCAAAAAATCCGTGGGAAAGCGCTTCCCGCGAGATAGAAGAGATGGGGCTTTCCTCCGTCGCGGGCAAGAAAGCAAAAACGCTTTCGGGCGGCTGGCAGAGGCGACTCAGCATCGCGATGGCTCTGATATCGGAACCGAAGCTGCTTTTCCTCGATGAGCCGACGCTGGGACTTGATGTTATCGCAAGGCGCGAGCTGTGGAACGTGATAAAAAAGCTGCGCAGTCGCACGACGGTCATACTCACGACGCATTATCTCGAGGAAGCGGAGAGCCTCTCGGACAGAATAGGTATAATGTCGCATGGTTCGCTTGTCGCCTGCGGCACGGCAGAGGAACTGATCGCCCTCTCGGGAAAGGGAAATTTCGAGGATGCTTTCGTTGCACTGGCGGGAGGTGAAAAAGCATGAAAAGAATGCTTGCCTTTTCGCGGAGAAATGCAAAGGAGATACTGCGCGACGGCGTGACGCTCTTTTTCGGCATAGCTTTCCCGCTGATACTGCTGCTTCTCATGACAGCTATTCAGGCGAATATCCCCGTTGAGATTTATAATATCGACAGGCTCGCGCCGGGTGTTGCCGCCTTCGGACTGTGTTTCCTTTCGCTTTTTTCGGCTATGCTTATCTCCAAGGACAGGACAACATCGTTTCTCATGAGGCTTTATTCATCGCCGATGACCCCGTCGGATTTTATCCTCGGCTATACATTGCCGCTCGTGCCGATGGGCATAGTGCAGAGCGCCGTATGCTTCTTCGTGGCAACGATATTCAGACTTCCCGCGAGTGTGAATATCCTGCTTGCGATAGTCGTGCTTATCCCCTCGGCTCTGCTCTATATCGCAATAGGACTGCTCTGTGGCAGTCTTATGAACGACAAGCAGGTGGGCGGAATATGCGGAGCATTGCTGACGAATGTTTCAGGCTGGCTCTCGGGTGTCTGGTTTGACCTCGCGCTTGTCGGCGGCGCTTTCGAAAAGATAGCGTGTGCGCTTCCTTTTGTGCATGCAGCCGATGCCGCAAGAGCCGCGATAGCGGGCGATTATGCCGCCATCCCGACGCATATAGCCGTCGTGCTTGCATACGCGGTCGTGATATACATACTTGCCGTGGTCATCTTCAGGAAAAAGATGAAGATGTGAGTTTGCAGAGATAAATCACAGTATTGTGCAGGATTTACACAATACTGTGATTTTTTTGTATAGAGAACTCCGACGAAGGAGGAGTTCTCTCGAAAACCACCCGCTAAGCGGGT
>DODZ01000002.1 GCA_003524145.1 Candidatus Apopatosoma intestinale | reverse complement strand
CCTTTCCGGAACCACCCGCTTAGCGGGTGGTTTTCGTAGGAACTCCTCCTTCGTCGGAGTTTTCTATACAAAAAGACCCCTGCCGCGGTTAAAGCCGAGGCAGGGGATAAAGTCTATATAAAGAGAAGCGGCTGTGACGCTTCGGATGTGCGCGAATATTTCGGTCTGTAAACCAAAAGCCGTCGGGATTACCCGACGGTTTTTTGCGTCTATTTATATTGCGGTATGCCGTCCCATGCCTTGCCGTCCCATTCAAAGAAAAGCTCGGCATATTTATCCTCAAAAAACATGGGGAGGTAATATTTGAAATTCATGGAGAGATTCGGCGCGCTTTGCAGAGCCTTGCGCGAAATCCAGAAGCATCTGCCCTCGTGAGTCGGTTTGCAGAGCTCTCCCGAGTATACTTTCGTGCGGAAAAGAAACTCGAGATATCGCTCGCCGCTTTCCGCTGCCCAGTGTACTATGCCGCATGGCTCGAGCGCGGAAATGTCCAGTCCTGTTTCCTCCTTTGCCTCGCGCACGGCGCTTTCGTATATGCTCTCGCCCGCCTGAACCTTGCCGCCGGGAAATGTTATCCCGCCCCAGTCGGAATGGACTTTATCGAGCGCGAGAACCTCGCCGCTGTCATTATATATCATCACCATATTGACGATTTTTACTTTTGCTTCGCTCATAGTTTCACCTAATATACAATTGTATATTATGAAAAAGCCTTGCCACAGCAAGACTTTTTCATAATGTGAGATTTTATTATTTGCTTCTTGTGATGTTTTCTTCGCTTGCCTTTGCGATGAAATCGTCGAGAGACATAACGGTGGTTTTGCCGTCGCGATCACGAACGGCGACAGTGCCGTTTTCGACTTCCTTATCGCCGAGCACGAGCATATAAGGCACCTTTTCAAGCTGAGCCTGACGTATCTTATAGTTGGCACTCTCGCTGCGCAGATCTGTCTCTGTACGGAGCTTTGCCTTGCGCAGAGCGTCGTTCACTTCCTTTGCATAGCCTGCGGCGCGGTCGGTGATGGTGATTATTTTCGCCTGAATCGGAGAGAGCCAAAGCGGGAATTTGCCGCCGAAATGCTCTATGATAACGCCGATGAAGCGTTCTACCGAGCCGAATACAACGCGGTGAATCATAACAGGGCAGTGTTTCTCGCCGTCGGCACCCGTATATTCGAGACCGAATCTGCCGGGGAGCTGATAGTCAAGCTGGATGGTGCCGCACTGCCATGTTCTTCCGAGGCTGTCCTGAATATGGAAGTCAAGCTTCGGTCCGTAGAATGCGCCGTCACCTTCGTTTACGATATATGACTTGCCGATGCTCGTGATGGCATCTGCCAGAGCGTCGGTTGCGATTTTCCAATCCTCCTCGGAGCCGATATGGTCCTCGGGCATTGTGGAAAGCTCTATCTTATAGGGCAGACCGAAGAGGGAATAAACCTCATCGAAAAGCTGTGCTATGCGGACAACCTCGTCCTTTATCTGCTCGGGAGCAAGGAGTATATGAGCATCATCCTGCGTGAAGCAACGCACGCGGAAAAGCCCGTGGAGCGCACCGGAAAGCTCATGGCGATGTACTCTGCCGAGTTCGCCGTAGCGGATGGGGAGTTCCTTATATGAATGAGGCTCCAGCTGGTAAACGAGAATACTGCCGGGGCAGTTCATCGGCTTTATCGCAAAATCCTCGCCGTCGATGACGGTGGTATACATATTTTCCTTATAATGCTCCCAGTGTCCTGAGGTTTCCCAGAGAGTGCGGCGCATGATCTGCGGCGTGGATATCTCGTCATAGCCCCACTTGCTGTGAACCTCATGCCAGTAGTCGATGAGGGTATTGCGCAGGAGCATACCTTTCGGGAGGAAGAAAGGCATACCGGGCGCTTCGTCGCGGAGAGCGAAAAGTCCCAGCTCCTTGCCGAGCTTTCTGTGGTCGCGCTTTTTTGCTTCTTCTATGCGGGTGAGATATTCTTCCAGATCCTCTTTTTTTGCGAAAGCCGTGCCGTAGATGCGGACGAGCATTTTGTTTTTCTCATTGCCGCGCCAGTATGCGCCCGCAACGCTCGTGAGCTTGAATGCCTTGACGGCGGAGGTATAGGTCACATGAGGACCTGCGCAGAGATCTGTGAAATCGCCCTGGCGGAAGAAGCTTATTGTGGCGTCCTCGGGCAGGTCGTTTATCAGCTCTGTCTTGTAGGGCTCGCCCATTTCCCCGGTGAGCTTCAGCGCCTCTTCGCGGGGAAGAGTGAAGCGCTCAAGCTTGATATTTTCCTTTACTATTTTTTTCATCTCGGCTTCGATTTTCGATAGGTCGTCCTCGGTGAAGGGGGTTTCGCGGTCGAAATCGTAATAGAAGCCGTCGGCGATGGCGGGACCTATCGCGAGCTTCGTGTCGGGATAGAGGCGCTTTACAGCCTGCGCGAGAATATGTGACGCGGTGTGACGGAGGGCATGCCTGCCGAGCTCTTCTTCAAAAGTGCTCTCAACGATGCTTCCGTTCTGATCAATGATTTTCATGATTTTTTCTTCCTTTCGATAAAAAATAAAACCCCATTGCAAAATGCAATGAGGTGCTTTTGATAACACGGTTCCACTCAAGGTTTAACTCTTGCCTGCGATAACGGGCAGCACCGACACGCCATTTCCTGCGTGCGCCATAGAAAGGGTGGTAACAAAAACGATACTGCAAGCCGCTCGCAGCAAGTGCGGCTCTCTCTGGGGCAGCATAGCGAAGAGTTTTGTCCCTCTCGGCTTTCATTATAAAAATATAATACGCCAAAAACTGCGATTTGTCAAGAGAAAAACGCGAATTTTTATCAAAAATATTTTTATACAGATGTATTTTTGCCTGAAATATAAAAAATACAACCGTATAATTTACAGAAAACTGCATTTTAAGGACAAAATTTGGATTAAAATACAATATATGGAGCAAAAACGGCATTTTTTATTGACAAGAACGAAAAATCCGTGTATAATACAATACAAAGGATGTGAGAGCATGATTATTTTACAGAACGGCGTGATATCAGTCGGCATAGAGCCTTACGGGGCGGAGCTTTCGAGTATCAAAAATCTGCGAACGAACAGGGAATTCATCTGGTCGGGAGACAGCACCTACTGGAGCGGGCAGTCGCCTATTCTTTTTCCGATAGTCGGCAGGCTTTTCGGCGACAGCTTTGAATACGGCGGTGAAAAATACTATCTCCCCAAGCACGGATTCGCGAGAAAGAGCAATTTTGATATAGTGCGCACAGAGGAGACCGAGGCGCAGTTCCGTCTTTGCTCAAGCGCGGATACAAAGCGCGTTTACCCTTTTGACTTTCAGCTGGATGTCGGCTTTTCCATTGAGGAAAAGAAATTGAATGTTACTTACCGTGTGAAGAATACCGGTGATATTGCCATGTTCTTTTCCATCGGTGCTCATCCCGCTTTCAACTGTAAGATGGGCGATTTTATCAAGTTTGACGAGTATGAAACTCTGGAGACATATACTTTCGACACAAGCTCCTTCCGAACGGGAACAAAGCCTTTTATGGAGCGCAGGAAAAATATAGAGATAACAGAGCATCTTTTTGATGATGATGCGCTCGTTTTCAGCGGCATGAAGAGCCGCGGACTGGAGATAATATCAAAGGGCGGCAGCAGGATTGTCCGCGTGGATTACGGTAATGCGCCCTATCTCGGCATATGGGCAAAGCCCGGTGCGCCTTTTGTCTGCATTGAGCCGTGGTTCGGCATAAACGATGCGCCCGAGGTCAGCGGAAATATTTCCGAAAAAGAGGGAATATTGGCGCTCGAAGCCGGCTCCGAATTTGAATACACCTACAAAATCACGGTGGCGTAAAAAAAGCAAAATTATAAATCGGCGTGTCGCATATGCGGCGCGCCGATTTTGGTTGCTTAGAGAACTCCGACGAAG
>DODZ01000040.1:3077-9195 GCA_003524145.1 Candidatus Apopatosoma intestinale | reverse complement strand
AGCATGTGTGTTGGCGTCGCCGAGACAGGGGTCGCCCATCTGTCTCCGCTCAAAAAACAAAGCAAGTCGGCAACCATAGGTTGCCGACTTGCGCTATAATACCTGTTTTATTCTCCCACTATCCTGTCTGCAAAGGTGCTCCAGAAGTAGTTTCCGACATAGCTTCCCAGAGATGCGCTCGGAACATAGAATCGTGCGCCTGCGGGAAGTCCTGCCGTGAGCTCGCTTCCCATTCCGTTTACTGTTGTGGAATCGGGATTTTCCGCGAGAATGTGAATTTTCATGAGCTTTCCTGCGCCGACAAAGGCACCATCCGAAATATACGAGACATTATCCGTGACAAAAAGCTCTGTGAGCTCGCCGCAATCCGCAAAGGCACCGGCACCGATAATTATGCCGCGCTTGCCGTTATATGCGGTCGGTGTTCGCAGAGAGCTGAGCTTTTTACCCTCGTCGCTCACGCCTGTTATGTATGTACTGCCTGCTCTCTCTTCAAAAACGAAATATTTTTCGTTTTCGTCATATTTCATGGGATCGTCAGGCTTATCGGGCTTTATCGGCTTATCCGGCTTTGCAATATCAACCTTGATACCGCCAAGCACATCGGCAAGGTCGAGCGCGAGCCTGCGTGTATGCAGAATAACGCCAGCTTCGTTCATATGAAAGTTGCTGTCGTAAAAATATGCTTCATTATATATATATCCGTTTGCACTGCCGAGTAGCGGTGCTTTGAGCTTTTCCGCGAGGAAAGCTTCAAAAGCCTCGATATCCTCTATCTCAGTGCCCTCGCGGAGCGCACTCATGTTCATCGGGGCGAAACCGAAATACACTGTCGCACCGCGCTTTTTCGCATATTCGATATATTCGTTTACATAATCGATGAAATCCTGCGAAACGATATCCGGCGAGAAGTCTATGATATGTGCGGGGTCATAGCCCTGCGCCATGACATTGTATTTCCGGTCGGGATAATCGATATCGCCGTATTCGTTGAAGGCGCTCTTTGCATATACACCCGTCGGTTCGAGCGGTGTGCCTCTGCTGTAGCGGAATTTCGACGCGGCAAATTTCCAGTATGCTCCGAGCATGGCCGGAGCATCATCGCGCGAGAGACGCGTGAGCAATCCGAAATGCCCGTCACACGCCTGCCAGAGCGAATCAGCGCCGAAATAGAGCGAGAGAAGCTGACTGTCCATCTCGGGCGCGAGAACTATGATATCACCTTTCCGTATTGATTTGCGTGAAAGATCCATCATCGCCTTTGTGCCGATCGAGGCATAAAGCCCGAAATTGACCACAGGCATGCCGAGTGTATCTTCAAGCAGCTTGCTGTTCAGTCCGAAGGCGGCACTGCTGCCGCTGACGATGACGATTTTCGGCTCCTTTATGCTGTCCAGTCTTTCCACCTTATCATACAGCTCCGCTGTGAAAAGCTTCGAAAACTGCGGTTTTATCAGAAAGCCGACGGAAGCGGCGCATGAGAGCGGAAGCAGAAGCAGGAGCAATATGCAGATGAATCTGATAACTGATTTTTTCATATATCGCACCCCCTCAGAACTGGAAATAAATGAATGTGCTGGCACCGCCGACGGAAAGTATCAGCACCCATGCGGCGATAACTGTCCAGACGGTATAAAGCACGGTTGTTTTCTTCGCCGTGCCGCCATCGCTTTCGAGAACCGGCATGCTCATCACTCTGTCCATGAGAATAAGCACAGCTATCGCAAGGGCGCAATAGAGTGCGCCTGCCGCGGTAAGCCCCATGCCGGAAACGGTATCGGCAAAGGAATATGCCGAGGGGGAGAAGAGCTTGCCGAATGCCAAGCCGACATCGGCAATGCTGTTTGCACGGAAGAAAATCCACGCAAGGCAGACAAAAAAGAATGTGGTAAACCTCTGCATGGCGGCGAAGATGCGCGAATCATTCTTTATGCCCATTTTCGTATAAAGCGCCATGCGCCACTTTTTTGTAGCCGAGCCGAATATGCGGAAAAATCCGTGGAGCGCACCCCAGATTACAAAGGTCCAGTTTGCACCGTGCCATAAGCCGCTCACGAGAAATACGATGAAAAGATTCAGATAATACCTTGCGCGTGAGCATCTGTTGCCGCCCAGCGGTATGTAGAGATAATCGCGGAACCATGTAGACAGGCTGATATGCCATCTGTCCCAGAATTCCTTTATCGAGCGCGCCGAATACGGGCGATCGAAATTCTGCATAAGGCGGATACCCATTATCCGCGCACAGCCTATGGCGATATCGGTATATCCCGAGAAATCACAGTATATCTGAACAGCGAAAAGCACCGTCGCTATGATTATGCCTATCGCCGTGGCTTTTCCGATATTGTTATAAACCGAGTTGACATAACCCGCCAGAATATCGGCGACAGCTATCTTCTTGAAGAAGCCGACAGCCATTTTCTGCATACCGAGAAAGGCATTTTCGGCATTTAATCTGTTGAAATTTTTCAGCTGAGGCAAGAGGTTTTCCGGCCGCTCGATAGGGCCTGCCACAAGCTGCGGGAAAAAGCTGACGAAAAGCGCATACCAGAAGAAATTACGCTCCGCTTTTATATCGCCGCGATATACATCTATCGCATATGAGAGTGTCTGGAAGGTGTAGAACGAAATTCCGACGGGAAGTATCAGATTCAGCGAGAAATCATATGATTTGCCGTTTATCGCGCTCATAATGCCCGAAACGGTGCCTGCCATGAAATTATAATATTTAAAGAAGAAAAGCGTGCCGAGACAGACGATAAGGGTCAGCGTTATGTATAGCCTGCGCAATGACTTTTTGTCTGTTTTTTCCATTGCCAGTGCGCAGAAATACGAGACCGCCGTGGTAAAAATTATCAGCGCAAGCAGGCGAAAATTCCATGCGGCATAGAACCAGTAGCTCATGGCAAGCATGGCGGGCATTTTCAGCTTCTTCGGGAGCAGGAAATAGCAGAGCAGAAATATCGGGAAAAATATAAGAAATTCAAATGAATTAAATGTCATGCTTTGCCCTCCGCAGTGTCAGAATAAGGCGCAGAATAAGTGCGATAAGCACGAGTATCAGCACCTCGGAGAGTGAGATTTCAAGATAAAGTCCCAGTATTACGGTAAACGCCGCAAAAGCGGCGTTTACTATGATGAAAAACCTTTTCCTGAAAACAAACTCGAGTATAAACATCGCTGTCATCACGGCGAGCATAATCAGTATCGCCGGATGAGAAAATAATGTGAGTCTATCCGGAAACATATATTGTACCTCTTATTTTGCTTCTTTTTCAAGCTGAGCCTTCAGCTCACGGATGAGGATTTCCGTTCTCAGATGTGCGCCGGCATCTGTCATATGCCATTCGGAATCGGCAAAATACCCGCTGTCTATGGCATGGTCGGCTATATCGGAGATTACTGTCCCGTGATAGTTCTTTGCGACATTGCCGGAGTATTCATCAAGATCAGCCTGCGTCTTTTTAGCTATATCGTAGAGCACGCTTTTTGACATGGGTGCAAACGAGATATAAACCTTCACGCCGTTTTCCGCCATTTTGTCAAATTGCGTATTCATAAAGGCAATGCATTCCTCGCTCGGGAACTGGTTAAAGGTAAAGCCGCCCTTTACGGGACCCGCATCTCTTTTATTGAAAAGGTCGCCGTTGTTGTTTATCGCATCATTGAAGCGGTCATATTCGCGAACGGTGCTGTTTCTTGCCTTATCCTTCTGCTGACTCTCAAACGAGCCGAAAACATTGGTATAATTTCTGATATCGACATATCTGAAAATATCATAATTACATTCAATGGAGCGCCAGAGTCTGTTGTTGAGGCGGTTATTTCCGAAAAGATACTGTCCGTCCTCGGGCGCCCAGAGAAGGATATCGTCCTCTCCCATGAGCTTCGAGAGATATTCCATCCAGAAAGCACCGCTGATATTGGCGTTTGTGCCGTAGTTGACTACGACATATTCATCGTCGAGTGCTTTTTCCATATCCTCTGCGACAAAGCCGAACTGACCGCTCGAGCCTGCCACATAGACTATCTTTTTTCTGTCTTTCGCCCAGAGCATATAGTCATATTTCATGTTGGATTCGATATATGTCACATAGAGCGGGTAGAGAACGGCATTGATACGCAGATTTGCGAGGTTTTCGCAGCCGTCGATTACCGTATTTGCGGCGCTCATTCCCCAGCCGCCGGTTGTTTCGC
Organism: Candidatus Apopatosoma intestinale; assembly: GCA_003524145.1. Lineage (GTDB taxonomy): Bacteria > Bacillota > Clostridia > Oscillospirales > CAG-272 > Apopatosoma. The sequence goes on along the minus strand of DODZ01000040.1, from coordinate 4,995 downwards.
CCGTGAATTTTACTATCGCGTCTGTTATCACGAGAGTGGACATTTCGGAATCGGCAAAAGCCTCTTCGCAGAGTTCCATTACGCTTGAAGGGAGAACTATTGTCTCTGCCTTTGTGCCGGCGAGCGCGCGCTTGCCGATGGATATGACGGAGCTTCCGTCTATTTCCGCAGGAATGGCAAGAACTCCTTCTTCGCTGCCTTTGTAACCTGTGATTTTTACCGCCTTGCCTGTTTTTTCATATTCAAAATCCGAGGCGGGCGCTTCTTTTGCCCATATGCAGTAAAGGTCGATTTTCGCTCTGTCGCCAACATAAGGTCTTGAGCCGAGGCTTGTGCCCTCGCCCGTGCCGTCCGCTTTTGTGTTATATTCGACAAGAACATATCCGTCGCGCTTGAAATAGCCGCGCTCGGGGAGCGAATTGGGGTTCTTGTAGTAGGTTACATCGGCATCATATTCAACGGTATCCTTACCGCTGACATGAGCGCCGCCGTTCAGATGATAAGCATATGTCATTGCACAGTTGACAAAAAGTGTGCATTCTTTTTCGACATCAAAGGTGTATTCGGTTTTCATGGAAGCGACTTCTTTACCGTTGGCAATGCCGCTGTCGAATGAGAAGCCTTTGAATTTATATCCGTCCTTCATTTTGACGGTGACTGTCGCTTTATACGAGTCGCCGATACCCTCTTTCGTGGAAACGGAAAGCTCGCAGTAGGCGGGATTGTATTTGACTGTCAGATATTCGCCGTGCTTTTCGGCAAGGAGCTTGTTATATATCGGCGTGGGAGCCGGAGGATCTACCGTGCCGCTGCTTGTCGCATCGGTTGTGGCTGTTGTACCGTCGGTGCCGCTTGTGATGCCTGTGGTTTCGCCGCTTTCCGAGGTTGTAGCCGATGCGGAAGAGGTGCCGGTTGTCTCTTCCGGTTTATTTCCGCAGGCGACTATGCCCATGCACATGGAAATTGCCAGTATAAAGGCGAATATTCGTATTGTTTTTTTCATATTTTTCCTCCGAAACGTATCTGCACACAGCAGACTTTTTCATGATATAATTTTATCATTATTATTTTACGATGTCAATATTACTATTAGCAGATTTTTTGAATGATATTTTGTCTATTATGGCATAAAATTTTCCGCTGTCAGGCGATATAGGAGGATTTGTTTTTTATTTTTTATTTTAAGTAACTTTCTCCTTTATCGTACTTTTGTATGACCAAGAGGAGGGTTCAGGGTGGCGAAGCCACCTCTGAACGGCGTTGCCGAGACGGAGTATACCAAAAGTCAGCAAGGAGGACTCACGCCGTCCTCCTTCCAAACCACTGGCGGCGTGCACGAGTTAGTCGCAGGAAGTAGTGCGTGACGAGTGCGTGCAGCAAAGGACAAAGCTAAAGTCGGCGGTTTTGCCGCTCTCCGCAATCTTATACTACCACGCGTGCGAACATATCACACGAAATAGCCGAGCAGATTCGTGCACGCATTGTCTGCACGCCCGCATAATAAGGTGGGCGGGCGTGACTCCAGTACCTGCGCTGACGGGATAAAGAGATAAGCAGTATTTACACCTCATCCGTCAGCCTGCGGCTGCCACCTTCTGCCCCAGTCTCGGCGACGCCGACCGCGTTTGCTCCGCAAATCGGTCAATTCCCCACTGGAGAAGGCTAGCAAAATGGTGAATTTTTTAGAGCAAAAGCGTGCACTATGTACATAATCTAATTTTTATCGGATGATGCAATACAAAGTAAAAGTGCTACCTATGCTGAATGTACTGATAAGCCTTCTCCAGTGGGAGAAGGTGGCGCGGTTTGCCGCGACGGATGAGGTGTTACTATGAGTGTATTGCCGAAGCAAACCTCTATCTCGCTATGTTCGCACCCAGTCCCGCACCCAAAGCTCAACCGCGAGGTTCGCCATAGC
>DODZ01000040.1:0-2843 GCA_003524145.1 Candidatus Apopatosoma intestinale | reverse complement strand
GCGCTTGAGCGTTTCGAACCTGTAGCCGCGGTTAAGTTACGATTGGACGGTTCGCTCGCTATGTTCGCACCGGTCGCCGCGAGGCGACAGGGGGTGTTTCTTAAGAGGGAGGAAAGCCCTCTTAAATGACTTTTGCCGCGCTTTTCGTCAGTGAAAAGCGCGATAAACACAAAGTTGCTTTATGTTTCTTCGCAGGCGAAAACTTTAATGTGGCATTGATATTTCATCATATGCATCCAAAACCGACAAAAAAGCGAAAGCCTCGGCATCCCGCGGCTTCCGCTTTTTTTGGGGGGATATATTAAGCCGAAGCAAAGTCTCGGCAAAATATCGGATTTCTTGTCATATATCCTGCTTTTTTGTTGTTTTGTCTTGTTACAGGACATAAAACTACCAATATTAGTATATCATATAATTTGTCTTATGTCAAGACAAATTATAAATTTTCGGAGAATAAAAATGGCAAGAATTATCGATGGAAGCGCAATGAATCTTGTTGGCAAAAAGATAAAAAAACTGAGAAAACAGCGTAAAATGACTCAGCGCGAGCTTTCGGAAAAGCTCGAACTTCTCGGCGTTTATGTCTGCCGCGGCTCGGTTTCACGCATGGAAGAAAGAACACGCACGGTTACCGATATTGAGCTTTATGCCATAAGCTGTGTATTCGGCGTGCCGGTTTCTGCCCTTTTTGAAGAATAAAAAAAGATTCCTCGGCATAAATTCAAATAAATTCTTGACAAATATCCCGTTTATTTGTATAATATATATTTGTAAAGTAGGAAAAATCTTTTCTGAAAGGATGTATGTATTTTGAAAAAAAGAGGCGCGGATCATATTGTATACAGTTTTGACAATCTATATGACGGCGTTAGGAAACAGGCTGAAAGATACGGCGAAAAAGCCAGATATGTTTATAAGGTAAATAAAGAAGAAAAAACTTTCACTTTCAATGACATGAAGCGTCATGTCGACTATATAGCCGCCGCTCTCGAAAAGCTCGGTCTTGCGGGCAAATTTGCGGGCGTCACAGGCGATACCCATCCCGACTACATAGCTTCATATATTGCCGTGGCAAGCTGCGGCGGCGTTATTGTTCCGCTTGATAAGGATATCTTGAATGAGCAGTTTGTCGGATTCTGCGATATGTGCGATATAGAGATAATTTTCTATACCCATTCGCTCCATTCCAAGATGCTTGCCGTAAAGGATATGCTCCCGAAGGTAAAATATTTCGTTGCCTTCGACAGTACGGAAGAGGAGCTTCCCGAGCGCTTCATGCGTTTTGAGGACTTCTATGAAACAGGCAGAGCCGCTTACGAAGAGGAAAATATCCGCCCTGCGGAAAATTACGAGCCGGATATGGACAAAATGTGTGCCATTCTCTTCACCTCCGGCACTACGGGAACAAGCAAGGGCGTTATGCTCAGCCAGCGCAATCTCGTGACGAGCGCGCTCGATTCCTGCCGCGTAATGGCGACAAACGATGAAGATTTCTTCGTTTCCGTTCTTCCCATTCATCATGCGTATGAATTTACCTGCGAGCAGCTCGCACTGCCGAACTGCGGCGCATCCACCTACATAAACGATTCCATCAAAAATACCATGCGCAATTTTGCAAAGGTAAAGCCGCGCTCTCTCACTCTTGTTCCGCTCTATATAGAGACTATTCACAAGCGCATCTGGGCAGAGATAGAAAAGAAGGGCAAGACCAAGCAGGTCAAAGCCGCGATGAAGATGAGCAATGCACTCCGCCGCGTCGGCATTGACATCCGCCGCAAGCTTTTTGCCGAGATTCTGAATGCTCTCGGAGGCGAGGTAAATTACATTGTCTGCGGCGGCGCTCCGCTCCGTCCCGAGCTTATAGATGAATTTGATGCCTTCGGCATAATGATATGTGAGGGCTACGGCATAACGGAATGCTCTCCGCTTGTTGCCGCAAACCCGATGCATAAGCGCAAGCATCGTTCCGCCGGCGTTACCGTCGAGCATATGGAAGCCCGCATAGCCAAGGCTGATCCCGATGATGAGACAGGCGAGATAGAAGTCCGCGGTCCCGCAGTAATGCTCGGCTACTATAAAAACCCCGAGGCGACAAAAGCTGTATTCACCGAGGACGGCTGGTTCAAGACAGGCGACATAGGCTATATAGATGATGAAAATTACATTTTTATCACAGGCAGAAAGAAGAATATCATTCTTCTCTCAAACGGCAAAAATGTATTTCCCGAGGAACTTGAAGAATACCTCGGCGAATGTGAGCTTGTTGCGGAAAATGTCGTAATCGGCAGAAAAAATGAAGAAACAGGCGAGGTTGTTATCACAGCGCTCGTTTATCCCGATGCCGAAAAGGCAAAAGGAATGAGTACAGATGAAATATATGCCAAAATAAAGGAAGAAATAAACGAAATAAACAAGAAGCTTCCCGCATTCAAGCATATCAGCGGTCTGGAAATAAGAGACACGGAATTTGAAAAAACCACCTCAAGAAAAATCATGCGTTATAAGCTGAAGTAATACTGCTTATATTATATCAAAGGATATTTTAAGAGAAACAAGTGCTTTATTTTGAAAAGGAGACATATTATGTTTGAAGAAATCAAAACGCTGCTCGTAGATGAGCTCAGCATACCGGCAGAAGAAATCAAGCCGGAATCCGAGCTTGTCGGCGACCTCGGCATCAACTCTCTTGAGCTTGCCGACCTCGTTATGCTCTGCGAAGATAAGTTTGATGTTGAAATAGACGAAGAGGAGCTTCGCAAGTTTATTACAGTAGGCGATGTTGCCGACTATTTTGCAACTCTGAAATAAACGAGACGCTAAAAAAGTGCAGACCGAAAAAGTGA
>DODZ01000047.1:60836-62318 GCA_003524145.1 Candidatus Apopatosoma intestinale | reverse complement strand
AAAAACAAACAGAGACGAAAGCCAATGTGGCAATCGTCTCTGTTTTTTTTGAAAAAGCCTGCATCAATTTTCGCTCTGCAGCTTATTTTCCGAGGACAGAATCGTATCCTACAAGGAATCTTCTCAGGAGCATGAGGTCAAGCGTATTGACCTTGCCGTCTCCATTAAAGTCGGCAACGGCGATGTCTATTTTGTCACTGTATCTCGCAAGATATCTGCGAAGTATCGTCAGGTCGATTGCATTTACCTTGCCATCATAGTTAAGGTCGCCATACATGAAGTTTGCTACTTTGCCGCAGGCAGAACATACTTTTGTGCGCTTGCCTTCGGCATTGGTTTTCCATTCGCCGAAGCTGTGTTCTGCAAAATCACCATACTTCTCGCCGCAGATGGTGCAGATTGCTTTCTCCGAGCATGTGGCTGTGCCGCCCTCGTGGTCGGAAAGTTTTCTTCCGCAAGTGTCACAAATGTGCTTGTTCTTCATGTTGGTGTGAGCTTCGATATTCTTCTTATCTCCACAGACTTTACACTCATCCCAGTGGTTTACTTCATCGTGCTTCTGCTCGTAGTTGTGGGTTATGCTTCTTACATAGCCGCAAGTATCGCAGGTTGTGTCGCACGCATTGTCGAAAGAATGAGCTGTTATGTCTTTCTTATCATGGCATACAGAGCACTCGAGCCAATGGCTCGTCGCATCACTGCTCCAAGCTCCATATGTATGACCGGCTGCCGCACACTTATGTTCCTTGCTGAAAACTGCGCGTGCAGAAATGTTGCTGCTTGATGTAGCAGGAACAACATCATCGATTCCGTCGCCGTCAATATCCCAACCGAGGAACTCATAATAATATGTATCATCCATCATGGAGGCAACATATGGCTGGCGAACAATCTGCGATGTCAGAAGTATATCACTGCTGATAATATTGCCGTCTTTATCATAGAAATCGGCAGTTATCCACTTGTCACCGTAAACAACCTTATTGCCGTTGTTCCAACCGGGGAAGTTTTCATCCCAGCGCACATCTTTCTCATTTGCCGCGACATATATGGTAACATCGGTGATGCCATAGAATGCATCGGAACGCATATGCACGCCGTCAGCGAGGACGATGTTTTTCAGAGTAATGGGGAGGGTTGATGTACCACCGAAATATTTGAAGAAATAGTTGAAAATATAGTGCGTAGGCAGTTCTGTAAGAACAAGAGTTTCGAGGTTGGCAAGCTGAGACAGTCCCAAATAATAGTCTCCGCCAATTGTCAGCTTTTTGAGCTTGTAGCAACCATCAAGTGCACCCAGCGCAATTGCGCCACCGCGAGAAGCATAATATGTAGCATACTCTGACAGCTTTATAAGATGCTTGCCGATATGCAATGTGCCGTTTTCCCAGTTGTCGGGATTATCATAGTATGCTGTGCCGTTGAACGCATTCTGTCCTATGCTTGTCACACTATCCGATATCGTGATGCTCACGAGGCTAT
>DODZ01000047.1:60089-60583 GCA_003524145.1 Candidatus Apopatosoma intestinale | reverse complement strand
TGAGACTCTTGCAACCACCGAACGCGCTACTACTTATGTACATTACGCTGCTCGGTATTGTTATACTCGTGAGATTCGTGCAACTAGAAAACGCACCACTGTCTATACCAGTTACGCCATCGGAAATAGTTACATTGCGCACACCGCTCATATGATAAACAGTATAGCTATTTCCATTGATATCCTTCGGCAATGTTACAGTATCATTATTGCCCAAATACGCAATCAAGGTATACTCGCCGTTTTCCCTCATGAAGCGGAAACCGTCTGCAGTGTCAATATATTCAAAGTCAGAATCTTCAATCCAGTATCTTTTGTTTCCATTTTTGTCAATGATAAGCTTAGCATAACAGGCGATTCCACCGTTGTTAAAGCTTCCGAATTCAAAATTCAAATTGCTGTTATTGTATACGACATATAAGCTATTGCAATATCTGAATGCATTATCACCTATGCTCGTCACACTATCTGGTATCGTGATGCTCACGAGGCTA
>DODZ01000047.1:46219-59859 GCA_003524145.1 Candidatus Apopatosoma intestinale | reverse complement strand
TGAGACTCTTGCAACCACCGAACACACCTTTGACTATGCTCGTCACACTATCTGGTATCGTGATGCTTGTGAGGCTCGTGCAACCACCGAACGCATCATCGCCTATTCTCGTCACACTATCTGGTATCGTGATGCTTGTGAGGCTCGTGCAACCACCGAACGCATCATTGCCTATGCTCGTCACACTATTAGATATCGTGATGCTCGCGAGGCTTGTGCGGCCGCTGAACGCAAGATCACCTACGCTCGTCACACTGTCAGGTATTGTTATATCACCTGCAATAGCGTGCGGAACATGAATGATTTTTGTTTTTGCCTTGTCATATAGTATCCCGTCAACCGAGCAATAATTTGGGCTATTTTCGGATACGCGGATACTTGCGAGTCTGCGGCACTCGACAAACGCACTATCGCCTATGCTTGTCACACTATCCGGTATCGTTATGTTTGCGAGACTGCTACAACCGTAAAACGCCAAGTCGCCTATGCTTGTCACACTATCCGGTATCGTTATGTTTGCGAGACTGCTACAACCGTAAAACGCCAAGTCGCCTATACTCGTTACGCTATCAGGTATTATGATGCTCGTGAGGCTACTGCAGTAAGAAAACGTCTCATAGCCTATTCTCGTCACACTATTAGGTATCGTGATGCTCACGAGGCTACTGCAGTTAGAAAACGCACCATAGTCTATGCTCGTCACACTATCTGGTATCGTGATGCTCACGAGACTACTGCAGTAAGAAAACGCACGCCAATCTATGCTCGTCAATTTGCTTTCCTTTTCAAAACTTACGGTCTGTATCGTTTTGTTGCCGTTAAAAGCTGTGCCTATATCTGCAACAGTCGCAGGAATTTCTATATTTGTAATCCCCTCAAAAATATATTTTATCGATGTTACATCTTTATCATATAGCACACCGTCAATAAATTTAAACTTTTCGTTTTGCTCTGAAATTTTAATTTCTAATATGGAGCAACCAGTGAATGCACTTGAACTTAAGTCTTTCAGCCCACTGCCTACAGCAATGCTTGTAAGTCTGGTGCAGCCCGAGAATGCATAATCGCCTATGCTTGTCACACTATCAGGTATCGTGATGCTTGTGAGGCTACTACAACCTGAAAATGCGCTCCATCCTATGCTTGTCACACTATCAGGTATTGTGATGCTTGTGAGGCTTCCGCAACATGAGAACGCGGCCTCGCCTATACTCGTCATACCATCCGGAATAATTACATTGCGGACGCCGCGCATCTCGTAAATAGCATAGCTGTTTCCGTCGATGTCCTTCGGCAATGTTACCGTATCTTTATTGCCCAAGTACGCAACCAAGGTATATTTGCCGTTTTCCTTTGTAAAGCGGAAACCATCTATAGTATCGATATATTCAAAATCAGTTATATCGTCCTTGTACCTTTTGTTCCCGTTTTTGTCAACGATAAGCTTGGCATAATATGCAGCATAACCGTTATCCGAACTTCTAAATTCAAAATCCAAATTGCTGTTATTGTAGATAACATATAAGCTGCTGCAACCCCAAAACGCGCTATCGTCTATGCTTGTTACACTATCCGGTATTGTAATGCTTGTGAGACTACTGCAACTGCTGAACGCTCCCCTGCCTATGCTCGTCACGCTATCAGGTATCGTGATGCTCGTGAGGCTACTGCAATCAGAAAACGCATACCAATCTATGCTCGTCACACCATTAGGTATTGTAACACTCGTGAGGCTACTGCAGCCAGACAAATTTAAGCTCGTGACTCCATCAGGTATTGTAACACTCGTGAGGCTACTGCAGCCAGACAAATTTAAGCTCGTGACTCCATCAGGTATCGTAATGCTCGTAAGGCTGCTGCAACCAGACAGGCTTAAACTTGTCACACTATCCGGTATTGTAATGTTCGTGAGACTGGTACAACCGCTAAACGCACTATTTTCTATGACTGTCACACTATCCGGTATCGTTATGTTTGCGAGACTGCTACAACCGTAAAACGCCAAGTCGCCTATACTCGTTACGCTATCGCCTATTGTAACGCTCGTAAGGCTACTACAACCGGAGAACTCATCCACGCCCATCGCCGTAACACTGTTCGGTATTGTAACGCTCATGAGACTACTGCAACCTCTGAACGCAGAAGCCATGCTAGTTACATTATCAGACAGTTCAACATGCCCACATATTCCTTTTCCAAAATGCCCGCTGAAAGCGTTATAAGGTGTGCTACTCCAATATACCTCATAGACCGTCGTTATCGTATTAGTAAGCTCATATCTCGCGGTCGTATCTCTAAACGCTTCCCTATATATCGTAGTCACGCTGTGCGGCACGGAGATTTCTTCTATTGATAAAAGCTGATAGAATGCATATGCACCGATTGAGGTTATTCCCTCCGAGATAGTCACTTTCTTCAGACTCTCCGGCACATATGTGCTGTTGGCTTCATAGCTGCCCGCACCGAAGATGTAGCCAAACCAAGTCAGCTTGTCATCCTCAAATTCCGCACCGATGAAAGGCAGTGTTATCTCCTCCAGCTCGTTGCAATCCTCAAATGCACCTATGCCGATGATGAGTTGCTTTGCATTTGCATCGGGAATAGTGACGCTTTTCAGTCTCGTGCCCTTGAATGCATAGCTGTCAATATCCACTACCGTTTCCGGCAGATTAAGCTCGGTCAGCCCTGTATATGCCATGCCATAGCTGTAAATGCCCTTGAGCGTGCCTGTATCCGAAGCAGGCAGAGCTGTCAGGCGGCGGCAACCGTAAAATGCAAAATCCGAAATTTCCACCACGCTGTCCGGCAGTGATATCTCGCGCAGGCTCTTGCATCCGTAGAATGCGCCCTCGTAAACGCCGCGAATCAGATTTTCCTCTGCAAACGTCACCTTTTCAAGTGCTGTGCAGTTTGCGAAAGCATAATAGTCGATTGCGACAACACTTGCAGGTATCGATATTTCGTGTATATTCTTCATTCCGAAGAATGCGCGATATCCGAACGAAAGTATATTTGCATTGTCAATGAACAGTATCTGTGAAAGCTTTGAGCTTTCAAATGCGCCGAAACCTATGACTTCGATTCCCACGGGAAGTGTAAGGCTTCCCTCGCGCCCTGCAGGTACAGCGATGAGCTTTCTGCCGCTTTTGCTGACGAGCAGACCGTCGACTGCCTTATAATACGGATTGCTTTCGGCTACTTTAAATTCTCCGAGCTTGCCGAGTCCGACAAAAGCATATTCGCCTATATATGTCATGTTTGCGGGAATTTCAAGCGTTTTCAGTCCGGAGCTGTAGAAAGCATTGCTTCCCAGCGTCAGATTTTCTCCCGCACCGAATGTCACCGTCTCAAGATCTGCCGTATTGCGGAAAGCTCCGTGGTTGATAAGCGTAACGCTGTCGGGTATTCTCACCGCCGTTATCGCGGTATATGCAAATGCCTCCTCGGGAATTTCGGCGAGACTGAAACCGTCGGCAAAGGCGAGCGCTGTGATACCGCTGTTTTTGAATGCCGCGCGTCCCATCTGCTTAAGTGATGCGGGAATGATAACCGAACCAATGTGCTTTGTATTTTCAAAAGCCGAGCGCTCGATAACGGTCAGTTTTGCTCCATCGGCAAATGTCAGTGCTTCTATCGGAGTATCCGAGAAAGCTTCTCTGCCGATAAATTCCGTACCTGCGGGAATATTGATGCTCTTCAGTGCCGAATGATAGAAAGCTCTTGCCTGAATTGTTATCAGCGTTTCCGGCAGGCGTATGCTCTCGACGGCACTGTATTCAAAGGCACTGCCGCCTATATTCACTATATTTCCGCCGAAATCAAGTGCTGTGAGATCGATATTTATATCTGTGCCGGAGTAACCGAGAATAGCAATACCGCCATCGGTCAGCTTTGCGTATTTCCATTCGCCGTCAGTCACCACATCTGTGACACCGAGATAATATCCCGTGATGCCGTGATCCCAATCCTCTGCGAGATACGGCGGGAGCGTCTCTGCGGCAAAGTATATGCTTATCTTGTTCGTGCCGAGGAAAGCATATCTGCCTATGAAATCCATACTTGCAGGCACTGTTACGCTTTCGAGAGCCGTGCAGTAATAAAAAGCATATCTGCCAAGGAAAGTAACGCCATCAGGTATAGTGAAATTCTTCAGACTCTCGCAGAAGCGGAAAGCAAAATTATCTATATTTGTCACTTTCGCGTCGCCAAAATCAACAGATGTAAGCTTTCTCATCCCCTCAAAGCCATGCGCCTGTATTGATGTGAGGGCACTGCCGCTTTCAAATGTCACTGTGCGAAGATTGGTGCACCCGTCAAACATATATGCCGAGATGCTTTCCAACCTGCTGCCTGCGGCAAAGGTAAACGAATACAGATTTGAGCATCCAATGAATGCGCCCTGTGCCATCGTCGAAACGCTTGCGGGGACTCTGAATGACTGCAGTCCGCAGTATGCGAATGCGCCGAAGCTGATACGCGGCAGTCTGCTGTTTTCCGTAAATGTAACGGATGAAAGCGACCAGTCCTGCATAAAGGCATAATTGCTTATCTGCATGAGGCTGTCCGGCATAGCCATGCTCCACAGAGACGAGTTCATAGCAAAGGCGTATCTCTTTATGTATGTCAGAACATCTGAGAGAGTATACGATGTAATGCTTCTGCAATCGTAGAAAGCATATTCGTCAACAGTCTCGACGGTCTGTGAAAGTGTGACTCTCTGCAGATTCCACGAGCCGCAGAAAGCATACTGTCCCACCGTCACAATGCCGTCTGCCAAAGTATAAGATGTTCTCGCGTTGCCTGCGGGATATTCTATAAGCGTTGTCATCGCCCTGTCATAAACGACGCCGTCTATATCAATGTACTTTGCGTTTTCCGCATCTACATTTATATCGGTAAGGCTGTGGCATGAGGCAAAAGCACCTATGCCGAATGTTTCCACCGTTTTCGGTATGGCGACCGTCACAAGTCCCGTTGATTCAAAGGCGAAGCCTCCGAGATACACGAGCCCGCTCGGAAGCGTAATTTCCGTAAGACTTATATCTCCTGCAAAGGCACCTCTTCCTATATATACAATGCTCTCCGGCAGAGTGACAGACGAAAGCCTCGAATCTCCGCTAAATGTAGAAGCTTCAATTTTGGTAAGACTGCTGCCCTCCCCAAAAGTAACAGCGGAAAGCGCACTGCACTCTGAAAAAGCTCCTCTGCCCAGTGCAGTAACGGATGCGGGAATTTCAACAGAAACAAGCCCGCTGCCCGCAAAAGCCTTGAGTGCTATTTCTGCCAATCTGCCGCCCACTGCAAATGTCACCCTTGTCATAGAGTATGTTCCAAAGAATGCCTTATCGCCTATGCTGACTATATTCGCGGGTATCTCTATTTCCGGCAGAGCCGAGCAGCCTGCGAAAGCTTCGCTTGAAATATTCGTAAGTCCCGCGCCAAGCTTAACCGTTCTCAATCGGTAACAGCTTGCAAATGCCTTATCGCCGAGTAGCTTTACGCCATCGGGAATTATGAGCGATTCCAGAGAAGAATACATAAAAGCGGAACTGCCGATATATTCCGTTTTGTTCAGGTCTATCTGCGTTATTTTGGAGCAGGCAAAAGCACATACTCCTATCATGCTCACGCTATCGGGAACCTTGTACTCTCCGTAAAGCCCTGCGGGATAACATATAACAGCGTCTTCACCGATATTCATGAGTACGCCGTCACGCGCGGTGAATGTCTTGCTTCCTTTTGCCACGGTAAAGGCTGTCATCGATGTTGTGCCGAAGAAAGCCGTTCCGTTTACATCCGTAAGCGATGCGGGAAGCTCAAATCTTGTCAGCTTCGAGCATCCGCCGAAAGCATATGGTTCTATCTTTGTAAGCGCACTGCCCTCTCCGAATGCCACATAGGAAAGGCGGACATCGTCATAAAACGCTTTTACGCTTATCTCCGTCACCGTATCGGGAATCTTTATATTCAGGAGATTATTACAGCCGGCAAATGCATTGTCGCATATTCTGACAAGGTATTTCGGCAGGTTGATTTCTCTTATTCTCGTTTCTCCCTCAAAAGCTCCGACGCCGATGCTTGAAACTACCTTGCCGTCAATATAATCCGGTATGGTTAGGTAGCGTCGGTGGCCGGTATAGGAGCGGATTTCTATCGTTCCGTCCGGAAGCTCCACATATGTATACGGAATCCCGTCCTCCTCATTGACCCAGTTTGCATATAGTGTGAGGTCGGAGACAAATTTATCGGAATATAGATTATATTCGTCGGTGCACTGCGGGTCGTAATACCAACCGTCGAAGATTGCATATAGTCTCTCGGGCTCGGGAATGCTCTGCAGAGTATGACTGCGGATAAAAGTCTGCTTTGTATTTTCCAGTTCATCCGTGAGCATATTGAATGTAACCGTGCCGCGCTCCTCGAGTATGAAAGCACTTACATCAAGCGCACCGTATCCGTAGTACCAGTCGCATCCGAGGTCGCCGAGGTCGTAGCATGAAGCATATAGTATCTCGCGCACCGTGATAAATTCACTGTAGCGGTTCTGCGAGAGATAGAGCGCCATCACACCCGCGGTTATAGGTGAAGCAAACGAGGTGCCGTTCATGCTTCCGTATCCGCCGCCCATTTTTGTGGTATATACCGTACCCGGAGCAACGAAATTGACATTTTCGCCGTAGTTTGAGTAGCTTGCAAGATTCCAGCCGTCGGCTTCGAGCGCACCTACACCGAATACGTTCGGGTCAGCCGCGGGATATGTAAGCGATGCCGTAGCATCATTTCCTGCCGCCGCAACACAGATTATATCGCTGTCCACGGCAAGCTGTGTTGCCGCCGCAAACGGGTTGTTGCCATTTATGCCGAATGACATATTGACTACATTGACATCGCGCTCAATAGCATAGTAAAGTCCGAAAACAAGGTCGGATGTTCTCTTGAAAGCGCCACTTTCGTCACATTCCGCCTTTATCACAAGCAATGTAACCTCGGGCGCTACACCGACTATGGCTCCGCTGTTCATCGAAGCGCCGATAACACCCGCAACGGCTGTTCCGTGTCCCTGTTCATCCTCAATAAGCGACCAGTCATATCCGCCGTCAACCCCGGTATAGTCCTTGACTATTTTATCCTCTGTCGCGTTATACGAATACTCGCTGATACGCCCTGTAAATTCGGGATGGTCGGTATCGATACCGGTATCTATTATCGCTACGGTTATACCGCTTGCGCGCGTATAGTTCCAGACATTTTTCAGATTGAGATAATCGAGATATGTCTGAAGATTATATGCGCTGTCGCTAACGGTATACTGCGGACGCACGGGAATGCGCCCCGTATCCGCTTCCTCTTCGGAAAGCTCACTGATATTTACGCGGTAGTCCGCCGACATGGATGAAAGCTCGCCGAGATTTTCATCCGCCGCATAAACATCGATTATCGTTGTGCCCTCTGGCAGTGACAACACGGCAAAGCGACCGTCTTTTGTGATTCGCAAATGTGCGCCCAGCCTGTCTGCCAACGCCTTCGCTTTATCCTCCGAGGTGTCGGCAAGCACGATGCGGCTCTCGTCATATTCGCCGCGACGCGCCGTAAGCTCGGCTATCGCCTTGTCTCTGCGGTCAAGAAGCTTTTCATGATGACGCACGGTGAAAAATACCGTGAGTACCGCCGCAATGACAAGCAGCATAGCCACAACCGACACAATATACGCTATACTGCGCCGATTCATTTTCTTTGTCATACCTTCCCCTGTTCTCATAATGTTTTGTCTCCTTCCCAAGAATAAATTATAGCTTGATCTCAAATAATTTAAAAAAACTAATAATTGGATGTTTGCTTAAAATCTATATACAGTTTTATAATATCATACCGTACATATTTTTGTCAACAACTTTTACATATTTTTCGTGCATTGAAATTAATTTTGATGTTTTATTTATATAATGATTCTTTACTTTTAAAATCAGGCACCTCTCAATACATCGTTATTAAGCTCTAAGTAAATATGTGCAATTTGAAATAGCGCTTTTCATCCGATAAGGACAGCCGCCCTGCTCGGATGAGCAGGGCGGCTGTTCTATATTCTTTTCAGTTACCTTTACTGTAGGCATCGACATACATGTGGTAATCTACCATATATTTCAGCAGATCCTTCTCCGCGCCGAGGCAATCATCCGCGCCAAGGCGCATTTCGATAAGCTCGAGCATCGAATACGATATCGTCTTTGAATAAAGCTTTTCGTCTCCGCTGTCAAGCTCTATCGCTATGCTGATATATTTATCAAAATCATAAATATATATCCCGCGATAGTCGCAGAAGAAGCCTTCCGTATCGGCTTTTCCCGAGATGTATTCCGAACCTGCGGCATTCTTTATCTCTTCCGCAGAGGTATATTTTTCTTCCCCTATGGCAAACCATACGCCGCATCTGATGTTTTCCGTTGCATAATCGGCAGGAGCTACAGCCACGCCGTCCTTTGTCACAGCGGCACTGACTCTCACTCCCCATGGCTCCAGCATCGCTATCTGAACGGCAGGCTTCGCTATCTTATATGCCTCTCCGTCGGTGGCACAGGATATGACTTTATACGGCATTCCGTTTATTATCTCTTCGGTGAATATTGCTCCCTTTCTTGTCCCCGCAGTCGGAACCTCGGGAAAAAACGAACCGCCGACTACACTGATATCCGAATATTCTCCGCCGACAGCACCGGCATTTGATGAATAAAACACTCCGCCGATTATCTTTAGCGAAGCTCCCGCCGATGAAACTGCACAGCCTGTATTCTGCGCCTCTCCTTTGCTGCCCATGGCTGATATGTGCCCGCCTCGGATTGTCAGCTTGCCGCCTATGCTGTGAATACCTGTCCCGCCGGAGATAAGTCCGCCGTACATCTCAAGCGAAAAGCCGGATTCTTTATTGTATATTCCCACATCGGTAGCCTTTATCTCGCTTCCGCCGTGGAGATTGATTTTTACTTTGCCTTTTGATATATTGTATATCGCACTGGCTTTTTCCGAATTTATCTTACCGAAAATGTCGAGTGTGATATTCTCGGAGGCATCTTCCGAGCCAAAGTAAAAGCTCGGCTTTTCCGAATCTATCACAGTATCGGAATTTACCTTTATATATGTATCTCCCGCGCTCTGCACAAACACTCCTCTTCCCGAGGTTTTGATTGTTACATTTTCGAAAATTACATTTGAGTTACCCGATACTGCCACCGCAGAGCCGGCATTCTGCAAATTGAGTGTCCCGTTTTTTATCGTGACAGAGGAATTTTCTATTTTCAGCAAATAATTATTCGCACCGCTGTACTCAATCGTAGCTTCGTTCAGATCTATCGTGATATTCTTCTTCCCCGAAACGGTATAGCAGCCGTAAATAGGGCTTCCGTCAGCTCTCGGCAGGAGCTTCACGGTATCGTTTTCTCCCGCGGCGGCAATAGCCTCGCTTATTTTCACATAGCTTTTTTCACCTATCGCGGCGAGGTCGCCCGATGCAAAAATATGCCCTGCGGAAGAGCATGAAATCATCATCGCAAGAGAAAGTACAAATCCGAAAAACCTGACAATTATCCTTTTTAGCGAAAAACGCAGCTCATCTTTGCCTGTTTTTTCATTAAAATCCGTATTCAATACGTTCGCCCCCGTTTATTTCCTTTATTTCCTTTTTCTGTGAACTATTTTATATTTTCTTCCTTATTTTGTCAATATTTTTTCCTCGTTTTTTGTCGATTTTTTCCACTCTTTGTCGATTTTTTCGGTACTGTCAATAGTTTTTCGCAAAAACGTCTCTGCAAAAATGATTTTCGCTCTGCAGCTTATTTCCCGAGGACAGAATCGTATCCTACAAGGAATCTTCTCAGGAGCATGAGATCAAGCGTATTGACCTTGCCGTCTCCGTTGAAGTCGGCAACGGCGATGTCTATTTCGCTACTGTATCTCGCAAGATATCTGCGAAGTATCGTCAGGTCGATTGCATTTACCTTGCCGTCATAGTTAAGGTCGCCATACATGAAGTTAATTATCTTACCGCAGGCAGAACATCCTTTTGTGCGCTCGCCTTCGGCATTGGTTTTCCATTCGCCGAAGCTGTGTTCTGCAAAATCGCCGTACTTCTCGCCGCAGATGGTGCAGATTGCCTTCTCAGAACATGTGGCTGTGCCACCCTCGTGGTCGGAAAGTTTTCTTCCGCAAGTGTCACAAATGTGCTTGTTCTTCGTGTTGGTGTGAGCTGACTTATCTCCATTTGTCTTGTGGCATACAGAGCATTCACTCCAGTGACCGCTTTCGTCATGTGCCTGTGCAAATGTGTGTGTTGCTATGTCTTTCTTGCAGTGGCAAGCAGAACACTCATTCCAGTGGTTTGTGCCGTCGTGCTTCTGCTCGAATGTGTGAACTGTGATATTCTGTTTGTCTCCGCAAACCGTGCACTCATCCCAATGGCTATTCTCATCGTGTTTCTGCTCATAGCTGTGGGTTATCGCTCTTGTATAGCCGCAAGTATCACAGGTTGTATCACAAGCGTTGTCAAATGTGTGAACTGTGATATTCTGCTTATCTCCACAGACTTTACACTCATCCCAGTGACTATCCTCATCGTGCTTCTGCTCATAGCTGTGAGTTATGCTTCTTACATAGCCGCAAGTGTCGCAGGTTGTGTCGCAGGCGTTGTCAAAGATGTGTGCTGTAACATTCTGTTTATCTCCACAAACTGTGCATTCATCCCAGTGACTATTCTCATCGTGTTTCTGCTCGTAGTTGTGGGTTATCACTCTTGTATAACCGCAGGTATCGCAGGTTGCATCGCATGCGTTATCAAAGATGTGTGCCGTGATATTCTGCTTATCTCCACAGACTCTGCACTCATCCCAGTGATTTACTTCGTCATACTTCTGCTCGTAGTTGTGAGTTATCGCTCTTGTATAACCGCAAGCATCGCAGGTTGTATCGCATGCATTGTCAAAGATGTGAGCTGTTATGTCTTTCCTTTCGTGACATACTGAGCACTCATCCCAGTGGCTATTCTCATCGTGCTTCTGCTCATAGCTGTGGGTTATGCTTCTCACATAACCGCAGGCATCACAGGTTGTATCGCATGCATTGTCAAAGATGTGAGCCGTGACATTCTGCTTATCTCCGCAGACTCTGCACTCATCCCAGTGACTATTCTCATCGTACTTCTGCTCGTAGTTATGAGTTATGCTTCTCACATAACCGCATGTATCGCAGGTCGTATCGCATGAGTTATCGAAGACATGAGTTCTTTCATCTTTTCTTGCCCCGCATATGCCGCACTCATGCCAGTGTGCATTTTTATCACCAGCCCATTCAAAATCAAGCTCGTGCGCCGCCATATCAACAGCATCGCCGCACACAGAACATTCATGCCAATGGCTTTCATTATTATAGGCATAACCTTCACCATAATTATGCGTGCAAATATTTCTTGCTTCAATTATCTTCTCGCACTTACCGCATTTGCGAATCTCCAGATAAGAATGCTCGGCATCCACAGTCCAATCGCCTGCTTCATGCTCACAAATCTCCTGTGCGCTTGCCGTTCTTATTACTGCAGAATCATCAACATCCGCTATCTTTCCGCAGACGGTGCACTTATAATAATAAGCATTATTGCCCTCATAGCCGAAAAGAATATTCAGAATATGTTCAATCAACCATTGCAGGAAAGACTTGCTGACATATTTCTTTTCATAATTATGCGGGAGCATATTTGTTTCTTCCGTCATTGTTTCGCCGCATGAAGAACATTTATATGTAATATAACCGCCGTTCTTGCATGTAGCTTTTATCTCGGAAAGTATTTCATAGCTGTGCCCTGTTGACTGTGCAATATCCGTTTCCGTATAACCGCAATGACATACGCGATATTTTATTCCGTCATCAGAGCAGGTCGGTTTTGTCGAGATTATCCAATCGCCAAAGCTATGCCCTGTTTCTTCGGTAATATCAGTCATATAAGAATCACCGCAGATACTGCATTCATGCTTTGTATAGCCTTTTGCGGTGCAAGTCGGCAAAATCACGGTAATGACATAATCATGTCCGCCGCCGATATGTGACCAGCTCGAAGCTATCTTCATATCTGCCGTTGCGCTCATGCCCGCATAATAACCGTCCCAGCCAAGGAACACATATCCCGCCGCCACGGGAGCGGTCGGCTCGGGAACAGTCGCGCCATAAGGCAGAATATAGGTATAGAGCACATCGCCGTTTTTATCAAGGAATTCTATCGTATATGTTGCGTCTTCGGTTCTGTAAACAGCATTTGCTTCTACTTCGCCGAGCACTGTCGCAGGCAGAGAATCAACCTGACCGTCGCCGTCAAAATCCCAGCCGACAAAAATACGGTTTGTATCTTCATTTTTCACATCGGCAATATACGGCGGGCGGATAACCTGATTCGCGAGATATACATCATCGGCAATAACCTCGCCATCGGAGATAAACTTTACTCTTGCCCATTCGTCGCCATAGAAAACCTTGTTTCCGTTGTTCCAGCCGGGATAATCATGATCCCACATGCAATCTATCTTCGCATCCTCTACATAGATTGTAACACCGGTGATATCATCGAATAAGTGCGGGTTGCTTACATCGACGCCGGATTTCAGGATGATTGTTTTGAGGGTGAGAGGGATACCCCAGAAATAGCTATGAATGCCAAAACCACTCGGCAAATCAGTAATCACAAGAGCTTCAAGATTGCTTGTATAATCTTTTCTGAATATGTTGTAATATCTGCTGCCTATCTCAACATATTTAAGCTTATAACATTCTTCAAATGCATCATCAGCTATACAAATTGTATCAGGATTGACAGCAAATCTCTCAACATCTTTGTCTGCCTTTATAAGATGTTTTCCAATATATAGCATGCCATTGTCCCAGTTATCAGGATTGTTGTAGTATGCGGTATTATCAAATGCGCGCTCATCTATTTCCACTATGCTATCAGGCATCGTGATGCTCGTGAGGCTACTGCAACCGCTAAACGCACTATCGCCTATGCTTATTACACTATCAGGTATCGTGATACTTGTAAGACTACTACATCCCAAAAATGCACCATTGCCTATGCTAGTTACGCTATCAGGTATCATAATACTAACAAGGCTACTGCAGCCGACGAATGCCCACTCGCCTATGCTCGTCATACCATCCGGAATGATTACATTGCGAATGCCAACCATATTGTAAACCTTGTATGCACATCCGTTTATGTCAAGCGGCAGAGTAACCGTTTCTTCTTTCCCGATATACGCTATAAGCTTATATTCTCCGTTAATCTTTACAAATCTAAAGCCATCCGTAGTATCAGTGAGTTCGCAATCAGTCGTTCCTGCTCTGTAAGTTTTATTTTCATTTTTATCAATAATTAACTGCGTATAATTAGAAACAAGTCCATGACTTTCATTGTCAAAGGTAATCTCAATGTCGCTATTATTGTTTATGATATATAGTATTGTACCGCTAAACGCATAATCTCCTATGCTTGTTACACTATTCGGTATTGTGACACTCACAAGGCTACTGCACCCCGAAAATGCATCACTGCCTATGCTCGTCACGCTATCCGGTATCGTAATGCTACTTAAGCTGCTGCAACCTGAGAA
>DODZ01000047.1:45618-45962 GCA_003524145.1 Candidatus Apopatosoma intestinale | reverse complement strand
GCACCATAACCTATGCTCGTTACACCGTTCGGTATTGTAACACTCACAAGGCTACTGCAACCCGAGAATGTCAAACTGCCTATACTTGTTACACTATCCGGTATCGTAATGCTACTTAAGCTGCTGCAACCTGAGAATGCATTGCTGCCTATGCTTGTTACACCATCCGATATTGTAATACTCGTTAAGCTGCTACAACCATAAAATGCATCACTGCCTATAATTGTAGCACTATCCGGTATCGTAATGCTACTTAAGCTGCTGCAACCTGAGAATGCATTGCTGCCTATGCTCGTCACGCTATCCGGTATCGTAATGCTCCTTAAGCTGCTGCAACCTGAGAA
>DODZ01000047.1:0-45338 GCA_003524145.1 Candidatus Apopatosoma intestinale | reverse complement strand
GCACCATAACCTATGCTCGTTACGCTAGATGGTATCGTGATGTTTATAAGGCTATCGCAATTTCCAAATACCCACTCGCCTATGCTTGTTACGCTTTCCGGTATCGTTACATAACTGGAAATCGCTTTGGGAACTTGTATAATCTTTGTCTTCATCTTATCATACAGTATTCCATCAGCCGAACTGTAACATGGATTGTCTTCAGATACATTGATGCTTATTAGACTACTGCAACCGTCGAATGACCACTTGCCTATGCTCGTCACGCTATCAGGTATTGTGATGCTCGTGAGGCTACCGCAACCGTCGAATGCATTGCTACCTATGCTCGTTACACTATTAGGTATCGTGATGCTCATAAGGCTACTGCAACCTGAAAACGCACTGCTTTCTATGCTCGTTACGCTATTCGGTATTGTTATACTCGTGAGACTTGCGCAATCAGAAAACATATTGTTTTTTATACTTGCTACGCCATCCGGTATCACGACAGATTCAACATCTCGGCTTACATGTATTAATTCTGTTCCGTTGAAAATAACACCGCCATAGTCCTTTATTACAGGATTGCTCGGATTAACTTCAACATTGGTCGAAGCATCAAATGCATCACTGCCTATAGTTCTCACACTATCTGGTATCGTGATGCTCGTGAGGCTACTGCAGCCGGAAAACGCATGCCATCCTATGCTTGTTACGCTGTCTGGTATCGTGATCACCGTTAGACTACTGCAACCGTCGAATGCCCACTCGCCTATACTTGTTACGCTCCCGTCATCTGGTATTACGCTTTTTCCGCATCCGGCTACCAAAGTACCATCTATATCAATAATACAGTTTCCTGATGATTTATAGCACATATTTCCTGCAGAAACGACTATTTTTTCAAGCGATTTGCAGGAAGAAAATGCAAAGCCGCCTATGAATGATACACTATCCGGTATTACGATACTTTTCAGACTACTGCAACCTGAAAATGCCCCGTAGCCTATGCTCGTTATGCTATTCGGTATCATAATATTAATAAGGCTATCGCAATTTCCAAATGCATGATCGCCTATGCTTGTTACACTATCGGGTATAATGATACTATTTAAGTTGAAGCAACTTTGGAACGCAGAATCATCTATTTTTGTAAATCCATTCGGTATGATAACATTTTTAGCATGACCAATGTCTTCCATCTTAATAGTATAGCCATTTCCGTTAGCGGTCAGCGGAAATGTGATTGTTTCTTCACTGCCAATATATTTGATAAGAATATATTCGCCGTTCTCTGATTTGAAAACAAATCCGTCGCTTGTAATATAATAAGGTATGCCGTTCTCACTCTCCTTATATACTGTAGAGCCATCTTTATTGTAAATCATAAAGGCGTATTTTGCTATGCTACCATAGCTATCGCTGCCTATGTCAAACTTCAAGTCGCTGTTATTGTGTATGACATAAAGACTGCCGCAATCAGAAAATGCACCATTGCCTATGCTTAATATACTACTCGGTATCGTTATTATTTTCAGACTACAGCAGCTGTTAAACGCACAATTGCCTATGCTCGTTATTCTATCAGGCATTGTGATACTCGTGAGGCCACTGCAGCCGTAAAATGCATAATCGCCTATGCTTGTCACTCCGCTCGGCATCTCAATACTTTTAAGGCTGGTGCAATAAAAGAACGCATGGCTGCCTATGCTCGTTACCCCATTACCCATAGTAATGCTTTTGAGACTATTGCTATATGAGAATGCATAATCGCCTATGCTTGTTACGCCATCCGGTATTGTGATGCTCGTGAGGCTACTGCAACTGGAAAATGCCCAATCACCTATACTCGTTACGCCATCCGGTATCGTGATGCTCGTAAGGCTTCTGCAGCCGTAAAATGCATTACTTCCTATGCTCGTTACACTATCAGGTATTGCGATGCCTATTAGGCTACTGCAACCCGAAAATGCACCATAACCTATGCTCGTTACGCCATCCGGTATCGTGATACTTGTAATGCTACTGCAATAGTAAAATGCATGCTCGCCTATGCTTGCTACGCTATCAGGTATTGTAATACTCGAAAGGCTGCTGCAACTGTAAAATGTATAATTTCCTATGCTTGTCACGCCATCCGATATCATGATGCTCGTGAGACTCCCACAATCTGAAAATGCAAAATCTCCTATGCTTGTTACCCCATCCGGTATGGCAATACTCGTAAGGCTACTACAACCGTAAAATGCGTTTCTTCCTATGCTCATCACGCTATCCGGTATTTCGATACTTATAAGACTGCCGCAACCAGAAAACGCGCTGTCTCCTATCTCTGTCGTTCCGTCCGGCAGAGTGATATTCTCTATCTTTGTCTCTGCGACTTTCTTATATCCACCATTCCAATATTCGCATGTCTTCTCATTTCCGCCCTCGTGCGCGATATATGTCCGCAGGCTCTGAGGGATATATGTGGCATTTGCGCTCGGTGCGCCTGCGCCGAAGATATAGCCTATCCAGTAGATATCTTCATCGCCGTAGCTTGCCCCGAGGAAAGGCACATCTATTTTTTCCATCACCTCGCATTCCTCAAATACACCTATGCCGATGATGAGGTCAAGCTTATTGTCATCGGGGATGAAAGCACTCGTTATTTTCGTTCCGCGGAAAGCATAATCGCCGATATCGATAAGTGTTTTCGGCGTTGCGAAATCGCCGCAGATGCCCGAATATGCAAAGGCATAGCTATATATTCCCTTTATCATGCTCGTATCGCTGACAGGAATTTCCGTAAGCGAAGTACAACCGTAAAAGGCATAATCCGATATCTCGACTATATTATCCGCGAGAATGATATTTTTCAGCTTGCCGCAACCGAAGAATGCACCCTCATAAATGCCCGCAAGTCTGCTTCCCTCTTCAAATTTCACCGTTTCAAGGTTACTGCACTGCGCAAATGCATAATAATCTATCGCGACAACCGTGGCAGGTACCGTGACCTCTCTCAGGTTCTTTGCACCGTAGAATGCACGATAACCGAAAGAAAGTATATTGGAGGCACTGTCAAAAACGATGCTGTCCGCAAGGCTGTTTTCAAATGCGCCGAAACCGATGACCTCGGTTGACTTCGGAACATAAAGTGTTCCCGTGATGCCTGCGGGCGCGGCGATTATCTTGCGTTCGTCCTTGCTGTAGAGCAGTCCGCCGAGCGCCGTATAATACGGATTTGCCGCATCAACCGTGAATGCCGAAAGCGAACGCAGACCGACGAAGCAATATTCGCCGATATATTCCACATTTGCGGGAATATGAACCGCGGCAAGGCTCGTATTATAGAATACATTGCTCATCAGGCGGAGGTTTTCGCCCGCGCCGAGCGTCAGATGGCAGAGTGCCGTACAATCGCGGAAAGCATTGTGATTTACAAGCGTTACGCTATCGGGTATCGTCACCTCGGCAAGCTTTGTGCCGGAGAAAGCACCCTCGGGTATCTCCGTAAGTGTTGTTCCGGCGGCAAATACAACGGATTCGATACCGCTTCTGTAGAATACATATGTGCCGAGTTTCACTATGCCCGCGGGAAGTGTCACGGATGTGAGTTTTCTCGTATATGCAAAAGCATACTGCTCTATCACGCTGACATTGCTTCCCATGAATGTGAGATTCATGATGCCCGTATTATGGAAAGCATATTTTGCGATATACTTCACATTTGCGGGTATCGTTATGCCTGCAAGAGCCGTATTTTCGGCGAATGCATAGCGCTGTATCTGCGTGAGGCTCTCGGGAAGAATTATGCTCTCGAGATTTTTTCCGTAGAATGCATAACCGCCGATAGTGCTTATCTCTCCGATATTTAGCGTGCGCAGGTCTATATTCTTCTCGTTTCCGAGATATTCGAGAATGGCTGTCTTGCCGTTTTTGAGTATGGCATATTTCCAGTCGCCCGATTCCACCGTCTGCGAAACGCCGACATAATAGCCCGAGAGTCCGTCATCCCAGTTTTCATCGAGATAGAAAGGAAGCTCGGCGCCCGAGAAATACAGCGCGCAGTTATCCGTTCCGTGGAAAGCATACGAACCGATATGCTCTATCGTCTCGGGAACGGTAAGCGAAGAAAGTGCCGTGCATTTATAGAAAGCAAATCTTCCTATATTTATAAGTGTATCGGGCAGATTCAGTGTCGCAAGCGAAGAACAGTATCTGAAAGCATAGTTATCGATATTAGTCAGTCTTGCATCGCCGAAATCTATCGAGGTAAGATTTTTCATCCCCTCAAGTCCGTGTGCCTGTATCGATGTGAGGGCACTGCCGTTTTCAAATGTGATATTCTGTATACTGTCGCATCCGAGGAAGAAATATGCCGAAATGCTCTGCAGTTTGCTTCCTGCGGCAAATGTCACGCTTGTCAGCTGCTTGCATCCCTCAAAGGCATACTGTGCCACCGTGGAGACATTTGCGGGGATACGCATCGTCTGTATTCCTGAAAGCGCAAATGAAGCAAACGAGATTCTTGCCAGCTTTGATGTATCGCTTATATATACCGTATAGAGCGAGCTGTCGTATGCAAAGGCATATCTGCCTATATTTATAACGCTGTCGGGAAGTGAAACACTGCTGAGACTGTAGTTTTTCGCCATGGAATACGGTCCCACCGTTTCAAGCGTATCGGGAAGCGAATATCCGCAGACTTTCTCGCAATCAAAGAAAGCGTATTCATAAAATTCGTCTACACCCGCCGGTACAGCTACACCGCGCAGGTTCCACGAGCCGTAAAATGCGGCGACACCTATCTTCTGCGTTCCGTCGAGCACTGTATAGTTTTCGGCAGGATTTCCCGCAGGATATGCGATTACTACCTTGCCGTCCTTGGTATATACTACGCCGTCTATGTCCGCATATATTTTGTTTCCGCTCTCAACTTTGATTTCGGTAAGCGCATGGCAGGCACCGAATGCACCGCCGCCGAGCGATTCAAGCGAAGCGGGAACGGTAACAGAACCCGCGATCGCCGTATCGGCGAAAGCATAGTCGCCTATCGTGCGGATATTTGCGGGGAAAGCAACCGTGGCAAGCAGCGCATATCGGAATGCCTCCGCTCCAATGATCTGGAGACTGCTTCCCTCTCCGAACGATATTGAGCTAAGGCTGCACTTGAAAAACGCGCTATCACCTATATTCATAAGCGAATCGGGAAAATTCACAGAGGTAAGTGGACATCCGTAAAATGCCGCGCCTGCTATCACTTTCAGCCTGCTGTTATTCTCAAAAATAAGTTTTCCGAGTCCTGCAGACTTAAATGCAGCTCCACCTATGCTTTCGATTCCCGCCGGAATCGTTATTTCGGAAAGATTGCTGCAATATTCAAATGCTTCTTTTGATATGCTCCTCAGTCCGTTGCCTATCTTCACAGAGGAGAGGTATGCGCTGCTCTGGAAAGCATATTGTCCCATGCTGATAACCGTATCGGGGATTACAACAGCCGAAAGCGAGCTTGCGGCAAAGGCACTGTCGCCTATTTCCGTCACGTTTCCGAGGTCAACCGACGAAGCTTTTGTATATGCAAAGGCACATGAGCCTATATATCTGACATTTTCGGGAACGGTATATGCCGCTGTTCTGCCTGCGGGATATGCCACTATCATGCTCTTTGTATAGTTGAAAAGCACGCCGTCAATCGAAACAAAATGCTTATTTTTCGGCGCTGCATTTATCTCCATATTGGAGGTAGTACCGAAGAATGCGGAGCCGTTCACGCTCTTGAGCGAAGCGGGAAGGTCCACACGGCGAAGCTTTGTGCAGTTTGCAAAAGCATTGTCACCGATACTGATAAGGTTGCTGTCCGCAGGGATGGCAAGAGTGCCGAGACGAACCGCATTCGAAAAGGCGGAAGCGCCTATTTCCGTCACCGACGCGGGTATATCTATTTTATAGAGATTCGTGCATCCCGCAAAGGCACCTGTTCTTATTCTGCGCAGGCGGGAAGGCAATCTCACCTCGCGAAGCCGCGTTTCTCCCTCGAAAGCAAACTCGCCTATGCTCGAAACTGCTTTTCCCTCTATTTCCTCGGGCACAGTGATATATCTGCGCTTGCCCGTATAGCTTCTTATCTCGATAGTGCCGTCATCAAGCGTAACATATGTGAAAGGAACGCCGTCATCTTCATTTACCCAGTTTGCATAGAGCGTTATATCCGAATTAAACTCATCCTCATACCAGTTGTATTCCTCTGTGCAGTGGATATCATAGTACCAGCCGTCGAAAACAGCATAAAGTCTCTCGGGCTCAGGCATATTCTGAAGCGTATGCGAACGGACAAATACCTGCGTTGTATTTTCCAGTTCATCCGTAAGCATATTAAAGGTTACCGTGCCTTTTTCTTCAAGCAACAGTGCGGATATATCGAGTGCGCCGTAACCATAATAGAAATCTGGACCGAGATCGCCGAGGTCATAGCAGGAAGCATAGAGTATCTCTTCCAATACCTCGTTTGAGGAATATTTATATTCCCCGTTTGATTTCATAAGAGCGAGTGCCGCCGCAACTATCGGAGAGGAAAACGATGTTCCGTTCATCGTCCTGTAGCCGCCGCCTGCCGCCGCAGTATATACAGTGCCGGGAGCCACAAGATTTGTATTCTCGCCGAAGTTTGAGTAGGAGGCAAGATTCCAGCCGTCGGCTTCGAGTGCGCCGACACCGATAACACCTTCGCAGGATGCGGGCTGTTGCGGTGCTGAAGTAGAATCGTTGCCCGCCGCCGCTACCATGAGTATGTCGCTGTCTACGCCGAGGCGCACGGGCGCACTGAAATCTCCTCCGCCGCCAAACGACATATTTACTACATCGACATCGCGCTCGATAGCATAGTAAAGACCGAATACAAGATCAGAGCCGCGCAGGAATCTGCCGTTTGCATCGCACTCGGCTTTTATCACTATGATGTTTACCTGCGGAGCTATGCCGACTGTTCCCTGCCCATCCATCGCCGCGGCGATAACGCCCGTTACGGCTGTTCCGTGACCGACGACATCCTCGACAAGCGACCAGTCATAGCCGCCGTCTGCCGCCGTGTAGTCCTTGACTATCTTGTCATATGTAGCATTATAGGAATATTCGCTTATCCTGCCGGCAAATTCGGGATGATCGGTATCGATACCCGTATCTATCACGGCTACGGTAACGCCGTCTCCGCGATAATTTTGCCATACATCTCCGATATTGAGATAGCGCAGATAATTCTGCAAGTCATAGCCGTTATCGGATATGCTGTAATTCGGAGTGGTTGTCGGTCTGACATACTTCTCCGAAATTTCGTCTATATCCGATATGCTTGCCTTGTAGTCCGGCGTTATCTGCGAGAGATATGCGCGATTTTCCTTGTCGGCACATATATCTCTGATGCTCACGCCCTCAGGCAAAGTAAGCGTGGCATATTTGCCGTCGGAAGTGATTCTCAGTCTCGCTCCGAATCTCTCCGCCAGCTTCTCTGCCTTTGCCTTTGATGTGGCGCGCAGGACTATACTGCTATCATCATATTCACCGGCTCTGCTGTCGAGTTCGCTGAGTAGTTCATTCTGCTCGCCAGAAAGCCGTGCTTCTCTGATGAAGACAATGCCCACCGCCACGGCAATGCAGAGCAATGCCGCAATCAGTGTTATAATCAATGCTCTTCTTCCGATTGTCTTTCTCATATTCCGCTCCTTGAGATGTTTTATATGTTTTTGCTTACATAATTATTATATAAACAATATATATTTTTATTATAATACCATATGTTATGAATGTCAACTATACCAGCTGAATTATTTCTTTATTTTGGACTGTCAGGCACTTATATTCTTTCAACAAGAAACATGTGCTGATAAGTTATATTTAACAGCTTAACAAGTGGCTTTCATTATACAAAAAAGCGGTCTTTCCGATTACCCGGAAAGACCGCCTTTTCTTATTCATTATTATACCCTCCCCACAACTCTTCCGCAGCAGAACACGCTGTCATGCTCGGAGAGGCGTATGGGCTTATACTTTTCGTTATGCGAGATCAGACAACCGTTGCCGCGCTCCTTGATGAAGACATCGCCGTTTACAACGAAGATACCGATCTCGCCGACATCGACGGAGTCGCATTTTTCAACAAACACCTTGTCTCCGTCGTGGTAGGTCGGCTCCATGCTGTCGCCGCCGACCGAAATCACAAAGTCCGCCTTCTCCGCTTCCTTGGATTCGGGAACAAGAATCTCCTCGGCAAGCTCACTGTCAAGGATATTGCCCGTGCCTGCCGAAGCAGGAAGCGTGTAATAATCCATTCTCAGCATACGGCACTTGGCTTTCCTGCCGGTCGCAGATACTCGCCTGTACTCGCTGTCGATCAGATAATCCACAATTTCTTTACCGTGTTCGTCAAGGACGCGGTATTTTTTTATCGTCTCCCATTCGGCAGCCGTCGGACGTTCCGACATTGAGCGGCAACCGATCATCTCGTCTGCGGACACGCCGAGGAGATCACAGAGCTTCGCCAGCTTGTCACAGTCGGGGCGACCGATTCCCTTTTCCCAATTGTATATCACCCTGCCGGAGCTTTCGCCGAGCGCATCGGCAATCTCCTGCTGCGTCATGCCGCGGATACCTCTGTATTTTTTAATCTGTTCGCCTATTACGCTCATACAAGATTCCTCCGAATTTTATTACGCATACAGTATACCACATCTAATTGTAGTTGTCAAGAACAAATACAATTATTTTGTGCGCGGCTATTGACAACACAATATTTTTGTAGTATAATATCAAATACACAAGGAGAAAGGAGAACAATATGGCGGGCAAGCGAAAAAACTTCTTTATGGTTGACAACAGAATCTTTGAATACGGTCTGAAGCCGCGGGACATCGCCGTCTATTGTTTTCTTTGTCGTCGTATGAACCGGGAAAGCAATGTGGCTTTTCCTTCCCGGAGAGATATCGCAAACGGATGCGGAATCAGGAAAGAGGAAACCGTGGACAAGGCAATCAAGGCTTTGCTCGAAAAAGACCTGATTGAAAAATTTCACCGATACACTAATGCGGGCGATTACGGCTCCAATGTGTATCGGCTGAAAATGTGACCGGGTGGTGTCTGAAATGGTGGTGCTAACAAGAAGTCTTAACCATATATCTTATATGCAGAAAAGAACAATAGGTTATATAGGCAAAGTCGCGTTTTTTTCTTCTGCAGTTATCCCCGGCGCTCTGCGTCCGGGGCTGGGGCAAGCATAGCGCGTGGATGTCCACCGCCTTTCGGCGGCACACTTCCCGCACACAATCGGGCAGAAGCCCGAACCCACTTACCTTTTCTTTGCGAAAAGAAAAGGTAAACCAAAAGAAACGAATCAGAGAAGCAACAGCAAAAAACATGTGCGAAAGGAGAAAACGTTGAGCAGAAAACAAACAGAAACCCTGACAATCCGCCTCACAGTGGAAGAAAAAATGGAGTTGCAGAAGAAAATGTACGAAGCCGTCTCACCTTCCATGCGGGATTTCATTCTCAAAATGTGCCGTGACGGCAAGATTATCATCAATGAAGAT
Source organism: Candidatus Apopatosoma intestinale (assembly GCA_003524145.1). Classification (GTDB taxonomy): domain Bacteria; phylum Bacillota; class Clostridia; order Oscillospirales; family CAG-272; genus Apopatosoma. Next base: position 35,799 of record DODZ01000047.1, on the reverse strand, counting down.
CTGCGGGAATTGAACCGTGAACTGAAATATCAGGGCAACAATCTCAATCAGCTCACGCGGCTGGCACATCAGAATCGTTTTTCTTCTGCCGATCTTTCACAGCTTCTTTCGGTTTACAGAAAAATTCTTGCAGCACTCGGAGGACAAAATCATGGCGGTCGTTGAAAGTATTCCGGAAAAAGTACAGACGCCGAGCGCACAAAAAGGTGTGCTTGATTACTGTATGCAGCCGTCAAAAACCTTTGATGAAGGCGAACAGCTTGCGTATATTTCCGGCTACAACTGCATTCCCGAGATGGCAAACGAATCGTTCCTCGCCACACAAAAGGTGTTCGGTCACGCGGCGGGCGGCGTTCGCTTTTATCATTTTGTGCAGTCTTTTATGCCCGGAGAAAATATTTCTCCGCAGGAGGTCAACGAAATCGGGATGGAGCTTGTCAAAAGCTTCGGCAACCGTGAAGCAATCGTCGCCACGCATATCGACCGCGAACATCTTCACAATCACATTATCATATGCGCTTATGACCTTGATAACGGTCGGAAACTGCATTACAATAAATTTTTTCTTGCCGATCTGCGTCGGGCAAGCGATGAAATCTGTCAGGCTCACGGGCTGAAAGTACTTCGGGAATACGATCCGAAAGTTAAATCCCAACGCATGAAACCGAAGGAATACCGCGCGGCGCTGAACGGCAACAGCATGAAAATGGCGCTCTGTGCCACAATAGATTTCTGCATGACAAGAGCCAAAACCCAGGCACAGTTCCGCGAAGAAATGAAAAAGTACAGCTATGAGATGGTATGGACTCCCGAGAGAAAGTACATCACCTACATCCTCCGCAGCAAGGACGGAACGGAAAAGCGCGTGCGTGACAAGAGTTTATTTGATGAAAAATATCGAAAGGAGAACATGGAACATGAATTCAGAATCCGGGAAGAGCTATATGGACAAGCTCAAGGCGAGAAACATTCCGCCGGAAATTCAAGCGGAAATGCAGATGGAAGAAGAAATACCGACGATACAGATCAGCGTCGCGGAGTGGGACGAGCTGATCGCTTCGGTGAACCGTCTGGAGGAGCTGTCAGTCGAGCTGAAGGCACAAAAAGCGGCTTTCGCGGCGGAGGCGGGCAAGTACGCCAAGCAGATTGCGAAGGCGATACAGGCGCAGAACGAGGCGACAGCGGCGGCGATACGAAAGATCTCGGAGGAAGCCTCCGAACAGGTTGGGAAAGCGAGCGAAAAAGCCTCGAAAGTTATCTGCAGAAGAAGCATACGGGACGACGCACTGTGGTGGCTTCGCATGGCGTACGCGGCAATTCCGATGATACTGACCTTGCTCTTATGGGCATACGTGGGCTTGAAAACCTGACGGATATTCTCGAAGACGGCGATGAATCCGAGGAAGAAAAGCGTGAGCGGGAAGGGGGAAATACAGGAACCGCTCTCGGCGTTGCCGCCGGAATTATTGCCGGCATGGCAATCGGAGTGGGGCAAGATGAAGACGGAGATATTGAAGAAGACGAGGAGGAAAACGAAGACTTCGGAATGACAATGTAGTCTGAATTTTCTCTTTTATCTCCGGCAATAATGAAAGGGGTGATGCGACACATAAAAAATGCGGGTTTGCGTACATAAAGGCACTGCCGGACAGACGGTCGGATATGCTATCAGACATAGCATCCGACGCGGGCAAATCTGCCTTTTCGGAGGAACGATTGAACTTATTCTTTCCCGCAAACGCAAAGCCGCGAAAAAAGACGGGCGCGTTCACGCAAAAAAATGAAGAAATGAGGTGGGTCATATGGAGATGAACGTTCATCATGACAGCAAAACGGTCGATATATGGCTCACCGGAAGCGAGGCGCGGGACGAAAGCTTCCGTCGCTCGCTTGAGCCGTATTACCGGCAATTTGCGAAGCACAAGTATTTTGTGTCGGTGTTTGAGTCGGGCGACCGGGAGCTGTTACCGGATACCGTCCTGCTCCTCCGGCACAATCTTGAGCTTCAGATGAAAGCCGAGTCTGCAACAGAGCAGGCTCAGGCGTAAAAAAACGGGGCAGGAGGCGCAATGCCTTCTGCCCCTTGCCAATAAATCCCTTTGCTTATTTCAAAAAATCATGTTTTATTGAAATAAGCCGGCGAATCGCACCTTGCTAATTTCAAAATTCCACGGCATATGATAACAATTCATGTCTTTGCAAATATCTCATTGACAGCGGGCGGGTTCTGTGATACAATGTTATCAGCAATACATCAAAGGAGTGATTATCAATATGGTTGAAAGGTTCCGCATTGCCGCGTACACGCGAATCTCCGTAGACTTAGAGCTTGACCGCGATAACACGAGTATCGAAAATCAGAAGGCGATCATAGACGAATACTGCCGTCTGCACTTTCCGACAAGCACGGTCGATTACTTTGAGGATCGCGACAAATCGGGCTACACCTTCGAGCAACGCCCCGATTACATGCGTATGCGCGAAAAGCTCATGCAGCGCGAATACGATATACTTATCATCAAGGATCTGAGCCGTTTCTCGCGCAGAACCGGCAAAGGACTTGCCGAATTCGAGGATCTCGCCGAGCGCGATATCCGCATTATTGCCATCGGCGATGGTGTGGACTACTACCAAGATCACATCGACGACTGGATGAAGATCAAGCTCTACTTCTTCGTCAACGAAATGCCCGTCACAGACACGAGCCGCAAGGTGTCCGATGTCATTGCCTCACGGCAGTCAAAGGGCGAGTGGATATGTTCGGTTCCTTTCGGATATGTCATCACCAACTCCAAGAAAATGACCTTTGAGGTTGACGAGCCGTCTGCCGAGGTAGTGCGGCGCATATTCAACTATTATATCGACGGCTGGGGCTACAAAAAGATTGCAAACCATCTGACAGACGAGCATATCCCCACGCCGAGAATGCGGGAAAAAGCACGCAAGGAAGCGCAGGGCGACGAGTACAAGGGCAAGGTAAAGGAAACATGGAGTATTGTAACCGTCTCCGAAATTCTCTGCAACGATTTCTATATCGGCACACTGCGTCAGCACAAATTCAAGCGGAAAAAGATAAACGGAAACGATGTGCCGCTTGACGAAAGCCAGCACATCGTGTTTGAAAACCACCACGAGCCGATTATCGACTACCGCACCTTTGCCGTCGCTCAGGAGCTGTTGAAGCAACGCGCAACCACCCACTACCGCGGTCAGAAGAAGTATGCCAACAATTACTCCGGCTACCTCTTCTGCGGTGACTGCGGCTCGCCGATGTTCTCGCGCAGCCGTCCCGACCTTGCCGACGCTTACATCTGCGGCACCTATCACACGCGCGGCAAAGCCGGATGCACGACGCATCACATCCGCGTGGATGTGCTTGACCGTGAGCTGAAACGGTACATCGCCAAGGTCTGCGAGAACTCCGAAAAAATGATCAAACAGCTGGAAACCGAAATCAGCTTTGAACCGAATGCAGTGAAGGACAGCGCCAAAGCCGCGGAGGAGCTTTCAAAGCTCATCGAGCAGGAAAAGGATTCACTCAAAATCCTGATGCGGCAAAAATCCCGCGACCTCGCCCGCGCAAAAGGAAACGAGGATGTCATCATGGAAACCTACGACGCGCTGATCGAGGAAAGCGCCAACCGGATTCACGGGCTGGAAAATCAGATCGCCATGACGGCAGATACGAGAAACACCATCATCAGAGCCAACCGCCATGCAAAAACGGTGCTGGAGATCTTCCACGATATTCTGAACAAAGAAAAGCTGGACAAGCGCGACATCGGGCTGATTGTTGACCGCATTATCGTATACGAAAACCGCATTGAGATCAAGCTGCGGGACGACGTGGACGCGCTCCTGCGGTGTGACGATGAAGCACAGACGGAGGAAATCGCAAATTTTAACCCGGACACGGAGAATATCGAAAGAACCACAGAAAAATACAACTCTGTGGTGGTTCAATCAGCAAAAAACCAAGTTGATAAGGTTTTTCGTGTCAATGTTATCAGTGGCGGCGACCCTCTCGAAATATATACCGACCGCGAAGGCGAAGTTATCTTCAAGAAATATTCACCGATAGGCGAGCTTATGGATTTTGCGGCAAGCTATGCGGAAACGCTTTATAAGACCTGCAATTTTCCCGTAGCCGTCTGCGATAAGGATTGCGTTATCGCCTGCGCGGGAATATCGAAAAAGGAATTTCTCGACAAGAAAAATTCAGAAGAAGCAGAAAAAATTATCGAAAACAGAAGTCTTTATACGCATGCACCGACTAAGGAGAAAATTTATCTGACGGAAGAAAGCCGCGGCTGGTATATTTCATGTGCCATGCCTATCTTTGCCGAAGGCGATGTCATAGGCTGTGTTGCGGCGCTTGCAAATGCCGAATCCGGAAAAGACAATGCCGCCACGGAAACCGAAACAAAGCTTATTCAGACGGCGGCAGGCTTTCTCGGCAGACAGCTCGAGGCTTGACAGCACCCGAAAAAACAGCCTGTCCGCTCATTTTCCCATATGCCGTGAAGGCAAAATCTGCCCTTATTTCTGCCTTATGCCGCCTGCGCCGAAGAAAGCGATTTCGTATTTCCAAAAGCGAAGGCGGCTGTTTTTATATCATTATCAAGGCGCAAAAAAGGCGTTTTTTTAATATAATGTGAACTTATCGGCAGAATTATTGACACAAGAGGCAAAATGGGATATTATTTATATAAATAAATCCTGATGGGGGACTCATATGAAAAAAATATTGGCAGTGTTTCTTGCCACAGCGGCTTGTATCGCGCTCTGCGCCTGCGGAACTGTAGTAAATCCGCCCGAGCAGACGACTACAGGCTCAAAAATAGAAAAAGTCTATGAGGTTGACGGTACCGTTCTCAAAAATTGTAAAGGACAATCGGATAAAAACGGTGTTTTCGTCGTACCGGACGGCATAACCGAAATAGGTGAGGGCGCTTTTTCCGGCGACACGGAAATAAAAGAGGTCGTACTGCACGACGGGATAGTAAAAATAGGTGAGGGCGCCTTCTACTCTGCAATATCGCTTGAAAAGGTGACCTTCGGTAAAGGTCTGAAAACCATCGGCGGCGGCGCTTTTCAGTATTGCGAATCGCTGAAAACACTCGAGCTTCCCGAGGGGCTGGAGGAAATAGGCGCAAAAGCCTTCTATCAGTGCTCGGCACTGAAAAGCATTTCCCTGCCATCCACACTGAAGCTTATAGACTCATATGCCTTTGCACTCTGCACAAGACTTCCCGAGCTTACTATACCGGATAATGTTTCTTTCATAGGCAACTGCGCCTTTCAGGCTTGCTGGCTGCTCACAGATGTGACACTGCCGAAATCGCTTAAAAGACTCAATTATCAGACCTTTGCCGGTTGCAAGCTTCTTGAAAACATCAATTTTGCAAAAGACGGTACGCTTGAGGAAATCGGACCGTATGCCTTCTGGCAGTGCAAGGAGCTACGCAAAATAACGCTCCCCGAGGGGCTTTCAAAGATAGAAAAATATGCATTCTATGACTGCGGAAAGCTTGACAATGTATCAGTTCCCTCCACGCTCACCGATTCCGGCGAATATGCCTTCGACGGCACCCCGTGGTATAGCGAGCTTGCCGATGATTATGTTGTCGTCGGTGACGGCGTTCTCATCAAATGCAATATTGCGGCATCTTTGCTCGACCTTTCCGGCAAGGGTATCAAAACGATAGGCGGCTGTGTTTTCCGTAATTCCACATATTACGGCGGTGTTGACAGCTACGGCGTGGCAACCTCCTACGGATATGCGCAGGCGGAAATGATTGAAAAGCTCGTCATTCCCGAGGGTGTAAAGAAAATCGGCAATTCGGCATTTGATGCCTGCTCTATAACCGAGCTTACTCTGCCGAGCACGCTCGAATATATCGGAGATTATGCCTTCTATAACGCAATACTCTGGAAATCAGATGAGATAAGCGGCAATGTTGTTTTCACCGATGTGGATATGACAAACTGCAAAAAACTCGCCCGCATCGGCAGTTATGCCTTTACGGAATGCTACGGACTTGCGGAAATCAAGCTGCCCTCAGATGAAGTGGAAATCGGCACATATGCTTTTTTCAAGACGGAAGCAATGGTCAACTTCTTAAAGAATGCTTATCTCAATAACAGAAATGAAAACTCGTTCTTCACAGTAGGAAATACACTGATATGCGCATATGTCGCAAAATCATCGACAAGCGTTACCATTCCGGACGGAATAGTTCGCATAGCGGGAACAGCGCTCATCGGTTGGGATTCCGGTCTTGTTATCACGGAAGACCCTTATGAAGAGGTGTCTGACCCCGAGATGCTTTTCGACAGAAACAGATATTATCTCGGCTACAATATAACATCGGTCACAATTCCCGACAGTGTAAAATATATCGATGATCAGGCATTTTACAGTATGCGCGCCCTCAAGGAGATAAAGCTCTCTCCGAATACGGTTTATATCGGCGAAGCCGCTTTCATGAACTGCTACGGATTGGAAACCGTAGCGCTCGGCAAGAGCCTTGTCAAGGTTGCGGATAAAGCTTTTCAGTATTGTCATGAGCTTGTCTCAGTCACATTCCCCGAAACACTTAAATCTATCGGAAGTGATGTTTTCGACGGTTGCACTTCTCTTGCAAAGGTCGTTCTGCCCGTCGGCACAACAGATATCGGCTTTGATATATTCTCTGCCGACTGTCTCTCGCTCAAGGATATTTATATCGCGCCCGAATTCAAGACAAGAATATTCGGCGTGGTCGGCGATCTTTATATGGCGTCAAACAGAGGCGCGATGAACATTCATTATTATATTAAGCACTGAATAAATAAAGGATACCATTAAGTTAAAATAATGGCAAAAGAAGAAAATGCACTTAACAAAGCCGAAAAGGCAAGTTAAGTGCATTTTTCGTATAAAAAGGCACGGCGAAAAAACAGACGAAAAGGTCTGCCAAAAAGTATTGAAAAAAGAGAAAATCTTGGTTTCCTATAAGAAAAGCTTGGTGCGGATTTATGAAATCCTGTTCGTATGCCGGCATACCATTGACAATCTTACGGCAACGCTTCGCGTATGTGTCAATTACCGCCTTGCACTTTCAGCGGGCGTGCAGACAATGCGTGCACGAATCTGCTCGGCTATTTCGTGTGATATGTTCGCACGCGTGGTATGGCTGAAACCGTGGGAGCGGCAAAATCGCCGGCTTTCGCTTTATTCTGTGCCGCACGCACTTGACACGCATGGCTCGCGCGACTAACTCGTGCACGCGGGGAATGAACCAATGCACGCAGTGCGTTGGTTGGCGTCGCCGAGACAGGGAAAGAGTTCTCAAAGAGAGGGGAACGCTCTCTTTGATGACTTTTGGTACTTTTGGTCATGCAAAAGTACGATAAAGGAAAAGTTGTTTTATGTTTCTATCGGGTCGTCGGGGAATTAAGCAATGCGGAGCGTTGCTTGGCGTCGCCGAGACAGGGGTAGCGCCGACCCCTACAAGCAAAAATCCAAGTACAGCCAAAAGCCAAAATAAAAAATATCTGCTTTATTCCCTGTTTTGGCGACGCCAATACACACGCAAAAAAGAAATCTCCATTGCCTACGACACCTCTGTATTCTACACTGAATCGGTCTGGCTGAGCGATGATAAAACATTCTGCATAGTTACACAAGCCGGTTCTTCCGGCGTGAAAAATACGCTCGCATTTGTAAAAAGCTCTTCCGGCGAATGGGAAAAATGCGATATTTATGAGGCAGACAGCAAGAAAGATAATATTTTTGTCATATTCAAAACAGATGCTCTCGGACACACATGGCGCGTTGCATGCCTTGCAGTGAAAGAAGCCTCCGAAAGCGCGCTGACGCTCTCCCCGTCTGTAGCATATCCCGCAAAAGAGCGCTTTGGTTTATCGCTCGAAAATGAGCTTCATATGACAGGCTACGGCATCGGCGATATCGAACTTCCTTTCGTACAGGAGGAGGTGGCATCATGAAAAAAGGTACTCAGACAGCCATCGGCATAGCGGCAACAATAATCGCTCTTGCCATTTTGGCACTCTGCTTTATCGGTTGCTTCCTATATTATCTCAACATCGCTATTCCCAATGGTCACAGAATGTCAACCAAAATAAACCGTGACTTTATTCATGAAGAATCCATATGGATTTCGGACGACGGAAGCTTCTATATAATAAATCTGAAGCAGGAAAACGGCAAGCATAATTCTTTCGCATACATAAAAGCGGAAGACGGATCATTTGTGAAATGCTCCGTCTCCGTAAACACAGGTGCGGGCGTCAATATACGCACAACAGGCGAAGGAAGAAATGAAGATATAGCCCATCTGAGCTCCGTATCGGCAGAAAACGACAAATGGAAGCTCGCTCACCTGTGGCGTTATGCCAAATATGGCGAGCTGAAGCTGAAGATACCAAATCGCCTCACCCTCACAAGATATGATGTCGGCGAAAAACTGAACTCACTTCCCTTTAAGCTCGATTAAGCAAAACAAATATAAACGGCTGAGATAAAGTCTGCACTTTATCTCAGCCATTATTGACATATCGGGTAAATAATGGTAAAATATTATCACCACACTGCTAAAGGAGAAAATTATGATAAACATAGGCGAGCGAATCGGTGAGCTGCGAAAAAGAGCAGGTTACACACAAAAGGAGCTTGCGGAAAAGCTGAATGTTACGGTTCAGATGGTATCAAAATGGGAAACGGGAGTAACAGTTCCCGATGTATATATGGTTTCCGAGATAGCCGATGCTTTCGGCGTAAGCACAGATGCGGTTATCGGACACGGAACGGAATCAGGCTACGGCGCGGATAAGGTCTATGAAGAACTGAAAGAAATTTTCATAAGCCGCATAGCTTATACAAACGAAGCATTTGAAAAATATGGCTGGACTCCGGAAGCAAAGCGTGAAAGAGCCGCCGATGTAGTAAAGGCTATGCATGAAAATCCGCTGTCGGCTGTCGGCAGCATAAATCCCGAAAAGCTCTTTTACGGCTCGGAGGATACGGGTTTTGTAATGATGGACGATAAAGACAAAACGCTTTTCCCCGAGAAAAGCGATGCGCTCTTTGATTTTCTCGGCAACAAGACAAACCGCCTGATACTGAATTTTATCCATGAACATATTTACAGCGGACCGATAAGCAATGTTTATATTGCCGAGTCGCTCGGCATAACCACTGAGGAAGCGGATGTCTGCCTCGATTTTCTGAAAAACAACTATATGCTCACGGAGAAAAAAGCCCTGCTCGGCGCAGGCAAAGAACTGACCGTATATTATATGAGGAAGATAATGTTTTCGCGAAACTTCGCCATGCTCCGGGCGATTGCCTCTTTCGGCAGAAAAATCAACGGAGAAGAGGCTTGTTTTCATGTGCTGTGGGAGGCGGGCTTCTACGGCAACAACAACAGGTGATATTCCGCGCAAAAATACACTGTATGTAGCGGTATATCTCCAAATCGGAGAATTTGTAGCCAAACGGTATAGTTGACATGGCGGAAAAAGCGTGATAAAATATTTACAGTATCGAAAATATTCATCAGAGAGGTGGAAGCAATGTCAGATATTGCAGCCAATATATATGAATACAGGCTGAAATGCGGCTACACGCAAAAGGAGCTTGCCAATATGCTCGGCGTTTCCGTGCAGACTATATCAAAATGGGAGCGCGGCGCAAGCGCACCGGATATATCGGTACTTCCGAAAATAGCGGAAGTTTTCCGCATCAGCATAGATGCACTTTTCGGCATGGATGCAAAAACAGACGCTATCGAATGGACAAATGTTTCGTATGACGAAATAGCCGAGCTGATGATAAGCAGAATATGCTTTTCCATACAGTCATATAACAGCGGCAAAACCGATGCGGAGAAAAAGATAAAGCTCGATGAGCTGGTCAGGCTGATGAAGGAAAATCCCACATATGATATCGGCGTCGCAAGACCATTCCGAAAGCTGATGTATATCTCCATGGATACCGGCTTTGCGGGCATTGATGACAGGGAAAAGAAAATTTTCAATGAAGAGAATGATGAGCTTTTCGATTTTCTCGGCAACGCGACAAACCGCCGTATACTCACGCTCGTCTATGACAGTCAGCGCACCACGATAAGCGAAAATTACATAGCGGAAACCATCGGCTGTGAAATTGCGGAGGTGAGAGCGGCGATTGAATTCATGGAAAAATACGGTATGCTTGACAAAAGCGATGTCATGGTAGGCAAGGACAAAAATATGACGCTCTATACCATGAGCCGCCCTGACGGTTCGCGCGAATTTATTCTGCTCCGGATAATCGGCGCCTTCGGAAAAAAATTTCATAAAAAAGCGGAAAAATACCTTGCGCTTATCAATTAAATAAGAAAAAAACAGATGCGGCTTCACAAAAAAGCCGCATTTTTGCTGTTGAACTCCCAAAAAGTAGCCAAATTGGAGAATTTGTAGCCAAATAGTATAGTTGACATATCAGGAAAACAATGGTAAAATAATATCGGTATCAAAAATAATATTTTGGAGATAAAGCTAATGGCTGATATTGCTGCAAACATATATATCTACAGAAATAAATGCGGATATACGCAAAAAGAACTTGCAGATATGCTCGGTGTTTCCGTGCAGACCGTTTCCAAGTGGGAGCGCGGCGCATCTTATCCCGATGTCACCTCCGTCCCGCAGATAGCGGCAGCTCTTCATATATCCGTCGGCGAGCTTTTCAATATCGATGACACAATAGACACAAATCATCATCTGACCCACTACTATGACGAAATGGCAGAGCTGATGATGAGCAGAATACGCTTTGCCATGCCGGAGTATACGATAGACATCACGCCCGACAGCAGAAAAGCCAAGCTCGATGCAATCATAAACGAGATGAAGAAAAATCCCGAATATGAGGAAGGCATCGCAAAGCCGGGCATAATAGGATTTTATGTTTCCATGGATACCGGCTTTATCGCGCTTGACGATGTGAATAAGAAGATTTTCGGCGATGATAACGATGAGATATTCGATTTTCTCGGCGATAAGAAAAACCGCCGCGTGCTCGAATTGATTTATGAGAGCTATACCGAAACGCTGAGCGCAAATTATATCGCGGAAACTCTCGGCTATGATACAGAAGATGTGACAAACTGTCTCGAATTTATGGCAAAACATATGATGCTCCGCAAAAACGATGTCATGATAGGCAAAGACCGGAATATGACCTTTTATAAGCTGGAGCGTCCCGTGGGTTCAAGAGAATTTCTCATGCTCCGCGTAATCGGCGCTTTCGGGCGTAAATTTCTGAAAAAGCCGCAAAATTTTCGCGCATTCATGGATTAAGAAATACGAAGATTTTTCGTTTTTCCGAAAAAAGCCGCTTTTTTACCGAAAAATGAGCAAAAAGTAGCCAAATTGGAGAATTTGTAGCCAAATAGTATAGTTGACATATGAAAAGAAATGCGGTATAATATAAGTGCAACAGGGAGCATACCCTATCATAGCTTTGTTGCTCTTTCGCCATTGCATTCCACCGCGCCACCTTGTGATATGCAAACAATTTCACCGGTCATATCCCCCCTTTGACAGGTGATAGTTATATAGTTTGAAAAAAATTGCCGGCTATGCCGGCAATTTTTTTATATTCATTTGTGATCAATAAGAATATACATCATATACACCGATACATATGGAAAATTCTATTCCCATAGTCGTCGTCTCGGGAGCAAAGATGACAGATGGCTCTGCCGAAAGACAATTTATGATGCTGAGAGTCAGCTTGCCGTTTTCCAGCTTTATTTCCAGTCTGCCGAGATTCGGGTCGGCAAGGCGTATATGCTCGGCATCGGCTTTATCCGTAAATTCTCCCATCGGAAGCGAGATTGTGGATGAAACATTATAGAGCGTGAGATCGCGCGCCGTAAATCTGTTTGAATATGCGGATTCCGTCACTATAGTCGGTCCGTTCAGCTTTACATGGCAGGTGGATTTTCCCTTGCTTTCCAGTCCGCCCGCAAGCACGGTGAGAGTACCTATGGCGCCATCTCCTCCTGTTGATTTTGTATTTCCGGAAAGCTCCAGTTCGAGATTGTATTCATCGATGAAAGTCACCTTGTCGATATTCTTTCCCTCGAGTGCATCGGAAAGTTTTATATCCGAAGCGGAAATGTCCTTTTTGAATTTCGCGGCATTGCCGCCCTCGGGCAGAATGCTGTTCAAAATAATAGTCTGCTTGCCGAAGGAATATACCTCCCCCTGCACGGCAATATTTTCATATGTCTGAATAATTCCGCAGGAAGCAAGCACTGCAATGAATGATAAGAAAAGGAACAGTGAAATCGCTGTCTTAAGGCTTCTTTTCATATTTTATCCCCCTTTGCTTCTGAAATCTTTTTATTAAGTTTACCATGTTTTTTCCGTGCTGTCAATACCTTCGGCAAAAAGAGGCGCAAACCGCTTTATTCCGACAGGAAAAAGCCTCTTTGCAAACCACCCGCCGGACGGATGGTTTGTAAAATTCAAGCAGGGCTTGTCGCACTTGGCGCGACAGCCTTTATTTTTTATTCGTTTTTATCTCCGTAAAGGATCCAATCGGGATCGTAGCCGTATTTCAGCCCGATCAGTTTTGCAAGCGACGGAGAGATATTTGAACCGCGGGCAGCCGAGGAAACCTCGCTCGTGAGAATACAGATATAATTCTGCGTCACGCCGATACTGTCGGCAAATTCGGTCTTGGTCATTCCCTGCTCCGAAAGAATCTTATTCAGACGTTGTGTCAGTGTCACAGCCGTTTCCTCCGTTCTTCGAGCGGTTCATCAGAGAGATATAGACAAGAAGCTCTTTGCGGGACTTGACATTGAGCTTTTCATAGATATGAGAATTGTGATACTTCAGCGTGCTTTCTTTAATGTTTGCCGATTCCAGAATTTCCTTTGTGGACAGCCCCGAAACATAGCAGTCAAAAATCTCGCGCTCGGTTTTTGAAAGGTCGGGAATTCTTTCAAGGAAAAAGCTGTACGCCTCCGGATCAACCGTGTCTCTTGTGCGTTCCGCCAGCTTATCTATTTCCGCCTGTGCGCGGTCATATGCCACTTTTGCCATATTCCGTTCCTCAATGAGAGAGGCGAGATGAGCGGCACTTTCCCGCTCCTTGGAAGAAAGAAAGTCCAGAACATTATTGATCTCCATAATGTCGGTTCGCTTGCGCTGGCTGCTCTCGGCTTTGATCTGTTCCAGACCCTTCAATACAGGAGAGAGGTAGCGGTGGCTTACGTAGACACAGCAGAACACCGAAAGTGCTACCAAGAGAATAACGAGAAATCCTATGCTCAGCGCATTTTTGAAAGTCGCCTTTGCAAAGTCGGATTCAGGCGTCATGACTATTGCGGAAAATCCGAGAGAGGCGCCGTCGCCCTTATAGCTGCGGACAACGCCGACAAAGCGCTCATCTCCGCATCGGAATTCGGTCAGCCCGCCTCCGATATCGTGCGCAGTCAGTGCCTCCTCGGGGGTATAGTAATAGTCGTTTGACGCTCCGCAGGCAAGAAAGCTGCTGTATACATTGTTTTCGCCGACCTCAGCCATCAGGCAGGTCGGGTGACTCAGCTTAGACACCTGGCTGTGCAGGAGAGAAAAGTAGCTTTCCGAAAGTTCAAAGCCGCAAACGCCGAGAAGAGCTCCGTCCGCACCTCGGACAGGAAGCGTAATCAGCATTGCACGCTCGGACATCCCGGGCAGGGTGAACAGCTCTGAGAAGCGGTAGGACTGCTCGGGCGGCAGCTCCGTGGCGGCAACTGCCTCCTGCCAGCCGGGAAACATTTCCCGACGTGTCTCCAACCGCCACTTTCTGTGCGGCATAACTCCGTTTCCTCTGCCGACCGAGGCGATTCCGCGATAGAGCACGGCATCACGGCGGTCGCGCTCGTAGCCGTTTACCTGCAAATATATTCCGCTTTTCGTGATTTCATCAGATGCGGGATTTACCGTAGCATCAAGGATTACAAACGCGCCCGAGCAGTCTGTCTGAAACAGGTACTGACGCAGCGGTTCAAAGAGCAGCTTCTGTATTTCCCCGAGTGCATTGCCATTGCCGCTAAGTTCGGCAAATGTCATTTTATGCTCTGATATATATTCTCCGATTATGGCGGAGGCATCCTCCGACAGGTGTACGCCCATCATGGCAAGAATATTTCGGTGTGTCAGTATTTCTTTTTCAAAAACCCGCGCCTGCATATCGCTCTTTTCAAAGAGCTCATCCTTGGGCGTGCGAAATCTGCCGAGCAATGACAGCAGTGTCACAAGAAGCGCCAGAAGCAGAATAGCCATCACAAAGGTGTAAAAAAACAGCTTGCGGTGCATGGTCTGCTTCGGCATTTTCAGATTTAATTTGCTTCTGTTCATAAAGGCACCCCGTTATTTTGCGGAACTGAACAGCTCCCACAGCTCCCCTGCAAGTGCGTCGGCACTCTCGCCGTTCTTCACACGTTCCGGCATGGTTGTCTGCGCACGGCGAAGCTCGGCATAGAGCGTATTGACCTTATCATAATAGCCCACAAAGCTCGGCTCACGCAGGAAGGTCTGCGTATTTCTGATTTCCGTGAGCGCCGAATACAGTTCCTTATAGGATTCCTTACGGAAAGAATAGGATTTCAATGATTGATATGCATCGTTACGCACTGGCATATATCCCGTTTCGGCAACAAATGAAAGATTCCGTTCGCCATCGGTCAGCCAGTGTGCGAAAACCGAAGCGGCTTCCGCTTTCTGATTGGTGGTTCTGTAGGCGCAAAGCCCGACGCCCGCCTGCGTTGCATACTTCGGACAATTTTCATTCTGCGGAAGCGGCAGGATTTTCAGATCCAGCGGTTCCGAGGTGTTGTCCGGGTATGTAACTGTATCGTTGTAATACATGACAGCCGCAGATGAGCCGGCACCGCAGGGCACGTCACCCGTCATAACATGAGTATTTGAATACAGCTCGGCAATCATGATATGCCCCTTGGCAAGTGCCTTGGCAAACTGCATATAGGAAGCCTTCAGCGTGGCATTGTCAAAATCATAGTAGCCGTCTTTGTAAAGCTCTTCGGGCTTCGCCCCTTTTTCGATAGCATTCAGCTCTACTGCGCGCTGTACATAATCAAAGGCGCAGAAGGGCTTGCCGGAATACTCATAATACTTTTCCGCAGTACGGAAAAAGCCGTCCCACGTAGCAAGGTCGCTGTAGGTCGCGCCCGTTGCAGCGGCAAAGCGCGAAAACTCACGCTTGCTTATGTACAGAACATGTGTTGATTTGGACACGGGAAAAATAACGAGCCGCTCATCAATCATGCCGTCGGCAAGAAAGTCCGGCACAAAACCGGCGCGCTCCTCATTTGTAAAGTAACCGTTCCAATCGAGAAGGTTTTTCGCACCGAGCTTTCCGGCATCGCTGTTGTGGCAGAAAAAGAGGTCCGGCATATCAAGCGCGCCGGGTGCACCGCTTTGCGCTTCGGCAAGCTGACCTCCGATCTTTCCCGCACTGGACATGAGCTTGACGCTGATGACAATACCTTTTTCTTTTCCGACCGTTTTGTTGAATTCGGAAACCAAGCGATTCATCGGGGAGTCCGCCTGCTCGCCGTAGGTATGCCACAGTGTCAGCGTTACCGGATTTTTGGGATTCAGGAGCGATCTTTCCGAGCATCCCGAGAAGCATAAAAGAGCAAATGTGAGTGCGAGCAGCAGCACAAGCATTTTTTTCATAAAGAGCCCTCCGTACGGGTCAAAACCTATACTTTTTTTATAAAAGTATAGGGTGAACCCGAGAAAATGAAAATATTTTTTTGAAAACCTCGACTTTCGGCCGGAAAGTATGGGGACAAATCCGGCTAAATCCGTATAATAAGACCATAGAAAACGGTTACTGTACCCTGAAGGGAAAGCAAAGGTTTTACGTATCATTTTCATTATATCATACTTCGTTGATTTAGTCAATTGTTTTCGGTGAGCTCATTACACGGAAAAAGGAGGACAACAAATGCACAAAAATGACTACAGAATGTTCGACGGGTTTTATATCCCTGTGATTCCGGATGCCGATTACCATTTCGACACCGACCACAGGGGATGCAATTTCCTGTTTATCGACGACCGTCAGAAGCGGTATGTAATCAGCTTTGAGAGTTGCCTTGATGTCTACGAAAAGTGCGTGAACTTTCCGCAGTACAAAAAATCCGAATACCGCGAGAACGGACGCACAATGTACACACTGCTGATGGAACGTGAGGCGGACAATGAACGCGGAAATTACGGCTTCTTTATTCTGGATACTCCATACGGCAAGCTGGAAGGACAGGTATCTGTTCCGAAGATCAGCGCATGGAGGGAAACGGTACTGCCGCGACTGATCTTTCTCATGAACGGACTCACCGCAGAAGAAAAACCGAATGCCTGAAGATAATCAACAATAACCGATATGACAGAGAGGAACAAAGCAATGAGTAAAAAAGCAACAAAACTGATCAGCCTGCTGCTCAGCGTTATCATGCTGCTCGGCATCTTTCCGATGCAGATGTCAGCGGGAGCCGCAAACCGCTCAGATTCGGCGGTCGGCTATCCGACGGGAGACAGCGACGGACTGATTCTTGAATTTTCAAGTGCAGGTGCGCTGGAAGTATTCCGGACGGTATACGGCGGACGGATGCTCGGCGGCAATATGCTGCTGGTGGACGGCTCCTATGAGGAAGCCGTGCGCTATGAAAAAATGCCGAACATTGAGTCGGTAACCTATAACTACACACTTGAGGCGGCGGGTATAGCCGAGGATTTCGGAACCGCACCCACCGACCCGAGAATCAGTGATACTTACGTATCGGCGCCGTTTCTCGATACTCTGGGAAAAATGGCGGACGAGGCGGGACTCAGCTCCCTTTACACGGTGCGTGTTGCCGTGCTGGATACCGGCATAGACGCAACGCATGAGGACCTTGTCAACCGCGTGGTCGCCGGCTATGACGCAATAAATGATGCGGCAATCGCCAAGGGCATAAATTCCGATATCGGTGCGAACGGGCACGGCACAAAAGTAGCCGGACTTATCGGAGCCGAGGCGGACAACGGCGTTGGCTTTTGCGGAATGGCAGGTAAATATCCCCTCGAGCTGATACCCGTACGCGTGCTCGGCGAGGACAGCAAGGGCAAGATTGCCGATGTCGTGCGCGGTATTTATTGGGCTATAGAAAACGGTGCGGATATTCTGAATATGTCCTTCGGCGCAAATATGTCATATTATCCGACAGCGCTCGCCAATGCGATCCGTGATGCGTATCGGCAAAATGTTTTCTCAATCTGCGCCGGCGGAAACGACAGCGGCTACAACAGCAGTACGACCTACTCCGGATTTTATCCTGCGGATCTTCAGGATGCTTATCCTGTTCTCGCCGGATATTATACGAGCGCAAATATTCAGTCGTTCTCTTACTGCGCAAAATACAGTGATGTTCCCGGATATGACTATGTCGGACACGATGGGAGCAGTCTTTTGACCACCGAGCCCGGCGGCGGATATGCGCGTTTTACAGGCACGTCCGCATCCTGCGCGGCAATCTCAGGCTACACGGCGGTCATGTTCTCGCTTCTCGGAGGCAGAACCAACCCCGAAGCCATCACCGCCGCCAAGCGCATGTTTGCATACGGTCACGGCGGAGTGTCATATTACAGCAAAAACTATCATGTATACAATTTCAGGAATATGACGGACATGGATGACAGCGTCAAAGAGGCGTTCATCAGCTCCGTGAAAGCGACACGCGTCACTATTCAGGGCGGAATTGAATGCCGCAATGTGCTGACAGGTACGGTGGAGATTACAGGAAGGCTTACCGTCGGTGCGGCGCTTGCAAAGGATGCGACGCTTGTTGTTTACAATGGAGAAGGGACCGTGCTGTATACCTCCGAGCCTGTTCCGAAAACGGCAACGGAGCAGACGGAGTACATTTTTACCCTTGACACCTCGGGTTTAGAAGACGGCGACATTACATTGAAAATTTTCTATCGCACGGCGGCGGAAGCGGAAGCAAACAAGGACGCAACGACAGTACATAACTATTCGGAATATGCAACTGTCATCCGCAACAGCCTTGTGGTTACAAAAGCGAACCTGTGCATTTACGATCCCGAAGGAAGCGCCATTGCCGGACAGATTTCCGTATACAACGCCGATACGGGAAAGTTTTTACAGAAAGTCGGAGGTGCTTCTTCATCCGAAATCGAGGTTGACAAAAAGCTTTTCGATGAAAACGGCGGACGGCTGACCTTCAGCTTTGTGACAGACGATATGATTTTCACCAAAACGAGCGTTTTTGCTCCGGAAATCTCTCTCGGCGGCGACGAAGCACAGAAAACCACGCTTCATTTCAGCGGCAGTACGGTGACGCTTTCCTATGCCGATATAAAGCTTTGCTGCGGAAGCGACAGCCTCGACATCGGCAATACCGATAGCGCGGGCGATATAACCTTCTACCTTTCGGATGGCGAGCATCGCTTCTTTGTCAAAGATGAGAAAAATCGATATCTCATATTTGCGACCGCCGTTCAGGACGGAAACAAAACCGAAATCTCTCTCGCCGAGGATATCGACGCGGCTCGCGAGATAACGATTTCCGCGGTGGATTCTCTCGGCAACGGCGACCTCTGGACAGTCGTCGCATCAAACGGCAGTATTCTCTCCGCCAGCGACGGTATGTCGCTGAATCTGTACGGGACAGATATCAAAACAGTATATCTCTCGCCTGTAACGCAGAATCTTGCCGTCGGCATATATGATGTCATCCGCTATAAATACGTTACACCAAGCGGAACCGAAAGTACAATAAGAAGATATTGTCATGTGACGCATATTCTCGGAGAGGTCGATGTCAATACGATGAATTCCATTGACTTCGATCCTACAAAAATAATCACGCAATTTGATATAGGCACCGATACGCTTTGCTACGGAGAAAACACTACGATTGTTCATAAAGCCGTAGACGATAAGGGCAATATCCTTGTCGGCGGTGAGATCCTGGAAAGCGCTTACTCCACCCCCTCAACGAATCAGTATTTTAACAGCATAGCCAACGAATTCAGCATGAAAAGCGCAAATGAGGAAGATACGACGGACTATTATTCCGGCATGGTTGAGGATTATCCCGGCACGCTGTATGCAGGCGGTATCAACCGCTGGCCGAAAATGCCGATTGCCGAATGTGACTACGTTCTGAATGTCCGCTATGCGCTGAAAACCGATTTGTCCTATGATGGTACGCCATATGTGGACTTTCTGCCGTATCAGTTCAATACGGTGACGAAAACACTCCACGTGAAGCTCGATAAAATGATGACGCTCCGACTGGAGGTTCCCGAGGGCTATACGTCCGCTTATGCTTCGGTCGAGCAGATATCCATTGTCCGCAACGGAAAAACAGAAACTCCGACAGCCATCGGCTATAAAGCGGAAGAAGACGGATCCTACATCGTTTATCTCGACGCGAAAAATTGGGATGACGTCACGAATGTATTTGTGCCGGTCAGACTCAGCAATAACAGCGGATCTTCCGACGAGAGCATAATGTTCTTTGATTATTTCCAATATGACCCCGCAAATCCCACCCGTACCATAACAAAACCGGATGCGGAATTCGGCGAGCTTAAGGTTTATCTGGGTCAAAACGGAAGACAGGTTTACTCTCCTCTGCTGTTTGTAAACTGCGGAGGGCATACCTTTACAACAAGTGCCCATGACAAAATCCCTGTCGGCTCCTACTGTGTCGGCGGCGTGGATTCGGTATATGGCAGCGACAAGAGTCAGATATACTATGTTTTCTACCGCGAAGTCAATGTTGCGGCAGAGGGAACAAATGTAGTCCTTGCGGATGAAGAATTCCGGGAATACAGTATATCCAATAATGACAGCAGCAACTCCTCGCTTTGCCTGATTCCGGAGCTGGGCGGCATTGTAATGGACAACTCCGACGGAAACAGTATGTATGTTTACAGAGCTCAGAAGTTCATGCTTGACAGCGGCGTCACGGGAATGTATGCAAAGCTTTCGGAGCGCAGCTTCGAGTGGGAAGGCAGCGGCACGGTATTCATGCTGACGCTTCCTCTGAATCAGACAGAATTTACCGTAAGCGGGCGGGAGATTGACTCCTTCGTCGGCTCACCCGCGCAGAGCGAATTTACCGCAGAGCAGGATGTTCTCATAGATCTGAACGCGACCGTCACGGGCGGATTGCGCATAACAGATATACGCCACGTTACGGGAGGCAACCCCAAGATGGGCATAACAGGTGAGGTCAGGCTGTTCCCCCTTGAAATAAAATACCGCAAAGCAGGCGGCGACTGGCAGAAAAAAGAGTTCTTTGACTGGACGGGAATAAATCTCGGAAAGCTCGAAGCCGGCGAATATGAAGCGGTCATCGCCTTTGCGGGCGACACGGAAAGTGCGCTTACCTCCAAGGAAACAACTTTTGCCTTTAAGGTATCCGGCGCACCGAGCGCACACTTTGTCACTCTGTCTGCCCCGAATGCGGCGGCTGATGACGTTATTCTAACGATAAGCGGCAAGGCGGGTGCTGTTGTCAGCGTTTCCTACACGACGCCGGGCGGCGCCGCAAAGACGCTGAGTCCCGTAACGCTTCCCGCAAACGGCATATACAGACTGAGTGTGCCGCTTACCGAATACGGAAGCTACACCTTCTCGGCAGTTTCAAAGCTGGAGGGAGCGTCGGATGCAACAGCAGAAACAAGTGTCGAGAGCGTACCTTCTTACGTCAGCCCGATCACCGGCTTCAAGGTGACAAACGGCGAGGCAGGCGAGCTGAAGCTCGCATGGGATGCTCCCGTCGGCACGGGAAAGCTGTGGATTACCCGCGACGGAGTAACACTCGGCTGCCTCACGGAGGAATATACCTCCTATAATGACACAAATCTTGACAGCAACAGAATTTATACCTACGAGATAATCTTTGAAAATGCGGCAGGCATGCGCAGCAGTGCCGCTTCCGCAATGGGCAAGCCGACAGGCGCGCCCGATACGGAAAAGCCCACCGCTCCCGCTGTCGTGATACCGCAGATAAGCGGAACAAGCATCACTCTCAGCTGGACGCGGGCAACGGATAACGTCCGCGTGTCGGGCTATCGCATATATCGCGACGGTGTGCTTATCAGAGATACGGCAAAGCGCACCTTCACCGACGAAGGGCTTGCGATCGATACGGAATATTCCTATTATATAAAAGCCTATGACGGCGCAGGCAATGAATCCGACGCGAGCATGACCGTCACGGCAAAAACACCGGACGGCTGGAGTATCGATAAGCTTGATGCTTCACTTGAGCGCAATCGTGACGGCTATATCATCGGAAGCACGCTCAATATACGCGCCTCGATCGGAGCGGGCGTTGACAGTGCCGTAGCAACCGTCGTTTACAGAACGATGGACGATAAAGACACACTGCAAACAGATAAAATCGACCTCGGCAATGCCGGCACTGCATGGAACGGTGTATGGAGGCTCAGCCGCATCTATGAGATTGTGTCTGTGACCGTAACGGCATATAAGAACGGTGCCGCGGTCGCAGAAAAAGCGGCAGAGGACTACCCCTGCTCCATGACAGCTAAGGTTTCTGTGGAAATGACGGTAAACAACGCCGTCTATGCCAAGAGCACGGTAGAAAAAATGCTGCTTGTGCTGAGAAACAAAACGCAGAAATCAACATTCACGCTTGCCGTGAATACGGAAACCGAAACAAACTTCTACACCTTCGGCGACCTTTCCGAAGGAACATATACGCTCTCCCTGCTGCTGGACGGCAGAGAGGTTTACAAGAGCGGCAACTTTTATGTAGGTGAAGGCATAAACAAGGTCATGACGCCGATCACCTTTGACAAAATCGTACGCTTCAAAGTGCCGAAGGGTATCATCCTGTTCCTGCCGTACCGCTGTGACGGCAGTACCGACGAGGACGGCTACCTGATGAAGGACGGCGAAAGTGCTTTCCTTGTCTCCGGTAGCAGCATTACACTCGGCAGAGTTGTAGAGCGGTATGCGGAGGAAGACGGCAATATCTACGATATCCCGTCGTCGTATACCGTCACCACGGACGGCAGTAAGGAATATACTCTCCCTCTGCCCTCTGCATTCACCAAAATGGAAAGCTATCCAGTCAAGCTGAAATTCAATGCGGCAAGCGGCAGCAGCCTTGCCGGAGTGAAGGTAAGAATTTCCTGCGGATATTTCCGAAACGAAGCCGTGCTTGACAGTAACGGCGAGGCGACAGTGGCGGTCATACCGCTCAATTCGGAACGGATATACGCCACCATCGAAGATGTCACGCTTTACAATGAAGCGGGCGAGCGCACGACAAAAATACCTTATCAGACCTTCACCTTCATGCTGATGAAGCCCGAAACCTCCTTTGAGGCGACGCTTGAGGAGGCGGTAAAGGAAGAGGTACACCTGAAATTTACCTTTGAAGGCTCTCTTGACGGCATCACGGGTGTTCTCAGCGGCAAGGGCGACAAACTGAATTTCCGGCTGGATGCAAGCGGCGAGGTCACCTTGCCCATGCAGACACTCACAGCCGGAAGCTATTATGTCACCATCGATGCCGCATACAAGGACGGCAGATATATTTCTCCTCAAAGCTTCAGCTTCAGCGGCAAGGAATTTACGGGGCAGATCAAATCTCAAAAAGCGGTAGTGAAGAGAGTCAAACTGCACTTCACCGATCCCTCCGGATATTCCCCCGAGGGTGCTACCATTGAAATAGCATCGACCTTTGAGAGCGATTATTACACGCTCGGCGCAGACGGCATTCTGGAAGCAGACGTCGTATTTTCCGACAAAAACGAAAAGCGGCTTTCGGTATACCTGAGCGGAGCAAACGGAAATCTGACATGGAACATATACGGCAAAAACTACTGGTGGTTGGATTGCTCCGAGACAAGCGAATACACGCTGTCTGTTGCTTCAAATATAAAGCTCCGTATGGATTATCAAGGTAGAAATCATTTGATCTTTGTTTATTATTTGAAGGACGGAGCGCCGCAATTCGAGGAAGTTCACGAAGAAGTTCCTTCCGATATAGTGGCATCCGGAGCAGAGTTACTCGCATTGCCTGTGGGAACAGAAAAGCTTTCATGGAAGAAAGCAACCGCACAGGAAAGCTATGAGTTTCTGAAATCGCTTCCCGCGGTTCAGACCTTCGCTCTGAATAAGGAAACCGTAGAAACGGTATTCAAAATCGACGATTCAAAAACCGAGTACTACACGGTAAATTGTCCAACCGACCTTGTCGGAACGAAGATCCCGTACTACGATGTTTATCTGCAGATCGGAGACACATTGCTTTCATATAGAGTTGCCGGACAAAAATCGATTACCCTGCCGAAGCTGGCAGACGGACAGCGCGTAATCGTTCGCCCCAGTTCGACAAAGGATATTTCCGAATCATTGAAATATCTCGGCACATACTGCGCGGAATGGATCATTGATGACCTTTCGCCACACGAAAAATCCTTCCAACTCGGATATCAGAGCAAATTTAAGTTCATTCTGAAGGATAAAGACGGAAATGAGCATGATTATGCCATGTTGAGAGCTTTTGACCGTTCCACAGGAGAATTGCTGAATTGGGATATTGGTTCAAACTATTATTATGTCAAAGATCCGCTTTCTCCGACTACGGTGTTCGGAGCGTGGGTAGGAAATATTGATAACACCGTTATGTCTGCATATTCTTATTGGGATAGCATTTCAGAAGAAAAGAACGTTGCAAAATATGAGCTTGACATCACCATTGCGCATCCCGAGCCGATTGTTCTTACGGCGGAATATGAGCCGATCTACCGTATTCGCCGGTATACCGGCGAACTGGATACCAATATCAAATCCGTAAAGCAGCAAGCGGACGGAAGCTATCTCGTCCGATTCACCCAGAATGGAGCATACGATTATCAAAGCCTGATCCGGCTGCCTGCGGGAGCGTATGATATTACGCTCGACGGTGAAAATCAGGCGTCGGGTGAGCTCAGCCTTGCAAAAGGAAGGTATGCGCACAACATATCCTTCCGCATCTCCGAGGCGGATCTGAAGGCGGATAATCGCATCCTGTGCCATATCATCACGCCGCAGGGCAACCGAAGCCTGCAGTTTATCCGCGAGATTGAAAACACGGTGTTCACCTACAGCATGCCTACGCAGGTAAGCTCCAATGAGGTGATGTTCAACAAGCGGCTGACAGAGAGCGGCAGCGCATATCTGCTCGGATACGGAACTACCCAGCCGGCGCACAGCATCTTCTATTACACTCTCGGCACGACCTTCGGCGCATACTGGGGGCTGGAGCGTCACGTATATGCAGATCCCTTCAGCCGTAAAACGACCTCCACGGAGTATGACAGGCTTGACCCGACAAAATCCTATTACAAGCCGGACTATTCGGCAGAGGACTACAAAAATGCCGAGTACACCGCCTTTTCAAACGGCAGCTCCTACAAGTCATTTGAATGTAAATGGGTCACCTTCAAATCGACCACCAACGATTTTGCCGTTGCCCTGAATGTGGACGGTGCCGTGACATATCTCGATACACAGTATATCAAGGTAGAGTATTACAACCGCCGCTTCCGAATGAGAACAAAATCCAAATCGGTCGGCTTCACCAGCTCGTTTGCTTCAACATACGATGCGGAAAATCAATGCTATTGGCTCTCCTCCTACTTCCTTGCCGAGTACGGCTTGTATGACAAATCCACAGGCATAGGCTTTTTGCCTATCCCGATGAGCGAGCCGGAAAGCTACCCGCATACCTATAAGGCAGAGCTGAAGTACAAATACAAAAACGGCGCAGGCGAGACAGTGATGCAGGAAGTGAGCCACGATATACGCCTGTATTACGATGCGCCCGTTCTGCAGAAATGGAATTATAACAAGGGAAATAGCATCAATACCTCTCCGATGCACTATGTGACTATCACAAACCGCGAGGACAGGATTGCATACGCAAATCAGAAAAATCAATATTTCCGGCTTGACTGGAATGGCACGGACATTTTCACCTTCCGCGCATGGTTTGATAAGCCGAAAGAGGTTTACAACGTATATGCGGTGGCGGATGTTCCCGAAAACTGCAAAAACTTCGCCATCAAGCTGGAATACGATGAGGAGCAGGGCTGTTACACCGGAACGGGAGTGCTCGGCGACATGCTCAACCCGCCAAAGGAATTTAACATAGTTTATGAGCTTGTCGCGGCGCGTCCTTATGAGGGAATGCCCACGATGCAGATCAAGGATCTGGCTAAAACCTATGCTTCCTCCAAGGACAGGGCAGACAAGGGCGACAACGGACTTCCCGAGGGCTGGACAATGGAAACCGTGGCTCCCACCAACGGCTGGACGCTTGAGGAAGCCTACCGCATCTGGGCGGAATATGAAAAGCTCGTCCTCAGCGGCAATAAAATAACCGATGATGACCTGAAGGCTCTGCTCGGCGACGAAATGAAGCTCTACTACCCCGCTTATAATATATATAATGAAAAGGGCGAGCTTCTGGGAACCATACAGAACTACTTTATCTTCGGCGGAATCAAAAATACCGACGGCGAATATTCCATTGCCATAATGAACGGCAATGAATATCTCGGCAAGGTGACAAACGGATTTGCCGTGAATAAAGACAAGGGCATAATCTCAATGTACACAACCTCCGATAATTACGAGCTGTTGCTTCCCGAATTCGGGGAAGAAAACGTATCGGCGGCGGGCATACCGGCGGTTGTTTCCAAGGCGGCATCCGCCATCGGCGGTGCCATAGGCAGTGTGGGACAGCTTGCCGCTTCTTCTCCGGTGGTATCGGCTGCAAGCGACTTCTTCACCGTGAAGGGCACGGCTGACGTTCTCAACGCGGCACACGGCGACTATATAGGCAACAAGGACTGGATGAACTACCTGACAAACGAACAGCGGCAGGATTACCTTGATATGAAGTCAGATTCCTATTTGTACACGGCAATCGAAACCGCCGCCGGAATGGCACACCCTCTGGCAGGCGTTGCCTTCGGATTGTTTGACATCTGGCGCGGCAATATGGAATCGGATATCGAAGCCAAGTACAAGGAAATCGCCAGACTGAACCGCGAAAACATACGGCTTAAAGAAAAACTCGAATGGGAAGAATTTAAGGAGCGCTGGAGAACCGAGATGGAAGAGCACGAGAGGGCGCTTGTGCTCATCATAACGTATGGCTGGGACGGCACCACCTTCCCGCGCAACGCAGAATTGCCGTATGAGCTATCCTATTATATCGACCCCTCGGGCTATATTTTCGAGGGTATAGAGGGAAATCTCCTCGAGGGCGTGCGTGCAACGGTCTACTACCTTGATACGGCAAGCGGCGAGTGGGTTCAGTGGGATTCCGAGGCGCACGGAGAAGGTCCGAACCCGAATATCTCGGGCGCAGACGGCAAATACGGCTGGGATGTTCTCATCGGCAAGTGGAAGGTTGTCTTTGAAAAGGACGGCTACTACACGGTAGAGAGCATCGAGCTGGATGTTCCTCCGGCGCATCTGGATGTCAATATGAGCATGGTCTCCACATCTCCCGCAATGCTGAAAGAGGTCAGGGCGGGCGCCCGCGGCGCATACATTGACTTTACCTTCGACCGCCCCGTGCTGGTGGACGACGCCAAGCGTCTTATTTCCGTCATGTTCGGCGGCAACGCGCTGGACGGCAACACGGAAGCGCTCAATGCGGCGCTCACCGCCTTCGGAAACAAGCAGAAGGCAGGCGAACACGATGTGACCGTCGGCTTGAATGCGGCAACAAAATTCCGCTTCACTCCGGATGAACCCATTGAAGTCGGCGCATCCGTTAAGGTGGTCGGCGAAAAGGGCATCCTCACATATAACGGCATCGAAATGGCGGCGTTTGAGAGCGGGTATGTGCTCGTTCCCGAAACGGTCGCCGACCCGATAACCGCACTCTCCTACAGCGGCATAAAGGAAATAGAAACAGGCGCAACACTCGACCTTATGTCAGATCTTACAATCACGGGAAGCGAAGGCACGCTGACCTTCAAGGCAAAAACGCCGACAGTCGCAATTGTTGACGAAAACGGCGTTGTCACGGCACTTTCCGGCGGCATGGCATACTTTGAAATCTCCTGCGGCGCGGTCAGAACCATGGCGGCGGTTTCCGTTAAGGAAGCACCGCATGCGCACAGCTTCACAGAAGAGTTTCCTCTCATTGAATATCTCGCAAGCGAGGCAACCTGCACGGAGCCGGCGAAATATTACCGCTTCTGCTCCTGCGGCATTGTCGGCACGGAAACCTTCTCCCACGGCGAGGCAAAGGGTCACAACTTCGGCGAATGGACGCTGAACCTTGCGGATAATACCTGCGAGAGAACCTGCTCCGTATGCGGCGATGTTGAAAAGGATAACAGCATATCGCTTCTGTCGGTTTCCGGAAAGACGGCAAAGGCAGGAGATACCGTAAGCGTGACTATCTCGCTTGCAAATAATCCCGGCATTGCGGCGCTTGCCTTCCGCGTTTCCTATCCCAAGGGCGCGATGAAGCTTGAGAGTGCCGTCGCGGGCGGACTTTTCGGCAGTGCCACACTCAATACGTCGACAGGAATGTTCCTCTTTGACAATGCCGCCGACGTAACGGAAAACGGCACTCTTCTGACCCTGACCTTCAAGGTATCCGATATGGCGGCACTCGGTGAATACCGCATATCGGTTGAGATTATTTCCTGCAATAACGCCGCCGAGGAAAGAGTTGTCATCTGCGGCGGGCAGGCAAATATAGAGGTAAGCGATATTCTCTCCGGCGATGCAAACGGCGACGGCACGGTCGATACGCTTGATATAACA
Organism: Candidatus Apopatosoma intestinale; assembly: GCA_003524145.1. GTDB lineage: Bacteria > Bacillota > Clostridia > Oscillospirales > CAG-272 > Apopatosoma. The sequence goes on along the minus strand of DODZ01000047.1, from coordinate 7,892 downwards.
AGACTCCGCAGATACCTCGCGGAGGAAAGCGTAGATCTGTTCCCCGGCGCGGATATGAACGGAGACGGAGCAGTCGATATCGAGGATCTGACGTGCCTGCGCAGATATCTTGTCGAAGCAGGCGCGGGTCTCGGCGAATAACGGGGGGATATACGGTATTTATCATTGCCGCCGCGCTGTCATCGGGAGTTTCCGCTTTTGCGGCAGCTCCCGCGGCGGTGCGCGGCACCGAGACAAGCAAAAAAACGGACGTACATAAATAATAAGCAAAAAAAATAAAAGTGAATAAGTGAAGAAGAAGAAGAAGAAGAAGAAGAAGAAAAAGGGGGAAAAAGCAAAAAGCAAAAGCAAAAGCAACCGATTTTTTTATGATGCCTGAGGGCAAAGCACTTCCCTTTGCGGCGAAAAGCTGACGAGGGCAAAACAAAACAAAAAAACGAAAAGGAGAAGAAACAACATGAAAAAAATTACAAGCAAGGTCATTTGTCTGCTTATGACGCTGTTCATGCTGTTCGGGCTGCTTCCGCTGGCAGGACTCGGCACGGCGAAGCTGGCAGCGGCAAATGCGGGAGAGACCGTCATAAAGGCGGCGGACATCGGCGACATTGAAGTGTCTCCCGCGGCAGCAGACCCCGCCATGCTCAGAGCGGCGGCGGCAGAGCCGACATGGGTCGAAGTAGGCAGAGAGAAAAAGCACGAGGATCGCATGAAAAAGTTGATCAATCTGCTGACCTCTCCCCACGAATACTACATAAAGCTCGTGGGCAATATCGATATTTACGATGATAACGACCTGCCCATATGGGGAAAGACGCGCGGCATTCAGATAAAGGGCGTCAAGCACCTGGATATGAACGGCTGCAATATCTCCTATGAGCACACCGGCGTGGGATATTCGAAAGCTTATTCTTTGGATCCTACCAACGAAAATGCGGAGTACCTCTACTATCTGATGACGGTGACGGAGGACGCGAGCTTCTATCTCTATGATTCCACCGGCAAAAACGGAAAGATATTCTTCGGTCAGCCGATGTATTTTTCGGAAACGCCCTACCGCAATATCATATCCGTAAAGGGTCGCTTTACGATGTACGGCGGCGAGATAAGCACCGGCGCTTCAAAGAAGCTGCACTATACCAACAAGCCAAAGACTGATTCCGCGGGCTTCATAAAGGGTGGATTTAATTATACCGGAAATGCGCGACTGCAGCTTCAGGGAAGCGGCGTCACGGTTGAGGACGGCGGCTATTTTGAGCTGAACGGCGGCGACGTCTACGGCAGAGGAACGCATTTTGCCGCCATCGAGGGCAGACCCGGCTCCACCGTTTTGATAAACGACGGATATATCGAGGGTGCCGGCGGCGCCGACGTTTATTCCGGCGGATATAATAGAAGAGCGTGGTACGGATGGAGAAAGTTGCGCGATGCAGACGCTCTGGAGCACGGCAAGCTCACCGTCAACGGCGGCAGATTCAATGCGCGCGTTATAGACGCGGAAGTGCTTCATTATGCGCATGACTACGGTGGTCCGGTCGGCATTTATGAGGACATGAAGCCCGGCAGAATCGCCATTTTTGACAGTCTCAATCCCGACAGCGATTGCAGCATGAGCTATACGACCATCGGCGGCGGCGACACGCTCTATTTAGATGGAGCAAAAGTGAGCATGCCAACCGACGGCGCATCGAGACCGAGCGGGAGAATCACGCTGGGGGCAGCTCCCGGCTATGACACGACGTACTATCATCCCAACGACGCGTTTGTAATCAACGTAGGCTATCAGTCCTATTGGGGCAAGAACGCAAGCGTTTTGGAAAACGATTACAACCCGAACAGCTGGTGTCGCCTGTTCTATATGTTCTATCTCTATAAGGTCGGCGAAAGCACGCCCATTGCCGAATATTACAGCGAAAGCCCGCGGCTCAATCTCCGCGACCTGCGCGACTCCAAGACAAACGCATGGCCGAGATATGAGACAGGCGCGAAATACTACATACGCGTGCTTGTGTCGGAGGCATGGAACAACCGTTACCACACGGTATACGAGGGTATTCAGGACTGGTACTTCACGGCGACCGACTTTGAATCCCGCATGATAGACTTCGATTACAAGGTGACCATCTCCGACAAGCCCACGACAGACGGACACACGGTCTATAACGTTGCCCTCACGGACGAATGTGTTCAGAGCATAAAGGATATGGGCTATTCCGACAGAGTGAGGGTCTCCTATGCATACAGGTACTACGAGGGCACAAACTCAAACACCAATCCCGTAGACTACTGGCTCTCAAACGAGTTTAAAATGGACGGCACAACGCCCTATTCGATCGTCACGGGGAAAACCGGACCGCTTTTCCTCAAGGTGACGCTGACCTTCCGCGAGAGCAACAATCTCAATGCAAAGACCATCGCAACCTTTGAAAAGGAATGCAGGGTCTTCTCCTCCGGCGAGATCAAATATACGATTCAGAACAAGGGCGGAAGCGTTCCCGGCTACAAATGGAAGACTCAGGGCGAGGGAAGCACGAAATTGGAATACGGACAGAAGATATGGCTCAATCACGGGCTTCAGGATTATCTGGACGACGGCGGCTGGCTCGACCCCTATGACAACACTCCGATCGATTCGTATGATATAATCTGGCAGTATCTCGACGGAAACACATGGGCAAATGTCACCGCAGGCGATACGCGCTTCTCCATTGAGGACGTGACAGTCAAGGAGGAGGGCAGAACATATCAGCGCCTGCTCTGCACCGACAGAAACGGCATCTACCGCTACGGCGTGAAATACCTCTCACCGGACGGAAAGGGACATCAGTACTACTGGTCTACCTGCTTCTTCAACGTGGAAGGCGTGGACTATGCCGCGCTCCGCACGGTGACGATATCCTCAAGTGCCTCGGAAACCGAATACGGCAAAGGCACTACAATCCGCGCGAGCCGCAATACGGGCATCGCCGACTGGGGCGGCTTCAGAAGATATCGCCTTGACATCATCGAAGCACCCGCCAATTATCGCGGCTTTGACATAGGTCCGACGAGCAGCAGCCTCCAGGACAGCGAAACCGGCGTATGGAACCTTGACGAATACTTCAACAAGGCAACGGCGGAAAACATGATTCCCGGAGAGTATGTGTTCCGCGTGGTGGCAATCGGCTATGTCAGCGGCGTGAAATACGAGGTCTATTCCAACACCGTAACGGTGAAATACGAAAAGCACGCAACCGGATACAGAATTATCTACAGGGGTACGGACATTACGATAACAAAGGACGAAAGCGTAGTCGGCACTTTCAACATGGGGCCTTTTGACACGCTCCCTCTCGATATAGCCTTTGTTCCGAAGGACGCAACGTATGCAAGGACCACCACTAGCGGATGGAAGAGCTCCAATCCCGAGGTCGCAACGGTTGACGAATACGGTTATGTAACGTCACATTCTCCCGGCACGGCGCGCATCACCTATTATGCACGCTGGGACAAGGATGATTCGTGGCACGAATGCCATGTCGACGTTATCGTGCCGATTTATGAATTCAAGATACAGACGCCCAACCTTGCCGACCACATCGGCGAAAAGTTTGTCGATGTTCTGCCCGTCGTCACGGCAGTACGAAGCTACAACGGCGAATGGGTGACAGGCGAGAAAGCGCAGGCGTGCCTGACGGTGGAAACGCTCAAGATTTCCTCGCAGTTCAAAACCTATTATGAGCATGTAGGGGAGAGCGTGATCGCATATAACGACGCGCCGGAGATCACCTATATGTTCAAGCCCACGGAGGGCAACACCTTCTGTCTCCGCCACGTAATGTACAATTATTATCTCCCGGATATCGACACGGTCGGCTGTAACGGCTTTGACAACGACCAGACCGTGTACGATCTGCGCAAAATCGGCGCGACATACCCGAGCTCTTACAGCGTTTACGGCTACAATCCGGACACGACGAGCAACCCCTGGAACGCATATCTGCTTCTGACGCGGTATGCAGACTTCCTCTATGAGCCCGGCACAACCTATATCGACACGCTCGAAATCACGACAAACGAGCCTTATGCGGGCGACAACCGCGTATGGAAATTCGACGATAAACATTATCAGTACATGGACCTCAAGTTCGGCGGGCTTGAAAACATCACGGCGGTTGACCTTGTCTGGAGCTATGCCTCCAAGCTGAACGATACGATAAACGGCTCCGGCGTTCCCTATGAGGACGCGTCCTCCGAGCAGCACAGCACGGGCGCCCTTGAATATACGAGCTGCTTTGTTTACGGTGAGGACGGCCTCAGCCTGCTTCCTCCCACAAAGAAATACGAAAGCGGACTGTATATGCACAAGCTCGCCTTCAAAATCGGCTCCGACATCGAAGCCGACGGCAAATACAGGCTCGCGCCCGACGCGAAGGTTTATATCAACGGTCACTATATGCCGTTTGCACAGCTCACCGACAGCTACGGTCGCTCCCGCATTGACGTGGAGTATTACTTCTCCGTCGGCGAGCCGGAGCCTTACGGCGGCGCGGACGACAAGCACCTGATGCTCGTGAAGCCGCAGGAATATGTACGCACAGGCAGTCCGATGCCCGATGTATTCGATTTCCGCGTGGTATGGAAAGATAAGCTCGACGATGCCGGAAGAAACGTTGAAACAAAGCTTTCGGTACTCGGCGTAACATGGTTTATCGACCGAAACGGCAACGGAAAATTCGACGCGGGCGAGGATGCAAATATCTTCGATGCCAAGGGCAATGCACTTCCGAATACGGTATATTCCGGCGTTCTCGCGCTGGCTGCCGAGGATAATGCAAACGTCCGCTTCGCCGAGCCCTGCCGACTCTATCTCGGCGGCGGCAACTATGCGCTCATCGACGAAAACAATCTCACCGTAACCTTTACTCTCGGCGCGGACTATTGCGAGCTGCACACGGGAATGATTCTTCCCACAGGCGGCGCGACGGGCAGCTTCAAGATGTTCACTCTGCGCGCGACAGCCGCGCTGAACGGTCTCTCCATCACGGATGAGCATATCGAAAAAGAGGACGGCACGGTTCTCACCGCAAGTCAGCCGATGAACGCGGGCACTACCTATTATTACTGCATTACCTATCAGTATGAGCCTTCCTTCTTCCTTGCAACGGACTATCCCGAGCTTCCCTCCACTGCACGCGTTGTGATAGACGGAATAGAGCTGGGCAACGACGCATGGGAGCTGACCACCAAGACTGTCGGCGACAAGGTTTACTATTCCGGCTTCAAGGTACGCATACCCTGCTGGGCAGAAGGCACGGGAAGAACGGTATCGGGCACGATAACAACCTTCCTTGACGGCACCGACGCAGTAACCGTAACTCTCACACGCGAGGGCGACAGCTCTCCCTCATACGCCAAGGTTGTTTACGGCAACAGCGCGACATACACCTTCGACAGCGTGGCTGAGGGCACCTACACAATGACGGTTTCCAAGAAAAATCACGTGACACGCACCGAAAAGGTTGTTGTCGGCGCGACAACTGTCACAAAGAATATGAAGGTTCACCCGAAAGGCGACATAAACGGCGACGGCAAGATCACAACGCTCGACTACATGAAGGTCAACGCTTATGTCAAGGGTACCGTAACCCTCACGGAATACGAACTGAAGTGTGCCGACGTTATCGGCACGGACGGCAAGGTCACCACAGCCGACGCGATGCGTATCAACGCACACGTAAAGGGTACAAAATATCTCTGGTAAAGCAAAAAGTCAAAATAAATCCAAAACAGTCGCCGCCCTGAGCGGAACAGGGCGGCGGCGAAGTAAAACGCTTCCGCGGACACAAAAAACACTCTAAAAGGAGAAGATTGTCTATGAATAAGAAAATTACATCAATGCTGCTGTGCTTTGTCATGATTTTTTCCATGATGACTATTGCAGTTCCGGTGTATGCCGCTCCGGTAGCGTCGACAACGCTGACCGTAGCTGCGGACAAAACAACGGCAGCCCCCGGTGATGAGATAACCTATACCATCACGATGGGTCCCGTTTCCGACCTCGGATCAATCCAGATGGTGCTGGATATTCCTGCGGGTCTGACTTATGTTGCAGGCTCGCGCAGTCTTGCATCAGGGCTGAAGGCTACACTCGGCTTTGACGATGTTGCCTTCACCGAAAACATGACAACAGGCAGACATACCATAAACGGTGTGGCTTCCGCGGCAAACTACGAAAGCGCGGCAGACACCGTGATAGCAACCTTCAAGTGCAAGGTAGACGCAGGCGCGACAGGTTCGCTTGAGGTAGGGCTGAAGGAGCTGGAATTCTATTCCGTTGACTTCATTGATATCACCTCCCGCTTCTCTGTTGTGAAAACAGCCGTGGCGATAAGCGGAGCCACACCTCCTCCCGCAACCTACACCGTCAGCTTCGATGCAAACGGCGGTACGGGCACAATGGCAGAGGTCACAGGCGTTTCCGCGGGTGCATATACGCTTCCCGCAAACGGCTTCACCGCTCCGGAAGGCAAGAGATTTGTCGGCTGGGCAACCTCGGCAAGCGGAACGGCAACCGCGGCAGGCGAAGCAATCACCGTATCCGATAATGTAACACTTTATGCGATATGGGAGGAAATCCCGACATCGCATCCCGCAAAGCCCACACTGGGCATAACAGGCACATATACCTATAGCGGCTCGGCGCAGACAGTGACCGTCACCGGCTTTGACAGCGCGACAATGCTTATCTCCGGCAACGTCGGCACAAATGCCGGCACATATACCGCAAGCGTCACCTCCAAGAGCGGACGCTGGGCAGACGGCACAAGCACACCCGTCACTATCGAATGGTCGATAGGCCGCAAGACCGTAACCCCCGTTATCCGCGTAAGCGGAACATACACCTATACGGGAACTCCCGTAGAACCGACATTTACCGTAGAGGACGGCGGAGTGGTTATCTCCACCTCCGAATATGCAAGAAGCATCACGGATAACGACGCTGTCGGCACAGGCAAGATAACCGTTTCCGACAAGACGGGCGGCAACTACGAGATATTGACAACCTCGCAGACCTTTGAAATCAGCGCGCCCACACCGCCTCCCACGGTTTACACCTCGACAGAGATAAAGATAACGGCAGACAAGACCGACGCAAAGACAGGCGATGAGATAACATATACCATCACAATGGGTCCCGTTTCCGAGCTTGGCTCTATCCAGATGAAGCTGAAGCTTCCCGCAGGGCTGACCGTAGTTGCAGGCTCATGTCAGCTTGCGGCTGGACTGAAAGCAACGCTCGGCTTTGACGACATCTCCTTTACGGAGGGAACGGACTTTGTCATCACGGGTATCGCGAGCGCGGCAAACTACAGAAGCGACGCAGACACCGTTATCGCCACCTTCAAGTGCAAGGTAGACGCAGGCGTGTCGGGCAATCTGACAGCGGATCTGAAGGAGCTGGAATTCTATTCCGTTGACTTCACGGACAATACCTCCCGCTTCAGCGTAGCTCCGGCAACGGTAGCTGTCACCATAGACCGCACAAAGGTAAATAAAGTGGAAGGAACCTCCGACACCGCAACCATTCCCGTATACGGCGGCGCGTATAAAAAGCCCTCCGTCACCGTGACAACAGGCGCACCCGCATACTTCGATATAGGCTACGCCAACGGACACTGGCTGAAGAAAAACAGCGCAGGCATTTGGGAAAGATATACCGGAGCTACCTTTACAGAGGGTACATACAAATTTGATTGTCAGGTTCGCATCGACAAAGCGGCAGGCTTGACGCACGTGCTTGACAGCGCAGGCGTCACCGTTACGGTAGACGGCGTGGCATGGACGACAGACACCCCCAGGGTGGCTGACACCTTTTCGTATATAAATGTTAACTCTCCCGAATTTACGGTCAC
>DODZ01000036.1:5078-5201 GCA_003524145.1 Candidatus Apopatosoma intestinale | reverse complement strand
GTTGGCGTCGCCGAGACAGGGGGTCGAACATTGTTCGCCCGCGAAGAATCATAAAGCAACTTTTCTTTTCTCGCGCTTTTCACTGACGAAAAGCGCGGCAAAAGTCATCAAAGAGAGCGTTCC
>DODZ01000036.1:2076-4835 GCA_003524145.1 Candidatus Apopatosoma intestinale | reverse complement strand
TGCACGAGTTAGTCGCGCGAGCCATGCGTGGCAAGTGTGTGCGGCAAAGGGGCAGAGAGAGAACCAGCAGTTTAGCCTCTCTCCGCAATCTCAGCCATACCACGCGTGCGAACATAGCGCACGAGGAAGCCAAGCAGATTCGTGCACGCATTGTCTGCACGCCCGCTGAGAAAGGTGTGGCGCGGGCGTGAATCTAATATGTACGCTGACGGGATGGAGAGCGTATTTTTTATTTTTGATGTTTGCTGTACTCCGACTTTATCTTGTAGGGGTCGGCGTTACCCTGTCTCGGCGACGCCGACCGCGTTTGCTTCGCAAATCGGTCAAATCCCCACTGGAGAAGGTGGCAGCCGTAGGCCGGCTAACGAAGCGTTTATAAATAATTTATATCAAAATAAAATTACCTTTTGTTGTCATCACGCGGTCAAAGCCGAGACTGCGGATGAGCTCCAGCCCCTCGTCTATTCCTCTGCCGAGATTGACGGGCGAATGCGCATCGGAGCCGATAGTGATGAGTGAGCCGCCGAGGTCGCGATAAAGCGCGATTATCTCCGCCTGCGGCATGGTGAAGCCGAGACCGCGCCATACCGTTGAAACATTGACTTCAAGCGCGATGCCACGTGATATCAGCTTCTTCAGCAGAGCCGCCGTTTTATCCCTGTGCGGCGCAAAATCAAAGCTTTTTCCTGCCATCGCCATATATCTCGTCTGATATGTGAGATGCGCGAGTGTGGTTATCGGAAAATCAATGAGCGCATTCATCTCATCGAGCGTACGGTCAAAAAGCTGAGAAGCAAGCGCATCGGGAATATATTCAAAATTCATCATGCAGAAATCCGGCACTCTGTCGAGATTATGCACCGAACCGATTATAAATTCATACGGATGGCGGCGAAGAAAAGCTTCCGCTACTTCGGGATACTGCTCGGGCTGACCGAGCTCTATGCCGAGAATAAGATTAAGCGAGCCGCGATATTTTTCCTTTGCCGCACACATCGCCTGCCATGCACCGTCGCTGTCATAGCTTGCGTATATCTTTTCTGCCTCGCCGTTTACATCGCAGTGGTCGGTTATCGCAAGGTCGGAAAGCCCCAGCTCTATCGCGCGCATGCAAAGCGCATCGATGCCCGAATCTTTCCCGCCGTCATGCGAAAAGACGGAATGTGTATGCATATCACAAGGAATATTTTTCATATATCAAACCTCGGTTTTTGCCGTTATTGCAGCTTTTATCTGATATCGGGATTTACATAAGAATATGCCGAGTCCTGTTTGCCGTCCTTTATATACACGCGCGTCACGCGCATGCCGATGCCGCAGACAATATTGTAGTTTATCGTGTCGGCAAGCTTTGCTATATCGTCGACGGTGACCACAAGCTCGCCGTCGCGCCCGATTATCGTAGCAACATCGCCTGTTTGTACATCATCAATTTCGGAAATATCGATTATCATCTGATCCATGCAGATTCTGCCGAGTATCGGCGCATATTTTCCTTTTATTATAACGCCGCCGCGATTTGAAAGGGAAATCGGCAGTCCGTCGGCATAACCGATGCAGAGCGTTGCCGTTTTAATGCGGCGCGGAGCGATAAATGTATGACCGTAGCTGACGCCCTCGCCCGCTTCAAGCGTTTTGACCTGCGACACTCTTGTCCGAAGCGAAAGCGTCGGAATAAGGTCGGCATGGAGATTTTCGGCGGGAAGCAGTCCATGCATTATCAGCCCCAGCTTATAGAGATTGCCCCACCTGCCATAACCGAGAAGTGCCGCGCTGTTGTCAAAGCATTTGCGTTCGATATGCGCTCCGTGCTGTTCGAGCACGCGGATAAAGGTTTCAAAAATCTTCTTCTGTCTGCCTGTCACGGGAGAAGAGACGATATCGGCACAGGCGGGATGTGAAAAGATGCAGTGTGTATCAAGTGCATCACAGGAGCATATTTTCAGTGCCTCGCAAAGTCCCGCTTCATCGCAGGAAAGTCCGAGCCGAGACATTCCCGTATCAACGGCAAGAAAAACCTCGGCGCGTTTGCCCTGTGCCTTGGCGGCATCATTTATCTTTTTTGCCGTGTCGGCAGAGAATACCGTCAGTGAAATATTGTCTTTGACAGCTCCCGGGATACAACTCTCAACTATAGCTCCGAGTATGACAATGCGTCCGGAAATCCCCGTGCGGCGAAGCCCTATGGCTTCATCATAGCATGCCACGGCATAGCCCTGAACAGTATCACCGAGATATCGGCAAAGCTGAGTGTCGCCATGCCCATAGGCATTTGCCTTGACTACGGCGATAAGCTCTGCCTCATCTCCGATGGCAGAGCGTATGATTTTAATATTATGTAAGAGAGCGTCGATATCTATTTCTGCCCATGCGCGAAAACCCGTATCCAATGCAAAGCCTCCGAAAATTTATCTCTTATATATTTTATCTTTTTTATCTGCTTTTGTCAATGTTTTGTTGGGCAAAAGAAAATTTTCTTTTCTGCCGCTTTTCACTTGCACGAAAAGAATGAGGGATACTTTTCTTATAGTGTTCTTTTCGCTTGTCCGAAAAGAACGAAAAGGTACTTTTCTTTTATCGTACTTTTGCATGACCAAAAGTACCAAAAGTCATCAAAGAGAGCGTTCCTCTCTCTTTGAAAACTCACCCTGTCGCCTCGCGGCGACCAGTGCGAACAAAGTGCCCCGACCGTCCCGCTATAGCTTAGCCACGGTTAAAGGTTCGAAACGCCCCCGCGCCGACTCGGATTCACTGCTGTG
>DODZ01000036.1:0-1887 GCA_003524145.1 Candidatus Apopatosoma intestinale | reverse complement strand
ACTGCTGTGCCATGTCAGGCTACGGCGAACCTCGCGGTTGGATTTTGGGTGCATATCTGTGTGCGAACATAGTGTGATAGAGTTTACTTTGGCAATACACTCATAGTAACACCTCATCCGTCGCGGCAAACCGCGCCACCTTCTCCCGCTGGAGAAGGCTGGCAAGATGCCCTCGTTTCTAAAAATAAAAAGTCGTATTAGTACACTTGGCAGGACTTCGTCAATACAGTCTGCGCTGATGTGTTTGATAAGCCTTCTCCAGTGGGAGAAGGTGGCAGCCGCAGGCTGACGGATGAGGTGTCAATAACGCTTATCTCTTTGTTTTGCCAACGCACAGACCTTACCCACGATGCCCTGTCACGGCGACGCCGATCAGAGGTGGCTACGCCACCCTGAACCCTCCTCTTGGTCACTCAAAAGCGCGAGAAAGAAAAAGTTACTTTCTGTACTTTCCCTCGCAAAAAAGTACGATAAAACGAAACTTGTTTCCTTTCGGCTTGACAAAAGATTTTTTTTGTTGTATACTCATGCTGTAAATGAAATTTTTAAAAAAGAGGGTGCTTATTTTGGATTTAACCGGAATGCTCAAATCACTTGAAAATTGCCCCTGCGGCAAGAAACATACTTTCTATACAAAAGATATAGAAATAGGCTCGGGGATAACTGCAAAAACAGGCGAAATTCTCCGCCGAAACGGCTTTGAGGATGATCTGCTTCTCGTAGCCGATGAAAATACCATCGCTGCCGCCGCAGGTGTTCGCGAAAGCCTTATCGCCGCCGGCTTTAAGCTCACGGAGAGAATCTACAATAATCTTACATATGCGCGTGCCGAGCAGGTCGAAGAGCTGAAAGCCATCTGCCCGAGCGTACAGGGCATCATTTCCGTCGGCACAGGTTCGCTCAATGATATCTGCCGTGTGGCTTCTTATCAAACGGGTAAGAAATTCTGTATTTTTGCAACGGCGCCCAGCATGGACGGCTTTGCTTCCGATACCGCGCCGATAGTGAAGGACAATTTCAAGTCCTCATGGCAGGCGGAACAGCCGCTTGTTATCATTGCCGATACGAAAATTCTCGCCTCCGCTCCCACGGAACTGAAATCCTCGGGTTTCGGCGACATGGTGGCAAAATATATCGGTCTTGCCGAGTGGAAAATGGCAAATCTGCTCATTGACGAATATTATTGCCCGAAGATAGCCGCTATCACAAGCGAGGCTATCGACCGCATCACGGCTCTTGCCGACAGAATTACGGAAAACAGCGAGGAAGCCGCAGGTGCTGTTATGGAGGCTCTCGTGCTGACGGGACTTGCCATGAAGCTGGCAGGCTGTTCGCGCCCCGCTTCCGGTGCGGAGCATGTTGTTTCCCATTATCTCGAGTGCTATAAGCTCAATCGCGGTATCTGGCCTGAATTTCACGGCAAGAAGGTCGGCGTTATGACGGTTATTCTCAATCGCGCTTATCGCAATATCGCAGAGCGCGTGACCGAGGTAAATCCTCATGCCGACAATACCGATTGGGATCTCGTTTATTCCAAATACGATGCCTGCATGCTGAATGATATCAAGCGCGTGAATACGCCTACGATAACGGACAAGGTTTCTCCCGAAAAGCTGAAAGAAAGCTGGGGAGAGATAAGAAAAATTATCCTTGAAACACTTCCGACAGATGAAAAGCTTCTTTCTCTCATGCATGCCGCAGGCGCGGCTACAACGCCCGAAGAGGTTCATGTCGGCGAACAGCTTCTGACCGATGCTCTCCGCTTCCATCCGTATATGCGTTATCGTCTGCTTCTGACGAGACTTATGCCTATGCTGGATCTTGACATCATGGACTTTCTAAAATAAAAAGTGGCTGCCCAAAAAAGCGCAGACCGAAAAAGTGAAA
>DODZ01000010.1:9334-15510 GCA_003524145.1 Candidatus Apopatosoma intestinale | reverse complement strand
GGGAAGAGTTCTCAAAGAGAGGGGAACGCTCTCTTTGATGACTTTTGGTACTTTTGGTCACGCAAAAGTACGAGAAAATAAAAGTTTCTTTATGTTTCTTCGCGGGCGAACAATGTTCGCCCCTACTAAGCGGCGGGCGAAAACTTTAATTATAGAGAGGCTCCACTGAAAAAATATAATAAAAGAAGTGAAATCCATGCCGGATTTCACTTCTTTTTACAGCGGCTTCTTCTTAATCTGTGCATTTGCCCTCGGATAAAGCATCGCCGTTTTCTCATTCTTTATAAAGATAAAATTCTCGCGCGTTGAGGTTCCGTTTTCCTCATGCAGAGTGATATTTTGCCTCTGCGCGAGCGAAATTCCGAGCTTTTTAACAGCGTTTTGCGCCGTTTTCAGTTCTTCTTCCGCATTTTTTCCTTTCATCGCGATGAAAAGCCCTCCTTTTTTGGCAAAAGGAACGCACCATTCGAGCAAAATATTCAGTGCCGCTACGGCTCTGGCGCAAACCACATCGTATTTTTCGCGATACGCGCCGTCTCTTCCCAGCTCCTCGGCTCTGCCTGTGGCAATTTTAACATTTGAAAGCCCCAGTTTTGCCGCCGTATCGGCGATATAAGCCGTCTTTTTTGCTGTCGCATCAAGTGCGGTCACGGTGACATCCGGGCGCACGATGGCAAAGGGAAGCGTCGGCATGCCGCCACCGCTGCCAACATCGAGGACATTCGCTCCCGCAGGCAGAAGCTCCGCCGCAAAAAGGCAATCGATATAGTGCCGCGCGATGATTTCGCGCTCCTCAGTGATCGCCGTTATGTTCATTTTTTCGTTCGTTTCACGCATGATTTGCGCAAGCAAAAAGAACTTTTCCATCACCTCTTCCGAGGTATATCTCCCCAGTCCGTTCTCTGCGAACATTTGTTTGTATATGCTGAAAAACTCACTCTTTTCCATCGTCGGTCTCCTCCGCATGGCCGCCTCTTTCTCGGTTCACGATATCGAGATAGATAAGCAAAACCGAAATATCAGCAGGCGAAATACCGCTTATCCGGCTCGCCGCACCTATGCTGTGCGGGCGGAATTTTGCAAGCTTCTGCGCCGCCTCAAGCGATATTCCCCGAATAGCGGAATAGTCGATTTCTTCAGGCAGAATGCGCTTTTCCAGCTTTTCAAATCGCGCTGCCTCGGCAAGCTGCTTCTTTATATATCCCTCGTATTTTATGTCCGTTTCGAGCGTCAGAGCCTCTGCTCTCGTGAGGTGCGGGTCGCTCTCCGCGTCCATGAGCGAGAGCAGCGTCGCATATGTCATGCTCGGTCGCCGGAGCAGCTCATCTGCGCGAACACCTGTTTCTATTTTCGGTTCGCCGAGCGATTCCAGCAGGGAATTTACCTTCTCATTCGGTGGAAAAACCGTAGCGTGCAGGCGCGCCTTTTCCGCGGCGATATGCGCCTGCTTTGCAAGAAAACGCGCATATCTTTCATCGCTGACAAGCCCTGCTTCATGCCCCGATTTCGTCAGGCGCACATCTGCATTATCCTGCCTCAGAAGCAGACGATATTCCGAGCGAGAGGTCATCATTCTGTATGGTTCGTTTGTGCCTTTTGTAACCAAATCATCAATAAGTGTACCGATATATGAGCTGTTACGCGTTAATATCAGCTGTTTTTTGCCTTGTAATTTGAGTGCGGCATTCATGCCGGCAATAAGTCCCTGTGCCGCCGCCTCCTCATAGCCCGAGGTGCCGTTGAACTGTCCCGCGCCGTAAAGATTCGGGATTTTCTTAAACTCCAGTGCGGCGGAAAGCTGTGTCGGATCGGAGCAATCGTATTCTATCGCGTAGGCGTTGCGCATGGTCACGGCATGCTCAAAGCCGACCATGCTATGGAGCATTTCGAGCTGAACATCCGCCGGCATAGAGGACGAAAAGCCTTGCAGATACAGCTCATTTGAGCCATAACCCGTCGGTTCGAGGAAAAGCTGATGCCTTATCTTATCGGGAAATCGGACTACCTTATCCTCAATACTCGGGCAGTATCGCGGACCTATACCTTTTATCTCGCCGGAATAGAGCGGTGAGCGGTGAATATTGCTTCTGATAATATCATGAGTTTTTTCGTTTGTATATGCGACATAGCAGGGAAGTTTCGGTCGCGCATACAAATCCGATACATCTGTATCGGCGCTGTAAGGCGTCGGGGTTTCCTCGCCGTCCTGTTTCTCAAGCACGGAAAGGTCGACTGTGCGTGCATCGATTCTCGGCGGCGTGCCTGTTTTGAAGCGCATTATTCTTATGCCGAGCGCGCGCAGACTCTCTGTCAGGTGTGTTGCCGCGTGCATCCCGTCGGGGCCCGAGCTTTGGCGAAAATCGCCGATTATTACTCGTGAATCGAGATATGTTCCCGAGGAAATGACCGCCGCGCGTGCTTTATACACGGCGCCGACCGCCGTCACAAGAGCAAAACCGTCACCGTCGCGACGGATTTCGCGGATTTCGGCTTGGATAAGGCGCAGATTTTCGGTATGCTCTATCGTTTTTTTCATGATGTCCTGATAGAGCCTACGGTCTGCCTGAATGCGTTTGGACTGAACAGCCGCGCCCTTGCTGGAATTTAGAATGCGATCCTGAAGCATAACCTTGTCCGCGGCTCTGCCCATTTCGCCGCCGAGCGCGTCAATCTCAAAAACGAGCTGACCCTTACCCGTGCCGCCTATTGAGGGATTGCACGGCATATTGCCCACGGCATCGAGTGAAATTGTAAAAAGCAGAGTGCGGCAACCGAGTCTGGCGGCGGCGAGTGCGGCTTCTATGCCGGCATGACCCGCGCCGATAACGGCTATATCTGCATTTGAAACAAAAAACTCCTGTATCATTGTTTGTGTCCTTTTGTTGTGTTTATATACGCGAAAAATTTGCGTGGCGTAGCGGGATGGGGAATGGGAATCAGGGAAAAACAAAGCATATCTCCATGCCCCGTCAGCGCACGGACTCCACCCATACCCGCCTTGCACTTTCAGCGGGCGTGCAGACAATGTGTGCACGAATCTGCTCGGTTCTTTCGTGTGATATGTTCGCACGCGTGGTATGGTTAAGATTGCGGAGAGCGCAAAATCGCCGACTTTCACTTTATCCTTTGCCGCACGCACTTGCCACGCATGGCTCGCGCGACTAACTCGTGCACGCGGAGTGAGTTCGCAAAGAGAGGGAAATGCTCTCTTTGCTGACTTTTGGTACTTTTCGTCACTGAAAAGTACGATAAAAGAAAAGTTACTTTATGATTCTTCGCGGGCGAACAATGTTCGCCCCTACAGTATAGAGTCGAAGCTCTGTCAGCATCCAAAATAAAAACTAAATCTTAATCCGCTTTTTCTTTTGCACATGCAGGCGCAAAAGAAAAAGCTATCAAAAAGAAAACGCCGAAAGAAGATTTCGCGCTCTGCGGAGCGCGACCGCCGACACTGGCGGCTCGTGCAAGCCTTTAAAAAGGCTTGAGCGAAATTTCTATTATGGTGCGCAAAAAATTTCAGAGAAAAAGTCGCGCGGAGCGGCATTCATCTCCTGCGCAGAGCCTCGCGCACATCATCATAGCTATAGCCATAGCGGAGAAGTGCCGCCACCGCTTTTTGTTTGCTTTTCGGTTCGGCAAAAATCTCCCTGCCGCCCATCATTTCTATTCTCTCGGCGCAATACTGCGGAAAATCTATCTCGGCATTTTCGAGAGCATCACGGATGACTTCACTCTCGAAGCCTTTACCAAAAAGTTCTGTCTTTATGCGGTTTTTTCCGTATTTTTTCTTCTCGGCAAGCTCCCATGCAAGCATTTCCGCCTGCCCCGCTTCATCTATATAACCGTTTTCGGAGAAAAACGCCACGGCTTCATCTGCCGCCTCCGGAGGGAAGCCCTTGCGTATCAGCTTGCCGCGCAGGTTTTTCTTCGTATTGAAAGAAAATTCCAGCAGGCGAAGCCCCGCGCGGATAGCTGCCGTGCAAAGCGATAGGTAGCGTATCTGCGAGAGCAGCTCCGCATCTGCCGCATATGGAGCATCGATATGAGAGGGAAGTGTCGTCTCACGGAAATACTGCGCCGCTATGCAGTGATTTTCGCGGCGCAGTCCCTTTTCATCGGTTATTTCTATAGTGAGTGCGAGTTCTTCTCCCTCTGCGGCGGGAGCGATTTTCACTATATATGCTTCCATTATTCGTCGGCTTCCACATCGAGCAACTTGATATCAAAGTTATCGCCCTCTTCATCTTCATCCTCATCGAGAGAATAAGCTTCCTCGGCGATTTCTATCTCGTCGCTCTGTGCCTTGATTTTCTTTTCTATTTCTTCCAAGAGTGCACGGTTTTCTTCTATGGTCTTGCGTGCATTTTCCTTGCCCTGACCGATACGCTCGCCGTTATAGCTGAACCATGAACCGCTCTTGGCAATTATGCCCAGCTCCGTGCCGATATCAAGTATCTCGCTCGATTTTGATATGCCCTTGCCGTAGAGAATGTCAAATTCCGCTATTTTGAAAGGCGGTGCAACTTTATTTTTTACGACCTTGCACTTTACTCTGCTGCCGTAAACCTCGCTGCCCTGCTTGAGATTTTCCGTCTTGCGGACATCAATACGCACAGAGGCATAGAATTTCAACGCTCTGCCGCCCGTGGTTGTCTCGGGATTGCCGTACATTACATTGACCTTTTCACGGAGCTGATTTATGAATATTACGGCACAGCCAGTCTTTGCGATAGCACCGGAAAGCTTACGGAGCGCCTGCGACATAAGTCGCGCCTGAAGTCCCACATGGGAAGCGCCCATTACGCCGTCTATTTCCTGCTGGGGAACGAGCGCGGCAACACTGTCGACTACTATAACATCAATTGCGCCCGAGCGCACGAGTGCTTCTGTTATTTCCAGTGCCTGCTCGCCGCTGTCCGGCTGAGATACAAGCAGACTGTCTATATCCACGCCCAGTGCCTTGGCATAAACAGGGTCGAGCGCATGCTCGGCATCGATAAATGCCGCTTCGCCGCCCATTCTCTGTACCTCGGCTACCACATGGAGAGCAACAGTTGTTTTGCCGGAGGATTCGGGCCCGAATATCTCTATGATTCTGCCGCGCGGAATGCCGCCGATACCGAGCGCAAGGTCAAGCGTGAGCGAGCCTGTGGGTATGGAGTCCACCTGCATATGCGTATTTTCGCCGAGCTTCATTATCGTGCCCTTGCCGAAATCCTTTTCTATCTGGGCAAGAGCCGTTTCAAGTGCTTTTTTCTTATCTCCATCGGCAACAGGTCTTGCCGCCGCTGTTTTTTTCTTTGCTACTGCCATAATTTATTCATCTCCTTATGTAAATTCAGCCGCCCTCAAAATGCGCCTTGCGCAAATGGGTGGGCAATGATTTTTATTAGCCTTCTCCTGTGGGGAATTGACACATACGCGGAGCGTGTGTGTCGGCGTCGCCGAGACAGGGGCGTTCAGATTTGGGTACGCGTCTGTGTGCGAACATAGCGAGATAAGGTTTTTTTGGCAATACACACATGGTAACACCTCATCCGCCGCGGTAAACCGCGCCACCTTCTCCCGCTGGAGAAGGCTAATAGTTACTTCCGTCAGCGTACTTACTCCATCCACGCCCGCCCTGCACTTTCAGCGGGCGTGCAGGCTTGCGTGCACGAATCTGCTCGGCTTTCTCGTGTGATATGTTCGCACGCGTGGTAGTATGAGATTGCGGGAAGCGGTAAAACTGCCGACTTTCGCTCTGTCCTTTGCAGCACGCACTTGCCACGCACTACTTCTTGCGACTAACTCGTGCACGCCGCGGTGGTTGCAAGGAGGACGGCGCGAGTCCTCCTTGCTGACTTTTGGTACTTTTGGTCACGCAAAAGTACGATAAGCACAAAGAATTTTTAAGTCTTTTTTACAAAAGACACCTCATCCGTCACGCTTCGCGCGCCACCTTCTCCCACTGGAGAAGGCTGGCAAAAATCCTTGCTTTCGTCAGCGCGTGTACTGGATTCACGCCCGCCCTGCACTTTCAGCGGGCGTGCAGGCTTGCGTGCACGAATCTGCTCGGCTTTTTCGTGTGATATGTTCGCACGCGTGGTATGGTTAAGATTGCGGAAAGCGCAAAACTGCCGACTTTCGCTCCGTCCTTTGCCGCACGCACTCGCCACGCACTACTTCTTGCGACT
>DODZ01000010.1:3874-9097 GCA_003524145.1 Candidatus Apopatosoma intestinale | reverse complement strand
CTTTTCGTCACTGAAAAGTACGATAAAGGAAAAGTTTCTTTAAGTATCTTCGCGGGCGAACAATGTTCGCCCTTACAATAAAAACTCCAACCCGCCAAAAGCCAAACCAAAAGATATACGCTTACTCCTGTCTCAGCATTGCCGAGACAGGAGTATATTTTATCCCGCTCAAATCTCATCCTCGTCGGAGGCGGGTTCTGCCACTTCTTCCTCGGCTTCTTCCTCTGCCATCCCGGCTTCTTCCACCGATCTTATTTCAGCCGCTTCGGTCGCTTCCTCTTCGAGAGCCGCTTCCTCCGCTTTCTTTTCCTCCTCAGCATGAACGAGTGTGAAGTTCACTACGCTCGCGCCCTCGGAGAGACGCATTACGATAACACCCGCGGTATTATTGCCGTAGGTCGGGATATCGGCGGCGGGAGTACGGATGATAACACCCTCATCGGTGATTATCATGAGGTCATCCGTTTCGCAGACTGCGGCGATACCGGCAAGATAACCGGTCTTTTCGGAAATTTTATGGCAGATAACGCCCATCGTTCCTCTGCTGTGCGCCGTGAAGCCCTCGAAATCGGACTTCTTACCATAACCCTTCTGTGTAATTGTGATAAGCTTTTTGCTATCGTCTATAACCTCTGCACCGACGACATAATCATCGCCGCGCAGGCGTATGCCGCGGACACCGCGTGCCGTTCTGCCCATTACGCGCGCCTCGTTTTCATTGAAGCGGACGGCTTTGCCCTCTCTCGTGGCGATAATGATATCGCTTTCGCCCGCCGTCTTGCGGACATAGAGCAGTTCATCGCCCTCATCGAGATTCATGGCTATCTTGCCGCCGCGACGCATGAATTCAAAATCCATTACGTTGGCACGCTTGATAACGCCGTATTTTGTCACCATGACGAAATATTCGTTCTCGCCAAAGCCATCTATCGAGATAACGGAGGTAACAAATTCGCCCTCGGTCAGCTCCAGCAGATTGACTATATTTGTGCCCTTGGCTGTTCTGCCCGCCTCGGGTATCATATATGCTTTCTTGGCAAAAACCTTGCCCTTGTTTGTAAACATGAGCAGGAACGAGTGGCTGTTTACGACCATAACATCGACAACATCGTCCTCATCCTTTGTTTTCATGCCGATAATACCCTTACCGCCGCGGCGCTGTGCCGTATATTCGCGGGCAGGCATACGCTTGAAGTAACCGCCGCGCGTTGCCGTGATAACACAGCTGTGGCGCTCGATAAGATCTTCAAGCACTATCTCATTTTCTGCTTCTTCTATTCTCGTGCGGCGTTCATCGCCGAATTTTGCCTTGATATCGAGCATTTCTTCCTTGATAATGCCGATAAGCTTGCTCTCGTCGGCAAGAATGGAGCGAAGCTCGGCGATGAGTGCGCAGAGCCTGTCCAGCTCGTCCTCAATCTTGACTGTTTCGAGATTTGAGAGCTTGCCGAGCTGCATTTCCACGATAGCCTGCGTCTGCGCATCGTCCAGACCGAAGCGAAGCGTCAGCTGGTCCTTGGCATCGGGAATGGACTTGGAGCCGCGGATTATGGCGATAACCTCGTCGATATTTTCTATGGCAATCTTGAGTCCCTCGAGGATATGTGCGCGCTTTGTCGCCTTTTCCAGCTCAAACTGTGTTCTGCGGCGCACTACCTCCTCCTGATGCTTTATATAAACCGAGAGCAGCTCCTTCAGCCCGAGCACCTTCGGCTCGCCGTTCACGAGCGCGAGCATATTGACGGCGCAGGTGTCCTGAAGCTGGGTGTATTTATAGAGCTGATTGAGTATTACCTGCCCGTTTGCATCGCGGCGGTATTCTATGACAATCTTCATGCCGTGTCTGCCCGATTCGTCGCGCAGGGCTGTGATACCCTCCACGCGCTTGTCCTTGACAAGGTTGGCAATGCTTTCCACAAGCATGGATTTATTTACCTGATAGGGGATTTCATATATTTCTATTCTGCGCTTTTCCTCAAAAACCTCGGCGCGCGCACGGACGGTTATCTTGCCTCTGCCCGTGGCGTAAGCCTCATAAATGCCCGCCGTGCCGTGGATGGTCGCATAGGTAGGGAAGTCCGGACCCTTGATGAATGTCATCAGCTCGCGCACATCCGCCTCGGGATGCTCCATGAGGTAGACAGTGCCGTCGATAACCTCGCCGAGATTATGCGGCGGGATATTTGTCGCCATACCGACGGCAATACCGACGGAGCCGTTGACAAGCAGATTAGGGAAGCGGGAGGGAAGTACCTCCGGCTCTTTTCTCGTGTTGTCAAAGTTGGGCGTGAAGTCTACTACATCCTTTTCGATATCGGCAAGCATGAGATTTGCCAGCTTCGCCATTCTCGCCTCGGTATAACGGTAGGCGGCAGCGCCGTCGCCGTCGATATTGCCGAAGTTTCCGTGGCCCTCTACGAGCGGATAGCGAAGCGAGAAGGGCTGCGCCAGACGCACCATCGAGTCATATACCGCCGTATCGCCGTGCGGATGATATCTGCCCAGCACATTGCCGACGGTGGTCGCCGATTTGCGGAAGGGATTTTCATATGTGAGCTTGTCCTCATACATCGCATAGAGTATGCGGCGGTGTACGGGCTTGAGTCCGTCTCTCGCGTCTGGGAGCGCACGGGATATGATAACCGACATCGCATATTCCATGAAGGATTTTTTCACTTCACGCTCCATTTTGATATCGACTATCTTCTGGTCCTTAAATTCTATATTTTGCTGTTTGTTATCCACTTTTTCTGCTCCTTTCGCTTAAATGTCGAGATTTTCGACGAGCTTTGCGTTCTCTTCGATAAAGCGGCGGCGCGGAACGACATCGTCGCCCATCAGAACGGAAAATACCTCGTCGCAGGCAATAGCGTCCTCTATCGTCACGCGCAGAAGCGTTCTTCTCTCGGGGTCCATAGTGGTTTCCCAGAGCTGTTCCTTATCCATTTCGCCGAGACCTTTGTATCTCTCGGCGCGTACATTGCCGCCCATCTCGGCGATTATTCTGTCGCGCTCATCGTCGGAGAAGGCATAGCGCTCCTGCTTGCCTTTTATCACCTTATAGAGCGGCGGCTGTGCCGCGTAGACATGACCCTCTTCTATGAGCTTCTTCATATGGCGGAAGAAGAAGGTGAGCAGAAGTATACGTATATGCGAGCCGTCGACATCGGCATCCGCCATTATGATGATTTTGCCGTAGCGGAGCTTTGCCATATCAAATTCATCGCCTATGCCGCAGCCCAGCGCCTGAATAATCGGTATGAGCGACTGATTGGAATAAACCTTGTCAAGTCGGCTCTTTTCCACATTGAGCACCTTGCCGCGCAGAGGCAGTATCGCCTGATAGCGGCTGTCGCGCCCGTCCTTGGCACTGCCGCCTGCGGAGTCTCCCTCTACAAGGAAAAGCTCTGTCAGCTCCGTGCTTTTTTCATGGCAGTCGGCGAGCTTGCCCGGGAGAGAGAAGCCCTCGAGTGCGCCTTTTCTGCGCGTTGCCTCTCTTGCCTTTCTTGCCGCTTCTCTCGCATTGGAGGCGGCTATTGCTTTTTCTATTATCGCCTTGCCGACGGCGGGATTTTCCTCTAAATATTCGTCGAGCTTCTCGGAGACGAGCGCATAAACAAAGCTTCTTATCTCGCTGTTTCCGAGCTTTGCCTTTGTCTGGCTTTCAAACTGCGCGTCCGGCAGCTTTACGGAAATGACGGCGCAAAGACCTTCGCGCACATCATCGCCCGTAAGATCTTTGTCATCGGGCTTCATAACCTTTATCTTTCGCGCATAGTTATTGAGAACCTTTGTCAGCGCGGTTTTGAAGCCCACCTCATGCGTGCCGCCCTCGATGGTTGCCATATTGTTGGCAAAGGTAACTATCGTATCGGCATAGGTATCGTTGTACTGGAGCGCGATTTCGGCGGTGAGGTCGCCCTTTTCGCCGCGGATGTATATAACATCGGGGTGTATCATATTGCAGTGCTTCACGGAGTTGAGATATTCCACAAAGCTGCGTATGCCGCCCTCGTAATGAAGCGTGGCGGTTTTCGGCTCCTCGCCTCTCTCATCGTTGATTATGATTTTGACGCCTGCATTGAGAAAAGCCTGCTCGCGCATGCGGGCATAAACGGTATCAAAGCTGAAATCTGTTTCCTCAAATATCGTCGCGTCCGGCTTGAAGCGCACATAAAGTCCGTGCTTGCCTTCACTTGAGCCGACCTCGCGGAATTCGCGCACCACATGGCCTTTTTCAAAGCGCTCGGTATACATTTTCCCGTCGTGGCAGTTTTCCACCTCCATCCATTCGGAGAGTGCGTTTACAACGCTGGCGCCCACGCCGTGCAGACCGCCGGATATCTTATATCCGCCGCCGCCGAATTTACCGCCCGCATGGAGCACGGTGAAAACAACCTCAAGTGTCGGCTTGCCGACCTTTGCGTTGATGCCGGCGGG
The DNA here is from genome assembly GCA_003524145.1 of Candidatus Apopatosoma intestinale. GTDB lineage: Bacteria > Bacillota > Clostridia > Oscillospirales > CAG-272 > Apopatosoma. The sequence continues at coordinate 4,657 of DODZ01000010.1, read as the reverse complement.
AATACCGCGTCCGTCATCGCGCACGGAGCATGAGCCGTCGCTGTGGAGTGTCACCTCGATTTTGTCGCAGAAGCCCGCCATTGCCTCGTCAATGGAGTTGTCCACTATCTCGTTTATCAGATGGTGGAGACCTCTTGCCGATGTCGTTCCGATATACATACCGGGACGCACGCGCACAGCCTCAAGTCCCTCTAAAACCTGAATCTGACTGTCGTTATAGGCTGAGACTTCTTTCAGTATCTTGTCTTCGGTCATTTTTATTGAATCCTTTCGGTTAAATTTCGTTGTTTATGTTGTTTATGTTGTTTTCGGTAATGAAAACGGGGAAGTTTTTTTAATATGTTTTTGTTGAAAAATAACTTTTCCTCTATCGTACTTTTGTATGACCAAAAGTACCAAAAGTCAGCAAGGAGGACTCACGCCGTCCTCCTTCCGAACCACCGCGGCGTGCACGAGTTAGTCGCAAGAAATAGTGCGTGGCAAGTATGTACGGCAAGGGATAAATCAAAAATCGGCGGTTTTGCGCTCTCCACGGTTTCAGCTATACCACGCGTGCGAACATATCGCACGAGGAAGCCGAGCAGATTCGTGCACGCGTTGCCCGCACGCCCGCTATAAGTGCAAGGCGGGCGTGAATAATGTGAGTGAGATGACGGGACTATCAAAATAAACCCTATCTCGCTATGTTCGCACACAGACGCGCACCCAAAGCTTAAACCGCGAGGTTCGCCATAGCCTGACATGGCACAGCAGCAAATCCGAGTCGGCGCTTGAGCGTTTCGA
>DODZ01000010.1:0-3574 GCA_003524145.1 Candidatus Apopatosoma intestinale | reverse complement strand
CGCCGAGACGGGAGTCAAAGCATTCCTCTTTTTGACTTTTGCCGCGCTTTTCGTCAGTGAAAAGCGCGAGAAGAAAGAAAGTTTCTTTATTTTAAAGATAACACCTCATCCGTCAGCCTGTGGCTGACACCTTCTCCCACTGGAGAAGGCTTTCATCCGCTTTTTCTTTTGCACATACAGGCGCAAAAGAAAAAGCTATCAAAAAGAAAACGCCGATGGGGATTGACACATATGCGAAGCATGTGTGTCGGCGTCGCCGAGACGGGGAGATTTCGCGCTTTGCAAAGCGCGACCACCGCTGTCGGTGGACGACACCGCCTTTTGAAAAAGGCGGGCGAAAACTTTAATTGAAAGATAAAAAAGGGAAGATCGCAAGTCTGTCAAATCCCGTTTTCGCTCCTGTCCGTGAGAGTTTTCACGGAGAGCTGTGTGAAATAAACCTTTCCGTCATCGCAGAGGACGAAAGCCTTCGGCAATTCATCGGAAATAGTAATGAGTTTGCCCTCATTCTGTTTTCCCGCTAAAAATTTTTTCGTATCCTTGCCTACCGTCGCGCTGTCGGCATCGAAAATACCTACTATCGAAGCCGAGCGCAGATTTTTATTCTTTCCTGCATGAATAAACATAAGATTTTCTAAATTCCTTTTCTTCCTCGGTCAGGTCATATTCAAATTGCCTCTCCAACCCCTCGGTAAAGCGAAATTTTCCGTCCTCCGTTTCTATTTTCAGAGCGTCATGAACATCGGCAAAATCATTTTTCTCACATGTGGTGAGAATTATCTGTCTGTCGCCGAAGCCCGACATGATATATTCTTTTCTCCGTTTATCCAGTTCGGAGAAAACATCGTCGAGCAGAAAAACAGGATATTCGCCAGTGCATTCGCGCGAGAGTTCGCCCTCGGCAAGCTTCAGTGCCAGCGCTATGCTGCGCTGCTGTCCCTGCGAGCAGTAAAGCCTTGCGTTTTTGCCGTTGAGATATATCACAAAATCATCCCTGTGTGCGCCCGAGAGCGATAAGCCGGCAAAGCGTTCCCTCTCCTTTTTATCGGCGAGGCGAATGAAATATGTATTTTTCACATAGGAGAAATCCTCGTAATTATTCTCACCGTAATCGGTGATACTGCAAAGATATTCAAAAGAAAGCGATTCCGCACCCATCGTCATATCCTGCATATATTTATTTGCGTATTCAAAAAGCCTGCGCAGATATTTTGCCCGCGTTACAGTGATAAAGGAGCCGCTGTCGACGAATTTTTCATCGAGTATCTCCATCATCGATTCAAACTGCTCGGGGCTGTATTCCTCATGGTTTTTCAGCAGGGAATTTCTCTGCTCCAGCACCTTTGCGTATTCGGAAAGCGCACGCACATATGTCGGCTTGAGCTGACATATGGCATTGTCAAGGAAATTTCTGCGCAGAGCCGGCTCGTCCTTGACTATGGAGAGGTGCTCCGGACAGAAAAGTGCCGCATGAAAATTTCCGAGCATTTCGTTCATGCTTTTTTTCTTCACGCGATTGAGAAAAAGCTCTTTTTTCCGCCTTGTTTCCTCGGCAAAAACACGATAGCACATTTCATTCATGCGCGTGCTGTCATGAAAAACGATATTTGCCTGCGCCCTGTCCGAGCCGAAACGGATAAGGTCTTTGTCCTTTGCGCCGCGGAAGCTTTTACCGACGGCGAAAAGATATATTCCCTCTATCACATTGGTTTTGCCCTGAGCGTTGTTTCCGTATATTATGGAAAGCCCGCGGTCAAAGGTCAGCATGGCAAATTTTATATTTCTGAAATTATCGAGAATTACCGCTTCGAGATATGATTTCATTCTCTCATCTTTATCGGCATGGCAAGGTAAAGGAATTTACTCTCACTGTTTTCGCTTGCGCCTTCTATGACCATGCTCATGAGGGCAGAGGTAAGCGAGAGCTTCAGATATTCGTCATCAGTGCCGCGCAGTATCTTCAGCAGATATTTGCAGGAGAAACCTATCAGCAGGTCGGCGCCCTCTTTTTCTATCGGTATCTCATCAATTACATTGCCGTTTATCGATGTTGTATTGAGTGTGAGCATCTGACCTTGAAAATTGAATTTTACTATACTCTTTGCCTGACCTGCTATTTTATCCTCCGTGATAAGAGAAGCGCGGGAAAGTGCCTCTTCCAGATTTGTCTTTGAGAGGGTAACGAGAGTTTTTCTCTCTTTCGGGATAATTCTGTCATATTCGATATAGAGCGTATCTATCAGGCGGGACTGAATGATATTTGTTCTCTGCTCTCTGCCGACCTTAAAATCAAAGGTGATAATGATATTTTTTCTTGTGAGGTCAAAATGAACAATCTCGTCCGTATCTTCAAGCAGGCGGAGCAGTTCGTTTACTGTACGCAGAGGGAGAATAAAACCTATCTTTGTTTCGCCCGATTTGGAATAAATATTTGTATTTACGGAAAGCTCGCGGACAGCAAGGCAGAAGGTATCACAGGCGACAGCCTTGAGTTTATCCGCCGTCACTTCAAAATAAAGACCTGTGAGAGCAGGGCGGCTGTCATCGCCTGAAATAGCGAAGGCTGTCTGATTCATGATATTTTTGAGAACCTTCTGAGGAATATCAAAGCTTCTGTCCGGAGAAATTATAGGCATCTGCTGAAATTCATCGCCGGGGAAAACATTTATCTGAAATCTCGATCTGCCGCTTGTTATTGTAGCGACATTTTTATCCGAGGTTTCTACTGTTACATCACCGGGCATGAATTTGACAATGGAAGCAAATCTCGCACCGTCAACGACCATAGAGCCTTCCTCCTCGGCTTTGACGCTGATATTGGTACGGATACCCTTTTCAAAGTCATAAGCCGTTATCTGGCAGATGTCCTCACTCAGGGTGTTGAGCAGAATGCCGTCGGCGGCTGAATGTGTTCTCTCACTGACAACACAACCGAGCGAACGCGTAATAGCGGCAAGAAGCTCGTCCTTTTTAAATGTAACTTTCATTTATTTTCTCTCCTTTTGATGAATTTTTTACTGTGTTTAAAAGGCTTTGTGTTTTAACTTTATTTTTGCTGCGCCAAAATAAAGTTTTCGCGCAGCCGCAATTGAAGTTTTCGCCCGCCTTTTGGGGAAGGCGGTGTCGTCCACCGACAGCGGTGGTCGTGCTCCGCAGAGTGCGAAATCTTCTTTCGGCGTTTTCTTTTTTGTAGCTTTTTCTTTTGCGCCTTTTTCGTCAAAAGAAAAAGCGGAATGGACTTTGATTTTTTGCTTTGTCTGTTGGCTATACTTAGGCTTTATCTTGTAGGAGAATTGACACATATGCGGAGCATGTGTGTTGGCGTCGCCGAGACTGGGTACGGCTTGCTGCCGCCGTAGAGACTTAAAGATACTTTTCGTTTATCGTACTTTTGCATGACCAAAAGTACCAAAAGTCATTTAAGAGGGCTTTCCTCCCTCTTAAAAAACACCCTCCGCGTGCACGAGTTAGTCGCGCGAGCCATGCGTGGCAGGTGCGTGCGGCAAATGGCAAAGCGGATGTCGATGGTTTTGCACTCTCCGCAATCTTAACCATACCACGCGTGCGAACATAT
>DODZ01000011.1:14295-17746 GCA_003524145.1 Candidatus Apopatosoma intestinale | reverse complement strand
GACGACTCTGCGCATTTTTATCTGTCTCGTTACACGAGACGCTGAAAAAGTACAGACCGAAAAAGTGAAGGGGTAAGCAACTTTTTCAGCAAAAGACATTTATGAAAGCTAAAACTTTCGCCAATATCGATTAAAAAGAAGGCAGGCAGCCCGCTCGCGGGCTGCCTGCGTTTTATCATATTCACTTTTTCTCTATTTTACATATTCGCATTCCGCGGGCGCATCGACCTTGATTTCGTAGCCATCGCCGTGCTTTTTCCATTTGACGGAGATTTTTCCGTATGGCGTTGCCACGGCGCCCTCGGCATAGGTGAGCGTGCTGTCGCTATGCGGCACGACGGTAAATTTCGTAAAGCCCGCCTCAAGCGGCTTTATGCCGAGAATTTCCGTTTGCAGATATATTGCCGGTGAAGCCGACCAGCCGTGCGCAATACTGCGCGTCCAGCTCTTGCCGGAGCCGAAGCCCTCCCAGCAGGTGTTTGTACCATGCGCCGCCATATTTTCCCATTCGCGGCGTATAGATTTCAGCATGAGATCATGCCTGCCGTATTTGCAGATGGCATCATATGCAAAGAACAGAAAGAATGGCGAGCCGATATGTACATATCCGCCGGGCGCTTCCGCCTCTGTGGGATAGCCTATTGTCTTTCGCGCGGGAGTACCTGCTACAAACGAACCCTTATCGAGATTATCTACGAGGAAGCGCATCGCATCGGCTTCCTTTTCCTTTGGGATAATGCCCGCGAGATATGCGAGTGTGTTTGTCTGAACGCTGACGCGCACCTGCCTTGCATATGTTTCATACGAAATCGGAGTTCTGCCTTTTTTCTTGTAAAATTCGAGATAATGCGCGTATGAATACTCGTCGCGCACCGTATCGATATATGCGCGCTTCTCCTCGCTGTAGCCGTATTTGTTTATTGCCGCGCTGTAGGCTTCGGCTTTCTCGGTGAAAAGCTTCGCTTTTTTATCCTCGCCGAGGATTTCAGCCATATCGGCGGCACTGCGCAGGCAGAGAACAAGCATTGCATTATTGCCAATGACCTCGCCATACATGGAGAGGTCGTTATATGCCCATTCGATGAGATTCCATGCGCCCTGAACCTCGAGCAGTCCACGACTGTTTGTCAGCATGAAGCAATTTTCAAGCTGAATGCAGGCGTGGCGGAAATTATAGCGCAGATTTTCTGTATCGCCGCTCATCATATAGTGGTCATAAATCTGGAGCAGCCACTGAAATGACCATACAGGCAACCCGCCGCGCGGGAAGCGCGGAAATGCGGCAAAGGTGAAAAATCTGCCTGTGGAATCGAACAGCTTGTTTTGCCATTGAATACTCTGAAAAGGCTCGTCAAGGCTCTCGCCTACTATCCGCAGGAAATATTTATCGAAGCCGTATTCACCGAAATTCAGCATATTTGTCTGTGCTGTTATGCGTGCATCGCCTACCCATATCGACTGCTCATATCCGGGGCAATCGACATAGCATTCCGGCATGCAGAGCCAAGCTGTTTCGAGCGACATATCATAGGCTGTATCGAGTGCCTTGTCATTTGAGCGGAACGGCGTTGCCGCATTGCAATCATATCGCATATCGACGATATCGAAATGCGTGAAGGTGACGGGGCGGCTGAAATCCGAAATATATACGGCGAGATAGCGAAATCCTCGGTGTACATGAGCCGTATAGCACTGCTTGCCCTCGCGGCAGATATATGTCATCGTATTCTGTGTGCCCATGTAGTTTATGCCCGCATCGGAGATAAGCTCAAAGCCGTGAAGCTCAAGCTTTGTGCCCTCGGGCGCATTTATTTCAAATCTGATGAGTCCCGTGCGTTCCATGCCGAAATCCAGCATAAAGCAGGCGCCGTCTGCGCTTTCGGGAGGTGCTACCGTGAGTGTGCCGCTCGGGATGAAGCTCTCCGCGCCGGAATAGGGAGAGCGAACGTGAAGCGCCTTTCTCGGCATGGCGGCGTTTATTTTTTCATCGGTAAAGCCCCCGCGTGTGAGAAGCGGTTCACGGATTTTAAGTATGTGGAGATGCGAAGCTTTTTTCTCCACGGCGGGAGTAAGCTTTGCCGCTGTCTCTGCCGCTATCCCACTCATGGTCGGTGCTTCGACTGCAGCGATTATCTCCTCCGGAACGGCGACATTTATCGGCGATTCGTTCCATGGATATTCCACTGCGGCGGCGGGGGTGGCAAGGCGGCACCATGCCGCGTTTTCAAAATAAACGGAGCAGAAGTCAAGCTCGCCCGATGTTTCTATGAGAAATTCAGGCTCGGGCGGAGTGAATGAAAGCAGATAGAAGGCAAGCTTGTGTGCACCTGCGGAAATTTTGATTTTTTCCTGCGCGTCTATCGGTTTGCCGTCGAGATAGAGATGATGTTCGCTCGTGGTGAAGCGGAAAAATACCTCGGCATCGGTTTTTGCCGTCATTTCCGTCATGAATGCGATGACAAATCTGCCTGCGGGCGCGAGATGGAAATCATAGCCGCTTCTCTCGCGGAAAGCCTCAAGCGCGATTAGCCTTTCGGGCGCGGTGGGCTTTATTCTCTGCGGCTTCAGCTCGCTCTGAACGAGGGTATAGTTGCCCTCGATAAGCGTTGCCTCCTGCCATGAGGAAAAGTCATAATCCTCATCGAAAATATGTTCATCGGCTATCCTCGCATCAAAAATTTCCTCATCGCCGAAGCTTGTGATGAAAAAATTGCTCCTGTCGGAGAGCGCGGGATAATCGGCAAATCGCCATGTGCCAAAGGCGGCTGTACGCTCGCCGTCACTATCAAAAAGGCGCACCTCGAGCGCGAAATCATGTGGGCTTTCGCCGCGGAAGCCGTGCGTGAGGATGGCAAAGCTATTGGTGCCGTTTCGGAGAAACGGCGTGATATCAAGCACATCATAGTGCTTGTCGAAATCATATCCGCGGGTTATATATTGCGCCGCAACATGACCGTTTATATAGACCATGGCATAATATTTTGCATCCAGAAGCATCACGGCACGCGAAAAATCGCCTGCGGTGAGGTTGCTTCGGAATACGCGCCAGCGATACGGCACATCGGTGCCGGCGCAAACTCTCATTGTCTGCGGCGAAAAGGAGAGCGCGCCATAATATTTTTTTGCTGTGGGTATGAAAATTTCTTTCATGATGTTCACCTGTTGATTTCTTGCAAAATCGGGAAGGATATTTTTATTTTTGAGAAAAATGATGCTTTATAGTGTTTTTTCGCGTGCCCGAAAAGAACGAAAAGGATAAAAAAAGGGGGGCTTTGGCTCGCCGAGACAAGGGGGGGAAAAAACGCCTCTTAAATAACTCTTGGTCACTGAAAAGTACGATAAATAAAAAGTTACTTTATGTTTCTTCTCTTTCAGAGTTCTTTTCGCTTGTCCGAAAAGAACGAAAAGGACAAAAAGAGGAAAGTATTCCTCTTTTGAACACCTTCTGTCG
>DODZ01000011.1:13839-14058 GCA_003524145.1 Candidatus Apopatosoma intestinale | reverse complement strand
CGAACAAAGTGCCCCGACCGTCCAACCATAGCGTAGCCACGGCTATAGGTTCGAAACGCTCAAGCGCCGACTCGGATTTGCCGCTGTGCCATGTCAGGCTATGGCAAACCTCGCGGTTGGAGTAGGGTGCGTGTCTGGGTGCGAACATAGCGAGATGGGGTTTGTTTTGATAGTCTCGTCAGCGCAGGTACTGGAGTCACGCCCGCCTTGCACTTTCAG
>DODZ01000011.1:13311-13611 GCA_003524145.1 Candidatus Apopatosoma intestinale | reverse complement strand
CGTGCACGAATCTGCTCGGCTTTTTCGTGCGCTATGTTCGCACGCGTGGTATGGATGAAGCTATGGAGAGTGCAAAACTACCGACTTTCGCTCTGCCATTTGCCGCACGCACTTGTCACGCACGGCTCGCGCGACTAACTCGTGCACGCGGAAGGAGATTTTTAAGAGGATGGAAAATCCTCTTAAATGACTTTTGGTACTTTTGGTCATACAAAAGTACGATAAAAAAAGTTTCTTTAAGTATCTTCGCGGGTCGTCGTAGGCGCCGACCCCTGTCTCGGCGACGCCAACACACATGCT
>DODZ01000011.1:0-13124 GCA_003524145.1 Candidatus Apopatosoma intestinale | reverse complement strand
TCTCGGCGACGCCAACACACATGCTCCGCATATGTGTCAATTCCCCTACAAGATAAAGTCCGAGTACAGCCAGTAGCAAAATAAAAAACTAAATCTAATCCGCTTTTTCTTATGCAGAAGCGGGCGCAAAAGAAAAAGCTTTCAAAAAGAAATCCGCGATATTTCTATCGCGGATTTCTCCGCGGATTTATACTCTCTTGGAGAGAACCTCTGCCTCATATTTCTTTACTTCGTCAAACCAGCCGTAGCCGCCGTCAAGACCGTAGCGAGCGCAATATTCGTTCCACACAGCCTCAAAGGGAAGCGTCTTTACAGCCTCCTGCATAACGAGAAGCTCGGTATAATTGCCGCTGTCCTGAAGTGCCTTCAGCTTTTCATTCGGCAGGAGCAGAGCATTGAGCAGAGCCTTCTGCCAGCTGCGGAAGCCGACTGCCCATGCGGCAATTCTGTTTATGCTTGCATCGAAATAGTCAAGCGCCATATATACGCGGTCAAGCGCATTGCAACGCACGATTTCCTTTGCCATTTCCTTTGTTTCGTCATCGAAAACAAGAACGTGATCTGAATCCCAGCGGATGCCGCGCGTGATATGAAGAGCTATCTCGGGGAAATAGCAGAGAAGCGCGGGAATTTTATCGGAAACAACCTCCGTGGGATGATAGTGACCGTTGTCCATGAGCGGCAGACAGCCCTCATGAGTTGCGGCGAACATGAGTGTAAATTCAGCAGAACCTGCCGTATAGGCTTCAACACCGATACCGAATACCTTTGATTCCACGCAGGGCTTTACCTTGCTTCTGTCAAAGGGCTCGGAGAGTATCTGCTCTATGGAATCCTTGTAGCGTTCGCGCGGACCCATTCTGTCGGCGGGAACATCCTTGAAGCCGTCGCCTATCCATATGTTCATAACGCAGGGAATACCTGTTTCCTCGGCGAAATACTGCGAAATACGTATGCATGCTTTGCCATGCTCTATCCAGAAGCGGCGAACCTCTTCATCGGGGCTGGTGAGCGTGAGTCCGTTTTTTGCCATGGGATGCGAGAAGAATGTGGGATTGAAATCTATGCCCATGCCATGTGCCTTTGCAAACTCTGCCCACTTTTTGAAGTGCTTCGGCTCGAGCTTGTCTCTGTCGGCAAATTCGCCGTTTTCAAAGACGGCATAGCAGGCATGAACATTCAGCTTCTTCTTGCCGGGGCAGAGGGACATAGCCTTTTCCATATCGGCGAGCAGCTCATCGGGAGTGCGCGCCTTGCCGGGGTAGTTGCCCGTGGTCTGAATACCGCCGGTGAGCGGTCCGTCATGGTCGAAGCCCGTCACATCGTCGCCCTGCCAGCAGTGCAGGGAAACAGGCACGCTTTCAAGTCTTTTCATAGCGGCTTCGACATCCACGCCGAGCTCGCCATACACTTTTTTTGCATTTTCAAAAACTGCGTTCATATTTTTTCAAATCTCCTTTATCGTTGACTTTTTTATTCCTTTATAAGAGTAACGAATTTTTCATAAGCCGCATCCCAAGCCGCTTTATCCTGCGGAACGAAATGCTCTATTTCAAACGAATTTGCAATCACATCACGTGCTTCGGAGAGATCTTTTATCTCGCCGAGGGCGATAAGCTGAGCCGCGATATTGCCGAGAGCCGTAGCCTCAACGGGTCCCGTATAAACGTCTCTGCCGCAGGCGTTTGCCGCATACTGGGAAAGAAGCTTTTCCTGCGTACCGCCGCCGACGATATTGATTGCGGGCATTCTCTCGCCGCACATTTCATCTATTGCGTCAACGGTATAACGGTATTTCATTGCAAGACTTTCGAGAATACAGCGGACTATCTCGCCTTTTGTTTCGGGAACGGGCTGATTTGTTTCGGCACAGTATTCTGCTATTCTCTTCGGCAGATTGCCGGGCGTGGAGAAACGCGCGTCATCGGGGTCTATGAAGCTGCGCAGGGGTGCCGCCTCGCGTGCGAGAGCCGTAAGCTCGGGATAAGTGAACTTTTCGCCCTCGCGCTCCCATTGGCGTCTCGATTCCTGTTCAAGCCAAAGACCCGTGATGTTCTTGGAGAAGCGTATGGTATTTCCGTAGCCGCCTTCGTTTGTGAAATTATGCCTCTGCGAAGCATCGGTGACAACAGGAGCTTTTGTTTCCGTTCCCATTATCGACCATGTACCGGAGCTGATGAAGATGAACTTATCCGTTGCGGCGGGAACGGAAACGACGGCACTGCCCGTATCATGAGCGGCAACGGAAATAACCTTTGCCGAGAGCGCACCGACCTCTTCCTTTACCTGCGGCAGGAGCGTACCGCATACCGTGCCGGGGGCTACGATATCGCCGAAAATGCCGCGGGGAAGCCCGAAGGTCTTTATTATCTCCTCGCTCCATTTACCTGTTCTCGCGTCAAGAAGCTGTCCTGTGGAGGCGATGGTATATTCCGTCTGCTTTTTGCCTGTGAGGAAATATGCGAGCAGATCCGGAATGAAAAGCATATCCTTTGCCGCGGCGAGAATTTCGGGGTTGTATTTCTGCACGGCGAGAAGCTGGAAAAGCGTATTGAAATCGATAAACTGTATTCCGGTGATTTCATAGAGCTTTTCGCGCGGCATCGTGCGGAAAGCGTATTCCACCATGCCGTCGTTGCGCGCGTCGCGGTAATGCACTGGATTTCCGAGCAGATGTCCGTTTTTGTCGAGCAGACCGAAGTCGACGCCCCATGTATCGATACCGATGGAGGCGATATCCTTATGCTCACCGAGCGCACATTTGCGCAGAGCGCACTTTATCTCATGGAAAATACGGAGTATATCCCATGTAAACTGTCCGTTTGTCATCACGGGTTCATTCGGAAAGCGGTGAACCTCCTCAAGCGTGATTTTGTCGCCGTCAAAGCCGCCGATAATTCCTCTGCCGCTCGATGCGCCGAGGTCTATGGCAAGCGTTTTCAGTTTTTTCATATATTTATTTCCTTTCAGAATTTAATATTTTCGTTTTTATTTCAGCTCGGCTATGGAAACGCCCGTATCGCCCTCGCCCCAGTTTCCGAGGCGGACGCTTGCAATTCTTTTATCCTTGCGCAGAAAATCCGTCACGGCTTTGCGGAGTGCGCCCGTTCCCTTACCGTGAATGATACGGACGGTTTTCACGCCGCTGCGCTTTGCGTCATCGAGATATTTATCGAGCATGAAGCAGGCGTCATCGCCGTACTGACCGCGAAGATCCAGCTCGGCGGAGAAATTGGCGACGGTGGAAATATCTCTTCCGCTTGCCTTTTTCTTCTGCTGCTTCTCCTTGAATGTGACGGTTTCGCCGTCTATGAGCATGAGATTTTTGATGTTTGTTTTCGTTTTGATTATACCCGCCTGCACCATGACATTGCCAGAGGAATCGGGATCGCCGAGAAGCGTGCCCTTCTGGCGGATATTCATGAGCAGAACCTCATCGCCTTTTTTCAGCGGGCGGGGAAGCTTATATCCCTCAAAGGTGCGCTCCTCCACAGGGTCTACCATATCGGAATTTTCACGGAGCTTCAGGCGGATTGCACGGCGCGCCTCTTCCATACTTCGGGCGAGGTTTTCGCTTTCGCGCTCCTTTTTCACCTTTTCCATCTGCTCCATGATGAAATCGCTCGAGGCTCTCGCGCCCTGCAATATGCGTGAAGCCGCGGCGCGCGCTTTTTCCAGTTCTTTTTCCGCTTCCTTTTCACGCATCTCGACGAAAGCGTCCGCTTCCGCCTTTTTGCGCTTCACCTCGGCAAGAGCGGCTTCCGCTTCGGCATTGCGCTTTTCCATCTCCACGCGGTTCTGCTCGAGCCGCTCTATCGCGTTTTCAAAGCGCTTGCTTTCGCCCGAAACATAAGTTTCGGCGCGGTGGATTATATCGTCGGGAAGCCCGAGCCTGCCGGAGATGGCAAAGGCATTTGACTTGCCCGGCGCGCCTATCACGAGCTTGTAGGTCGGGCGCAGGGTCGAAATATCAAATTCACACGAGGCATTGCAGACGCCTTCGGTATCGAGCGCATATATTTTCAGCTCGGCATAATGCGTAGTCGCTGCGCAGAGTGCACCCTTTGCACGTACGCTCTCCAGTATCGAAACGGCAAGTGCCGCACCCTCGACAGGGTCTGTTCCGGCGCAGAGCTCATCGAAAAGCACGAGTGTGCGCGGGCGGAGATTTTCGAGAATGGAGACTATATTCACCATATGCGAGGAGAATGTTGAGAGCGATTGCTCTATGCTCTGCTCATCGCCGATATCGGCGAAAATATCCTCAAATATGCCTATTTCGCTGTCGTTTCCGACGGGGAGCTGAAGCCCCGCCTGCGCCATGAGCGCAAAAAGCCCCGCTGTTTTCAGCGAAACGGTCTTGCCTCCCGTATTCGGTCCCGTTATCACGAGGCAATCGAAATCCTCACCGACGGAAATGCTTATCGGCACGCAGGTGTCTTTATTCAGCAGCGGATGACGCGCATTTTTAAGGCGGATAAGGCTCTTTTCGCTTATCTTCGGCATCATGCCCGAATAGCGGAAAGAAAGCTGACTCTTGGCAAAAATGAGTGCCAGAGTCGTTATGCTGTGATGATTTCCGCGGAGCATCGCGGAGTTTTCGGCGATATCGGAGGAAAGCTCAAAGAGATAACGCTCCGCTTCGTCCGCCTCTGCGCGTTCGAGTATGCGTATCTCGTTATTTGCCTCCACCACGCCGACAGGCTCTATAAAGAGCGTCGCGCCCGATGAGGAGGAATCATGCACGAGACCCTTTATCTCGTTTTTGTATTCCGCCTTGACGGGAATTACAAATCGCCCGTTTCGCACGGTGATTATCTGCTCCTGAAGGTATTTTGAATAATGCTCGCCTGAAATGTATCTTTGCAGGCTGTCGCGAACGCGGTTTTGCGCCGTGCGTATCTTGCGGCGGATATCATAGAGCTTGTCCGTCGCGGTATCGTTCAGATTGCCGTCGCTGTCAAAGGAACGGGCAATCTTGTTTTCAAGTGTTTTGTTTGCCGTGAGCGCGTCGAAATAATTATCGAGTGCATTCTGCTCGCGGTTGCGGTATTCCGTCAGCGCGCGGGCGGCGGTGAGCACACGGCAGACCTCCAGAATCTCGCGCACGGTGAGCATCGCGCCCTTTTCCGCGCGGTCGATGGCGGCGGAAATATCGGTCACGGAGCAGAAGGGCGGCATCCCTTTCACGGTCTGCATCGCGTGCGCCGCTTCCGTTTCCTCCTGCATTTTCAGAACAGCACCGCGGCTTTTCGAAGGCATGAGCGCGAGCGCCGCCGCGCGTGCGCCCTCTGTCGGCGCGCATTCGGCGAGCATGGAGCGTATTTTATCAAATTCAAGCGTCCTTATCGCTTTTTCGAAGCTTTTCATAAATTTTCCTTATCAGTCGTCTATATACACGGGCGAAAATTCCGGAAGCTCGCGCTTTCTTTTCGGCTCGTGCTTGAGTATATCAAATTTAAAACCGCGGCAGCAGTATGTATCGGCGACAACGCCCTTTTTGCGGCAGAGCATATCGCCTGTTTCGAGCGGCGTTGCCTTTTCGCAGTAGGCACAGCAACGCGGCATATCATCGTTATTTTTGCGCATGGAAACCACCTCGGAGAGTATTTTTTTATAGTATAACACATATAAAATAATATTTCTATAGTTTTATGTAAATTTCATAACACAAAAATCGCGAAAATGCCGCCGCTTGCCGCCATAGCGAGTCCGAAAATGAGTTTTTTTGCAAGATAGGGCAATATCGAAAGGGAAATTTCGCCCGCGCGCTCGGATATCTGGCAGGCGACGGACACACCCGAGAAGCCGAGAGCAAATGCCACGCCGACATATCGCAGAAGCGGCGAAAGCTCCGCCGCACCCGAAAATTCGGCGCAACCGCGGCTTATTTCAAAAAAGGAGCATATCACGGCACGCAGGAGAGGCGGAACGGAGGGGAAAACAAGGCATATCATGTCCGCCGCCGCGCCGAAAAATGCGATGAACGCGCAGACCGCGAGCATGGCTCCGCCCGCCGCTGAAACGGAGGCGACAAGCGCATGGGAAAGGCTCTCTTTTTTCGCTCTCACGGGCAACATGGCGGCGGTGCTTTTGCTCCTGCAAAAAAGCAGGATAAATACAATTGATAAAACAGTTTGCATGAGAAAGAGCATATAGCCCGCGCGTCTGCTGCCGAGCATTCCGTTGCCGACGGCACCGACGACAAAAGCCATGCCCGCATTACTGCAAAAGGGAAGGACGGCACGCATTTCCCCGGCGTCCGCTTCGCCGCTTTCCCATAGCGCATGGGCACATACGGCGCTTGTAGGAAAGCCGCAGAGCAATCCGCAGAGCGCGACTGCGGTGCACGCGGGCGAAAGCCCGAATAGCCTGCCGAGCCTGCCCGCGCGGGTAAAAAGTCCGATTCTCGCAAAGAGGGCGGCGAGTGCCGAAAAAACAAAAAGCGACGGCACGACGCGCCGCACGGCAAGCGAAAGCGAGCTCATGATGCTTTCCGCAGCCTCGGCAGGAAATACCACGGCACAGAGAAACATAAAAACGCAGAAAAGTATAGTCGCGCTCCGCAGGAAAATCCTTCTTTTCGTCATGAAGGCACACCTCCGGTAATAAAATATATACTGCTATATAAATTTATTGCGGAGGAGCGCGTTTTATGAAAAAGATATCATTCTTTTCATATGATATTCCGATAACGGGAAAATACAATATTGAAATGGTGGAAAACTCGCGGCTTCTGATATGCGGATGCGTCGGGGTCGCGAGCTATACGAGGGAATGCGCACGCATCTGCACGAGAGAGGACGATATCATTATCTCGGGCTGCGGGCTTTCTCTCTGCTGGGCGGGAGAGGGCAAAATGCTCATCTCGGGCGACCTGCGCACCGTAACCTTTGAGAAGGGAGTGAAAAAATGAAATTTCTGCGTTATATGCGCGGCTACTGCCGCGTGAAGGTGAGAGAGGAAAAAGCCGCCGCACTCCTCTCACTCCTTATGGAAAGGAAAATTTCCTTTACGCCGACGAAAAAAGCGGGTGACGGGCTGATATCCTTTTATACGCCGTACCGCTTTCCCGAGGAAGCCGAGCCGCTCTGCGAGGATATACACCGCCGTTCATTTCTCTCGGATTTGTATCGCTACAGGAAGCGCGCGGGGCTTGCGCTCGGCTTTATCCTTACGGCGGCACTGATATTTGTCTCCACGCTTTTTGTTTGGGATATACGCATCGTCGGCGCGGAAAATACGGAAGAGGAGGAAATCTTCGCGGCGCTTGAACGGCGCGGCTTCCGGATAGGCGCGTATATCCCCTCGCTCGATAAGGAACGCATCGCCATGGAGATAACAAAGGACGACGGGCGCTTCTCATGGTTCAAGATAAACATGCGCGGCACCGTCGCCACGATAGACATACACGAGCGCACGGGGCGAGACGGCATCGAAGCGCTCACGCCGCCCTCTAATCTCATCGCCTCATGCGACGCTCAGATTGAGCTGCTCGACGTGAGCGGCGGCGCGACAGTGGTGAAGACAGGGCAGACGGTGAAAAAAGGCGAGCTTCTTGTCAGCGGAGTCATAGATTCGCAGGCACTCGGCTACAGGCTTGTGCGTGCGCGTGGGAGCGTCTACGGCAGAACTACGCTCGAATATGATGTGAAAATCCCCGTCCGATACAGGCAAAAACTGCGCAGTAATACCGTTCTCGGCGAAAAAAGCATAATTTTTTTCGGAAAATCAATAAAAGTTTTCAAAAATGATAGAATTTCGGCAGAGTTTTATGATATAATAGAAAGAAAAACAAGAGTGACGCTTTTCGGCGTGCCTCTGCCGCTCTATACGGCGGAAAAAGAGTACATCTGCTACGAGACGAGGGAGGCACGGCGCACGCAGACGGAATGTCTGCGCGAGGCTTATGCCGAGCTCGCGCTGAAAAGCTCCGCCGACATGGACGGAGCCGAGGTTCTTGCCCGCCACACAAAGCTTGATTTCGGCGAGGAATACCTGACGCTCTGCGAGCAGGTGGACTGCATAATCGATATCGCAAGGGAAGTAAAAATCGGCGGATAGCCGCCATATTCAAGGAGATAAAATGTACGAGAAAACCGTTACAACGGAGAGCGCCGAAGAAACCGCGGCAATCTTCGGAAACTATGACAAAAACGCAATACTCATCGAAAAGATATTTTCTGTTTCCATCGGAAACAGAATAAGCGAAACGACTGCGGGCGACTGCATTGTAATCCGCGGTGAGGAGCAGGAAGATGTCCGTCTCGCCGCGAAAACCGTAGAAACCCTGCTCGGCATGGCAAAGCTCGGCACGGAGATAGGCGAGCAGAATACGGAATACATCGCGGGATTGCTGAAAAGCGGCGAGGAACCGGAGAAATTCGATTCCGACTGCGTGTGTGTGACGACAAAAGGCAAGCCGATAAGGGCAAAAACCGTCGGGCAGAAGAAATATATCGATGCGATAAGAAAAAATACGGTAGTCATGGGCGTAGGTCCCGCGGGAACGGGCAAGACCTTTCTTGCCGTTGCCGTAGCGAGCGCGGCGCTGAGAAACAAGGAATTTTCGCGCATTATCCTGACGCGCCCCGCAGTCGAGGCGGGAGAGAAACTCGGCTTTCTCCCGGGCGACCTGCAGACGAAAATAGACCCTTATCTGCGTCCGCTTCACGATGCACTCTATGAAATGTTCGGTGAGGCTTATCAGAAATATATCGAGCGGGGCGCCATAGAGATAGCACCGCTTGCCTATATGCGCGGCAGAACTCTGGACGACAGCTTCATCATTCTCGATGAGGCGCAGAATACCACGCCCGAACAGATGAAAATGTTTCTCACGCGTCTCGGCTTCAATTCCAAGGCGGTGGTGACGGGCGACCTCACGCAGACTGACCTGCCTGACGGCAAGCGCAGCGGTCTTGCTGAGGCGGTGAGAGTTCTTGACGGCATAGATGATATAGCCGTGCAACGTCTGACGGAGCGCGATGTTGTCCGCCACAGGCTCGTGCAGAAGATAATTCTCGCATATGAGAAATACGACAGGGACAAGCGCGAAAAGCGCGACAAATATCGCATAAAGAGGAATGACAAATAATGAAAAACAAAATTTATTTCGGGCGTGGCGAGGGCGTTCCCGCGATACCGACCGAGACAAAAAAGACGGTGCGCGATGTGATAAAGCGCACGCTGGAAAATGAAAATTTCGCATACGGGGCGGAAATTTCCGTCACATTTGTGCTTGATTCCGAGATTCACGCGATGAATCTCGAGTATCGCGGAAAGGACAAGCCTACGGATGTGCTTTCCTTCCCGCTGACGAGCGGCACGCCCGAGCCGGAGGATATAATCGAGGGCATCGCGGCGCTGGGCGATATTGTTATCTCGCTTGAGACGGCGGAGCGGCAGGCGCGCGAATACGGGCACAGCACCATGCGGGAGATAGCGTTTCTCACGGTGCATTCCATGCTGCATCTGCTCGGCTATGACCACGAGATAAGCGAAGAGGACGAAAAATATATGAACGATACCTGCGAGAAAATCCTTGCGGCGGCAGGGCTTTTCCGCAATACGGCGATACCGGAGGAGAAAAAATAATGGAGACAAAAAATCTTTTTGCGGCGATAATAGGACGCCCGAATGTCGGCAAGAGTACACTGCTCAATACGCTTCTCGGCGAGAAGATATCGATAGTTTCGAGCAAGCCGCAGACCACGAGAACAAAAATCACCGGCATACTGACAAAGGGCGAAACGCAGTATGTTTTCATTGATACGCCCGGCATCCACAAGCCGAGAACAAAGCTCGGCGACTATATGATGGAAAAGGCGGGCGAAGCCGCAGGCGAGGTCGATATCATCCTCTTCCTTGTCGAGGCGGGGGACAAGATAGGTCCCACCGAGCGCGAGCTGATGAAAAAATTTACCGTAATGCGCGTGCCGGCTTTGCTCATCGTAAACAAAACGGACAAGAGCAACGCCCGCGAGATAGGCGATACTATCCTGCGCTTCTCCGAGGTATATGATTTTGCCGCCGTCGTGCCGATAAGCGCAAAAAACGGCGAAAATACGGATATTATCATAGATGAAATATCGAAATTTGCGCAGGAGGGACCGCATTTCTTCCCCGACGATATGATAACCGACCAGCCCGAGCGAATCATTGCATCCGAGATAATCCGAGAGAAGATTCTGCTCACCCTGAGCGATGAGATACCGCACGGCGTGGCTGTCGCCATAGAGGAATTTCATGAGGAGGGCGGCATGCTCTCCATCCGAGCCGAGATATTCTGCGAGCGCGCTTCGCATAAGCCGATAATCATAGGCAAAAACGGCGAGAAGCTCAAGCTGATAGGTTCGCGCGCACGCGCCGACCTCGAGCGTTTCTTCGGCGAGAAGGTTTATCTCAATCTCTGGGTAAAGGTGAAGGAAAACTGGCGCGACAAGGCGGCGCTTGTTTCAAGCATGGGCTATAAAAACTGATCTCTGCGGCGTGCCGCAATTCCGAAAAATATAACTGAAGCTTTCAGACCGGCGTTTTTATGTGGCTTATATTTGCGCTGCTTTCCTCCGTGTTTGCGGCACTCGCATCAATACTGGCAAAGGCGGGAATTGACAGCGTAAATTCAAATCTTGCGACAGCCGTAAGAACAGCGGTTGCTCCTGTAATGTCATGGCTGATGGTTCTGTAAGCGCAGATCACATGAAAAAATCGATTTTTTAAAAAAGGGAGGTGCGCTTCTTGCAACCTGTGAGAATATCGGGCTTGGTTTTACGCGAGACGCCTTTCGGCGAATCTGACAAGATGATGACCGTGCTCACTGCGGAGCGCGGGCGCATTTCCGTTTTCGCGCGGGGTGCACGCAGGCTGAAAAGCGACTTTTTTGTGGCTACACAGCTTTTCTGCTATACGGAATTTGTGCTTGTGCAGTCGAGCGAGAAATATTACATAAGGGAATGTTCGCTGAAGGAAAGCTTCTACAGTGTCCGCAATACGCTTGAGGGACTTGCACTGGCAAGCTATATCGCCGATGTGGCGGCGGATGAGTCAACGGAGGAATGCGAGCATGCGGAGCTTCTGCGTCTCACTCTCAATTGCCTCTGGACTATCTGCGAGAAAAAGAAGCCGCTTCCGCAGATAAAGGCGGTTTTTGAGCTGCGGAGCGCCGCATATGCGGGCTTTATGCCTGACCTTGTCGGCTGTGCGGGCTGCGGAAACTACAATTTTCCTGTTTACTATATAGATATTCCCGACGGGACCTTTCGCTGTGAGGAATGCTTCCGCAAAAATGCGGCGAATATGGAGCTTTATGCCGCACGTGAGAATGAAGCGGAGGGAATATACTGCGATGCACACCTGATAGTGCCGGTGTCACCTGATGTTTTCATAGCCATGCGCTATGCCGTGTATTCAAAGCCGGAACGTATTTTTGCCTTTGAGCTTTCACCTGATGCGCTTGATGATTTCGCGGCTGTCTGCGAAAAATATCTGCTCTGCCATATGGAGCGAGGCTTCAAAACGTTGGATTTTTATCATTCCGTCGCGGAAAAATAATTTATCGGAGAAGAAAAATGGAAATAGCAAAATTTATTACGGAGCTTGCTTCATCCGCACCGTCCCCGGGCGGCGGCGGCGTCGCGGCGCTCTGCGGGGCACTCTCGGCGGCACTTTCGTCCATGGTGTGCGAGCTGACGAGCGGCAAGAAAAAATATGCGCAATATCAGGCGGATATAGAGCGCATTTCGGAGAAGGCAAAAAGCCTTGCTGCAGATTTTACCGCACTGATGGGCGAGGACGAGGAGGCTTTTCTCCCGCTTTCCCGCGCATACGGACTGCCAAAGGACGCCGAGGGCAGGGAGGAAATAATCGAAGCGGCGCTTGTCCGCGCGGCAGAGGTGCCTTTTCGTGTGCTCCGTAAATGTCGCGATGCGGCGGAGCTTGCCGCCGAACTTGCCGAAAAGGGAAGCAGACTTGTCGTTAGCGACGCGGGCGTTGCGGCGGCGGTATGCGAGGCGGCGGCAAAAAGTGCGGCACTCAATGTTTATGCCAATACGAAATTGATGAAGAACCGCGCGGCGGCAGATGCCACTGCGACGGAGACGGCGAAAATGGCTGAGGAAACGGTATGCCTTTGCCGTCGTGCATACGATGAAGTGGAAAAATATCTGAATAATATATAATATAAAAAGGAAGAAAAAATGGAAGAACTGAGAGGCGCGCCCGTAGCAAGGGCGATTATGGATAAAACAGCAGGCGAGATAACGCGCCTTGCACAAGCGGGCATTATGCCGAAGCTTGCCGTTTTTCGCGTCGGGAGCCGAGAGGACGACATAGCATACGAGCGCTCGATAATAAAGCGGTTCTCTGCGGCGGGCGCGGCGGTAGAAGTGATGGCTCTTTCGGAGGACGCTACGCAGGAGGAACTTGAAGCGGCAGTGAGACGCGCGGCAGATGACGAGAGCGTTCACGGAATACTTGTTTTCAGTCCGCTTCCGAAGAAATTCAATGCCGGGAGGATAAGAATGCTCATTCCGGCGGAAAAGGATGTCGACGGCATGACGGACGCTTCGCTTGCGGGCGTTTTCCGCGGAGACAAAAACGCGTTCGCTCCCTGCACGGCGCAGGCTGTCGTTGAAATCCTCCGTTATTACGGCATGGAAAATCTTGCGGGGAAGCGCGTGACGGTGGTCGGCAGAAGTACGGTTGTAGGCAAACCTCTTGCCATGCTTCTTCTCGGAATGAATGCCACGGTGACTGTCTGCCATACAAAAACCGCCGATACCGCCGCGGAATGCCGTCGCGCCGATGTGGTTATCGCGTGTGCCGGACAGGCAAGAATGGTGACAGACGAATATATGTCGGCAGGGCAGACAATAATAGATGTCGGAATCAATGCCGACGGCGACGGAATTTGCGGAGATGTCGATTATGCGGCGGCGCAGAGCATCGTCGCGGCGGCGACACCTGTGCCCGGCGGAGTCGGCGCGGTGACTACGGCAGTACTGCTTTCTCATACCGTGAGAAACGCGGCAATAGCTTGAAAATCAGAGCATATTCCGCTCAATTTTTTTAAAAAACTTTCTTAAAAAGTATTGACAAGAAGGGAGAAGTGTGATATACTGGTC
>DODZ01000035.1:60867-186648 GCA_003524145.1 Candidatus Apopatosoma intestinale | reverse complement strand
AGAGTCCCTCGGGTGCTTCGGGTGTCTCGGGTGTGTCGGGCGCGAAAAGCTTCTGAGCATCTTCATATGCTGTCTTTGCCTCTTCGCCTGTGAGAGCCTTGGAGTAAACCTTGATATCTATAAATGATGCACTTGTCAGCGGATAATCGCTTACTTTTCCGTTACTTTCGGCAGACGGGTCACCACCTATATAGAATGTATTAAATAATGTTTCGCCCATATTTGACATATTGCCCTTTGAGCAATTGAATTCTCCGCCCGAAGTACTCTTTATCCCGTCTTTGCCGTTTACATATATCGTTACATATCCATTTGTATCGATTGTTCCGATAACATGGGTTATTTCACCGTGATTATAATCAGCAGATTTGCCGTTTGCCACAGTATAACCATTACCTTTTGCACCGGCAATTACATATGGTGCACCGCTCTTTGCCTGTGTGGCAATTCCGAATCCGCCTTTGCTGTTTCTGTTACTCGGATCATACTGCGTAGAGCAGAATATACCACCAATAGAGCTTATAGGGCTATCGTTTTTATACAGTACTTCAAATGTAAGTCCGTTTTTGCGAACAAAATCCTGAAATTCATCAGCTGTCGCAAATTTGCCGAACACTGCTGCCACATACTGATTCATCTTCGTTATCTTGATTGTAGGCAGTGTCTTTGTTTTACCACCGTATGTGAGCTCTTCAGTACCGATTGTAGGGAGCGTGCCTGTCTTGCCGTCATTGGGTGTGAGTGTAAGATTGCCGTATTTATCTACAACCTTGCCGTCTACGATATCGATATCGGCATAGAGTCCCTCGGGTGCTTCGGGTATCTCGGGTGTGTCGGGTGTATCAGGTGTTTCGGGAGTACCGCCGACCTTTTCACAAGTAGCTGTACCTGCGCCTGTGCTGTATTCGCCGGAATCATTACCTGTTGCGAAAAGATTCTCTGCGATTGCATATACCTTAGCTATCTGCTCGGATGTGAGTGCATCATCATAAATCTTCGCATCTACCATTGTCATGCCCTGCGTCTTGAAGTCACCGCCGACAAGTTCGGTTGTTATGTCGTCACCAAGGCAGAAATAGTTGTGAGTGCCGCTTACGCCGGGGATAAAATTAGCTGCAATGCTTACTTCTCCGTTCTTTTTGCCGTTGATATAAATTGTGCATTTCTTATTAGCTGTATCATATATACCGACTACATGAACAAGCTCTGTTACAGATGATACGCTGCCTGCATAAGCACCGTCATTATACTTGGAGCCGCCGCCTGTTATGAAGTAAGGCTTACCTGCATTTTCGGCAATACCCCAGCCGCCGTCCTGCGTGCCGCAGACAACACCCTGAATGCCGCCGTTCTTGCTGTTCACATAGAATGCTTCTACCGTGAAGCAACCTTCAGCCCAGTTTCTGAATTCATCAGCCGTATTCAGTTTATTGAATTTACATACAACATATTTGCCGGCAGGAACTGTCAGTGCACCGAGCTTGTTTGTCTTACCACCGAACTTGACATCCGTTGTGCCTGCTGTAGCGCCACTGTTTGTGATGATATCGACATTACCCATCTTATCGGCAATCTTGCCATCGGTAAACTCGAAGTTTACATAAGGTGCGGGAAGACCTGCCGTATCAGCGTTTATCGTTACTTTATAGTCAACAGTCTTTTCTGCTTTTGCACCCCATGAGTCATATGCCGTCACAGTGATTGAGTATGTACCGCTCTTAATCGTACCTATGGAAAGTGTATATTCCTTCTTCATGTCGCTTCTCTTTGCATGGCGATAGAAGTCGGAAAGAATATTCTTATTGGAAATGATAGCGCCTGTATCTTTGTTCTTTACCGTGACTTTATAATGATGAGCAAATTCATCATCCTTAGCGGCGTCAAAAACAACTGTAGCATATGCGCCGTAATTCTTTACATTGCCGGTAGTCAGCTTTATCTCGCCGAGTTCGGGAGCCGTATTTGCATTTGTTCTTGCTTCGCGGCTGTATTTTTCAAGGTGAGTCTTCTGTGCGTTCGGATAAGAGATTTCCCATGGAGAATCAAATGTATCATCTTCGGAGAAGAACATTCTTGTGATTCTTGTATTGCCGTTCTTGTCAACCTGAACGAAGAGCCCGGAAGAAATATCATATCTGTCATTCATCTGTGTTGCAGAGTACATATCCTCATAGCCGCCCGCCTCTATAGCCATATAGCGAACGGAGCCGCAGCCGAGCGATGTGAAATTGCCCTGCATTATAGAACGGTTATCGTTTATCGGGAAATGCAGGTGACCGCTGAATGTAACAGCCTGAGAGTACTTATCGAGAACCGGTGTGAGTTCAGTTGTAGACCAGTAAGAAGGCGTTCCGTTAAGATCGCTTCCGTAGCAGGTATTGTATATCATCGGGTGTGTACATACGAATACATACTGCTCCGGATTCTCTGCCGTCAGTTTCTTGAGCATATTATCGAGCCATTCCACAGCTTCCTTTTTGTAGGGGCAGCCGGCGGTAGCACTGTATGTCGTAGGTTCAAGCATGAGGAAGTGATATCCGTTTACGATGATATCGCGAACGCCTATATCAAGATTTGTATCCGCCGTGTCAATTCCTGCGCCGAAATACTTATCGCCGAATATTCTCTTGAAATCATTGAGGGTCTTGGCATCACTGCTATAGAGGGTTTCGTGGTTACCCGTGACAAGCAATGTCTTTACGCCTGCAGGAACAACGCTCTCGTAAACAGACTTGAACTCTTTGAGCTCTGTAGAGCCGCTTATGTTCGTGAAGTCGCCGACGAAGGTTATCGCGTCAAGCTTTCCGCCGTTCTTTGAAGCCTGCTTTGTGAGCTGGTTTACGGCTTTTTTGAGCTTTTCCGTTGCATCCGGAAAACTATTTTTGTCAAAGTGAACATCGGAAAGCGCACCGAACGAGAGAACAACATTGTTCTCATCGAATGTGCCGCTTACATATCTCTTTGCGGAGAGACCGTATGCGTATGTAGCGTTTGCGAAAGCGCGCATTTTGCTGCTGTTCTGCATCTGATAAACATATGCCTTTACGCTGCACTCGAGAGTGGAAACAGTCTCACCATTCAGTATGAGCTTTACGGTATAAATATCGTCAAAACCCGTGGCAGCTATGCTGTCTGTCATAACGACATAGGTATCTCCGTCAGCGACGGGAGTTACTTCTTTATCGTTTATCGTAACCTTCAGATTTTCAATACTGTCTGTGACAAATCTGAACATAAGTTTATTTGTATTGTCGAAATAGAGAGCACCGCTCTTGAACTTTGTTGTTTCAAGGGTGTTCTTTGCATGATATTTGCTGTCGGACTTCAGCGCGTCAAAGGTTGTTCCCGCGAAATCGTTGTCGACAACAAGCTTGCCGGGTCTGTAGCCCACATACTTCTGCGCTTCTCTGCCGTAAACAAGCAGGTCTTTTACGAGATTTATGAGGTGAGCGTCTGTAGAGCCTTTGATAAGCTCCATGCAGTAATCCTTGACAGTCATATCCTCTGCCTTGGCATCGGCTGCACCGTCAACTACGAGCTGTGCCGAGAGGACATCACCCATGCACTGCGGATTGACGCCGGTGAAGCGGAAAAGCCACATATCGGCTACCGCACTGCCCTTGGCGTCCTTGAGCTTTGTTCCCTTTACTTCGGATTCTCTTGTATTGACTCCGGTAAAGGTAAACCTGACGCTCACGTTTTCCGTATTGCCGTCGGAATCGGGCCGCACGAGCGAATCGGAAATGCGAACCTTGTAGTTCACGGTTATATCCGTTCCGAGGGATATCGAGCAAGAGACAAAGTCGCCCTTTGCCGTACCCTCGCCCTCAGCGTAAAGCATTCCCATAGGAATGACACAAGAGGAGAGTACGAAAAGGAATGCGATAAACGTCGCAAGCATATTTCTGAAAAGCTTTTTCATAAATTTCTGCCTCCAAATATAGATGAGTATACTAATATATGTATGATATCACAAAATCAGCATAAAATCAATACCAATTTTCGATAAAAATATAAAAATTTCAAAGAAATTTCAAAAAGCACTTATATTCAGCGATTCGTCGTCCTTTCCTTTTTCAATATTGCGTATCACCACATAATAAGAATAAGAAGGATTTACCTCGATAAGTACCCTGTCTCCGACCTTTTTGCCCATCACAGCCTTTCCGAGCGGAGATTCCTTGCTGATGAAATTATTCAGCGAATCCTGACGCAGAGTTGTAACGAGGACTATCTCCATCTCCTCCTCATCCTCCTCTATATAGAGGCGTACCTTGTCGAAAAGTCCGACGGTATCCGCGCTTTTTGAGCCGGTGGAAACAATAATCGCTGTTTTTATCATCTGCTCGAGATAGTGAATTCTGCTGTTGTTTCGAGACAGATCTCTCTTTGCTGCGCGGTATTCGAAATTTTCGCTGAGGTCGCCCAGCTCGCGCGCATGGCGAAGTGCCTCCTTCAGCTTCGGCGTGAGAACCGTTTTGCGATATTCTATCTCCTCACGCATTTTTTTGATATCGACAGCTGTTAATTCGTCGTGCATAACTACCCTCTCCGTTTGTTTTATTTTATAAAAGCATCATAAATAAGCATAGGGCGAAAGCCGATAAAACTTTCGCCGCGATAATATTATCCTGTCTTATTTTAAAATTGAGATGCTGCCGATTACGGGAAGCTCCTTTGCCTTGCCCGATGCGGCATTGCATATGCCTATCACCATATATACAAGCGAAACGAGACCGATGACAGCACTCACTATGCCTGCTACAACCGGAATAAAAGATACTATTCCGGAAACGATTCCGAGCGCGATTTCGATTATAAAGAGTACAATTCCCTGATTTGCATGAAATCTCGCAAATTTTGATTTCGGAGCGGCAATGAGACCGACAATGAAAAGAATGCCTATATACGAAAGTATGGCAAAAACCTTGTTGTTCTCAATATCATGCGCATCGTATTCCGATGTTGTTTCCTTTGTATCGTTGAATTTACCGAAGCCATCGGTTATCTTTTTGCCGAGGTCCTCGCCCTGATCCGTAACCTGAGTGGCACCGCAGACAGGGCATTTCAATGCGCTGTCCTCTATTTCAGCGCCGCATTTGTAGCATTTTTTCATTTTGTTCCCTCCTTAGATTCAAAGAATGCACGGAAAAGCTTTACCATATAGTAAACATCCTCACTGCCGCCAAATTCGCGAACGGAATGCATGGCAAGCATCGGGTTTCCTATATCGACTACACTAAGCCCGTATTCATATGATATGATAGGTCCTATAGTTCCTCCGCCGCGTGCGTCACTGCGGTTATTGAACTGCTGATAAGGAATATCCGCTCTCTCGCAAAGCGTCTTGAAGAAAGCCGTTCCGCGAGGAGATGTGGCATAGCTCTGCCCCGTTGCCATCTTGAGCACAGGACCTTTATTGAGCTTCACCGGCAGATTGGGCTCTGCCTTGGAAAGATACGAAGGATGTGAAGCATGCGCCATATCCGCCGAAAAGACCGTGGATTTCGCGAATGCACGATATTTATCCTCGGAGCTGTAGCCGAGCTTTTCGCAGATTCTGTCCACAATCTGGAGAAGCGTATTGGACATAGCGCCTCTGTCGGAGCGCGAGCCTATCTCCTCGTGGTCGAAAATGAGCGCGATATCGTTCCCGCCGCTGTCCTCGGCTTCGCAGAGACCCGCTACCGTGCAGTAGGCAAGCGAAGCATCGTCAAGTCTCGGTGCAGAGATAAACTCGTCATCAAGCCCTACAAAGCAGCTCGGCACCGCCTCATAAAGCCCCAACTCATAGCTGAGAATATCATCGGCACAAACACCGATGTGCTCCGCGAGAAATCCGGTAAATCTTGACTTCCCGTCGTCGCTCTGGGCAAAGAAAGGACACATTTCCGTCTGAATATTGAATTTCGCGCCGTTGTTCACATCGTTCACCACATGTATTGCGGCGCTCGGTATCTGAACCACAGGCTTCTTTATATTAACGTTCACTGCAAGCGAACCTTCGGCGTTATCCGCCTTTACATATACCCTGCCGGCAACCGAGAGCGGTCTGTCGAGCCAGCCGTGGACTATAAGCCCGCCGTAGCCCTCGAGTATGAGGCGCTCATAACCGAAATCGACACTTGACGGAGCCGTCTTTATGCGAAAGCCCGGGGCATCATGATGAGCCGCGCCTATGCGAAAGCCATCTTCACTCGGCTCTCCGGAAATTCGGAAGGCGGCAAGCTGTGTGCCGTTCTTTTTTAGATAGTAGAGCTTCCCTTTTTCAAGTGACCACTTTTCATCCTCGCACAGCTCCGCGGCGCCCGCCGAAACGAGCATTTTCTCCAGCTCGTCTACGGATTGATAGGGCATCGGAGCGGCATCGATATACCGTAAGAGTTTCTCGGCATATTCTCTTTTTACCATATCCATATGTATATTTTCTCCTTTTAACAAAGCCCGCTCATAACAGGATGAGAGAGCAGATTTCTTCCGGTGCGGCACCGCAGATATAAGCCGAAAGCGGTGCCTTTTCGAGTACATCAATTATATCACAGGTTTTAGCTTCTGTCAAACAAAGCATTTTTTCGAGCTCTTCTATCGGTTTTGTGCCGAAGAAATCGCCCGAGAATTTCACGCGCTTTATCTTGGCACTCTTTCCGACCTCGTAGAGATATTCCGTCTCGCAGGCGACCTTTCCGAAATCAAATCGCTTTGCCTTCACCTGTGCGGCACTTTCCGTCTTTGCGCCGAAAAGCCACGCCTCGCTTGCGTACTTCTCTTCCGCAAGCTTTTCTATCTCGGACAGTGCGGCATCATCGGGAATGACGGGCTTTGCACCGTTTCCGATAAAATAATTTTCGAGATATTCCTTGAATCCCTCTGCTGTCATATCGGCAAATTCGGTCGATATATGCTCGCATAGGTTAGTCACGCGGCTTTTCACGCTCTTTATTCCCTTGGATTGAATCTTATCCGGATCTACCTTAAGCGCATCGGCAAGATACGACATATCAGCCGAAAAAAGCAGCGTTCCATGATGCATCAGCTTGGTTTTTCCGCCGTATTCAAAGGCGCAGGCGGCTGTCCCCGAAAATTTTCTGCCGTCGGAAACCGTGAGGTCATTCCTGCCCGAGAGCGCAGCTTTTATACCCAGCCCCGAGAGTGCCTCTATGACAGGACGGCAGAAATAAGCAAAATTTATCCTGTCATCCGCCGTCGCGGGAGTAATAAAGGTGTAGTTCACATTTCCGAGGTCATGAAAAACAGCACCTCCGCCCGTCAGCCTGCGCACGGTTTTCACGCCATGAGCCAGCGTGAAATCGAAATTCACCTGCTCGCGGGCATTCTGGTTTTTTCCGATTATAACAGCGGGTTCGTTTCGCCAGAGCATGACGGCAGGCTCATCGCAGGTGCGGAGCAGATATTCCTCAAAAGCCATATTCTTATATGGCTCTGTATTTGTGTTTTTTACAAGTATCATACATCTTTTTCCTTAAAATATCAAAGCCCGAGTATGCGCGAAGCAAATGCGAAATAGAGCAAGAGTGAAAGCGCATCCACTACCGTAGTGATAAGCGGACTTGCCATGACGGCAGGGTCAAGCTTCATCTTCTTTGCGAGAAGCGGGAGCAGACAGCCTATCACCTTTGCGAGGCATACCGTAAAGAAGAGCGTGAATGCCACCGTTACCGAAACGAGCATGGTTTCGCGATCAATGAAAAGCACCTTCAAGAAGGCGACCGGCGCAAGCGTTGCCGCGCAGAGGAGTGAAACACGTACCTCTTTTAAGAGCACCCGAAAAGCGTCTTTCGGCTCTATTTCGTCCATGGAAAGACCGCGGATAACACTGACCGAAGCCTGACTACCCGCGTTTCCGCCCGTATCCATGAGCATCGGTATAAATGCCGTCAGTGCGACGCATGCGGAAAGTGCGGCTTCAAATGAGCTGATTATCTTTGATGTTATCGTAGCCGTTATCATGAGCAGGAGAAGCCATGGTATTCTCTTCTTCCATATCTGAAAAACGCCCATTTTCATATAAGGTTTTTCGGAGGGAGAAATAGCCGCCATGATTTCCATGTCCTCTGCGGCTTCCTCCTGCATTACTCCGATGGCGTCGTCTACGGTGACTATGCCGACAAGGCGGTTTTCCGTATCGACGACAGGGAGTGCAAGAAGCCCGTATTTGCCTATCATCTCCGCCGCCTTTTCCTTGTCGTCATGCGTGTATACGGAGATGACATGCTGTATCATTATGTCCTCTATTTTCGTATCAATTGTGGAAAGGAGCATGCTTTTCACGGTGACTATGCCGACAAGCTTTCTGTTTTCGGTGACATAGCAGGTGTAGACCGTCTCCTTGTCAACGCCCTCACGGCGTATCTTTTCAAAAGCCTCCTCGACGGTGAAATTCCGCTTCAGGCTGACATATTCCGGCGTCATGATGCCGCCTGCGCTGTCCTCGGGATAGAGCAGGATTTCATTTATCATGCGGCGCATATCCGGAGAGGCGTTTTTCAGTATCTTCGCCACCACCGTCGCCGGCATTTCGCCGATAATATCTACAGTATCGTCAACATAAAGTTCATTTACCGTCTCGCGAAGCTCCTTATCCGAGAAAATCTCTATGAGCTTCTGCTGTTTTTCGCTGTCCAGCTCAACAAAAACCTCCGCCGCCTTTTCCTTCGGCAATATGCGGTAAACCAGCGCCGTATCGCGCATAGAGAGCCCCTCGAGAGCCTCCGCTATATCGACAGGGTTAAGCTCTTCGAGAAGTCCCGCGAGTGCGCGCATATCCCTCGCCTCGCAGAGCGAGGTAATCTTTTCGCAAATGTTTTCTTCCATTTTTTTGCCTCCTCACAAAAATATTTGCGGGCAAAACAAAAATATCGCAAATTTGCCCTGCCCTAAAGATTTAGGTGAGAAGCAGCCTTTGCGAAAAAGACATGTTTTATACGGGTGTGCCGATGAAAACAAGCGACGCACGCCCGACAAAAAGGAAAATATCTTTTTCGCATAAACTACTTCGTCCGCCTGCGGTATCCACTTATTTCCACCTCTGCTTTCTGAAATTTCATCTGCTAACAGTTTACTATTATTTTAACCTCTTGTCAATACTTTTAAGAATTTTTGATAAAATATTGATTATATATTAAATCTGTGATATATTTATAGAAAAAGAACTAAATATTTTGATTTAACGGAGGATTTGGTTATGATAAAACGAGTATTTCTTATCGTTCTCGACAGCTTCGGAATAGGAAAAGCGCCCGATGCCGCCGCCTTCGGAGATGAAGGAAGCGATACACTGCGCTCCGTCACCATGCAGGACGGCTTTGCCGCGCCCAATCTGCAAAGGCTCGGATTCTTTAATATAAAAAATGCCGCACAGGGCGGCGATTATGCCCGCGCGATAAAAGACCCCCGTGGTGCGTATGCCGCAATGTGCGAAACCTCTGCGGGAAAGGACACAACCATCGGTCACTGGGAGATGGCAGGCATTTACAGCCCTTCCCCGCTCCCGACTTATCCTCATGGCTTCCCGAAGGAAATAATCGATGCTTTCTCCGCTGCGACAGGCAGAGGTGTTCTCTGCAATAAGCCGTATTCGGGAACAGATGTTATAAAGGACTACGGCGAGGAGCATCTGAAAACAGGCGCGCTCATCGTCTATACCTCGGCAGACAGCGTTTTTCAGATAGCGGCGCACGAGAGCATCGTCCCGCCGGAGCAGCTCTATGAATATTGCCGCATGGCAAGAAAAATCCTCTGCGGCAAGCACTGTGTCGGCAGAGTTATTGCCCGCCCGTTCACAGGCGAGTATCCCTTTGAACGCACAAACCGCAGACGTGATTTTTCGGCAGAACCGCCGAAGGAGACAATTCTCGACCTGCTTTCCGGGAACGGATTTGAAACGCTTTGCATCGGCAAAATAGGTGATATATTTGCCGGCAGAGGTGCCACAAGCGATATTCATACGACCTCGAACGAGGACGGCATGGACAAGACAATCGCGGCAGCAAAGGAGAATTTCCGTGGGCTTTGCTTTGTCAACCTCGTGGAATTCGATATGACATACGGGCACAGGCGCAATGCGCGCGGATACGCCGATGCAGTCATGGCTTTCGATCGCAGACTCGGAGAGCTCCTTCCGCTACTGCGCGAGGATGATATACTCATGATAACGGCAGATCACGGCTGCGACCCGTGCTACAGCGGCACAGACCATACGAGAGAGCGCACACCGCTCGTGATATACGGCGATAAAATAAATCCACGTGACCTCGGCGAGAGAAATACCTTTGCCGATATCTCGGCGACAATAGCAGATGCATTTGATCTGGAATATACGCTCTACGGCAAGAGTATGCTCGGAGAAATCACAAAATAAAAAGGGCAAAATTAAGGCAAAACAAATGAAAAATAAAAAACTCTACGGCAACATCGTATTGCTCATAACAGCCATCCTCTGGGGAAGTGCATTTATCGCACAGGAGGTGGCGATGGACAGCATCGGTTCATTCGCCTTTCAGGCGGCGCGAAGCTTCGTCGGGTGCATATTTCTCACACCTGTCATTATGATACTCGACGCAAGAAAGAAAAAATCGCCGGATTACAAGCCGCCGACACGCGAGGACAAAAAGACATTTATGCATGCCGCGCTCATCTGCGGAATACTGCTCTGCATCGCTTCAAATCTCCAGCAGCTCGGCATAGAAAAAGGCACATCGGGCGGCAAGGCCGGCTTTATCACCGCCTTCTATATGCTGCTGGTCCCGATATTCAGTCTCATTATGGGCAAGAAGATAAGCCCTCTCGTTTTCCCCTGCGTGGTGCTTGCTCTCGGCGGGCTTTATATGCTCTGCATGAAAGGAGAAAGCGGCGTTTCTCTCGGCGACCTGCTCGTGCTCGCCTGCTCGGTTTTCTTCGCCGTGCGTATCATGGCAACCTCAAGATATGCCACCCGCGTTGATAATATCAGGCTCGCCCGCGCCCAGTTTCTGATATGCGGTGTGGTCTCACTGATCCTCGCGATAATATTTGAAAGCTTCGATGCCAAGGCGCTCCTTGAAGCACTCCCCGCGATACTCTATGCGGGCATTTTCTCTAGCGGAATCGCATATACGCTCGAGATAGTCGGGCAGAAATACACCGACCCGACCGTCGCCTCCATGCTGATGAGCCTCGAATCCGTTTTTGCAGTGCTGACGGGAATGATAGTCCTGCACGATATGCCGAGCGCAAGCGAATGGATAGGCAGCGCCATGATGCTCATCTCGGTTATAATCGTCCAGCTCCCGATAGGCAAGCTGTTCAAAAAGAAAAAGGGGACATAAAACCGGTTCATACCACAGAAAATGCCGCGCTTTCGCTTCCTTCTCATAAAGATGAATTATGAGAAACAGAAGCAATCGGGCGGGAAGGACGAACAGTTTCGGCTGTTCGTCCTTTTCGTTTTGCGAAAGGCTTTGTGAGTCTGAATAACTTGCTCAGAGCCGTTCGGCTTTCTGTTCATGCTACGCCCGAGCAGGTGACGGATATTATCGTCAAGGTCACGCCCGGCAGCGTGCGGGAAGATTGAGTTGGCACGGTATTTCCGCCCGTATGATTCCTGTACACGGCTTTTGGAAATACCTCTGTCCGTGCGGTAAAATTCAACGCCGTTTCTGTGGCAGACCGCCCATTGCGGATCAAACTCCGCTCCGGCGGGCGTGCGGAATTCATATCTGTCGGTTGCGTAGTTTCAAGCGTTATGCTCCTTTCCTGATTTTCGCACACAAGCGCTTGTGTGCGGTTTTCTTGACACAGAAAAAGCCACCCGACTTTTTACGGTCGGGTGGTGGTGAAAACACCTATTTGCGTTTTTTATTTATATCATCGTGATTTTAATTATCTATTTTCGCCATTCGGTACCCAATACCGACATGAGTCTGTATATACTGCGGCGAATCGGGGGACGGTTCGATTTTTTTGCGCAAGGTAGCCATAAAAACGCGTAGAGACGCTACATTGCTTTCCCACGCCGCACCCCATATTTTTTGCGTAATGAAAGTGTGAGTAAGCACTTTCCCGACATTCTTGGACAGCAAACACAGCAGTTTATATTCGATGGGTGTAAGATGAAGCTCTTCACCGCTAAGGTAGGCGCACCCTGCTGCATAATCTATTTTCAGATCTCCGTTTACAAAAAGCGAGTCGGATTTTCCGCAAGACTGCATAGACGAAAGCCTTCTGCCCATAACACGAAGTCTTGCAAGCAGTTCCTCTACGGAAAAAGGCTTTGTCAGATAATCGTCCGCTCCGGCATCCAAAGCGTCGATTTTGTCTTTATCTTCGGCGCGGGCGCTGATTACGATAATCGGCATTTCAGACCATGTGCGTATTTTTTTGATAACATCCACACCGTCGATATCCGGCAGTCCCAAATCAAGCAAAACAACATCCGGATTATGTGAGGATGCCTCCATAATAGCACTTTCGCCGTTTTGCGCAATCAAATATTCGTAACCGCGTGTTTTCAGTGTCGTGCTGATGAGGTTACGAACAGGTGCGTCATCTTCAACCACCAAAACCAATAAGTTACTCATGAATTTCCACCTCCCCGATGGGCAATGTAAAGGTAAATACCGCGCCGTGCGGATTGTTGTCCGTTATCGTTATTTCTCCGCCATGCGCATTTATGATAGATTTGCATAATGAAAGACCTAATCCGATGCTGCGACGACTGTCGGCAATTTTGTTTGTGCCGGTATAAAACATATCAAAAACGCGTGATTTTTGTTCGTCCGCAATGCCGTTTCCGTTATCCGATACACTTACGGAAATCATATTCCCGTCTTTTTTTGCAGTAATCGTAATTTGCGAATCGGATGGCGTATATTTGATAGCATTGTCAAGAAGATTGATTAAAACCTGCACAATAAGCCGAGCGTCCATTTTTGCAAGGAGCAACTCGTCTTGTTGTATCACGGTAATTTTTTGCATTTCGCTTTTCTTATGAATATGCTTCAATGCTTCGGCTATTACGTCGCCGACAAGTTCGGTCGTCAGATTTATATTCATTCTGCCTTCTTCAAGGCGTGTCACCGCAAGCAGATTTTCAACAAGATTGATAAGCCAAAGAGAGTCACTGTAAATATCCTCATAAATCTGCATTTTTGTCGCATCATCAAAAGCATTTCCGTTTGAAATAAGGTTACTTGCATTTCCCGAAATGGACGTGAGCGGTGTTCGCAGATCATGTGATATGGAGCGAAGCAGATTTGCGCGCAGCTGTTCGTTTTTTGCCAAAACCGCGGTGCGCTCTCTTTCTTTTGCGTTTACGATTCCGTCAACGGCAATTGCACATTCGCCGATGGCGGAAACCACAATACTTTCGTCAAAAGAATCGATCGGATTATTTCCGACAAAAATGCCGACTGCTCCGTAATTCTTTTCGTTTTTACATATCGGCAGAAAAACATAACTGCTGTCGGAATAAATTCCCGTTCCTTTTCCGGCTTTTCGGTTATTGTTTATCACCCACCGGACAATTTGCCTGTAATCCTTTGACGGACTGTCTTTTGTATCTGTAAATGAATCGCATATTTTTTCCGCGCTCTCATTAAATATAATTACATTTCGACTCAATAACTTTCTCAAATGATCGGCTGTAACCTGAAATACTTCCCGCTCATCGGATGCCTTTTGAATCAACTGATTTGCATCAAACAAAATTTTTGTTCTGTATGAGGTTTGAGTTGCCTGCCGTTCGCGTGTTTTCAGCTTTTCGGTTGTTCCGCCTATGATAAGAGAAGCCGCAAGCATGATAATAAATGTCACCGGATAACCGCTTCCGTAAGCCCGGAATGTAAATCTCGGCTCTGTAAATAAGAAATTGAACACCAATACGCTCGCAACAGATGATATAACCCAACAGATTTTGCTTTCGGTGAAAATGGCGATAAGCAGTACGCCGAGGATATATACCGTGATTATGTTAGCGTCGGTAAACCCGAGGCGGGAAAATAAACAGCCAAGTAATGACGACAGCAGCAACACGAACGTCGAAATTGCCAAACCTTTCAGGAGCTTTGCAAAATGCGGCTTTTCAAACAGCGTTTTCTTTCCTTTGGCTATAGCGGCATCACTGTCCGGAATAATGTGAATATCGACATTAGGAGCAAGCGATATCAGCTTTTCCGTCAAGGTAGGTCTTCCGAAGAAGCGCCGTTTGCCCACAACGCTTCTTCCGATCACTATTTTTGTGATGCCCGAAAGCCGCGCATACTCGGCAATCTGAAATGGCACATCATCTCCGCACGCCGTAACGATTGTCGCACCGCATTTTTCGGCGAAATGAATGTTTGCAAGCAAGCGATTCTTGTCTTCCGCCTCCATATATTCGGAAGCGGGAGTTTTTACATATAATGCCGAAAAGGACGCGTGAAACGCCCTTGCCATGGCTGCCGCAGTCTGAATGATTTTTGTGTTGGAAGGTGCAGATGACAGACAGACCAGAATGTGATCATTGTTATTTGCAAATCTTTCTCCCATTTGACTAATCCGTGTCTCCTTCGGTTTTTATTTTTTATTATATCATATTTTTTTAATAAAATCTACTTAAAACAGCTTTTATAATTATTTAATGTCTCAGTCAACTCCCTATCTTCTTCATCCAATATAACAACTGCGATTTTTTTATGTTTTTCTTTGAAAATTTCAATCTCGGAAATCATACTTTCGTAGTTTTCCGTATCAAGAAATTCAAGCGGACTGCATTGTTCTTCTTGTTCTTTTTCAATTGCTTTCCTGTTTTCCTCCAAGAAAGCATCGAGCCTTTTCATAATGAAAAAGCCGAAAACTATAACTGCTGTTACTGCGATAATAACAGTCACATCTTTCATAAGGTCGCCTTCTTTTGAAGCGGTTAAATATCAAAACACTTTTGCAGTGCTTTGTATTGTCCGAGCACCAAAAGCGTTTCCTCTCCGGAAAGGACTGTGTCGGCGGTAACAACCGCATTGATTTTTCCGTTTTTCTTTGTGGCGATGATATTTACATTGTATTTTCTGCGAATATCTATCTCTGCAATTGATTTTCCCACCCATGCCTGCGGAACGGACACTTCAAAAATCGAACAGGAATCACCGAGTTCTATATAATCGAGAATATGGTCGGATGTATATCGGATTGCAGCCCATGTGGCAAGTTGCTTTTCAGGGTAGATAATTTCGTCCGCGCCGTTACGCAGAAGGAATTTTGCCTGTACATCCTGTTCGGCACGAGACACAACCTTTTGCGCGCCCAATTCCTTTAATAAGCAGGTTGTTTCAAGCGAACTCTGAAAATCCCCACTGATTGTTACGATACAAACATCGTAATTTTTTATACCGAGAGATTTCAGCAACGCTTCGTTTGTGCTGTCGCCGATTTGTCCGTTAGTCACATATGGCATAGCATCGTTAATTCTTTCCTCATTTTCGTCTACTGCCATGATCTCATGTCCCAATTCGTGCAATTTCATTGCTATGTATTTCCCGAAACGTCCGAGACCTATCAATAAAACAGATTTTGTTTTCATATAAATATCCTCCTCAGCTCAGCCGACGGCAATTGTATCCGCCGGAAGTTTTGCTACTTGCTTTTTATTTGCTCCGAAAGCGGCATAGATCAGCGTTAATCCGCCCACCCGACCGAAGAACATGGACATAATCAGAATCATTTTAGAAGCACTTCCGAGTGTCGGAGTAATGCCGAGTGTCAGTCCTACCGTACCTACGGCGGAGGCTGTTTCGTAAAGACATGATGTGATAGGCAAATTTTCAATCGTACTGATAGCCATTCCGCCAACCAAAAACAGAGTTATGTACATCAAAAATACTGCCGAAGCTGTTTTTACGGTTTCATCATCAATCCGACGTTTCATAACTTCGGCGTTGTCTTTTTTTCGGAAAACGGAAAAAGCAGAAGAAAACAGAACCGCTATCGTTGTCGTTTTCATGCCGCCTGCGGTTGACCCCGGTGAACCGCCTATCAACATAAGAATAATCATCAGGTATAATCCCGTATCACTGATTGCGGTAAGATTTATCGTGTTAAAGCCTGCCGTTCTCGGCGTTACGGATTGAAATAAAGACGCAAGTATGCGCTCTCCTACAGGTAAATCGCCACATTCAAAAAAGAAGAAATAAACAGCGGGAAAAACAATCAGCACAGCCGTAACAATCAAAACAAGTTTGCTCTGCGTGCGATATTCTCTTATTCGCCACTTGTGTTTGCAAATGTCTTCCCATACAAGGAAACCGATACCGCCGACAATGATTAACAGCATAATCGTAATATTGATAACCGGTTGTGCGGAGTAGTGAGTCAGAGAAGTAAATTCGCCGCTTTTGGTTCCCATAATATCGAATCCGGCATTGCAAAATGCAGACACGGAGTGAAAAACAGCCATCCATATACCTTCTGCGCCGTAATCCTTGCAAAACACAGGGAGCATAATCAGTGCCCCGATCATTTCAATCAAAAAGATCCCCTTGATTATAAATCCGGTCAACCGAACGATTCCGCTCACGTTCGGCGCGGAAATTGCGTTTTTCATTGTTTCGCGGCTGAACAGCCCGATTTTTTTACCGGAGGCAACAGCAAGTGAAACTGCAATTGTTACAACGCCCATACCGCCGATTTGAATTAACAACAATATAATGATTTGCCCGAATATCGTCCAGTGCGTTGCGGTATCGAACACAACAAGTCCCGTTACGCATACGGCAGACGTCGAAGTGAAAAGCGCGTCTATAAAAGAAGTCCATTCATGCGATTTTGAAGAAATCGGCAGAGTTAATATCAATGCACCGAGTAATATGACCCCTGCAAATCCCAGCAGTATTATTTGAAACGAAGATAGTTTTCTTTTCAGTATTTCCATTCAAAATACCTCGATTTCATTTATCGGCATTATATTATCACATTTCCCGTAAAGATGGCATTAGATTTTTTACAAATGGTGTTAAGATTTTATAAAGAACGAACCTTAATATCGATTCCCCCGTTTTTATGCGCGGTAACGCTTCTGATAGACTGCAAACAGAAAACAGCCACAGACTGTAAAAAGTCTCGGGGCTGTATAAACATCTCTGCAGTTTCCTTAGTTGTGCGGGCGTATATTTTTTGTCATCAAAGGCAGGGATACTTCCGGTAAAATCGTGTGTTTCATAATATGCCTGAAGCGCATCCCGCGTCTCTTTGTCGTATGGCATGGTAAGTTCTCAGTGGAGATTATTCTTTCTGAAATTAATTATACCATTTTTTCGACTGTTTTTCAAGGACGAAAAGTGTAGACAAAAACACGCAGAGTTCATTTCTGAATTCTGCGTGTTTTTGTTTGCACTCTCAATCGGCAGATTTAGATGGATTCTTGAAAACATCCTTATGAGAATTTGCCTTTCGCACGGCATTTTACTTATATTCTTATCTTATTTTACCGATTTTCCCGCCTCGTATGCAGAGATAATCTTTCGGCTTCCGTTTATTTCGCCCGGTTCGTTTACGCCGCCCTTGAATACAGAGCCGGCAAACTTCGCCTTCGGGAAGCATTCTATCCAGCCGCAGAGCCCCGCTATCGCTCTGTCCGGTACACTGTCGACATACTCGGCGGCTGTGGAAAGCATATATACGCGGCGGAAATTACATTCCGTCCCATAGAGCGGATTTGCGCGGTCAAGCAGAGTTTTCATCTGACCGCACATTTCATAGTAATATATAGGAGTGGAAAAAGCAATGACATCGGCTGTGCGGATATGCTCGAGTATCTCCGTCATATCGTCCTTTATTGTGCATACGCCTGTTTTCTGACACGAAAGGCATCCGTCGCAGTAGCCGATATTCTTCCCCTTCAGCGATATGTAGACCGTTTCATGCCCCGCGTCCTCGGCTCCGCGCATGAAAGCCTTTGCCAGCATATCTGAATTGCTGTTTTCACGCAGGCTTGTCGCTATCACAAGTACCTTCATCTCTTTTTCCCCCGTATGTTAAATCCTCTTAATTATCACATTTTTATTATATACCTTATGCCTGATTTTTTCAAGTGTTTTTCATAAATAAAAGCGGCGACGGAGCAAAAATGCGCTCCGTCGCCTTCAAAGCGAGGTATTTAAATTATTTTGCCGTTGCAAGAGTACCGACGAATATCGGCATTCCTGTTTCATTATCCGCTATCATAAAGACAAACGGACGATCGAAAAAGAGGTTTATCGGGTTCTCTGCAGGTCCCGCGGAGGTGCATTTCACTCCGATAACCGTAACAGCTGCAGCCTTTGTGCCGTCCTTATCAACCTCAATATGTGTTTTGTGTAACACGCGGCTTATGGCAAGGGGTTCATCTGAAATTTTAGAAAAATCCGCGGCAGACGAGAACGCCCTCGGCATACCCATTCCGGAGAGAATATCCGTCATTTCCGTTTCATAATCGAATTTGAACTGCGGCAGGCGAAGATTTACTTCCGTGCCGTTATTTTTCGCGTTCTTTATCGCAGTGATGATACTTTTTGTATCAGCCGAAGCAAAATATCCGTTTATATCAGCGTTTTCATCATTCGGGAGAATGGCAACAAAGCTGTATCTGCCGCCCTTGTAATTCAGAGCTATTCCCTTTGCGTCATCAAGCTCAAAATATCCGCCGTGACGCTCGCCGCAGAGATATGTGATATTTTCCTTTTCGCCCTTTGAATTTGTAAAGACATCTTTTCTCGTATCTTCAAATTTCGTTGCCCATTTCGCGTCGAAAGCTATGGCGTTTATCAGATACATCACGGTATCCCTTTCGATACTGTCGATGACCTTGTTTATCATCTTATCGGTATTGTCGCGGACCCAAAGATTTATCTTCTTTACCGTAGCCTGATTAAAGGGCTCGCGATAGAGCTGTGCCGCATAGTAATCGGCGCAGTCCTGGAGGAACGGATTTTTCACATTCACCCCTTCGCGGAACCAGATTGAGTTTGCGATGCTCAATTTGCAATCGTTTGTGCTATAGAGATTTTTCGCATAAGTGTAAAGATACTCATTGAGCTCCGAGAGCGGAATATCGCCGCCGAGAACCCTCTCCATCTCCGACAGAGTCTCCCCGTTGGCGCCGTTTGCCGTCATCGAGAGTGCAAGCATGACAGAGAGCGGCGAGATGAGCACATTTCCGTCATCTTTCGCCGAGCCGGCGCAAAGCTTCTTGGCAAAGTCAGTATATGCGGCGGCAAACTCATCATCGCTCGCCTTGCCGCCCACCTCATTCGGTGTAACGAGCGAAAGCAAATCAGATGCTCTGACCGCCCCGCAGGCGGTGATTCCGAGGAGCATCCCCATACAGAGTGTTAACGCAACAGCAGCCATAAAAAAGTTTTTCATATCGTCCCCTTTCTGCCGGAGATTCCGGCTTGCTTTATTAAATTAAGTTCGGTTCGTTATTTTTCGAGAGTGAGTGTAAGTCCGCCGCATACCTCACCGAAAGCGGATATGAGAGCACCTGCTTCCTCAGCAGAAGACATAACCATCATTATCGTGTCGCCGCAGACGCCTATGCGTACCGCTTCGGCGCGAACACATATCCACTTGCCGGGGTCTGAATTTTCGAGCATTTCCTTAGCCACGGCTTCGGCATCGGAAGCATTCTTTACGCGGACAACTACCATCTCGTATGCAGGAGGAGCCATCAAAGGACCGGAAACGCAAAATTCGGAAATCTTATCAACGCCGGTGACGCTCGCAAGATATCTTATGGTATCCGCATCCATCTCCGTCGGGTCAAGCTGCTCTGTGGAAACGTCGATTGAAATCGGGTGCTTTTCATAGGTAGCACTGATTATATCTGCAAGCTCCTTCTTCTCGGGAGGAGTAACAGGATTGTTTGCGCTTGTCGATGATGAAGACGAAGAGCTTTCATTGTCGGGGTTCTTCGCGCAGGATGCGAGTGCCGTGAGCATAACTGCCACGAGGATAAGTGCGATAATCTTTTTCATTTTAAATTTCTGCCTTTCTTCCGCCGTTTTGCGGGTATTTGGTTCTTTTTCGGATAGTTTTCCTCCGAATTACACTAATTAGTCGTAAGAACTCGCTGATTTTCTCACCGAAATCGATAAAAATTTTATTTTTTATTTCCGTTCTTGTTATTTGCCAAAAAATACCGCCTGCATTGGCATTTGATGTTGACTTTTTACCCTCGTGATGGTAAAATGACAACAGTATTATACGTTTTCTTTTAAAAGCGTATTCCCGGGAGGAAAAATGTATTTCTGCGACACTTCAAACATAAGAGAGCACTATGCCAAGGATCCCTGCGTAGTAAGGCTCGGCGATAAATATTTCATGTACTATTCCCTGTGGGTCGGCATAGACGGAAAAGATAAGCTCGATATCGGAATATCGGTTTCCGACGACCTCGAAAGCTGGACACCTGTCGGCAGGCTTCCGATAGGCGGCGGTTGCGAGGAAAACGGCATAGGCGCACCGGGCGCGATAGTTCTCGACGGCGTTATACATATGTTCTATCAGACATACGGCAATAATGAGAGAGATGCTATTTGCCATGCCACCTCGCGCGACGGAATCAATTTTGAAAAAGACCCTACAAATCCAGTTTTCGCGCCGACGGCGGACTGGTGCTGCGGCAGAGCGATAGATGCCGATGTCATAGAATTTCGCGGCAGACTTTATCTCTATTTTGCCACGCGCGACCACATGATGAAGATTCAGAAGCTCGGCGTCGCCTCGGCGGATATAAAGAGCGATTTTTCCCGCAGTGCATGGCGGCAGGAGATAGCGCAGTCCGTGCTCGCTCCCGAATATAAATACGAGAGCGCCTGCATAGAAGCCCCCGCCACGATAATCGACGATGGGAAAATTTATATGTTCTACGGCGGCTCATATAACTGCACACCTCAGCAGATAGGCGTTGCCGTTTCGCATGACGGCGTGCATTTCGACAAGTTAATGAACAGTCCTTTTCTTCCATGCGGTGAGGCGGGCAGCTGGAACAGCGACGAATCCGGACATCCCTATGCATTCCGCGATGACGACGGAAGAGCTTATCTCTTCTATCAGGGCACAAACAATAAGGGCAAAAGCTGGTATCTCTCGAAATGCGAGATAGCGTTTCGCGACGGCATGCCGTATATAATAAAGTAAGGCGGTGCAATTTATGAAGAAAAATCCCGAAAACGAAAAGAAGATAGCGTCTCTCATCTCCGAGATGACGCTTGAAGAAAAGGTTCTCCAGATGTTCCAGATAAGCAATGTTGCGGAATATCCCGAGGGCACATATGAAAAATTCATTGAAGCGGGCGCAGGCT
The DNA here is from genome assembly GCA_003524145.1 of Candidatus Apopatosoma intestinale. GTDB lineage: Bacteria > Bacillota > Clostridia > Oscillospirales > CAG-272 > Apopatosoma. Next base: position 165,340 of record DODZ01000035.1, on the reverse strand, counting down.
CATTTCTCCATGTACTCGGCAAGGATGCAGATGCGGTTCGCGATGCCGCGGCAAAAACGCGCATGAAAATTCCTCCGATATTCGGCATAGATGCAATTCACGGTCATGCTTTTCTCAACGGCGCAGTGGTATTTCCCACTCAGCTCGGCATGGCTTGCTCATGGAATGAAGAGCTGATAGAAAAAATGGGACAGGCGACAGCCGAAGAAGTAAATGCCGACGGGCTTGACTGGGTATTTTCCCCCGTGCTTTGCCTTGCGCGCGATACGCGCTGGGGACGCGTGGATGAAACCTTCGGCGAAGATACTTATCTTACAGGCAGGCTCGGTGCCGCTATCGTCCGCGGCTATGAAAAAGACGGGCTTGTCATCTCCTGCCTCAAGCATTATATCGGCTACGGAGAAGCGACAGGCGGCAAGGATTCATATGATACCGAGGCAACGATACGAAAGGTGCGCGAAACATTTCTTCCTCCCTTTGCCGAATGTATCAAGGCGGGTGCGAGCAGTATTATGACAGCTTACGGTTCCATCGACGGCACTCCGCTTACAGCCCATCGCACTCTTATGCGCGATATCCTGCGCGATGAGCTCGGATTTGAGGGATTTGTCGTCACCGACTGGATGAATATCTATCATCTGATAAAGAAACAGCGCGTCGCGGGCAATTTCGACGATGCGGCAAGACTCGCCGTGGAATCCGGCAACGATATGAGCATGAATTGCTATGAATTCTGCGATTCCATAGTGAAGCAGGTGCGCGAGGGTCGCATAGACGAGAGCATCATAGATGAAGCCGTGGCAAATATTCTCCGCGTTAAATTTGCCCTCGGGCTTTTCGACGGCAAGAGAAAGCGCCTGCCGAGAAGCGTCATCGCCTGCCCCGAGCATATAGAAATAAACCGCGAGCTGACGCGTGAAAGTCTCGTTCTGCTCAAAAATAACGGCATTCTCCCGCTGAAAAATGCGCCGAAGAAAATAGCCGTGATAGGTCCGAATGCGGACGATATCAAGGCGCAGTTCGGCGACTGGGTATATTTCAGCCATCGCCCCGAATCGGAGCATTATCCGATAAAAAATGACTGCTACACGGTACTCCGCGGAATGAAAGAAATATTCCCCGATTCCGAGATTGTTTACGCCAAGGGCTGTTCCGTGCGCGGTGATGAAAGCGATGAAGCTGAGATGACGCTTGCCGTAAAGGCGGCAGAGGAAGCCGATATTGTCATTCTCGTTCTCGGCGATGATATCACGCTCAACGGCGAATGCAAGGATCGTGCCACGCTCGAGCTCACCGGCAGGCAGAATGAGCTTGCGCGTAAAATCAAAGCCGCAGGCAAGCCGATTGTCACCGTTCTCGTATGCGGAAAGCCGCTCTGCGTAGGTGAGGTGGCGGAGCTTTCCGATGCGCTTATCGAAACCTTCAACAGCGGCGACCTCGGCGGTCTCTGCACGGCGGAGCTTATAGCCGGCAAATATAATCCGAGCGGCAAACTGCCGATTTCTTTCCCGAGAACATCGGGGCAGCTTCCCTGCTACTATGCGCAGTATCCCGGCTGGCATTATTTCAGATATTGCGATGTCGAGGAGGGAAATCTCTTTGATTTCGGCTTCGGTCTCTCGTATACGGAATATGAATATTCAGACCTTTCCGTCTCGAAATCGGAGATAGCTCCCGATGAGGATTTTGAGGTTTCCGTCAGGATAAAGAATGTCGGCAGCTACGACGGCAAGGAAATAGCGGAGCTTTATACGCGCGATACTGTAAGCTCGATAATGACCCCGATACGCCTGCTGAAAGGCTTCTCCAAGATAGCGCTTCGCGCAGGCGAAGAAAAGACCGTCACATTCCATATGAACGCGGCAGATCTCGGCTTCATCGGCAATGACGGAAAGCGCGTCACGGAACCCGGCAAATTTGAAATATTTGTCGGCGGCTCGTTCTCGTCTCTTCTGAAAACCGAAATTTTTGTAAAATGAATATAGAAAATCCCACGGAGCACCGTGGGATTTTTTTCGTATAGCCTTCTCCTGCGGGAGAAGGGGGACCGCGATAGCGGTGGATGAGGAGTAAAATCGAAATTTTGATGCAAATATCACTATAAAACAATTATAGACACCTCATCCGTCAGCCGATGGCTGACACCTTCTGCCCCCTGTCTCGGCGACGCCGACCGCGTTTGCTTCGCAAATCGGTCAATTCCCCACTGGAGAAGGCTGGCAAAAATAATAATTTTTGTCAGCCTGCCACTCAAATCGGTCAATTCCCCCTGTCTCGGCAACGCCAACATATATGTTCCATCGTCCGTCGGGAAAGAATTTATTTTATTTATCATTTCTACGCGTAAAAATATTTTTTAAATTTCAAGTTTGTCTAAAGCAAAAAAATCCCACGGAGCACCGTGGGATTTTTCTTATGAATTTTTGTCCTTCTTTATAAAAGTCTTAGTCTCCGTTCCGTTCCAGAGGCGCTCGATATTCTTCCTGTGCAGAAAAGCCACGAGAAGCGGCATCAGCACGGAAAATAGCATCTTTGTCACGGGGAAAGGCGGAATCGAATAAAAAGGTATCGCGAGATTGAGCACGGGGAATAGCAGCGTCGTAAGTATTGACGCAAGCGAAACATATTTTGAAAGAAAAGCTATTCCGAAGAAAACACAGCAGAGTATCGCGGCGACAATAGGATTGAGCGCGATTATCGCTCCCGCTATCGTCGAAACTCCCTTCCCTCCGCGAAAGCCGAAAAATATCGGGAAAGCATGCCCGAGCATGCAGAAGAAAGCACAGACATAAGCAAAATAATCAAGCGGAAAGAGCATCAGCCCGAGAAAAACACTCAGCGCACCTTTCAGCGCATCGAGAAGAAATGTCAGAAGCGAAAGCCCCTTTCCGTATACACACATCATATTTGTTGCCCCCGCATTTCCGCTTCCGAAATTGCGGATATCGTCTCTGCCGCTGTACTTTGTGAGAATAACGGCAAAGTTCATGCTCCCGAGCAGATAGGGCACTATTATACATATTGCAAGTCCGAGCCAGAAGCGCGGATTTTCTACGGAAATAGGAAAAACGCCGTTTATCAGAAGCTCTTTCATCATTTGCCTCCCATATAAGGCTCATCGCCCTTTTGACGGACAACTATGCGTATCGGTGTTCCCGAGAAGCCGAAAACCTCACGCAGCTTGTTTTCGATATATCTCTGATATGAGAAATGGAAAAGCTCCGCATCGTTTACAAAGATAACGAATGTAGGCGGCTTTGTGGAAACCTGCGTCATATAGTATATTTTCAGTCTCTTGCCCTTATCCGTCGGAGGCTGAACGCGTGAAACGGCATCGTTGAGTACATCATTGAGCATACCCGTGGAAATGCGCATACATGCCTGCTCGTTGACATAGTTTATGCGCTCAAAAAGCTTGTCCACTCTCTGCCCCGTCTTTGCGGAAACGAAAATTATCGGCGCATAGGGCATATATGCGAGCGCTTCTCTTATATTATCCGTGAATTTCTTTACGGATGAGTTGTCCTTCTCCACGAGGTCCCATTTGTTGACAACGATTATCGCGGCTTTACCCGCCTCATGAGAAAGCCCCGCTATTTTTTCGTCCTGTTCGGTAATGCCCGCCGTTGCATCTATCATAATAAGGCAGACATCGGCGCGCTCAACTGCAGAGTGAGAACGAAGCACGCTGTACTTCTCCACCCTGTCGATAACCTTTTTCTGGCGTCTTATGCCGGCTGTATCGATAAAGGTATACTTGCCGTATTCGTTTTCCACCTTTGTGTCTATCGCATCGCGCGTGGTACCCGGGATATCGGAAACTATAACCCTGTCCTCGCCGAGAATTTTGTTTATTATCGAGCTTTTGCCCGCATTCGGCTTTCCGATTACGGCAACCTTTATGCTGTCGTCCTCTTCCTCCTCCTCGCCGTCGCTCGGAGCAAGCTCAAGCACACGGTCGAGCAGGTCGCCCGTGCCTGTACCGTGAAGCGAAGAAAGTGCTATCGGGTCGCCGTCAAAGCCAAGCTCATAAAACTCGTAATATTCCATAGGCAAACTGCCTATGCTGTCTATCTTGTTTACGCAGAGGACAACAGGCTTTCCGCTCTTTATCAGCATGACGGCAATATCCCTGTCCGCCGCTGTGAGCCCCGCGCGCACATCGCAGACAAAAGCGATAACATCAGCCGTTTCTATGGCAAGCTCCGCCTGCATTTTCATTTTGGAAAGGATGATATCGTCTGTTTTCGGCTCGATACCGCCCGTGTCAATGACGGTTATCGGTCTGCCGTTCCATTCCGTATCAAAATATATTCTGTCCCTTGTTATACCGGGGATATCTTCGACTATAGAGACGCGCTCTCCCGCAAGCTTGTTGAAAAGCGTGCTCTTGCCGACATTCGGTCTGCCGACTATGGCAAGTACAGTTTTAGCCATATCTGCCTCCTTAACTATATGTTCATTATCTTTTCGACGAAGTCGTAACCGTCGTTTTCCGTGATTTCTATCGGTACTCCGAGCTTTTCCGATAGCTCATCCACGCTCATGCCGCAGAGAAAAAGGTCTCGCTCATGGCGCAGCATATTGCATGGAAGATAGAGCCTCGCGCCGAGTTCTTTGTCGGCGAGCTGTTCGGAAAGGTCCTTGCCCGTTATCAGCCCCGCTACGGTTATACTTGTGCCGAAAAAGTTATTGTCAATCTTATATACATTTATTTTTATAAAATGAAATTTTTCTTCCAGTTCGCGCGCAAGCGAGCATATAAAATCATATGCTGCCGCTCCGGTGGCTATCGCGACCGTGCGCGCCGCTGTATTTTCCGGCTCGAAATCCGAGAGTGCCTCATGAAATTCATCGCGCATGGAGGAAATCATGCCTACGCCGTTTTCTATCTGGCGATAGCCCTCGTAATATTCGCCGTCGGGAAGCGGAAGCCCCGCCTCTATATACATTTCGTCTGCGCAGTAGAAAATGCTTGTGCCGTAAGCCTTTTTGCATTCTCCCGCAAACCATTCCACAGTGGCGATAACACCCGCCGCCTCTTCTTTTGAGAAGGGCGTCAGCTCGGCAAGCCCCTCGCGGAATTTTGTCATACCCGCAGGCACTATGGAAACGCTTTCAACATACGGATGAAGCGCCGCGAGGTCATGCATCGTGCGCAGAAGCTCCTCACCGTCGTTTACGCCGCGGCAAAGCACTATCTGACAGCTCATTTCAATCCCCGCGTCATAGAAACGCCTGAGATAAGAAAGGCACTTTCCGGCATTCTTGTTTTTCAGCATAAAAACACGAAGCTCGGGATTTGTCGTATGGACAGAAATATTTATCGGCGACATACGCATTTTTATTATGCGGTCGACATCCTCATCCGAGAGGTTTGTCATCGTGATATAGTTGCCCTGCAAAAAAGAAAGACGGCTGTCATCATCCTTGAAATAGAGCGTGTCTCTCATTCCTTTCGGAAGCTGGTCGATAAAGCAGAAAATGCATTTGTTTCTGCACGAGTGCTTGCAATCCATGAGAAATGTCTCAAATTCCAGCCCGATATCATCGTATTCGTCTTTTTTTATTTTAGCGTGATATTCCTTTCCGTCTCGCCGCAGCAAAATATCAAGCTTTTCATTGCATATATGAAATCTGTAGTCGAGAACATCGTGAATCGTGTTTCCGTTCACGCCTATAAGCTCATCGCCTGCGGAAATCCCCGCCCTGTCGGCATATGAGCCTTTTCTGACAGATTCTACCTTTACCATACAAATCCCCGTCCGCTCTTTTATTCAGAATAACAAGATGGGTAGGTATTTGGAATACCTCCCCTACGGAAAGCTGAACTTATGCGTCTTTCTTCACGATTTCCTTGCCGTCGTAATGTCCGCAAGCCTTGCAAACTCTGTGTGCAAGATTATATTCTCCGCAGTTCGGGCACTTAGACATTCCGGGAAGCTCGAGCTTCCAAACATTAGAGCGTCTCTTATCGCGTCTTGCTTTCGATACTTTTTTCTTCGGTACTGCCATTTCTACCTACACCTCCTTAAAGTGCTGACATCTTTTTTGTAATATCACTTTAGCAAAGTTTTCAGGATAGCCAGCCTCGGATCGCCCTGCGATTTCTCACAGTCACAATCGCCGAGATTGAGATTTTTTCCGCATTTCGGGCAAAGCCCGCGGCAATCCTCCCTGCAAAGTGTCTTTGCGGGAAGCACCAGCAGAAGCTCCTCCTCCAGGGGCTCGGACAAATCAATCTTCTGATTTTTCACGAAGATATAATCGTCGCTCTCCTCGTCAACTCCGCCGTTCGCTATATCCTTTTCAAAGGAAAAATTCATTTTGCCCTCAACAGGCTCCGCACATCTGGCGCACGCGGTTTTATATATCAGAGAGGCATCGGCATGGATAAACATATATCCCGCCCTGTTTCTGACATAACCGACGGCACTTACAGGCGCCTCAAATACGATATCGGGAAAAAGAGCGGCGACAACCCCGTCCCTCTCGGGAAGATAATCAAAGGCAAAATCCATTTTATCGGTCTCGCCGTTAAGTATCGGGGTGATATCAAAAAACATTGCTTTCTCTCCTGATTTGCGCTATCTGAAATGCCACAGTACGGCTTTATACATTATATAATACCCTCGCGATTTTGTCAATACGATTTTCGGTGTTTTTTTCAAAAAATCGCAATATTTTTCCCGCATGGGCATCATTTTGCCACAAAATTGAGTATCCTGTCGCGAACGAATATCTTCTTCACTATCTGCTTACCCTCGAGCATGGAAGCAATCTTTCCGCTTGCCATAGCTGCCGCGGTCGCTTCCTCCTCAGAGGCGCCCTTCGCTATCTCGATGATTTCTTTTGTCTTGCCGCATATCTGAACGGCAACAGAAACAGTGCTGTCCACCGTCTTTGCCTCATCGTATTCGGGCCATTTGTCAAGTGAGAGCAGACCCTTGCCGCCGAGGCTCTCCCATATCTCTTCGCTTATGTGCGGAGCGAAGGGACAGAGCAGATGAACGAATATTCCGAGCTCGTCACGCGTGAGCGTGCCCACGTCATAAATATCGTTTACGAGCGACATCATCGCCGCTATCGCCGTATTGAATTTCATACCCTCTATATCGAGCGTAACCTTCTTTATCGTCTTGTGGAAGGCATTTTCGAGCTTCGGCGTAACGCCCCCGCCCTTTGCAAGGTCGCAAAGACCGACTACTCTCTCAACAAATCTGCGGCAGCCCTTGATGCCTGTCTGAGACCACGGAGCTTCCTTTTCAAAATCGCCTATGAACATCTCGTAGAGACGAAGCGTATCCGCACCGAAATCTCGCACTATATCGTCGGGATTTATGACATTGCCGCGGGATTTCGACATTTTGCTTCCGTCCTCGCCGAGAACCATGCCGTGTGCCGTGCGCTTGAGATAAGGCTCCTTGCATTTGATAACGCCGATATCGTAGAGGAATTTCGCCCAGAAGCGCGAATAGAGCAGATGCAGTGTGACATGCTCCATACCGCCGTTATACCAATCTACCGGCATCCAGTAGTCAAGCGCCTCGCTTGAAGCAAGCGCCGTCTTGCAGTGCGGATCGCAGTAGCGCAGGAAATACCATGAGGAGCCCGCCCACTGCGGCATCGTGTCAGTCTCACGCTTTGCGGGACCGCCGCATACGGGGCAGGTCGTATTTACCCAGTCTGTCATCTTTGCAAGCGGTGACTCGCCGTTGTCCGTAGGCTCGTAGTGTTCTACGGCAGGAAGCGTTACGGGAAGCTGATCCTCCGGTACGGGAACCCATCCGCCGCAATGCTCGCAGTAAACGAGCGGCACAGGCTCGCCCCAATAACGCTGACGTGAGAATACCCAGTCGCGCAGCTTGTAGTTTGTCTTTTTCTCACCTATTCCCTTTTCAGTCAGCCACTCTGTTATCTTTTCCTTCGCCTCGGCAACCTCAAGCCCGTCAAGGAAACCGGAATTGCAGAGCTTGCCGGTGGCAACATCGGTGAAGGCTTCTTTCCCTACATCGCCGCCTGCCACAACCTCAACTATCGGCAGACCGAATTTCTTTGCAAACTCCCAGTCGCGCGTATCGTGCGCGGGAACAGCCATGATAGCGCCTGTTCCGTATGTTGCGAGTACATAATCGGAAACGAAAATCGGTATTTTTTTACCGTTTACGGGGTTTATCGCCTCTACGCCCTCGAGGCGCACACCCGTCTTGTCCTTGGCAAGCTCCGTGCGCTCAAAGTCGGACTTTCTCGCGGCTTCTTCCTTATAGTTTATAATGTCGGCATAATTTGTAAGCTTGTCCTTCCACTTTTCTATGAGCGCGTGCTCCGGAGCTATTACCATATATGTAGCGCCGAAAAGCGTGTCGGGGCGCGTCGTGTATATCTCGATATCGTCGCCCTCGGTGGATTTGAATCTGACCTGCGCGCCGTAGGAACGACCTATCCAGTTTATCTCCTGCGTTTTTACGCGGTCGATGAAGTCAAGCCCCTCGAGATCGTCTATGAGCCTGCCGGCATATTCCGTTATTTTGAGCATCCATTCGCTCTTTATCTTGTGCACAACCTCGCTTCCGCAACGCTCGCAGACTCCGTTCACTACCTCCTCGTTTGCAAGCACGCACTTGCACGAGGTGCAGAAGTTTACGGACATTTCTTTTTTATATGCCAGCCCGTGCTTGTAGAGCTGGAGGAATATCCACTGCGTCCACTTGACATATTCGGGGTCGGTGGTGTTTATCTCTCTGTCCCAGTCAAAGCTGAAGCCGAGCATTTTGAGCTGCTCCTTGAAATGAGCTATGTTCTTCTTTGTGACATCTGCGGGATGCACTTTATTCTTTATCGCGTAATTTTCCGTCGGCAGACCGAAAGCGTCCCAGCCCATCGGGAAAAGCACATTATAGCCCTGCATTCTCTTCTTACGTGCCACTATGTCCATCGCCGTATAGGGGCGCGGATGCCCTATATGCAGTCCCTGACCGGAGGGATACGGAAATTCGATAAGCGCATAGTATTTCGGCTTGCTCTTGTCTATCTCAACATGGAAAGCCTTCTTGTCGTCCCAGATTTTCTGCCATTTCCTCTCAATGGCGGTGTAGTCGTATTTCATCTTTATTTCAGGTCCCCTTTCAAAGGTGTATATGTTTCATTCATTTATTTGCGTAGGTATTTCGGTAGCGTCGCCCCATAGCTTCTCCAGCTTGTAGAAATCCCTGTCCTCGCCGTAGAAGATATGGACTATCACATGAGCATAATCAAGGACTATCCACTTGCCGGAGTCATATCCGTCGGTATGGATAGGCGTGATTCCGCGTTCGGAGAGCTTATATTCAAGCTCTCCCGCGATACCTTTTATCTGAGTGTTGGAAGTGCCCGTGCAGATTACGAAATAATCTGTCATCACGGTCTTGTCGCTCACCCGCAGAAGCTTTATATCCTTTGCCTTTCTGTCATCAAGAATCTTTACTATCTCTCTTGCCAGAGTTTCGGAATCGGCTTCCGTGAGCATGGTGATTTCATTATTTTCCATAATGCCTCCTATGAATTATAATAGTCGTTTATATAGCTGTATTCGGCGTCGCTTGCATTCGTGAAAAAGCCTGCCGTATCGAATATTTCCGCGTCTATCTGCCGCGTGAAGGCGTTCATATATTTGTTTATGTCAAATATCGCCGCGTCTCGGTTCAGGCAGTAATATTTCCATACGCCCGTCACGGGATTCTGCAGCACCGTGCCGCCTATTGTCTTTATCGTGATATTGCCGTCCGGAACCTTGTAGGCTTCCTTGGCAAAATAAATTGCTTCTTCGATTTTTATATCGGTATCAAGGTCGTTTGATACGGTTTTTATTATCTGCGATATCAGAGAAAAGCCGACATTGCTCTTCACCTGGGAAAGTGCCGCGCGCATAAAGTCGGCGCGCGCATCCACTCTGTCTATATCCCCTGCGGGATAACTGTATTTCTCTCCCTTGCGAAATCGGATAAACTGCTCTGCCTTGGCACCGTCAAGTATCTGCTTGCCCGCCTTCAGGTGGATATGCAGATTCTGAGCGGGGTCATCGTAATCCATATCGAAAGGAACATCAAATTCCACTCCGCCGACGGAATCAATTATCTCGCGGAAAGCCGCCGTATCGAGCAGTATAAACCTGTCTATCTTCACGCATAGGCTTTTTTCGAGCCGCGAGCAGACATCGCGCATGGCTTCGAGTCTTGCAGTTTTCGCTATTGATTTATGCGCCTCATCGGAGACACTGCCCTGCGCCGGCACCTTGTACGAATGATATGCCGAGCTGTACATGGCATTTACCGAGTTTACATAGCTGTACCCGCCGACATATTTGTTTACAAATGTATCGCGAGGTATCTGCAGTATATTTATCTTGTGATTTTCCGTATCCAGCGATGCCAGCATCATGACATCGGTATTCAGCGAGGCATCATCAAGCCCCGCGATAAGAAAGGTATAATATCCGCTCTTGCGGGCATAGGGACCGCTCGTGTCGACTATCACCTGACCCGCCTCGTCCGTTCCCGTAGTGCCGTTATTTATAAAGGGCGGGGTGGGTGAAACGCTCGGTCGGAAAAAGATAAAATAAGCCGCCACAAATGTTATCGCGGAAAAAATGATTACCAGCAGTGCGCACAGAAGAACCGTGCCTGTCCTCTGCTTTTTCATCTTCCGCCGTATATATCCGTCATAACTGTTGTTTTCCAAAATTTCAACTCTCCTTTGCCGTTTTTATTTCCGCTTCAAGAGTCGCCCTTGCCTCGTTTATCCGCGGATCAAGCGCGGCTCCCGTTTCGACAAGGTATTGCATGGTGCTTATGATTATTTTCAGCGCGACCTCGTTTATAACCTGACGCGCTTCTTCGGCTTTTACTATTTTTTCACATTTTTCATGTAAATATTCCCGCATTTTGCGACACATTTCATGAGTGCGCCCCGCCTCCGTGTAGTCGGCGATAAAAAGCAGCTTGTCCGTCAGGCTCATCACACTGCCGCCTGTGGTATGCTTGCTTACGGCTGAATACACGGCATCGTTTACTATATCGGAGCCGAGAAGCTCGCGCGCATATTCCGCGCCCGAAAGCTGATGCAGTGTCGCCTCCGTAGCGCCGCTTGTATCGGTGCCGTGGCGCATACATATATTTTTCTGCTTGTCGATGGGCAATTGCTTTGCCATGTCGTGGATAAGTGCCGCCGTGAGCAGGTCGTCCGTTTCCTTCTGCGAAAGCGTACATTTATCCGCCAGATATTCGCATTCGCGATATACTCCGAGCGTATGCGCATATCGTTTTTCGCCCATGCACATACGCGCCGTGTCCTTCAGACGCGTCAGCACATTTTCGGTCATATTTCCCTCCGTTTTTATATAGAAGAAATATCTATTTTCTTATGCTTTTCGGATTCGCGGTAAAGCACGAATCTCGAGCCTACGACGCTTACGACATCGGCGCCGACCTTCTCTGCGATTATCTCGGCCGCCTCGCGCGCACCGTACTCGCTGTTGTCGAGCACGCGCAGCTTGATAAGCTCCCGCGCCTCGAGAGCGTTGCCTATCTGCTCTGTCATGTTCTCCGTGATGCCGCCCTTGCCGACCTGAAATATAGTGTCGTAATTATTTGAAAGTCCGCGTAAATACGCTCTCTGCTTGCTTGTAATCATAATTTTTCCTTAATATATCCTCAATCAAAAATTTTTGTCTTTTTCACAGCCTCGGCGAAATTCGCCATAGCTCTCGCCCTGTGGCTTATCCTGTTTTTCTCCTCCGGAGTAAGCTCGGCAAAGGTCTTGCCGAGTTCGCAACAGAAAAGCGGATCATAGCCGAAGCCTCCCGTGCCGTGCCGCTCGAAAAGGATTCTGCCCGGGCATTCTCCACGTGCGCTCACGACCTTGCCCTCCGGCGTCACACAGCAGATAACGGAAACAAACTTCGCGCCGCGCCCCTCCTCGGGAATATCCTTCATCATATCGAGCAGCTTGTCGTTGTTTTTCTTATCATCGCCGGGCTCACCCGCAAATCTTGCGGAATAAACCCCGGGAGCGCCGTCCAGCGCGTCTACGCAAAGCCCCGAATCATCTGCTATCGCTATATATCCGAGCTTTGCCGCCGCTCTCGCCTTTATCTCGGCATTTTCTTCAAAGGTGTCTCCGTCCTCGACGATATCTCCCGAAAAACCTATATCCGAGAGGCTTTTCACTTCTATCGCGTCTCCGTATATACCCGAGAGAATTGCACGTATTTCCTCAATCTTGTGCTTATTGTTTGATGCTACGGCTACCTTCTTCATACTCATGCCTCTTCCGCAAAGAGCGCCTCGATAAATTCATCCGCATTGAAGGGCTGCAGGTCGTCTGCCTTCTCACCTACCCCGATAAACTTCATCGGGATACCGAGCTCGCGCTTGACCGAGAAAACTATTCCGCCCTTGGCGCTTCCGTCCAGCTTCGTCAAGGCAAGACCCGTGATATTCGCCGCATCCTTGAATTCGCGCGCCTGAACAACGGCATTCTGTCCCGTCGTGGCGTCGAGAACGAGAATAGTCTCGCGCAGGCAGTCGGGAAGCTCCTTGTCCACCACGCGGTTTATCTTTTCAAGCTCCGTCATCAGGTTTTTCTTATTGTGCAGTCTGCCTGCGGTATCTATTATCAGAATATCCGCGCCTCTCTTCTTCGCCGCGTGAACGGCATCGAAAACGACGGCGGCGGGATCGGAGCCCTCGCTCTGCTTTATCAGCTCTACGCCTATTCTGTCTGCCCAGATGCCTATCTGGTCTATCGCCGCCGCGCGGAATGTATCCGCCGCACAAAGCAGAACCTTTTTACCATCACTCTTGAAAACATTCGCCATCTTGGCAATGGAGGTCGTCTTGCCGACGCCGTTTACGCCGACGACAAGCACAACGGTCAGCTTGCCATCTTCATATGCTATAGGCTCGCCGTCGCCGATGAGCGAACGCAGTATGTCAAAGAGCTCTGCCTTCACCTCTTCAGGCTCGGTGAGCTTTTTTTCCTTTATGCGCGAGCGAAGCTCATCGAGAATCTCCTCCGTCGTTTCAACGCCGACGTCGCCCGTTATCAGAGCCTCTTCGAGCTCATCCATCAGATCCTCGTCTACACGGCGAAAGCTCTTGAATATGCTGTTTATCTTTCCGAAGAACGAGTTTTTCGTCTTTGCCAGACCCGCCTTCAGCTTTTCAAAAAATCCCATTTTTTTGCCCTTTCGTTATTTTAATTGTCCGCTTCTCATTCGAGCAGCTTGCCCGCGCGGTGCTCTATCTCGGAAACATCGACGGATATGATATCCGATATTCCTTTTTCGTGCATTGTCACGCCGTAGAGCCGCTCCGCCGCCTCCATCGTGCCGCGTCTGTGCGTTATAAGCACAAACTGCGTTTTCTCGGAATATCGCTTCACATAGTCCGCGAATTTGTCTACGTTCACCTCATCGAGTGCCGCTTCTATCTCATCCATTATGCAGAAGGGCGCGGGATTTACCTCGAGTATCGCAAAATAAAGCGCTATCGCGACAAATGCCTGCTCGCCGCCCGAGAGGAGCGAAAGGCTCTTTATCACCTTGCCGGGAGGAGCTACATTTATGTCGATTCCGCTCTCGAGAACATTCTCGGGGTCGCTGAGTTTTACCTCGGCTCTGCCGCCGCCAAAAAGCTCCGTGAAGGTCTTGCCAAAGTTGATATTTATCTGCTCCATAGTCGAAACAAAATCCGTGCACATGCAACGCTCAAGCTCGGCGATATTTCTCATCAGTGCCTCTCTTGAGGCGGTCAGATCCTGCATCTGCTCGTGCATTTTTCCATAGCGCTCGCTGACCTCTTTGTATTCCTCTATGGCGTTCAGGTTTACATTTCCGAGCGAACGGAGCGTATTTTTCAGCTTTGCCTGCTCCGCCGCCGTTTCGGCTCGCGTCGCCGGAGTTATCGGCTCGGCGCATTGCTTTCTCGCCTCGTCGTATGTAAGCTCGTAGTCGTCCCAAAGGAAGGTGATAAGCCCGTCGGCACGGGTATTTGCGTTTTCAAGGTCGTTTTCCAGCTTCGTATAATCTCGGAAAACAAGCTCCTTTTCATTCATCGCGTTTTTCTGCGAGGTGCGGACGGTATTCAGCGACTGCTCTATATCCGCGCCCTCCGAGACAAGCTCCGCTCTCGTGTGCTCGTATTCTCCGAGCTTGCGGGAGAGAACCGCCGCCTCGCTTCTCAATTTCTCTATCTTCTCTTTGTTTTCGGAGGTCTTTCTTATCGCCTCCGCTATCGTTTCTTCAAGCGAAGCCGCAGTGGAACGGTAAATCTCCGCCTTTGCCTCCACAGCCTCGAGAAGCGATGCGAGAAGCTCCGTATTCGTCTCTTCTCTTGCCAGCTCTATGAGCAGGTCGCTGCGCTTATCCTCCAGTTCTTCGAGCTTTTCCTCAAGAGAAGCACGCTGACTGTTAATCTCGTTTTCCTTGAAGGCAAGAAGCGCCGCTTCCGTATCAAATTCATCCTTTCGCTCTGCTATCCCGCCGATATCACGTCGGTATCCGCTCATGCTCTCGTCGAGAGCTTTCATCTCGGCTTTTATCACATCGAGAGATGAAGCAAGCATTTCCTTGCCCGAGCGGAGTACCTCGAGCTGAACCTCCTCGGCTTCGCTCATTTTGCGCACAGTGGCAAGCCTGCCTGCTGCGGCATCGTATTCGGCTTTGATATCCGCTGTTGCTTTCGCCAGCTCCGCGAGTTCGCTGTCAACGCCCTTTGCCGCTTTTTCTATCGAGGCTATCTCTTCATTCAGCCTGTCTATCTGCGAGCGGCGTGAAAGAAGCTGGCTTTCCGTCGCCGAAGAACCGCCCGTGAAGCTGCCGCCCGCGTTTATGACCTGACCGTCCAGTGTCACTATCCTGTAGCGATAGGCAAGCTTTCGCGCCATTTTCGCGGCGTTGTCCATATTGTCGGCGATGATTATCCTGCCGACTATGCTCTTCACAATCCCGCGGAGGTTGTCCTCGCATTTCACGAGCGTGCTCGCGACGGCAATGAAGCCCTCGCCCGCCGAAAGCCCGAGCGTCGCCGCATCGGCTTCCGTGCCCTTCATCGTGTCAATCGGGTAGAAGGTCGCTCTGCCCGCGTTTCTTTTCTTTAAATATTCTATCGCCGCCTTGGCGCTGTATTCGTCCTTTGCCACTATATTCTGCAGGCTCTGACCGAATGCAGTCTCGAGCGCGACGGAATATTTTTCGTCTGTAGATATCAGCTGTGAGAGCGGACCGTAAAGCGTTATCTTTCCGCCGTCTTTTCCTGTTATCTTCCCTTGCGAATATTCGTTTACTATAAAGCGTACCGCACGGGAAAAGCCCTCAAGCAGCTCCTCCATGCGCACGAGATTCTGCACCTTGTGCTTTCTCTGAGAAGCCTCGAGAAAATACTCGTTTTTCTTCTTTTCCAGCTCGGCGCGTCTGCTCTCAGCCTCCGCTTTCTTCTTTTCGGCTTTTTCAAGCTCTGCCCTCTCCTGCGCTTCTTTCCCTGAATAAGCGGCGATCTTGCTCTCCGCCTTTTCCATGCGCCCCGAATAGAGCGCTATATCCGCCTCGTGTTTTTCCGCGCTCTCGCGCAGAGCCTCGTATTTCTTTTCGTCGCTCTCGGCTCTCGCCTCAAGCTCGGAAGCACGCAGCTTCGCCTCAATGGTACGCTTGTCCAGCTCGGCTTTCTTCTTTGCCGCGTCGTTTACATCGTCGTCGGCGCGGGCGAGCGCCTCGCGGTATTCGGCTATCTCCGCCTCGGCTTTATCGGCTTCCTCTTTCTTCTCCGCTTTCTTTCGCCGAGCTTCTTCGAGCGCTTCACGCTTTGCGGTAAGCTCCTTTTCGGTGCTTGCCCGCTCGGCCTCGCTCTCGGCAAGCTTTGCGCGTGCTGTTTTCTCCGTTTCGGCAAAATGCACGTTTTCGCTTTCGCATACGAGCGCCGCAGATTCCTTTTCGTGCAGCTTTTCCTTCTGTGCCGCTATCTCCTGCGTGAATCTCTCGGCTTCTATTCTGTTTCCGCTCTGCTTCTCGGCAAGCGCACTTTCTCTCGCCTCGGCATCGGAAAGCTTTTCTTCTGCCGCTTCAAGATTGCGCTTTGCTATTGCCAGCTTTTCGGAAACATCCGCCGAGCGCCTCTTCGCCGCATCTATATCATAGAGAGAGAGTGCTATGTCTATCCCTTTTTTTCTCTCATAAATCTCAAGATATTTCTTCGCTTTCGCGGATTCTCTCTCGAGCGGACCTATGCGCGCGCTCAGCTCTCCCGTGATATCCTCGAGTCTCGTCAGGTTTTCGTTTGTTCCGTCGAGATTGCGCATGGCTTCCAGCTTCTGAAATTTATATTTCGCAATGCCCGCCGCTTCCTCAAAGACAGCGCGGCGTTCATCGTTTTTGCGCGAGATTATCTCCGCTATCTTGCCCTGACCGATGATGGAATATCCGCCCTTGCCGAGTCCCGTATTGAGAAACAGCTCATGAATATCGCGCAGGCGCACCGGCTTTCGGTTTATGAAATATTCGCTCTCGCCCGCACGGTAATACCTGCGCGTGACGGTTATCTCGTCATAGTCCTCAGCCGTAACAAGTCTGCCCTCCTCCTCCGAATTGTCAAATGTGACGGAAACCTCGGCGAAGCTCATCGGACTGCGCTTCTGCGAGCCGGCAAATATAACATCCTCCATCTTTGTGCCGCGGATGTTTTTCGTAGACATCTCGCCGAGAACCCAGCGCATCGCATCGGATATATTGGATTTTCCGCTTCCGTTCGGACCGACTATAACGGTCAGCCCCTTGTCGAAATTAACCGTCGTCTTGTCAGGAAACGACTTGAAGCCCTGTAGCTCCAGCTTCTTCAAACGCATATTTATTCTCCCTCTTCGAGCGATATCCCGAAGTTAAATTCCGTTTTTTCCGCATCTGCCGATATTTTTATACCGCGCAGACCGTATTTTTGCATAAAATAATCTTTATTTGCCGCTCTCAGTCCCACCGCGCGCGAAACGCTGCTCGGTGAAACCGATATCTTTATTCTTTTTCCGCGATAGTCTCCGCCCTGCATCGCCGCGTCTATCCGCCTGCGGAAGAGCTCGCCGTAGCAAAGCTCGCCCATCGCCTCATGGTATTCGCTCGCGCCGTATATCCCATTTCCTGCGACAAGTGCCTCACTTGCCTGAAGCCCGATGCGTATCACGCGGACGCCCGCATCGGCAAAAAGCTCAAGTGCCGACGCACTCCGCCTGACCGCTTCGTCTACCGAAAGCGGTTTATATTCCCCTCTTTGCGCCATATCGGCAAGCTCTGTATCGAGGAAAACCACGGTCGGATATATTCTTGCGCCGTGTGCACCGAGTGCGCATATCTCGCGCGCCGTGTATATTTCGTCGTCCTCGGTCGAGCATGGCAAGCCTATCATCATCTGCCCGATAAGCTCAAAGCCGCGCTCCTTTATCATGCGGCAGGCTTCTCTGCCCGTCTGCGCGGTGTGCCCCCTTTTACAGGCGGCAAGCACGCGGTCGCTCATGCTCTGAAGCCCCAGTTCTATCGTTTTCACGCCGTAGCGCGAGAGAATATCGAGTATCTCCGTGTCGATATAATCCGGTCTTGTCGAGAGGCGGATTGAGGAGACGCGCCCGCTTTTTACATAACCGTAGCCCGTTTCGAGCAGATATATCATCTCGTCCCTGTCTATTCCGGTGAAGCTCCCGCCGAAAAAGGCTATCTGCGCTTCCTGCTCCGGAGAAACCGTGGCAAGTGCCTCTTCTATCGTTTTCACAACGTCATCGCGGCTGTATTGCACCGTGCCCGAGATGCGCCTCTGATTGCAGAAAACGCACATATTCGGACACCCGAGATGCGGGATGAAAACAGGTATATTTACATGCTTTTTCATATGCTTTCGCCGAAATATTCCAGCCCTTTGCGAGCCGCCGCCTTTTCGGCTTCCTTCTTGCTTCTGCCCTCGCCTCTGCCTATTTCGTTTGAATTGAGAAGCACGCGGCAGACAAAGGTTTTTTCATGCTCGGGTCCGTATTCGTCCACTATCTCATAGTGGAGCCTGTCTCCGTCGCCCTGCTGTATCACCTGCTGAAGAAAGGTTTTCGGATCTATCATCTTGATATTGGTGCCGTTCATCGTCTGCTCTATATCCTGCTTGATGAAAGGCAGCAGAAAATTCTTTGCAGCCTCCTTGCCGCCGTCTATATAAATAGCGGCTATCAGCGCCTCAAAAGCATTTTCCAGTATCGTCGGCTTGTTCATGCCGCCGCGCATACGCTCTCCGTTTCCGAGACAGAGAAATTCGCCGAGACAAATCTCCGCGGCAAAGGCGGAAAGCGAAACTCCGTCCACCACCGTGCGGCGGATAAATGTGAGATCTCCCTCCTGATTTTTCGGATATTCGAAGAAAATGTATTCGCTTGTAATAACAGAGAGCACGCTGTCTCCGAGAAACTCGAGACGCTCGTTGGATTGCATTTCGCGACTGCCCTTGTGCTCATTTACATATGACGAGTGACGGAGCGCCTCTCTCAGCCATTCTTTGTTTTTGAAATCGTATCCGATTATCGCTTCCAGCTCGCGGCTGTCGCGCGGAAAATCATACTTTTCTGTTTTACTCATGAAATCCGTCCTTTTGGAAAATTATGTATTGCCTTTGCAAAGATTTAAGCATTTTCGCCGGTCTGCTTCTTTTCCGCTGTTTGTATTGCCGCAGAAAAGCTCTCTGCATGCTTTGCTATCTCGTCTATAACTCCCGTCTCAGCATAAGCCGAAGCCTGACGGATAGCATTTTTCACTGCGTTTGCATCCGAGCTTCCGTGAGCCTTGATTACCGGCTTGGTAAGCCCCAAGAACGGTGCGCCGCCATACTCCCTCGGGTCAAAGAATTTGCGAAGCCCTCTCAGCCGTCTGCGCACGGCAAGCCCCGCAAGCTTTGCGGATATTCCCTTGCCGAAAACTTCTTCTTTCAGCTTATTCATCGCGAATTTGGCAATACCCTCGCTCGTTTTCAGCATGATGTTGCCCGTGAATCCGTCGCAGACAAGTACATCGCAGGCACCGAACGGAATTTCCTTGCCCTCTACATTGCCGATGAAATTCAATCCCTGTGCTTCTTTCAAAAGATTGTGCGCTTCAACTACAATCGGTGTGCCCTTGTGCTCCTCGGTGCCGTTGTTGAGAAGCCCTATTCTCGGATGCTCTATACCGTAAACCTTCTGCATATACGCCGAGCCGAGATAAGCAAACTGAAGAAGATATTCGCTCGTCACAGTGACATTTGCTCCGCAATCGAGCAGAAGTATCGGCTTGTCATAGCAAAGGAGGATGCTGAGCGCCGCGCGGCGAACACCTTTTATCCTGCGTACGATAAGCGTAGCACCCGTGAAAAGCGCGCCCGTATTTCCGCAGGAAACAACCGCGCCCCCCTCTCCGTCGGCAAGCAAATGAAGTGCCGTCGACATGGACGACTTGTGTTTTGAAGAAGCGGCAAGCATCGGGCTATCCTCCATCGAGATGAAAGCCGGCTCATCGACTATCGTATAGTCCTCCGCCTTTTCTCCGAGCGCGGCAAGCGTATCGGCGATTATTTTTCCGTCGCCCACGAGAGTAAGCTCCGTGCCGTATTCCCTTCTCGCCAGAACAGCGCCCTTTATTATTTCGGCAGGCTCATGATCCGCGCCCATAACATCAAGTATTATTTTCATATCCGTTTACCTCCGGCTATCTTGAAATAATTATAATTCAGTATACACTATTTTGAGGATAATTTCAATATTAAAATTTAAAATATTTATATATTATATGTTTTTTTCTCTTTCTGCGCGGATTTGCATGAAAAAGGCGCGGATGTCACCGCGCCTTTCGCTGTTTGATTTGCCGTTCCGAACCTGTGTTTTACCGCTTATTTTCTGCCGCAGCCGCAACCGCAGCCGCTCTCGCCGCTTTCTCCGCGTATATTTGAGAGAGCCGGCGGGTAAAATTCGTCAACGGGAAATGCGATATGCTTAAAAATATCGCAGGGATTATCCGCATTGGGCGAAATGCATTCCTTCTCGGGAACCGTGTATTCGTTTCCCGTCACGAGGAACTGACCGGGACGCTCTATTCTCACAACGGAGAAGAAGCCGAGAGAAACAAGCAGTCTCTTTCCCGTTTCCTCAAAGCAGAGTCTGCCGGATACGCAGCCGCATACGGATTCGGGCATATCGCCGTCGGTGATGCAGTTGCTTCCGGGGCAGGTTGCGGGCTGCGAGCTGACAGAGCCGCAGCATGAACCGGAATTGCCGCCGCAACCGCACGGACTCGGGTTGCATCTGCAGAATTCCATTATCTTCGCGCCGAGAACAATCGGGTCTACAACTTCAAGCACTGCTGTGGGCAGATTACTGCTCATATTTTCCTTGAGTCTGCCACTCGGGCAAAAGCTGTTGTTTTCAGGGTCGCTCTTGAAAATATTGACGTTTCCTTCGCTTCCGTAAAGGATAACCTGCTTGTCGACGACGGCTATTCCTTCCACATCCTGCGGTCTGCCCATGCAGGTGCAGCATTCCGCGACTATTTTAACATATATTCTCATGTTGATATGGTAGAAGCCTCTGTTAAAAGGAACAGGGTCTACCGAGAGCGATGCGGAAACAACCTCCGCACATTTCACTCTTGCATTTGAGCTGCGGTCAACCGTCTCGTTGCCGACATCTGTTAAGTAAACGGGAACATCTTCAAAGCAATCCTTGTCGCGACAGCTGTCAAGTATCCTGTTTGTATCTATATAAACCGTATCGCGTCCGCCGAAGCAGGGCGATGAGTTTCTGTTATCGGGCATAAAAAAATCCTCCAAGTAAAAATGTAAATGAGTCTGCAAATAAATTGCTCTCATGCTACATTTTATGCCGCTGAGGAAAAATTGTGTTTGAAAATGCCACATACGGTGAAATTATGAAAAACGCGGTCGAATTGTGAAAAAACGGGCACTGCATAGCAAAAAAACAACAAAAAAGCGGGCGACCGACGGTCGCCCGTACTTTCTGTCTGCGTTTCGCGAAAAAATCAGCAATATTTCTTCACGATTTCGGAAGCCTCCGACTCTGCGAGAGAGCAAGTCATGACAACATCTATCTCATGGCTGTCACAAAGAGATGCCATCTCTGCAACAAAGCTGTCAAGCTCTGCAAGATTATTTCTGCATATCTTGAGTGCGGAATCAATGAAAATATGTGTGATATCGTGATTGGAAGCATGGATTCCGGCAACAAAACCGTAAAGCTCTTCTCCGTCTGATATCGCATATTCGTCGGTATTTACAAGTCTTGCCTTGTAAGTTACATCATAGCGGAGCTTTTCGCCTTTTTCGAGACAGACAACAGAGCCTTCGGACTGCTCTGCAGTGGTATTTACCATCTCCACAAGTGTCTTCGTCTTGCCTGTACCTTTTACGCCGATGATAATTTTCAACATAATAAACCTGCTTTCTTGGACGGAAATATTGTGCGTGGTCCGAGCTGTCCGCCAGCAGCGTCCTAAGGATATAAACACGCATTTTCTTCTGTTATCATAATACAATAAAACTGCAATTTTTGCAATATGTTTTGAGATAAATATAAAATTTTATTTAGTTTTTACAAAACTTTAAGCCAAAAATCGGTATTATTTACAATGCCGTTCAATATTTAAGGTTTCAATACCCGCTTTATATTCTTTTCCAGCTTTACGCGCGGCAGAATCATTTCTCTTCCGCACCCGAGGCATGTGACTTTTATATCCGAGCCTGTGCGCTCGACCTTCAGCCGATTGTCGCCGCAGGGATGATTTTTCTTCATTTCGAGTATGTCGCCGGCATCAAATCTCACTATATTCATAAGCCACCTCCCGCGGCAAAAATTCAGACCGCCGCAAACTGCGAATTATAAAGCCCTGCGTATACGCCGCCGAGCCTGAGAAGCTCCTCATGCGTACCGCTCTCCTTTATACCATCGTGTGTTACGACGATAATCTTGTCGGCATTTTTGACCGTGGAAAGCCTGTGTGCCACAACTATTGTCGTTCTTCCGCGGCAGAGCTCGTCCAGCGAATGCTGTATTGCCGCCTCGGTCGCATTGTCAAGCGCGGAGGTAGCCTCATCGAGGATAAGTATCGGCGGATTTTTAAGGAAAGCGCGGGCTATGGATATTCTCTGCTTCTGCCCGCCCGAAAGCTTGACGCCTCGCTCGCCGACAAACGTATCGTAGCCGTCCGGCAAGCCGATTATGAAATCATGGATATTTGCGTTTTTCGCAGCTTCTTCCACCTCTGCTTCCGTCGCGCTCGGACGTCCCCAGAGGATATTTTCGCGTATCGTCCCCGTAAAAAGGAAAACATCCTGCGTCACAATGCCGATGTTTTTGCGCAGAGACGAGAGCGTATAGCCGCGTATGTCGCCGCCGTCGACGGTTATGCTTCCTCCGCTTATCTCATAAAATCGCGGTATCGCATGGCATATCGTCGTTTTTCCGCTTCCGGAGGGACCGACGAGCGCCACGGTTTCCCCGCTCTTTATATCGAAGCTGATGCCGGAGAGCACATCCATGCCTTCGTCGCCGTATGAGAGCGTGACATCATGAAAAGCTATGTCGCCGTGCGCCTTGCCCAGCGCGCGTGCATTCTCGGAATTTCGCTCCGTGGGCGTATCGACAAGCTCGCAGAAGCGTGTGAAACCGCTCATGCCGTTCTGAAGCTGCTCTATGAAATTTATCAGGTTCTTTATCGGCGTAAGGAATATATTCACAAAGATTATGAATGTCGCGAAGTCGGTGACGGTTATCATGCCCTTGTAGGTGAATATTCCGCCGAAAACGAAGATGATAATATTGAGAAAATCTATGATGAAGTTGTTTCCCGAGAAAAATTCCGCCATTGCCTTGTATGATTTTCTCTTCGCCTCTACGAAATTCGCGTCGTTTTCGCGGAATTTTTCAAGCGCGTAAGGCTCGCAGGTAAACGCCTTGGAAACCCTTATGCCCGCTATGTTGTTCTCCAGTGCCGCATTGATTTCCGCCGTTTCCGCACGCGTCTCTTTGAAGGCGGCGCTCATTTTCAGCCGCTTTTTCGCCGCATACCAGACGAGTATCGGAATAAACGCAAAGATAATCGCCGTCAGCGGCAGATTTATCGAGCTCATCAGGAAAAACGACGGCACAAGCAGGAGAATGGCAAGTATCACATCCTCGGGACCGTGATGCGCAAGCTCGGAAACCTCCTGCAGGTCGTTTATTATGCGCGACATGATGGCACCTGTCTTATGATTGTCGAAATATCCGAACGGCAGCCGCTCGAGATGCTCAAAAGCCTCTCTTCTCATATCCGACTGCATATAAACGCCCACCATATGACCGTAATACTGCATGAAATATTTCAGTCCTGCCTTGACTATGTATATCAGAAGCAGGGCGACAGCCCAGACGGCAAGCGCACGCAGCTTTGAATTGGGAATATAGTCATTGAGCATGGAGCGCGTTATCATCGGGTAGAAAAGGTCACAGGCGGCAAGCAGTGCCGCGCAGAGCAGGTCAAGTGCAAAAAGCTTCCTGTGCGGCTTATAATAACTGATAAAACGCTTTAACATTTCCGTTTATTTTGCCTTTCGTATCTGCATCAGCCGAGCTCGGAAATTCTCTTCTCCAGCTCTGCTTTTCTCTCCTCGTAGCCGGGCTTGCCGAGGAGCGCGAACATATTTTTCTTGTACGCTTCAACGCCGGGCTGGTTGAAGGGATTTACACCGAGCAGGTAACCGGAAACGGCGCATGCCTTTTCGAAGAAATATACGAGATAGCCGAAATCGTATGCGCTTCTGGAATCAAGCTCGAGCACGATATTCGGAACGCCGCCGTCGGTATGCGCGAGCACCGTGCCGAGAAAAGCCTTCTGATTTACGGTATTTACGGATTTGCCCGCGAGGAAGCCGAGCCCGTCGGCATCGTCCTTGTCGGAGGGAACGACGAAGCCGTCCTCATTATTGATATTGATGACCGTTTCAAACATCACTCTCTCGCCCTCCTGAATGAACTGACCGATGGAGTGCAGGTCTGTGGAATATGTCGCGGAGGAGGGATAAATGCCCTTGCCGTCCTTGCCCTCGCTCTCGCCGAAGAGCTGCTTCCACCATTCGCAGGTCATAGTGAGTGCGGGGTCGTTCACCGCAAGAATTTCAACGCTCTTTGCGCCTCTGTATTTGCTTCCGCGATAGAGCAGATTGCGCACTGCGGCATATTTGAGGCAGTCGTTGGTTTCAAAGTCCCCACCTGCAAAATCGGCATAAGCCTTTGCCGCACCGGCAAGCATCTCATCTATATCCGCGCCCGAAACGGCAATGGGAAGCAGACCTACCGCACTGAGCACGGAATATCTGCCGCCGATATCGTCGTCTACAACAAAGCTGTCATAGCCGAATTCGTTTACCTGAGAGCGGAGCGCGCCCTTTGCCTTATCCGTGGTAACAAAAATTCTGTCCTTGATTGCATCCTCGCCGTATTTCTTTATGAGCAGGTCGCGGAATATGCGGAAAGCTATCGCAGGCTCTGTCGTCGTGCCGGATTTTGATATTACATTTATGCAGATATCTTTTTCTTCGCATATTGAAAGTATATCCTGAAGATGCGCGGAAGATATGTCATTTCCGACGAAATAAATATCGGGCGTATCCTTTTTCTTGTTATTGTAGAAGGCGCCGTGAACAAACTCTATAGCGGCGCGTGCTCCGAGATAGGAGCCGCCGATACCGATGACTATGAGGACATCGCAGGAGCTTTTTATCTTCTCCGCCGCAGCCTTTATGTGCTCGATATTCGCCTTGTCATAAGTAACGGGGAGGTCAAGCCAGCCGAGAAAATCGTTTCCCGCTCCCGTGCGCCCTGTAAGCGTTTCAGCCGCGCGGATCGTCTCCTCCTTGATGGAGCCGAGCTCGTTTGTTCCGAGCAGTCCTCCGAGATACTTGTCTGAAAATCTGATTGCCATTTTTATTACCTCTTTCTGAAAAAATTTCATTTTACTTTCAAATCGTTATTCCCGTGCCGTCATGCGCTTCGTCCGTGCGCCCGCATGAGGCGCGCTCGTCCGAGCGGCAAAGATGAGCCGAGAGGCACTTTCTTTTCGTTGCGCCGCGCCTGTCCACCGTAGACATGACAAAAACATTGTCGTCTATATTCGGGCAGTAGTGCGCGGTAAGCTCCGCTTTCCTTTTTTCCGACATATTTCCTCCGAAAAAGTTTTTTCTTAATCTTCCGCAAAAGCGCGGCGTTTATTCCTTTTTCGGCGTTAAGAATCATGCTTCGTCGCCTTTTTCTCCGTCGTCGTCTTTATAGTGCTTTATGCGCGACTCGCAAAAGCCGTCCACGCCCGCTCTCTGCATAGCACCGAATATCCTGTGGCGCAGTCCCTTGTTTTCCTTTTCCAGACCGAGCAGGAGCTGCTTCATTTCCTCGCGCTCCGTGTGCTTGTTTGCGGGGCATGAGCTTTCCACCATAGGCAGATCGGCGTGCAGAGCGAAATATTTTATATCCTTTTCCTGCGCGTATACGAGCGGACGGATAACCGTGATATCACTGCGGTCAAGATATGTGACCGGCGCAAAGCACCCTATTCTCCCCTCATAGAAAAGATTGAGCATAAAAGTCTGCACCGCATCGTCGAAATGATGACCGAGCGCCACCTTGTTGCAGCCGAAAGATTTTGCCGCATCGTTGAGCATGCCGCGGCGAAGCTTGGCGCAGAGCGAGCAGGGGTTATTCTCTTTTCTTATATCAAAAACTATCTTCGCTATATTGGACGGCACAACGCGATATTCCACATGAATCCTGCGGCAAAGCTCTTCCACCTCGGAATAATCAGCCGGCTTGCGTCCCCCGCCGAGGTCGTCAAATTTCATATCTATCGTTATTGCCATCAGTTCGAATTTTTTCGGATAAAAGCGGCGTAGTTCCGCCATAGTCCAAAGGAGTGAAAGCGAATCCTTGCCCGCAGAAACACCGACGGCTATCTTATCGCCCTCTTCTATCATTGAGTAATCGTCAGCCGCGCGCCGCGCATAGCTGAGCAGTCTTTTCAAGCCCTTCAAAATAAATCCCCATTATAATTACATTTTCAATATATAATAACAGAAAATCCTTGCTTTTTCAATAGGATTTGTCAAAAATCTTCTTATATTTTTTCTCCGGTTTGCGGCTTTCACACAAGTGATTGCATGAACGTCGCAAAATATTGACATATTGCGACATTTGTGATAATATTATTGATGATATATCAGATATAGCTTATTTTAAAGTAAGAGGTGATAAACGGCATGAAAAAAATTGCTCTGCGCATATTTGCCATAATCTTTGCGGCAACCTTTGCAGCCATGCTCCTCCCTGCCTCTCTCTGCGCGAAAAATATCCCCTCATGTGAAGAAATCCTCGGCATCGCGAAGGGTATCATCGAATATGAAAAATCCGCAAACGGTTCGCGCGATTTTCTGCTCGACGATAAACTCATCGCCGAAGCGGGCACACTCACGGCGACGGACTGGTATGCCTTTGCCATGGCAAGGCTGGGACTTGATTTCGACCGCATCGCATATATTGCGACAGCTGAGGAAAATGTCGCCGCGAGGTATCGCGAAAGCGGCGCACTTGACCCCTCCCGTGCGACGGAATGGCATCGCATCAGCCTCTGTCTGCTCGCCTGCGGCGGAGACCCTGCGGCAATAGTCACGGAAAAGGGCAACATCAATCTCATTTCCGACGGAGTATACAACAGAGGGAATACCGCTCCGCTCGGCAGACAAGGAATAAACGGACTTATCTGGGGGCTTCTCGCACTGGACAGCATCGGTTATGATGTGCCGGAAGGCTCACATGATACGCGTGAGAGTATCATCTCGGGCATTCTGTCGGAGGAGCTTCCGAATGGCGGCTTCTGCTTTTTGGGCGACGAAGCCGATGCCGATATCACTGCCATGGCGTTGACGGCGCTTGCTCCTTATTACAATGACGAAACGCGCTATAATGTCACCGTGTCGGGAGAGGTGCGCAGCGTCGCCGTGCACGAGGCTGTCGACCGCGCCGTCGCTCTTCTCTCGGAAATGCAATGCGAAACGGGCGATTTCATGTCATTCGGCGCATTCGGCGAGCGCAATTGCGAGAGCACCTGTCAGGTTGCGATAGCTCTGTGTGCGCTCGGCATAAATCCTTTTTCCGACCCTCGCTTCGTAAAAAACGGAAATTCCGTATGGGACGGCATCATACGCTATCGCGGCGATGACGGCGGCTTCATTCATTCAACAGCGTCTCAGGCATCCGTCAATCGCGTGGTAAGCTATCAGGCACTCTGCGCCATGGCGGCGCTTTACCGTTTTTCCTCAGGTATGCGCCCTCTCTTTGACCTGCGCGACATGCAACCTGCAAAAGTTTCTTTTGAAGAAAGCGATGCCGCATATGTCGACGCTCTGCCCGATATGCTCACCGGCGAATATTACACACGCGTTGTCACCCTGCTTTATAAAGTAAAATGCACGGGAAATACGGCATATGCAGAAAAGCTGACCTCCGCCAAAGCCGAAATCGACGGTATACGGCGCAAGATAAAATCGCTTAATGAAGATATAGATGCCATGCCCGCGCCCGATAAGCTTTCGCTTTCGGACAGAGGCTCCGTTCTCGCGGCGGCAAAGGCATACGGTTCCCTTTCCGAATACGACAAAACACTTGTCGTCGGCGCCGAAAGCCTTGCTGCGGCAAAGGCAAAAGTAGATACTCTTTTCCGCACGCTTGTCCTTGCCGTATCGCTTTCCGCGGCGGCAGTCGTCCTCGTGCTCTTTATCGTCCTGCGCATAAGGCACCGCATGACAAGGCGCCGCCGCGAAATGGACGAGCTGGCGGCGATGTATGAAAACGAGGACACAGAATGAAAAAAGATATTCTCGCAATAGTCGCCGCAGTGCTTATCATAATCGTTCTCATCGGCGGCGTAGAAATTCAGTCCGTAGATGAATATTATCTTTCGCATATCGACGATATAAAGCCCGATTCGGAGACGGTTTTCCTCTCGATAAGGTGCGACAGCATTTTCGATAATTACGATAAGCTCGATGCCTCGCTGAAAAACGGCAACTATATCCCGCAAAACGGAATCATACTCGAAAAGACGGAATATGTCCTGCGCGACGGCGACACTGTATACGATGTGCTCGACCGCGTCCTGCGCTATAATAAGATTCAGGCGGAATATCGCGGAAGCAAAAAAACCGCGCGCGGCTCGCTCTATATCGCGGGCATAAACTACCTCTATGAATATTCATGCGGACCGCTCTCCGGCTGGATGTATCGTGTAAACGGCGTTTTTCCCTCGCAAAGCTGCGCCGAATACACGCTCTCGGACGGCGATGTGATTGAGTTTGTATATTCATGTGACCTCGGTCATGATACAGGAGAAAACGGAGGATACGGAAATGAATGAAAAAGTCATCGCCTTCGGTGCATTTCACCCTGTGCCGTCGTTTCTCTTTCTCATGTCGCTGATTGTCATCGCGGTTTTTATGGCAAATCCTGTCGCCGTCGGCATTCTGCTCCTCGGCGCCCTGCTTTTTTCCGCCGCGATACAGGGGAGAAAATTCTTCTCGGATATTGCATTTTATCTTGTGCTCTTCATCCTGCTCTCGCTTGCAAATCCTCTCTTTTCGCATAATGGTGCGACACCGCTTTTCTTTCTGAACGGCAATCCCGTAACGCTCGAGGCTGTACTCTACGGCGCGGATATCGCCGCCGTAATGATAACGGTGATTGCGTGGTGCAGGTGCTTTTCCGCAGTTATGACATCGGATAAGCTGATCTGTGTTTTCGGCGGCATCCTGCCGAAAATCTCGCTTGTGCTGACGATGGCACTGCGCTTTATCCCGCTTTTCAGGCGCAGGCATAAAGAGCTTTCCGACGCACAGAAAGCGATGGGCTATTACTCGGAAAAGGGGTTTGTATCAAAAATCGCCTGCAATGCGCGCATATTTTCCGCTCTTGTGACATGGGCGCTCGAGGGCACGGCGGACACCGCCGCGTCGATGAAGGCGCGTGGCTACGGATTGCGCGGCAGAACAAAATTCGCGCCGTTCCGCTTTACCGCGGGCGACGGAGTTCTCTCTTTCTGCGCCGCCGCACTTACCGTTATATCAATTCTCGGCATCAGGCTCGGGATATTCACTTTTTCTTTCTACCCGAGGGTGGAAAAAATAAGCTTTTCGCCCGTCGCTCTCTGCCTTTATGCGGCGCTCGCGGCATTTTCGCTTTTTCCCTTTATTTTCGAAGCAAAGGAGGCTCTCAGATGGAAATACTTGCGGTCAAAAATCTAAGCTTTTCATATCCCGATGCCGCTTCTCCCGCGCTCGAAAACATTTCTTTTTCCGTTAGCGAGGGCGAATTTATCGTGCTCTGCGGAGAGTCCGGCTGCGGCAAAACAACACTGCTCCGTCTGCTCAAGCGCGAGCTTGCCCCCGCAGGAAAAATAAGCGGCGAAATTTCGCTTTTCGACAAGCCGCAGAGCGAACTCGACGAGCGTGCATCCGCCTCCGAAATAGGCTATGTCATGCAGAATCCGGAGACGCAGATTGTCACGGACAAGGTCTGGCACGAGCTTGCCTTCGGCATGGAGGGACTCGGCTTCGAGAGTGAAAAAATACGCCTTCGCGCAGGAGAAATGGCAGGCTATTTCGGCATAGACTCATGGTTTCGCGCAGATACGGCTTCTCTCTCGGGCGGGCAAAAGCAGCTGCTCTCGCTCGCTTCGGTCATGGCTCTCTCTCCGCGACTCCTGCTTCTCGATGAGCCGACGGCACAGCTCGACCCCGTAGCGGCATCTGATTTTATTTCCGATATTTACAGGCTGAACCGCGATCTCGGCGTAACGGTGATAATAGCCGAGCACAGGCTGGAAGAGCTTCTCCCGATAGCCGACCGCGCCGCCGTCATGGAGGACGGCAGGATAGTCTCCTTTGACAGTCCGCGAGCCGTTTGCAATGCCCTCGGAAGCCGCCCGATAAGCGCGGGCTTTCCTGCCGCCTCAAGAATATCCGCGGCTCTCGCGGATAGCGGAAAATCGCCGCTAACCGTGCGCGAAGGCAGGCGTTTTCTCTCTTCTCTCGATATTCGACGCGGCGCTTCTGTACCCGCCGACAAGCCGTCAGACGGCGAAAGCGAAAATGCGGTGGAAATGAAAAATGTCTGGTTTCGCTATGAGCGAAATACGCCGGATATCCTGCGCGGATTAAATCTTTCCTTAAAGCGCGGCGAAATATTTTCTCTGCTCGGCGGAAACGGTGCCGGAAAAACCACCGTGCTGAAGGTTCTCAGCGGCATAGAAAAGCCATATCGCGGAAAAATAAAGCTTCTCGGAAAAAATATAAAGGATTATCGCGGAAATGAGCTTCATTTTCATAATGTTGCGCTTCTCCCGCAAAATGTACACGATGTCTTTCTGCGCGATACGGTGGAGAGCGATCTTCGCGATATGTGCCGCGTGCTCGGATATTCCGCCGTGCAGGCTGATGAAAAAATGTCCGCCGTTTCCGAAAAACTCGGCATTTCCCGTCTTTTCGGAAAGCATCCGTATGATCTCTCCGGCGGCGAGGCGCAGAAATGCGCTCTTGCGAAAGTCCTGCTCTCAAAGCCGAAAATTTTGCTTCTCGATGAGCCGACCAAAGGCATAGATGCTCATGCAAAGCTGATTTTGCGCGATATTCTCTTTTCTCTGAAAAGAGAAGGTGTCACCGTTATTGCGGTCACTCACGATACCGAGTTTGCCGCCATCGCCTCGGACAAATGTGCCCTTTTCTTCGACGGAGAGGTGATTTCGCCCTCTTCGCCGCGAAATTTTTTCAGCGGAAACGATTTCTATACCACAGCGGCAAGCCGCATTTCACGCGGCATATTCGAAAATACCGTCACAGTCGATGATGTGGTTCTTCTCGCGAAAGGAGAGGCTCACTCATGAAATTCAAATCGGCTTTTCCCTATATCACAGCCTTTGTGCTTGTGCCGCTCTGCATCGCCGTCGGAGTTTTTGCCTTCCGCGGCAAGGCATATCTGCCTGTTTCGGTATGCATCGCTCTGCTCTCATGCCTGCCGTTTTTCTTGGCTTTTGAAAAAAAGAACGGCAATGTTCAGCTCGCCGTGATACTCGCCGTGATGACGGCTCTCTCCGTGCTCGGCAGATTTGCTTTCGCGGCGATACCGCATTTCAAGCCCGTTTCGGCTATTGTGATAATCACGGGGATGTATCTCGGAGCGCAGTCCGGCTTTCTCTGCGGAGCGCTCTCGGCTGTCCTCTCAAATATTCTTTTCGGGCAGGGTCCGTGGACGCCTTTTCAGATGCTCGCATGGGGTCTTATCGGGCTTTTTGCCGCCCTGCTCGGCGGTATTCTCAAAAAAAACAAAATCGCGCTTGCGGTTTTCGGTGCGCTCGCGGGCGTTTTCTACTCGCTTATCATGGATATATGGACAGTGCTCTGGTGGGAGGAATTTTCGCTCTCGCGCTATCTTGCCGCCATCGCCTCATCCGGCGTCGTCATGCTCATTTATGCCGCGTCAAATGTGATTTTTCTTCTGCTTCTCGCAAAGCC
This sequence comes from Candidatus Apopatosoma intestinale, assembly GCA_003524145.1. Taxonomy (GTDB): domain Bacteria; phylum Bacillota; class Clostridia; order Oscillospirales; family CAG-272; genus Apopatosoma. Next base: position 133,721 of record DODZ01000035.1, on the reverse strand, counting down.
GACAGGAGAAAAGCTCGGGCGCGTGATGAAAAAATACGGGCTTGACAGGCAGAGCGCAAATTAACCTCGGAAAGGAAAAAATATGAATCTTCTCTATCTGAAATATGCCGTTGAGGTTGCCGCCTGCGGCTCGATAAACAAGGCGGCGGAAAAGCTCTATATAGACCAGCCGAATTTAAGCCGTTCAATAAAGGAGCTGGAATCATCTCTCGGCGTCACCATTTTTGAGCGCTCGGCAAGAGGTATGCGACCAACACCCGACGGCGAGGCTTTTCTGATATATGCCAAGACCATTTTAAATCAGGTAAATACACTCGAGAACATGTTCAAAAAGACTGCCTTGCCGAAGAAGCGCTTTTCCGTTTCCGTTCCGAGAGCCGGATATATCTCGGCGGCATTCACCGAATTTTCCAAGCATCTTTCATCGGAAAACGAGATTGAAATTTTCTATAAAGAAACAAATTCTTTGCGGGCGATAAAGAATATCCTCGAGGAGGAATACAGGCTCGGCATCGTGCGCTATGCGGAAAGCCACGACAAATATTATAAGAAGATGCTCGACGAAAAGGAGCTTTCTCACGAGCTGATAGCGGAATTTACATATGCGCTCGTCATGAGCAAAAATTCGCCGCTCGCAAAGAAAGAAAAAATAACATTTGCCGACCTTGCCGAGCATATAGAGATAGCGCACGGCGATCCCTTTGTGCCTTCGCTGCCGACGGAGGCTGTAAAAAAAGAGGAGCTTCCCGATATCGGACGACGCATATTCGTTTTTGAGCGCGGCAGTCAGTATGAGCTGCTTTCGGAAAATACCGACACCTTCATGTGGGTCTCTCCCATACCTAAAAAAACGCTCGAACGCTATTCTCTTGTCTGCCGCACCTGTGACGAAAACAAGAAGGTATACAGAGATGTGATAATCCGCCGCAAGGATTACAAGCTCACCGACCTCGACACGGCTTTCATAGCGGAGCTGAGCCGTATAAAAAATGAGTTATTTTAATAAAAAAGACAGACCTCGCGTGATATCCACCTCAAAAGTCAGACACTTTCGGGGTGCTTCGGCGGTCTGTCATTTTTATTTAAGTCCTATTTTTCGCAAAATCTCTCCGGTCGTCATGCCGCCGTCAGTGAAAGCGAGTTCTTCCTCCGCAAAAGGCATATCGGCATGGGAATCCAATTTTATCATGCTGTAGTTTATTTTCAGCCTCTGCGCGTTTGCGAGAACCGATGCCCTGATGCTCGGCTTATGTATGCTTCCGGCATTTTCTATGATATTTTCGAGCGTGCCGAACTGCGAAATAAGCTCCGCAGCGGTTTTCGGTCCTATCTTGTCGGCGCCGCGGATATTGTCGGCGCTGTCGCCCGTCATCGCCTTGAAATCGGCATATCTGCACGGCTCTATGCCGTATTTATCGCGCACCGTCTCCTCCGTGAAAATCACCGTTCCGCTTCCGCGATATCGGAGCACGGATACATTCTCCGATATCAGCTGGAAAAAGTCGCTGTCAAAGGACGAAATTACCACCTTGCTGTCTCCTCCGTATCTGCAGGCATACGAAGCCGCGATATCGTCCGCTTCGCAGCCCGCCGCCTCCGCATGAGCCATACCTATGCTGTCCAGCGCCGCATAAATATACGGAAGCTGCGAAAAAGGCGTTTCCTCCTCGGGCATCTCGGAAAAATCGGTGCGGTTTGCCTTGTATTCGGGGTCAAGCTCCGCGCGTCCGCTCCCCGTTTCGCTGTCAAAAAGCACTACGGCATGCGTCGGTTGCGTCATTCTTATGATTTTGAGCAGAGCACCGACAAAGCCAAGCGTGCCGCCTATGGACACGCCGTTTTCGTTTATTATCCTCGCGGGCATGCCGTAAAACATCTGAAAAAGCAGATTGTGCCCATCGACTATCAGGAGCTTCTCCATTCTGTTCTCCTTACCGTATAAGCTCGTTTTTTATTTTGTCAAGCCGCGCAAAAAGCGCACTGCGCACGCCTTCCTTATCATTTTCCCCATCGTAAAGGCTGTAACCGAGAAACATATGCGCATATAGCTCCACCGCCTTTTCCTGCGGACAGGCGATACCCATCGATGAGAGCAGGTCGGCAACATATCCAAGCGGTCCGCCGGAAAGATATTGCCGATAGAGCGCCGCCATTTTCACGTCGTGAAATTGCTCGACTGTCAGCATGCGGCGAAAATCGGAGGCAAAGCCGTCCGCCGTCCAATAGTCAAACTGTGCCTTGCAGAAGTCCGTCAGCTTATCTGCCGATGCCGCGCGGTATTTCTCGGGCATATCGGAGAGAGTTCCCTCAGGCAGGTCAAAAGCCGCGGCTCGCACGGCATCTCTGCGCTCCATCTCCGCGAGAATGCTTCCGAAAATATCGCGCTTACTTTTGTAGTGCCTGTAGAGCGCGCCCTTTGTTATTCCGAGTGCGCCTGCAATATCACTGCAGGAAACCGCCTCGTAGCCGTTCCTTGCAAAGAGCCTCAGCGACTCATGCAGTATCTTTTCTTTCGTATCGCTCATAAAAATCTCCTGCCGTATTAAAGTAAAAATCAGCTTTTGTACATTGCATCGAAGCGCTCTTTTGTCAGCGTCATGAAATTCGTCGTCTTGCTTTCGCCTGTGGGCTTCCGGAAAACTTCCTCGGTATGATGCGGGATAAAGCCGCACTTTTCCTGACAGCGACGCGATTTTTCGTTTCCTTCAAAATGTGCGCACCATATGCGGCGACATCCGAGCGTATCAAAGCAATATGAGAGAAGCGCACGCACCGCCTCGGGAATAAGCCCCTGTCCCCAATATGGCTTTCCTATCCAGAAGCCGAGTTCAGGTTCGCCCGCCGCCGCGCCTTTTGCCTCAGTCTTAAATATGCCTATGCTGCCGATAGCCTCGCCGCTTTCCTTTAATATTACGGCAAAGGTGCCGTGAGCGGAAAGCACAAGGTCGATTATCTTTCTGCTTTCCTCTATGCTCTCATGCGGCTTCCATCCGGCAGACGGACCGACATCGGGGTCGCACGCGTATTTATACAGGCTTCCCGCATCGCTCTGCCGCCATGGGCGGATGAGCAGGCGCTCTGTTTCAAAAGTCGGCTCGTTTTCCCGCTTTGTCATCTCGCCCGCTATCTTTTCCGCCGCTTCCCGCGCCGAAATATCGCTAACATCTATCTTTGTGCCGTTCATATTCTCATAAAGCGGCAGCCTCTCGCGGCTTCTCTCAAAGATATCCGCGCATCTTATCCCGCGCTCTATATCTGACTTCAGATGCCGCCCGAGCGCCTCATCAGAGAGCTGCAGAGTAAAAAGCCGGAAATTCACATCGCGCAGGTCAAGCCGCGCGAGGATATCGTATATAATCTTCTGTTCGTGCATCACCCAGCAGAAGATTATGTTTTTATATTCAGAACAGGCGATAAAATTACCGAGGAGATAACATATATTATCGAGCACCATGTGCTTCGTCTCCTCCGTGACGGTAAACGGACGCATATCCCAGCACCAGTCACCATCGAGAAATACAGCGGGCTTCATAATATCGCGAAGAGCCGTGCAGGTCGCCGTTTTGCCCGCACCCATAGTCCCGTTTACAAAGATAAGATTTTTCATGTTTTCCCTCTGTTTGCAGAAATGTCTTTTTTGTTATATTAGCATATTTCGACGCAAAAATCAATGATAAACGCCAAATCCGAGCCGCAGGAGTGAATTTTTACATGAAATTTCATATTTTTTTCGTAAACCCCTTGACAAATCATCAAGGCAGTATTATAATACCTGCATACTATGTTGGTAGGTAAATAAAGAGGCAGTAAATACACAAAAAAGGAGAGATTATCATGTCAAAAATCTATAAAAGCGCCGATGAGCTCATCGGTAAAACTCCGCTTCTTGAGCTTTCTCATATTGAAGAAAAGCTCGGGCTGAAGGCAAAAATCGTAGCCAAGCTCGAATATTTCAATCCCGCAGGCTCCGTCAAGGACAGAGTGGCAAAGGCTATGATTGACGATGCGGAAAAGAAAGGACTTCTCAAAAAAGGCTCCGTAATCATCGAGCCGACCTCGGGAAATACAGGCATAGGTCTTGCCTCCGTTGCCGCGGCACGAGGCTATCGTATCATCATCGTTATGCCCGAAACAATGTCTGTCGAGCGCCGTCAGATAATGAAGGCATACGGTGCCGAGCTCGTCCTCTCCGATGGCGCAAAGGGCATGAAAGGTGCCATCGCCAAGGCGGAGGAGCTGGCGCGCGAGATTCCGGACAGCTTCATTCCCGGTCAATTTGTAAACCCCGCAAATCCGCAGGCGCATTTTGATACCACGGGACCCGAAATATACGAGGATACCGACGGCAATATCGACTATTTTGTAGCCGGCGTCGGCACCGGCGGCACTATAACAGGCGTCGGCAAATATCTGAAATCAAAACTTCCCGCCGTAAAGGTTGTCGCAGTCGAGCCCGCGACCTCCGCCGTGCTTTCGACAGGCGTTGCCGGTCCGCATAAAATTCAGGGCATCGGCGCGGGATTTGTTCCCGATGTTCTCGATACAAAGATTTATGACGAGATTATTCCCGTTGCAAATGAGGACGCTTTTGCCACAGGCAAGCTTATCGGCAAGAGCGAGGGCGTGCTCGTCGGCATCTCCTCGGGTGCGGCTGTATGGGCGGCAATAGAACTGGCAAAGAAGCCCGAAAACGAGGGCAAAACGATAGTTGTTCTCCTCCCCGATACAGGCGACCGCTATCTCTCCACACCTCTTTTTGCCGACTGAGAATGACTATGATATCGACACGCGGAAGATACGCCATAAGAGTAGTGATAGATCTGGCGGAACACAGGGGCGGCTATATACCGCTTCGCGAAATTGCGGAGCGTCAGGAAATTTCGCTCAAATATATAGAAAAAATCACACCTCTGCTTGCCAAAGGTGCGCTTATCGAGGGAATCCACGGCAAGGGCGGCGGCTATAAGCTCTGCCGCGAACCCGAAGATTATACCGTTGGTGAGATTCTGCGCCTGACCGAGGGGGACATGGCGCCTGTCGCATGCCTTGCCTGCGGTGCCGCGCCGTGTCCGCGCGCTTCATATTGCAGAACGCTCCCCATGTGGCGCGAATATAAGAAGATGACGGACGAGTTTTTTGACGGTATCACGATAGCCGACCTCATAAAAGCTCCCGAAAACTGCGATTATATAATATAAACGAGATAAAATAACAAGACCGACGGAGGGGACCGCTGGTCTTGTTCTCTTTTTACTGCGGCAGTTTGTCCGCAAACATTATCAGTTGTGCTGTTATAGTGGCGAAAAAAATCAAAAGGTTGGCGTTTTCATGAAAAAATTCAGGTTTTTATCATTTTTTAAGGAGAACATCATTTATAAAGCCCGAGCCTGTATAAAAAGTCCCCTCGGCTATCTTATCCCCGTCGGAAATCGGCTTCATTTCGCCGTCGTGCGAGCAGGTGACAAAGCACGAAACGGGAACCATCACTATCGCGTGAATTATTTCTTTTCCCCGCATAGCCTCCGGCAAAGCGCCGATAAAATCGTATCTGCTTTTGCTTTTTGCCTTATACGGTATGCCCATGGAAACATAGCGCGTATGAAAAGTCAGATCGCGCACGGCATAATGCCACTCGTTGATGTAATTGAAAAGCGCTGTGCGCGACAATGCGCCGATGAGTTTCACGGCATAGATGCCCTCCGGCTTTTCGATGTAAAAATCGCATTTTTTGCCCCGCGTCCACCCGAGAAGCCAGAATGCATGGGTCGGCAAAAAGCCGTATTTCCCTGCACGGCAGGCTTTTTTCAGCCGAGCCGAAAACAAAACCCGCTTAAATAAAATTCTCCCGTAAAAAATCATCACGCCGAGCGCGACAGCCGCGGCAACAAACCAAAAAACATTCATATCTACCTCCCGTTTTTATATATAGTCGCACGGTGCGACGGCAGATTTGCAATTTTTCAAAAAAATCTCTGTGATATTTATTTTATCATAAAAAAGCCGATTTGTCTATTGACTTATGCAAAAAATCATTGTATTATTACGACATGAGAAACTTTTTTCGGAGGATGCTATGGAAGAAGCACTTCATGAACTTGATATCAGAATAAATTCCTGCGGCATATCGGATTGCCCTGCGGACTGGAGCTGGAATACGGTGGGTTTTCCCGATTATGACCTGTGGACAGTGCTCCGCGGCAAGGGCACAATAATCTGCGGCGGCGAACCGATGGAGATAACCGCGGGAAAGAGCTTTCTGCTCTGCCCGAATACGCAGTACAATGCCTCGCACGATGTAAACGACCGTCTGCTCGCGCTGAATGTTCATTTTTCGCCGAGAAACATGGCGGTTTTCCCGAAGAAAACCGTCTGCAAAACTATCCCCGATACAGAATTTTATTCACGCCTGCTACGTCGCGTCATCTTTTATTACAATAAAGGCGAAAACGAAAGTGCGGCGGAATTTCTTCACTGCGCTCTGACAGAGTTTTTCGGCGGCTCGCCGAAAACGCCCGCACCGATAATCGAAGCCCCACATGACGCCATGATAAAAAAGCTTACGGAACAGATGGATTTCGCGCCGGAGAGCATAGGTTCGCTCTCGCAAACGGCAAAAATCTACGGTTACAGTGCCGATTATTTCGGCAGGCTCTTCTCTGCCACCGTCGGAATCTCGTTTTCCGAGTATCTGATGAAAGCGAAAATAAGCAAGGCAAAGCTACTGCTTGATACCTCGGACTATACGATAGAACATATTTCGAGTCTGCTCGGCTTCTACGATTGCGCATATTTTTGCCGCCAATTCCGTAAAATCGCAGGCATCACCACAGGCGAATACAGAAGACACGGGAAGTGAGCGCATATGAAAAAATACAATCTGATACTCGTCTTTTCACCCGACAGAAGCAAAATACTCATGTGCCTGCGAAAAAAAGCACCGCATAAGGGCAAGCTTAATTTCGTCGGCGGCAGCATTGAAGAAGGTGAAGAAAGCGAAGCGGCGGCATATCGCGAGCTTTTTGAGGAAACCGCCGTAAGCCGCGAAGATATAAGCATCTCCCATCTCATCGACCTCACATATTGCGAAGAAGATCTGCTCCTTGAATTCTGGAGCGGCACGCTGAAAAACGAAAAGCCCGTTTTCGGGAAAGAAAACAGGCTCGAATGGATTCCTGCGGATTCGGATTTCTCGGATACTTCCCGCTTTGCGGGCGCAGGCAATATCTATCTCATGGTAAACTACGCGCGTCTTATCGCAAGCGGTGCCGTCTGTCCGGCAAGCGAACATTTCGTGCATAATATCGCGCCCGTATGGGATAAAAATTCGCGCGTTCTTATTCTCGGCAGCTTTCCATCGGTAAAATCGCGCGAAGCGGGATTTTACTATGCGCATCCGCAAAACCGATTCTGGCGCGTGCTTGCCGCGATACTCTGTGAAAATATCCCCGAAAGCATCGACGAAAAGCGCGCTATGCTCCTGCGCCACGGAATTGCTCTCTGGGATGTCATAGCCTCGTGCGAAATAAGTGGCTCCTCCGACAGCTCGATAAAGCACGCCGCACCTAATGACCTCTCGGAAATACTGGCGAAAAGCAAAATCACGCACATTTTTGCAAACGGCGGCACCGCCTCGCGCCTCTATGACAAACTTCTCCTGCAAAAAACGGGCATACGAGCCGTGAAGCTCCCGTCTACAAGCCCCGCAAACGCCTCGGCTTCGCTCGAGAAGCTGACTGCGGAATGGAAGATTATCCTGAAATAGATTATCATATCCTATTGCATTTTTTTCGTTGCCTGCCACGTCCCCTGCCGATAACTGCTTCGGCAGGGGATTTACATCAGGGGGGAGATTATTTCGTCAGATGATATTATATATGAAGTATCAATCTGCGATTTAAAGCAAAGTCCTCATTTTTGACTTGGATTTTATTTTCCGCTTCGGGCATACCGAAGCTTCAGTCACATCAGCAGAGCGGCAAGACCGACTCCGGCAAGAGTGCAGGCGGCGCACAGAACGAAGATTCCGAATCCCGCAAATACATGCGCAAGCTTCTTCTTACCTGCGGCGGATCGCGTCTTTTTACCGCCCGCCGCGCCTGCGGCGAATGTGCAAAGCACATTTCCGAGAAAAGCAAAAAACGCGGAAAAGAGCGCGAGCACTGCGGCAAAAAAGCCGCCTGCTTTTTTTGCCCGCGTATAATTCGGGCAGGCAACCTCATATTCGTACACCTTGCAACCGCCAATTATTTCAAATCCGCTTTCAGTAATCATTTTTGCCCTCCGAGTTTATATTTATGTATAAAAATTACCGTCAAATATAATTTGTAATTTGATTATACTACTCATTTCGCGTTTTGTCAATAGTTTTTTATAATTTTCTTCAAAATTTTTACCGCTGAATATAAATTATTTTCAAAAACCTCTTTACAAAACCGAAATTTTGTGATAGAATACATTTGCAATAATATAATTATGAAGCAGACAAGCGGAATATTTCTATTTATAATAAAATCGGAGGTTTTTGATATGGAATGGCTTGAGAGCATAAAGAAAATAAAAAAGGAAAGAAAACTCACGAATGAAAGTCTCTCTGAGCTCTCGGGAATATCTCTCGGCACTCTCAACAAGTTGCTTTCGGGCGCAACGAACGATCCCAAGCTCTCTACACTGACAGCGCTTTCGGGTGCCTTCTCCTGCACGCTGGACGAGCTTCTCGGCACCTCTTCATACAGCGGCGGCGCTTCCCTGCCGGACATCATGCGCAAATATTCCGAGCTTGACGCGAGCGGCAAGGAGACCGCCGACTATATTATAAATAAGGAATACAGCCGCCTGCAAAAGGCAAAGGAAGCCTCGGCGAAGCGCGATTCCGAGCCGCAGAAAGACGACATCATCAAGGCGGCGCGAAAAATACGTACTCTCCGCCTCTATTCCACAGCCGCCTCCGCCGGCACCGGCTCCTACCTTGCCGACAGCGACTATACTAATATTTCCGTATACAGCAGCCCGACAACAGACATGGCGGATTTCGCGATTAAGGTTCGCGGAAACAGCATGATGCCCAAATACAGCGACGGAGATATCCTCCTCGTTTCCGACCGAAAGAATATCGAAATAGGCGAGCTCGGAATTTTCGCCGTGGACGGCGAAAGCTACTTCAAGCAGTACGGCGGGAACAGGCTCATCTCACTCAATCCCGACTACAGCGACATTCCGCTCGACACTGCCGTGAGCGTCACATGCTTCGGCAAGGTCATCGGCAAGCTGAAAAGATGACATATCTCGAATATTTCGACCCCGCCTCCGAGCGCGACGAAGCGGAATATGTGCTTTCCTTTAATTATAAGGTGGAAATGACCTGCTTTGCCGAAAGCGTTTACCCTTTCAAGATTTTCCCCGAAAAATATTTCTCCCATGCGGAATTTGCGCCGATAACCGTTTTTTACGGCGGAAACGGCTCGGGAAAATCGACATTTCTCAATATCGTGGCGGAAAAACTGGGACTTATCCGCAAGGCGCCATTCAACCGCACGCCTTATTTTGAGGAGTATCTCTCATACTGCAGATATGGGCTGACGCGCAGCTACCTGCCGAGCGAAAGCCGCATCATAACAAGCGACGAGGTTTTCGATTTTCTGCTCGACATGCGCGCGATAAACGACGGCGTGGACAGGCGCCGCGAGGAGATTTTCAGCGAATACGAAAAGCTGAACGACCCGAATGAGCCGCCCTTTCTCATGCGCGATTTATCGGAATACGATGAGCTTCGCCGCCACAACGAAGCGCGTCACACGACGAAAAACAAGTATGCCAAGCGCCGCCTGCCGCAGAATGTGACCGAAAAATCCAACGGGGAAAGCGCATTCCGCTATTTTACAAGCGAGATAAAGGAAGATGCGCTCTATCTTCTCGACGAGCCGGAAAACAGCCTTTCTGCCGAATATCAGCTTGAGCTTGCGCGGTTTCTCGAGGATTCTGCGCGGTTTTACGGCTGTCAGTTCATCATCGCGACGCACAGCCCTTTCATCCTCTCGATGAAAGGCGCGAAAATATACGACCTTGACGCCCATCCCGTTTGCGATAAGCGTTGGACAGAGCTTCCGAATGTCCGTGTCTACCGCGACTTTTTCCGCTCGCACGAGGATGAATTCAAATAACGGAAATACCGATACAAATAAATCCCTCTTTTCGGGTGCTGTGCACACGAAAAGAGGGATTCTGTAATTCTTTGATATGCCGTTTTTATCAATGGTTTTTATCGTACAATACAAATCCGGCAAGAATCTGAGAGAGAAATAACAGCCGCTACCGCGATGGGAATGATGCCGAGGGGATTTTTATATTTCGAAATGAGTATAGCGCCTCATAGTGCAAGCGCCATTACGCCAAGCAAAACCGCAATTGCAATAAGCGTTGCGATTACTCTATATTTTTTGTTGCCTCTCTTTTTCTTCGGTACGACGAGAAACATCAGCTGCATATATATTTCCAGTAAAAATTCGGCAAAAAATTCCATATCTGCCTCCCTCCCGTCAGAGCAACAATAGTTATCATTTTTATTATACCACAGTGATTTTGCTTTGACAATAGCCTTTTTCCGATACGGCAATTTTTTCGCCGCGGAATGATAACAGATTTATACAGCAATATGACAATAGCTATTGACAAATAGCCCTTTTTTATGGTATATTTATCTCGCATGTTTTGCAAAATTCTCTCTCGGAGGAACAAATGGAAATCAAGGAATACATGAAACAGCTGGGTAATGTACGCCCGAATGAAAACCAACTGCGCTGGTTTGATATGGAAATGTACGCATTCATCCATTTCAGCCCGAATACATACACGGGAAAAGAATGGGGCGACGGCACGGAAGACCCCGCCATATTCAATCCCACGGAGCTTGACTGCGAGGGTTGGGCACGCGCCATCAAGGCGGCAGGACTCAAAGGTGCCATCATCACCGCCAAGCATCACGACGGTTTCTGCCTCTGGCAGACAAAAACCACCGAGCATTCCATAAAAAATTCCCCTTACAAAAACGGCAAGGGCGATATTGTGCGTGAGCTTTCCGATGCCTGCCGCAAGGTCGGAATAAAATTCGGCTTTTACCTCTCGCCGTGGGACAGAAATTCAGAGTACTACGGCACGGATAAATACAATGATTTCTTCAAGGCACAGCTGACAGAGCTACTGACAGGCTACGGCGAGGTTTTCGAGGTCTGGTTTGACGAGGCAAACGGCGAAACAGCGACCGGCAAGCGTCAGGAGTACGATTTCGACGGATATTTCGAGCTTATCCGCAAATATCAGCCGAACGCCGTCATATACAACGATCACAGCCCCGATGTGCGATGGATAGGAAACGAAAGCGGTTCCCGCCGCCATGCGGAATGGGCGGTTGTTCCCTATGAACTTTGCCACAGGCTTCAGGCGGCACCGCAGACAGCTTCTCCCGTACCCGGGACAATGCAGTATATTTTCAATACCTACGGCACGATAGGCGATTTCGAATCCATGATTTATTCGCGCAAGCCCGTTTTTGCGCCCGCCGAGGTCGATACCTCAATCCGTCCGGGCTGGTTCTATCATCCATTGGAGTGTGCTCATTCTCTTGAACATCTGAAGCAGGTTTATCTCAATTCCGTCGGCAATAATACCTGCCTGAATCTGAATATTCCGCCGATGCCGAACGGTAAATTTGACGAAAACGATGTCGCGCGCCTGCTCGAATTCGGAAACTGGATAAAAACAACATTTTCCGATGAAAAAGATCTCTTTCCGAAAGCCGATGTCAAGGAGGTTCCGACCTCCGAGACACAGAAATATTATGATATAACCTTTGACGGCGTGAAGAAAATCTCATATATCGAGCTTTGCGAGGATATTGCATACGGTCAGCGCATCTCAAGCTTCTCTCTCTCCGCAAAGAATATCAAAAATGTTTTCTTCCGTTTTGCCGATGATACGACAATAGGTCACAAGAAGATATGCCGCATCGGCAAAGAAACGGACAGCATACGAATTTATATCACAGGCTCACGCGATGTTCCGTTGATAAAGAGCATACGAATTTTTGAGGAATAAAAAATGATTGTAACAAAAAATATCGGTCTCAAGCCGGAAAGACAGACTATGACCGTCGGCAATCCCGTGTATCTCGATGCGGCGAAAGCACCGTTTTCTATGCACGGACTGTGCGAGCCGTACAGGCGCGTACCGGAAGATGTGGCTAAAAATACGAGCCGTGATCTCGAAAATCTCGGCGCCATGACGGCAGGCGGAAGAATCCGCTTCAAAACAGATTCGGACTATATCATCGTGCAGGCAAATATCACAGCCGCCGATACATTCGGTCAGCCGCAGTCTTCCATGCTTGCAAAGCACGGCTTCAATTTCTATGTGAAGGAAGGCGGCGTTCAGAAATTCGGCGGAATTTTCTTCACATATCAGGGCGGCGACTGCACGGGTTTTGCCGAGGGGCGCGTGCGCCTCAAGCCGGGCATGAAAGAAATAACGCTCTATCTTCCTCTTTTTGCAAAGATAGACAGGCTTTATATCGCTCTGCGCGAGGGCTCGGAAATCCTCCCTCCCGATGATTATAAATACAAGAAGCCCGTCGTTTTCTATGGTTCTTCCATAGTGCACGGTGTGGGCGCAACGCTTGCAAGCGGTGCATATCCCGCCGTGGTGTCGAGAATGCTCGATTGCGATTTTGTCAGCCTCGGGTTCGCCGGCGCGGCAAGAGGCGAGGACGCCATGATAAATTATATCGCGGGGCTTGATATGAGCGTGCTTGTCTATGACTATGACCACAATGCGCCGACTTTCGAGCATCTCGAAAAGACGCATTATGCAGGCTATAAGCGCATACGCGAGGCACAACCCGACCTGCCGATAATTTTTGCCACAAAGGTTGATTACAGGCCCGATGTCGCGGGCAACGAGCCGCGGCGCCGACTGATTTTTGATAATTACAGCCGTGCGCTTGCCGAGGGCGATAAAAACATCCGTCTCGTGGACGGCGCGGCGATATTCCCGCCGGATATACGCGAGGAATGCACCGCCGATAATTGCCATCCGAACGGCATGGGCTACTTCTATATGGCAAAAGCCATAGGCGAAAAAGTAAAAGAATTTCTGAAATAAACCGAAGAATTCGACTAATCAGCATACATACAAAAACTCCCGCCTGCATGGTGCAGACGGGAGTTTTATCATTATCTTCCAAATTATTTCTATCTTATTTCGCAAAGAAAGCCGCGATAGCCTTATGTGTCATATAAACATCTGTCTTTGCCACAACTTCATAGGGTGCGTGCATGGAAAGCACCGGAACGCCGAGGTCTACCACATCGACATTCTTCTGTGCGATATACATGGCAACAGTACCGCCGCCGCCCGCATCAACCTTGCCAAGCTCGGAGGTCTGCCATACTACGCCCGCATCATCGAGCACACTGCGTACAAAGCCCATAAATTCAGCCGAAGCATCGTTTGAGCCGGATTTGCCGCGCGAACCCGTAAATTTGGTGATAACAACGCCGCCGTTTGCAAAGCAGCTGTTGCGTCTCTCGTGAACCTCGGCAAAATTCGGGTCATAAGCCGCATTTACATCGGATGAGAGGCACTTGGAGCTTCTTCTGACAACCGCATCGGAAACGCCGAGCGTATTTGCCATATCGGCGATGATATCGAAATAAACGGCGCTCTTCATGCCGCTGTTACCTTCGCTGCCTATCTCTTCCTTGTCGGCAAGAATAGCCATTACCGTGTGCTTCGGGTTTTCGGTTTCCATGAGAGCAGTCAGCGTAGGATAAGCGCAAACTCTGTCGTCATGACCGTAAGCACCGATAAGACTGCGATCGAAACCGATATCTCTTGCCTTATTTGCGGGAACCATTTCAAGCTCCGCACTCATGAAATCGCCCTCTGTGATGCCGTATTTATCATTGAGAATCTTCATGATATTGAGCTTTACCGCGTCGCCTGTCTTTACGCTGTAGGGGCGCGAACCGATGAGAATATTGAGCTGTTCACCCGCGATGATATTACCGCCTGTCTTTGCCATCTGACCGCCTGCGAGATGCGGGAGCAGGTCTGTGATATAGAAAACAGGGTCATTATCGTCTTCGCCGACAACAACCTCGACCACGCTTCCGTCCTTCTTGGCAACAACGCCGTGAATGGCAAGCGGTATGGTTGTCCACTGATATTTCTTGATGCCGCCGTAGTAATGCGTCTTGAAGAAGCCGAAGCCGTCCGCTTCATAGAGCGGATGCTGCTTCAGGTCTATTCTCGGTGAGTCGATATGTGCGGCAGACATATAAACGCCGCTCTCGAGGCTTTCACTGCCGACAATGAATGCGGCAAGGCTCTTTCCGCGGTTATTGTAATAATACTTTTCGCCCGCGTTCACCTGCATGCCGAATTCAAAGGGTATAAATCCCTTTTCCTCAAGCAAAGCGACAGCTGTCTTTACACATTCGCGCTCCGTCTTGCCGTTATCGAGGAATTTTACATAGCCCTTTGCATATTCAAAGCACTTCTCTGTTTCCTCTTCATTCATCTCTTCAAAAGCATTTTTGCCCTTGAAGAAAAGCTCTTCCTTCAGCGTGTCGGCTACGGATTTTTCATCCTTTTTTACATTTGTCTCTTCCATGATTTTTTCCTTTCTTTATGTAAATTATTTATTTTTCCAGTTATCGTATGCCGCCATGACCTTTTCGACATAGCGTTTTGTCGCGGCATCGGGAAGCTTATCATAGAGAAGCTCGCCTTCGTTGCTGTATTCGCCGTCCGCGAGCCATGAGCGAACCTTGTTTATGCCGCCGTGGTATGCCGCAGCCACCTGCATATCCGAGCCTGTGCCTACCCTGCGCAATCTCGTCTGAATCCACGAAACATAGTATGCGCAACATTTTATCGAAAATTCGGGGTCATAGAGCCGCTCGGGCGGGTCGTCTATGCAGAGGTTTGCCGCGATATCAACCTTATATGTATCGGGCTTTATCTGCGTAAGCCCCATGGCATTCGAGGTTGAAAGCGCGTTGGCATCGAAGCCGCTTTCCACCTCTGCTATCGCTATCACGAGATACGGACTGACATCATACATTTTCGCATACTTTTTCGCAAATTCAAAGCATAGCTCGCGTGAAATATAGCGCTTTCCATCCATATTCACCTCTCGCTTTATCTTTGCCTCGCCGTAGGTCTTGTTGTATTCATTATAGTGGCGCATGACGGTTTTCATATATTCCGCCGTGGCGGCAGAGGGGATTTTATCCTGCTTGAGCACACCGCCCTCGGCATATTCGGAATTTGAAATCCACTTCCGTACATTGCCTGCTCCGGCATTGTAGGCGGCAAGGGCAAGCTCGGGCGAATTGAAATAGTCAAGCCATACACGAAAGTAAAACACTCCGCACATAACATTGAAATCCGGATCATAAAGCCTGCCCTCGCTCTCGTTTGAGCCGAGGCGGGGCTTGATATCTCCGGTATATGTGGCGGGCGATATCTGCATCAGTCCTATCGCGCCCGAGGAAGAGACTGCATTGGCATTGAAATTACTTGCCGTGCGTATCATGGCAAGTATCATGTTTTCCTCTACGCCGTATTCCTCCGAATATTTATGTACTATCGGATAAACTTCCGCAAAATCAACCATTCTCTCCCTGCGCTTCGCCTCCGAAAAGGTAAGCAGTACAGAGGCAAGAATGAATATGACAAGCAAAATTATTCTGATATAAATCAGGAAAGGGCTTCTTTTTGCCATCAACGGACTCCTATCTTTTTTCTCAGCTCCGAGTAAACCTCGCAGAGCTCGCGTGCACCGTTGTTGCAGACGGTGAAATCGCAATGCGTGCGGTAAAACTCATCGCTTTTCTGCGATGATATGCGGGCGTGCGCCTGCACCTCGGAGATACCGTCGCGCGCCGCTATTCTCGCTATTCGTATATCTTCGTCGGCTATAACTCCGATAACAATGTCGCATTTCTTATCAAGCCCCGCTTCAAAAAGCGTCGGCGCGTCAAGTATAATGCCGCGATGTCCGCGTCCGTTTTCCGCCTCTGCCATCACAGCATCTGAAATGAGCGGCAAAACGGTTTTGTTCAGCCTTTCCAGCTCTGTCGGACAAGAAAATACAATTGCGGCGAGCTTTTTTCTGTCTATACCGTATTCAGCGCGCACCTCCGGAAAGGCGGCGCATACGGCATTTATGTATTTGCTCTCGCCGTAAAGCCTGTGTACGAGCGCGTCGCAGTCAATCACAAAAAAGCCGTCAGCGGCAAAGAGCGCCGAGAGCGCACTTTTTCCGCTTCCGCTTCCGCCTGTAATTCCGATAATCATAACACTATCAAACCTTTTCTATATTGTATCCGGAAGCCTTGAGCATCCTGTTGTAAAAAGCGAGCCCCGCATCGCCAGTGCTTGAAACGGTAGCATATATCCTGTCGGCGCCGAGATCGTCAAAATGCCGCAGAGCCGCAAAAAGCCGCCGCGCGTGCTCGCTCTCATCGCTCTTTTCGCCGAGGCTGACGGTATATTTCCCCGCAAGCTCGGGAATATATTCCTCAAAGCAGAGTATGCCTGTCTTTTTATCCTCGGCTTTTTTTGCCGAGAGAAATTTTATCGCACGCATATCAAAATCCGCCGTGCCGTCGTCACATATCAGTACAGTCGGCGCACTCGGTGCATAATGCCGATATTTCATACCGGGGGCTTTCGGTCTCATACCGACCTCCGGAATATGTGTTATCGTCGGGTCTTCCGAAACCTCGCCGAGCACCTCGCGGAGCATGTCGAGCGTTATCGCGCCGGGGCGAAGCAGTGTTGCTTTCCCGCCGGCAAGCTCAACTATTGTTGATTCCACGCCGATATCACATTCTCCGCCGTCTATCACCATATCTATGCGCCCGTCCATATCATGGAGCACATGAGCGGCGCAGGTCGGGCTCGGCTTGCCCGAGATATTCGCGCTCGGTGCCGCTATCGGCAGGTCGCAGAGGCGGATAAGCTCCCTCGCTATCCTGTTTTCGGGGCAACGGAGCGCCACAGTCTCAAGCCCGCCCGTCGTCGCCATAGGCACTATATCGCGCTTCGGCATTATCACGGTGAGCGGTCCCGGCATGAATTTTCTCGCAAGCGCGTAGTAGGCTTCGCAGGTATACGCATACTTCTCCGCTTTTGTCGGCTCGTCTATATGGAGAATGAGCGGATTGTCGCTCGGTCTGCCCTTTGCCGCATAGATAGCCGCGGCAGCTTTTTCATCGAGCCCGTTTGCGCCCAGCCCGTATACCGTCTCCGTCGGAAAGGCGACAAGCCCTCCGCCTCGTATCACCTCTGCAGCGCGGCAAAGCTGCGGCTCAAGCGGCAGCTCTTTATTTATTTTTACTGTCTCTGTTCTCATTATTTTCGCCTTTCAGCTTTTCGGCGGTGTCTGCCGCTATCAGCGCATTTATCATGCCGCCTATATCTCCCGCGAGAAAATTCTCGAAATTATATACCGTAAGCCCTATTCTGTGGTCGGTGATGCGTCCCTGCGGATAATTGTAGGTGCGTATCCTCTCGCTTCTGTCGCCCGTTCCGACCTGGCTTTTTCTTGCCGAGGCAAGCTCGCTGTCGCGCTTTGTACGCTCCATATCATAGAGCTTCGTGCGCAGGAGTTTCATCGCCTTGTCCCTGTTCTTGAACTGACTGCGCTCCTCCTGACATTCGATAACAATGCCTGTCGGCTTATGCGTGAGGCGTACTGCGCTCTCGGTTTTATTGACATGCTGACCGCCCGCGCCGCTGCTCTTGCAGGATTCCAGCTTGATATCGGCGGGATTTATCTCTATCTCTATATCCTCCGCCTCGGGGAGCACCGCCACGGTGACAGTCGAGGTGTGGATTCTGCCGCTCGCCTCTGTTTCGGGTACGCGCTGAACGCGATGCACGCCGCTCTCAAATTTCAACTTTGAATATGCGCCCTCGCCCTCTACGAGGAACGAAACCTCTTTGAAGCCGCCCAGTTCCGTTTCATTCAGCTCTATTATCTCCGTTTTCCAACCTACAGAGGCCGCATACATCGTATACATGCGGTAAAGATTGTAGGCAAAAAGCGCCGCTTCATCGCCGCCCGCTCCGCCGCGTATCTCTATTATAACATTCTTGTCGTCATTTGGGTCGTGCGGGAGCAAAAGAAGCTGCAGTTCGTCAAGGAAGCCCTTGCATTTATCCTTTGATGCCGCTCTCTCCTCCTGTGCCATTTTCTTAAGCTCCGCATCGTGAGTCTCGGCGATTATTTCCTCCGCCTCTTCCTCGTTCTTTTTCTCGGCGCAGTATTCCCTGTATTTTTCCACTATCGGCAGGAGTGTCTTGTGCTCCTTCATGAGAGCGCGGAATTTTTCCTTGTCCGAGACAACCTCCGGCTTTGCAAGCTCCGACTCTATACCGATAAACTTTTCTTCTATTTCCTTTAACTTTTCAAGCATAAAGCCGCTCCTTCTCCCGGTCAACCATAAATAATCATAGTATATTATACATTATAATTGCGATAAATTCAAGATGCTTTTGGCATAAAAGCGAAGAAATTGCAAAGAATAATCCCGAATGGAGATGATAAAAAATGATTACAGGAAAAGAAGCAAAGGCAAAACGCCGCGAGGCGATGACCGACCCGCACAGCCGCACAAAGGATGCTTTCCTCACAAATCCCGTTGCCAGTGCAAACGAATGTACGGGCATAACACAGCATATTCCCGAAAACGGCACGGAGGCGGCGGCATATACGGATATTTACGATGTCCCCGTAACGGCTCTCGACCACTCGTCAAAGCACAAAAAAGCAAGATAGCAAGCCGAAATCGCGGTGAAAAATCCGAGAATGGATTTTTCACCGCGATTTTAACGGCAGCACGTGCATTTATTTACATTTTTCCGCTTGACTTATTGCCGCGCTTCATGTATAATAAATTGCTGGTCTTGTTGACCTGAAATCACGCCGCGAAGGCGGCAAACGGAGTGGATAAAATGAAATACGACGTAATTATCATAGGCGCGGGTCCCGGCGGCATATTCTCCGCATACGAGCTGACAAAGAAATCACCCGAGCTGAAAATCGCGGTTTTTGAGTCAGGGCATCCTCTTGCCAAGCGCCGCTGTCCCATCGACGGCGACAAAATTAAAACCTGCATCGGCTGTAAAACCTGCTCTATCATGAGCGGCTTTGGCGGCGCAGGCGCTTTTTCCGACGGAAAATATAATATAACAAATGATTTCGGCGGCACGCTTTACGAGCATATAGGAAAAAAGCAGGCACTCGACCTGATGAAATATGTCGATGAAATAAATATGGAATACGGCGGGAGCGGTACAAAGCTATATACCACCGCAGGCTCAAAATTCAAGAAGATATGCATTCAGAATAAGCTCAATCTGCTTGAAGCTTCCGTCCGCCACCTCGGAACGGATGTAAACTATGTCGTGCTGACAAATCTTTACGAATATCTGCGCACACGCATGGATTTCTGTTTCGATACGCCCGTGCATGACATCTGCAAGACAGATGAGGGCTTTGCGATATCTACGGATAAGGGCGACTTTGAATGTCGCGACTGTATAGTTTCCGTCGGCAGAAGCGGAAGCAAATGGATGGAAGAAATATGCAAGAAGATGGGCATACATACAAAATCCAACCGCGTCGACCTCGGTGTGCGCGTGGAGCTTCCCGCAGTTGTTTTCTCTCATCTCACGGACGAGCTTTACGAGAGCAAAATAGTATACAGAACAGAAAAATTCGAGGATAATGTCCGCACATTCTGCATGAATCCGCACGGCATCGTCGTAAACGAAAATACAAACGGCATCGTCACGGTAAACGGTCACAGCTATGAGGACCCGAAAATGCAGACGGAGAACACAAACTTCGCTCTGCTTGTTTCAAAGCATTTTTCCGAGCCTTTTGAGGACAGCAACGGCTATGGCGAAAGCATCGCCCGCCTCTCGAATATGCTCGGCGGCGGCGTTATAGTCCAGCGCTTCGGCGACCTTGTACGCGGCAGACGCAGCAATCAGAAGCGCATAGAAGAATCATTCGTCACGCCTACCCTCGCGGCAACTCCCGGTGACCTCAGTCTCGTGCTTCCGAAGCGTATACTTGACGGCATAATGGAGATGATTTATGCCCTCGATAAGATTGCCCCCGGAACAGCAAACGATGATACCCTGCTCTATGGCGTGGAAGTCAAATTCTACAATATGGAAGTCGATACAAACGAGTATCTCGAAACGGAGTACAAGGGACTCTATATCATAGGCGACGGCTCCGGCATCACGCATTCTCTCTCCCATGCCTCTGCAAGCGGTGTTTTCGTTGCGCGCAGAATTGCGGATGAGATAAACGGATAAAATACAGCATACAAAAAGGTTGCGGCATCGCCGCAACCTTTTTTTGCTTATTCTCTTATTTAGAATATTTATCCACGATTTTCTTCATCTCGTCAAGCTTGGATATCGTATCGAGCGTGAGCTTGAGCTGCGCTCTGCCGCGCTCGAGGTTGTGCTTCGGTCTGTCCTCGGCTACTCTGAAATATATATCGCCGTTCAGATAGTCCCCGAGAAAACGGAGCACAAGCTCATATGTGAGTATCACCACGGAAACAGGAAGCATATCGCGCTCGTTTTCGGTTATATTCGCGCCGATACCGTCAAGGAAGCCGTGCGTATACTGCTCGAAAAGGTCGAGTCTGTGATAAACCTTTGAGAGGTCGCGCTCGTCCTCGGCGCTGTTGCAGGCGGCAAAGCGCACACCGTCGCCGAAATCGTAGAGAAGCGAGCCGGGCATTACCGTATCGAGGTCGATAACGCAGACGCCCTCGCCCGTTACATTGTCAAGCATGACATTGTTGAGCTTTGTATCGTTGTGCGTAACGCGCAGCGGCAGTTTACCGTTTGCGAGTCCGTCCACTATCATGTGCGCATATGGCTCAAGCGCATAAATCTGCTCTATTTCCTTTTCGCATTCCGCTCTTCTCTCTGGAGAAGCATGCTCCACAGCCGCCTTGAAGTCGGCAAAGCGGCTCACCGTATTGTGAAAATTCGGTATCGTTTCAAAAAGGGTAGATGCATCATAATCGCCGAGCAGGCGCTGGAATTTGCCGAAAGCCTTTGCCGCATAGTAAAGCGACATTTCGTTTTCCGCCGCCTGAATGGATTTCGCGCCCTCTATAAATTTGTATACGCGCCAGCAGCCGCCGTCCTCTGCTCTGTACCAGAGCTTGCCGTCCTTTGTCCTGATAACAGTCATCGCCTCTCTCTCGGGGTCGTCCACTCTTGCGGAGATGTATTTGCAGACATTTTCTATATTCTGCATCAATTCATCGGGATTTTTGAAAACATTTGTGTTTATTTTCTGCAGAATATAATCCTTCCCGCTGTCTGTCGATATCTTATATGTACTGTTTATAAGTCCTTCGGTTATAGGGGTGCTATCAATCGGTGTTCCGTTTATATCAAACTTTTCGCTTATAAATATAGTAAATTTCATGCTGCCTCCGATGAAAATTTTTTTGTTCTTTTCTATAATATCACACATTTTATATTTTTGCAAGTATAAAATTGCTCTTTTTCATTTTTCCTCATATATTGACAAAACCCGCACGACATGATAGAATATTTTATACATATAAAATCTCTGGAGGAAAAATGAAATACTTATCTGCATTTATTAAAGCCGTTTTCGCCGGAATCTGCGTCGGCATCGCTGGATTTATGTACTGCCGCATCAGCGACAAAAATCTCGGTGCCGTTCTTTTTACCTTTGCACTCTTCATGGTAGTCACCTGCGGATTTTTTCTTTTTACGGGAAAAGACGGCTACATCTTCGAAAACCCGCCTTCTTATCTGCTCATTCTGCTCATAACATGGATAGGCAATTTCGCGGGAACATGGCTTGTCGCCGCGCTCACGAACCTCACCCGTATGTCTGTCTCACAGACAGCCGCCGCATTTACGGCTGCGCGCCTTGATGACAGCCTTCTCAGCCTTTTTGTGCTCGGCATATTCTGCAATCTGCTTATGTTTTTCGGCGTGGACGGATATAAGAATATAAAGCACGATGTCGGAAAATACATAGTACTTTTCCTTTCGATTTCACTTTTCATCCTCTGCGGATTTGAGCATTGCGTAGCGGATATGTTTTATTTTGCCGCCGCTCGCATGATAACCGGCGAAACCATGCTCCGCCTCGCCGTGATAACAGCCGGAAATATGGTCGGCTCCGTGCTTCTGCCGCTCTCGCGCAGACTTTTCCGCGACTGAAGCTTGTTTTTTCCGAATTTATCGGCTTTTTTAATCAAATATCTATTTACAAGACCGATTTATTATGATAAAATATATTTTATAAATCAATAAGGACGGCTATTATTATGGATAAGAAAATTCTCGTAATAGGAAACAGCTACATGAACCTGCGCATGAAGATAAATCCGAAGAAAAAAGAAGGAAATACCGTTGAAAGCGGAGCTTATCGTTTTCACGCCTTCGGGAAAAGTGTTTCCACGGCAATCTCCATAGCCAAGCTTGGCGGCTCTTGCGCCTTCTGCACAAAGCTCGGCGCCGATACAAACGGTGAACGCCTCATGCGTTACTACGAAAAGTGCGGTATCATCACCGACAATGCAGAGACCGTTCAGGGTTATCAGACAGGCATGAGCGTCACTCTCTATGACGATCTCGGCGGTCATACAAATTATGTTTCCCGCGGAGTCGGCGAGCTTATTTCAAGAGAGGATATCGATAATGCACTCGCCTCATATCCCGATGCGCTCATAGTTCCGCAGGAGCCTCTGCTCGTGGCTCACGAGGTTGAAGAGGAAATCTCCATCGAGGACGATCTCTCGGAGGAAAAGGACGATTCCGAAGAAAAGCGCGTGCATATAGTAAAGCGCACTGAATATGAGGATCTCGCGGTATATGCGCTGAACCGCGCCGCCGAGCAGGGTCTTGATCTGATTCTCGAATACAATTCGCATACGGCAAAGCTCCCGCTGGAGAGTCTCAAAAATGTCAAAACACTCATTATCTCCGAGGATGAGATATATGCGCTCACAGGCTTCTTCCCCGATACGGCGGATAAGGCTGTTCGCGCGATAATTTCGCTCTCCGCAAAGATAAAGGCAAAATTCTATGTGATAAACAGAAATGGCACTTCGTTTGTCTATGACGGAAATACCTACGAATATGCGGAGGCGCCGCATGCGCTGAAAACCGCCTCCGAGGGAAAGGAATTTTTCTCTCCCATATATATCGGCGCTTACGCATATGAATTTTTCAAGAGCCGTCATCCCGTGCGTGCCGCAAGATATGCGCAGATAGTGACGCTCCTCGCCCGCGCGGCAAACGGCAATCTCGAATATATCCCGAGCAAAGCCGATATAGAAAAGTACATGGCTGAAAACAAGATCGACCTCAACAGAAACAGCTTCTGAGCGGGAGGCAAGATGGCAGAAAAAATACTCGGCGTCGATTTCGGCGCAGCAAGAACAGGTCTTGCCGTTTCCGATGACCTCGGAATGTATGCACACGGCATAGGAAATATCAAGAGCTACAATGCCGAAAAAGCCGCGGCTGAAATCGCGGCAAAGGCAAGTGAGCTTTCGGTCAGCCTTATCGTCGTAGGTAAGCCGGTGAACATGGACGGTTCTCTCGGCGAAAAGGCGCAGAGCGCGATGGCTTTTGCCGATATGATAGGAGGGCTCTGCGATATTCCGGTCACGCTGTATGACGAGCGCTGTACCACCGTTATGGCGCATATGTATCTGCGCGAATCCGGCATCAAAACAAAAAATCACCGTGCCACGGTCGATTCGCTCGCGGCTCAGATAATCCTGCAGGATTATATGGACATGATAAAAAATAAAAAATCTAATGAAATGAAGGATAAATGACGATGAAAAACACAGAAAAAACAATGGATAAGCTCGTTGCACTCTGTAAAAACCGCGGCTTTGTTTTTGCCGGCTCCGAAATTTACGGCGGTCTTGCAAATACATGGGATTACGGTCCTCTCGGCGTAGAGCTGAAAAACAATATCAAGAAAGCATGGTGGAAGAAATTCGTCACCGAAAGTCCCTACAATGTAGGTCTTGATGCGGCCATTCTCATGAATCCGCAGACATGGGTTGCTTCGGGTCACCTCGGCGGCTTTTCCGACCCGCTCATGGACTGCCGCGAATGTAAGGAGCGCTTCCGCGCAGACAAGCTTATCGAGGATTACTGCGAAAAGACAGGCAAAGCTCTCGAAAAGCCCATCGACGCTTTTTCGCAGGAAGAAATGAAAAATTTTATCGAGGAAAACAATATCCCCTGCCCCTCCTGCGGCAAGCATAATTTCACGGATATCCGTCAGTTCAATCTGATGTTCAAGACATTTCAGGGCGTCACCGAGGATGCAAAAAATACGGTTTATCTCCGCCCCGAAACGGCACAGGGTATCTTTGTAAACTTCGTCAATGTTCAGCGCACCACTCGCAAGAAGCTGCCTTTCGGTATCGGTCAGATAGGCAAGTCCTTCCGCAATGAGATAACCCCGGGAAACTTCATTTTCCGTGTCCGCGAATTTGAGCAGATGGAGCTTGAATTTTTCTGCGAGCCGGATACCGACCTTGAGTGGTTCTCATACTGGCGTTCTTTCTGCAAAAACTGGCTTCTCAGCCTCGGCATGAAGGAAGAAAACCTCCGCCTGCGCGACCATGACCCCGAGGAGCTCTGCTTCTATTCCAAGGCGACAACAGACTTTGAATTCATGTTCCCGTTCGGTTGGGGCGAGCTCTGGGGTGTTGCCGACCGCACGGATTATGACCTCACCCAGCATCAGAATACATCGGGCAAGGATCTCACATACTTTGATCCCGACAAGAATACACGCTATATTCCCTATGTTGTGGAGCCCAGTCTCGGAGTTGAGCGTTCGTTCCTCGCATTCCTCACGGAGGCTTACGATGAGGAAACTCTCGAGGGCGGCGATGTACGCACGGTGCTTCATTTCCACCCCGCACTCGCTCCCTTCAAGGCGGCTGTCCTGCCCCTTTCAAAGAAGCTCGGCGATAAGGCTATGGAGATTCACAATAATCTCGCAAAGCACTTCCCTGTTGATTATGATGAGACAGGCTCCATAGGCAAGCGCTATCGCCGCGAGGATGAGATAGGCACTCCTTTCTGCATCACGTATGATTTCGATTCCGAAAACGACGGCTGTGTAACCGTCCGCGACCGCGATACCATGGAGCAGGTTCGCATAAAGACAGACGACCTCGTTTCCTATATCGAAGAAAAGCTGGAATTCTGAATATAACCAAAGGAGCTGCGGCAATTTTGCCGCAGCTCCTCATTTTTTATTTCTCTGCTATCGTCACATTTGCGGGAAGAATATTTGCCTGTTTATATACGATTTCGAGTATCTGCGAGAGCTGATTGGGCTTGAGCCCCTCACTCTTTACGATAATGTTTGCCTTGTCGCCGTTTATGACTGCCACGCATTCTTCAAAGCCCTTTGCTTTTATGAGAGTCTCGATATTGGATTCCTTTTCGATGGTTGCCGCTATTGCCGTTATATCGGCAAGTGCCTGTTCTTTTGCCGCGTCAAGACTTTTTGCATCGTCGACAACACCCTGAAGAACCTCCATAGCCTCATCTCTTGCGCGCTGTCTCTCTATCTGCGATGCGGCAAAATAATTTGATTCCGTATTCGTCTTGTCATCTACATTGACATTACCGGAGGGCTGGTCCTTACCCGAATCGGGCTTTTCGGTCTTGCCGAAGATAGCCCAGTTTACATATACTGCGGCACCGATAAGCAGAACCGAAAGCACTATCACAAGATTGCGCACGCCGAATTTCCTGATGCCCTTTTTCACGCTGTCACCGGTGAAAATACTGCCGAATTTGAAGTTGTGCTCCTTTGCCTCCGGAAGGCTGAGTACGGTTTCCTCTCCTTCTGTCTGATTTGCCATGCCGGCTCTGATAGCGGCTCTCTCTTCGTTTCTCATAATAAATCTCCTTAAATATAAAAATTTATTTTACCCCGACAATACAGATTCTGTTGCTCGGAAGTCCCAGCGCTGTCGATATGACCGCGATAAGCTTTGATTGAATACCCGGGTCATCGCCGCCGCGGCACGCAACGGAAACGCCTTCAACGGGAGGATATATTTCCTTTTGCAGTATGAGTGTGCCCGCACCGTTTTCCTTGCGCACGGTTATGTATTCCCTGTCCGTGCCGCCTTCGTCCGATTTTTCGTCAGACACATAAACATACTGCACCCCGTCGCTGACTGTTACGATAACGCTCGAATTGTCCGAACCTGTTATTTGCCTCGTTATGGTTCTAATTTTATTCTCGAGGCTCTCTATATATGCCAAAGTTGCGTTATCTTCCGTATTTTCTGCGGTATTTTTTTGCGCCGCCGCCTTTTTGCCGCCCGATGAGCCTATTATCACAAGCAAAACGCCGAAAATACCGAGCGCGGCAAGTATGACGAGCTTCAGCTTCGGCGGCATGTCCTTAAGCTTTGTTTTCATTTCCGTCACCTCCCATAGATAATTTCTATTTCTGTTTTGTGAAGAAACATTTCATCAAGCTCCGCTTTTATCTTTTCCGCAGGTGCGCTCTTCGGAAGAGTCAACGTCAGCTTCTTTATCTCAACCGATGATGTGTCGCTCCCGTCGAGCGTCACGCCGACGCTGACGCTCTCCCTTTCAATGCCGTACTTTTCACAGATGTAATTCCGCACAGATGCGGCAATGTTTTTGCGCGTCCGCTCTATGAGTATCCCCTCCGCATCGTGATTTTCGCCCGTTTCATATGCGGCGTCGTCGCCGATATCGGAAATATAACCGGAAATACCTCCTATCACCTGTACTGTCGGAATGCAGATTGCCGCCGCCGTGCAAAGCAGGCAGATATATCTTATATATTTTTTCATTTCTCCCTCGGGAGAAAGATTTATCGCCAGTCCGCTTACCGCAAGCACACAGACGAGCATATAGACATAGTTTTTTATTTCTTCCATGATATCACCCTATGAAATGCCGGCGAGCACCGAAAGCGAAAAGATAAAAAATACGCCGGTTACAGCGGAAAGCGAAACGAAAAAGCCCGCTATTCCCGCAGTATCCGAGAGAAATCGGCTTTCCCTCTCCAGCCCGAGCATCACGGCAAAAGAAGCCGAAAGCTCAAGCAGTGCCTTGTTTAAGAGTATGTATATAATAGGCGACACGGTCATGAAAAGCACCGCCGCCGCGCCAGCGATTCCTACAGCCGAACGAATCGTGCCGATGCTTCCCGTTATGGCGGTGAGCGCCTCGTTTATCGCGCCGCCGACTATCGGAATGAAGCTGCCGACGGCAAATTTCACACCCTTGAGTGCCAGCGAATCCGCGCTTTTCGTTATGACGCTCTGAAAAGCGAGCGTGAGCGAAAGCAGAAGCATGATAAAAGAAAGCAGATATGTCACCGTCTTTTTCACAGTTGCCGTTATCCCTGAGAGTCCGGCGTTTCCGCACATGGCGCCGCCCGCCGAAATGGCAAAGCACATCTGTATGAGCGGAAAAAGCACGCCCGCACATATATTTTCGAGTATAGCCAGTGCCGCCGTTATTATCCCGCCCGAAACAGCCGCCGTGCTGACCTTGCCGCTCGCATAGAGGAGCGCCGTCATCACGGGCATCAGCTTCGTGACAAAGCCCGATAGCCCGAGGATAAAATCCTTCGTCAGCGAGAAAAGCGAGCCTGTCGCCTCATAGACGGCGGCGCAGATGCAGACCGACGATATATACGAAAATACGCTCTTCACCGACGGGCTTGCGATGCTGTCGCCGAGCGCGCCGAGCACAGAGGAAATGACGAGTATCCCGAGCAGAAAAGAAAAGCTTTTCACCGCACGCGGGAAAGAGGACGAGAGCATCTTTCCTGCCGCCCGCAGGAAAAATCCGATGCTCAGCTTTTCCGAAAGTCCCGATACGCCGCCGGTAAAAAAATCGGACGGTATGTATTCACGCATCTCCTCGGGAAGCCCCTCGTATACCGAGCCTTGTCCGAAATCCGTCTCGCTTTCGTCCGTGCCATCGGCATATACGGTAGTAGATAATATTGCAATTAGTATACATAAAATAATTATTATTCTTTTCATTTTCATTCAAGTATTTTTTGCGTCAGAGACAAAATTTCGCGTACCACAGGTAGCCCGAGCAAAAGTATGCCCACCTTGGCGGCAAACTCCAGCTTTGACGCCACAGCCCCCTCTCCGCTGTCTCTGCATATATCTGCAGCGGTCTGCGCGGTTATTCCTATGCCGAGAGCCTTCAGAACCGCGGAGAAATAAAGCGAATAAGAATTTTCCCGCGACAAACCCTCGGCAAAAGCGACTATCGGATACATGGATGATATGGCGGAGGCAAGGATAATTACACAGGTTATCACGCCGACAGGAATGGCAAGCTCGCTTTTTGCCGCACGCATTATGAGCGCGGCGCAGACGCCGATAACGGCTATGCCGCAAAGCTTTATCACCGTCATAAGCCGAATATCCCCTTTATCATGTCAAAAAGCCCGCCTATCTCGCCGACAAGCATCAGGAGAACTATCACTATGCCGGCTATAGTGACAAAAAGTGCCTGCTCGTCCCTGCCCGATTTGGAAAGTATCTGATGCGCCACCGTCACGAGCAGACCGACACCTGCCACTTTCAGAATAAGCTCCGTATTCAAATAAAATCACCACCTGTTTTCGCTCATATGAGCAGAAGCGCCGCCATGGCGCCGAGAGTGAAGCCGAGCGTGCGGTAAAGCTTGGTATTCTTCTCGCAGAGCGCCCTCTGCTTTGCCGTCTCCGCCTCCATGGATTTGATGCAGTATTCAAAATTTCTCATCTGCATCGGCTCATTGCTCTTGCCTATATGCGAACCGAAAGCTTTCACTATTTCCGCCTGCGAGGGAGAAAGACAAAAACTCTCGCCGCATGCCTCAAAGGCATCTATCCAGTTGTTTCTGTAAACTCCGCCGCTTTCCTCACATAACTTTGCAAGAAAGCCTGCTTTCGCGAGCACGGGGTCTTCAAATCCGCGGTAAATCTGCTTCGTCGGCGCGAGGAAATAATGTATCTGATTTTTCACATATTCGAAAAGCGAAAGAAAAGCCTCGCATTGGCGCAGCTTCAGCTTTTCCCTCTCGCAGAGCGTCAGCCCCGAGAGCGTGCATGAAACGAAAACAACAAGCACACCGATATATTTCAGCATGGCTCGCCGCCCGCCGCATCGTATATTTCAAAGCGGAAATTACTGTCCGCCGCCGCACGGGAAAGCCCGATATAATAACGGAAAATCCCGTGTTCGCGCAGCAGTCTTATATTCGGGCGCATGAAAAGTGAAGAGAGGCTGTCCGCATGTGCGGAGGCGATGAGCGGCACGCCGCTGTTCTGCGCCGAGAGGATGGCTCCCGCTTCCTCCGCCGAGCCTATTTCATCGCAGATTATCACCTCAGCCGACATCGTGCGCGTGGCTATCTCTATCCCCTTGGCGCGCGGATAACCGTAGAGCACATCTATGAGCGTATTTGCCATGCTTTCCTCCGTAAAAAGCTCGCCGCGCGTATCGATAAGCGAAATGCGCCTGCCACGCAGCTTCACGGCGATATCGCGCAGCAGCGTTGTCTTGCCCACACCCGGAGGCGAATATATCAGTGTGCTGTTTATTCTACCGCCGTCATGTATGAGCGGCAGAATCTCATCGCAAACGCCGTAGACCCCGTGCGGTATGCGCACGGATATCGCCGTGATACCGTAAACGCCCGAGAGCGCATTTCCCTCGCATCTCGCATGACCGCAGATGCCGATCCGGTAGCCTCCGTCAAGCAGGATATATCCCTCGCGCATCGTGTCGCCGTAGGTATGTATCGAGTCCTCGCAGAGAAGTCCGAGCGTCTGAGACATATCATCGGGTGTGCAATATATGCGCTCACCACCGAAAATCGAGATGTTTTTCCCCGCCGCCGTTATCGAAAAAAGCGCACCGAGACGCAGTCTTATTTCAGAGATAAACGATGCCGCCGCAGGGTTTGCCGAGATATATTTTACTATCGGAGAGGAAAATTTTTCCGGCAGATATCGCAGTATTTTCGCAAGCGTCGGCACACTGCCTGCCGTGTCAAGCCCCGACTTTACCGTGCCGCTCATATGTCACACCTCCCTTGTCTGCTAAAATATATGAACTTGTCCGCGCTTTTATTCCGCAAAAGAAAAAATCGGGACAAACTCCCGATAGGGGAATCTGTCCCGTTTCTGTATTATATCATGCTTTATTTCTTTGCGCCGAAAGCGCCTTCCGCCGCACTTCTTATGGCTGCGACAGCCTCTGCCGCATTATCCGCTCCGAAAACGGAGGAACCCGCGACAAAAACATTTGCCCCCGCTTCTGCGGCTACAGCCGCAGTCTTTGCGTTGATGCCGCCGTCCACCTCGATATCCGTATCGAGCCCTGCGGCATCGACCATGGCGCGTACCGTGCGGACGCTCTCCATAGTTTCCTCCATGAAACTCTGCCCGCCAAAGCCAGGCTCTACCGTCATGACGAGCACAAGGTCTGCATAAGGAAGGAGCGGCTCAAGCACGAACGCAGGCGTTGCGGGCTTGATGGAAATGCCCGCCTTTTTGCCGAGCGAGCGTATCTTTTCAAGTGTTTCCTGCTGGTTTTCACAGCTTTCGTAATGTATGGTTATCAGGTCTGCTCCTGCCGAGGCAAAGGCACCGACATAGCGTATCGGATCTGCTATCATCAGGTGCGTATCAAAGAATGCGCCCGTTGAACCGCGTATGGATTTGATGACGCAGGGACCGAATGATATATTCGGCACGAATATACCGTCCATCACATCGAGGTGGAGCCATTCCGCGCCTGCCGCCTCTGCTCTTTTTGCCTCATCTCCCAGCCTTGAAAAATCACAGGCAAGAACCGAAGGAGAAATTTTTATCATAAGATTTCATCTTCCTTTCACACAAGCGGCAAAAATATTTTTTCCTGCCGCGCAGGTGCAAAAACGCCGCTCTTGCGGCAAAATCCGCCATTTTCCGCAAAAGTCGGAAAAACACATATTCTGCCGTATTGTCACTGTCGAAAAAGCGCCATATCATTATAGTAGAAAACCCGTTGCCACGGTGCGCCGAGGATATCAAAGCAAATGATGTGATTATGCATGACGCACACGGACAACTTTATATATAAGCACTTTTCCGTGCATATGTCGCTTCGGCATATGCACTCTTTTTGTTTTCCTGCGTTATTATAATACAAAAATGTAAATTTGTCAATAGGCTGTTTTGACGCATCAGCTCCTGCCGCCCTTTTCGAGTATTATCGTAAATTCGCAGTATTTTCCGTATTCGCTCTTTACGAATATTTTGCCGCCGAGACTGTCTATTATCGTCTTGCAGATATAGAGCCCGAGCCCGACTCCTGTCTTGTCCAGTCCGCGGCTCTTATCGCTCTTATAGAACCTGTCGAATACGTAAGGCAAATCCGCCTCGGATATACCGACTCCTTCGTTATATACGGAAACAGCTACATTTTCGCTGTCATCTTTTATCGCTATGCGGAATTTGCCGCCCTCGCGCGAGAATTTCATGCCGTTATCGCAGATATTGTAGAGCACCTGATAAACCGCATCCTTGTCGGAATAAGCCATGAGCGCATCCGGCGCATCGAAATCTATATCGAGCTTCTTTTCGTCTATTTTCGCCTCAAAGGAAATCAGTATCAGACGCGCCATTTCGCATATATCGAAATCCGCCTTTGTGAACTTGCGGTCGCCCGCCTGTATTCTCGAAATGTCGAGAAGTGACGAAACAAGCCGCGAAAGACGCCTTACCTCCTGCGCTATCACCCCGAGATAATAATCCTGCTTCTCCGGCGGTATCGCGCCGTCGAGAATTCCGTCGATAAATCCCGATATCGTCGTCATCGGCGTGCGCAGATCATGCGATACATTGGCAAGGAATGTGCTTCGCATATATTCCTGCTTCGAGAGCGATTCCGCCATGGTATTGAAGGCTATGGCAAGATCGGCTATCTCATCGTTTCCCCGAACCGGTATACACACGTCAAATTTGCCGTTTGCAAACTGTTTTGTCGCACGGCTCATCTGCTTCAGCGGAGATACCGTGCGCTCCGTGATGAAATAGATTGCCGTGAAACTGACTATCATTATCCAGAGACTGACAAGAACTATGGTACGCACTGCCTTGAAGGTCAACGCCTCCGCCTCTCCGGTTGAAAAGCAGACGACAACTGCACCTGCCGCGTCGCTCGTTCTCGGCGTGATGATATGCTTTATATATATCCCGCTCGTCTTTGAGAGAACGCCGCCCATATTGCCGTAGATAAGCGAATCCTCGCCTCCCGCAATTACGGAAAGCGATTTTCCGTCGGTTATCCTGCCGGAGAAGCTGCCGTCTGTGGAGATGAGCACATTGCCGTCAAGCGTAGTAATGAATACAGTCATCTTTTCGGTGTTACCCGAAAGAATATTGACTGTTTTTGAAATATCCGCGGATTTATATGCCACATATCTTTCAAAAGAAACCGGCGCCGGTATCTCGTTCATACCCATGCGGATATATTCCGTCACATAGTCGGCGGTCGTCATGGCGAGCTGCTTCTTGCTGTTTGTTTCAGACTGTATAGTCATCGAGCTGACCACGGTTACAAGTATCGTGAAGCTGATGAAAATAATTATGAGAAAAGCTGAAATATACCTTGTAAAAATACTGTTTTTCAAAATTTTTCTCCCTGCTTATTAACCGCAAAAGGCAGAATCCACTTGATTCTGCCGATTACACTTTTAGAATTTTGTGCTCGTAGTAATGCCAACCGAAAGTTTTCGCTCCTGCCTTTTTTAAAAGGCAGGCGTGAGCCGTCGCCGAGACTGGGCAGCGCTCCGCAGAGCGCGAAATCTAATATCGGCGTTTTCTTTTTCTAAGCTTTTTCTTTTGAGCCTGCTTCTTCAAAAGAAAAAGCGGAAAGCAAAACTGCACACAGCCACGCTGTGATTATCAAAGCACTTCAAATTTGTATCCGATTCCGTGTACCGTTCGTATCGTCCATTTGTCGCTGACGCCGTCCAGCTTTTCGCGCAGACGCTTGATATGGACGTCCACCGTGCGCGAGTCGCCGAGATAATCAAAATCCCATACCTTGTCGAGAAGCTGATTTCTTGTAAAAACATGGTTGGGATGTGAAGCGAGAAAATAGAGCAGCTCCAGCTCCTTCGGAGGCGTGTCAACGGGCTTACCGTTGATTTTCAGCTCGTATTTCTGACGCGAAACCTCGAGATTTTCATATTTTACGCACTCCTCATCGTCCTTATCGGCAGTGCTCTGACAGCGGCGAAGTACCGCCTTTATGCGGACGGAGAGTTCCTTCATATCTATGGGCTTCACCATGAAATCGTCCGCGCCCAGCTCCAGCCCGAGCACCTTGTCAAAGACCTCTCCCTTTGCCGTGACCATGATTATCGGCTTGGAGGAAACTTCGCGTATTTCGCGGCAGACCTGCCAGCCGTCCTTTTTCGGCATCATTATATCAAGAAGCACGAGGTCGGGATTATACGCCTTGAAAGACGCCACGCCCTCGTATCCGTCGTTTGCCGTGATGACCTCGTAGCCTTCGTTTGCGAGATAAACTCTTACAGCCTCGCAGATATTGGGGTCGTCGTCTATCACGAGAATTTTTGCACCTAAATTAGCCATATTTATTCCGTCCTTTCTTTATGCCTGATGAATTTTGATTTTATTTATTTTTATTTTATCACGACGTGGCGAAAAAGTAAAGGCATTTTGCATTTTATTCACTCTCCATTCACGAAAATTTATACTCTTTGTAAAAAAAAGCGGGGGAAACACGGCAAAAAAATCGCGGCAGTAAATTTTTTCATCAAATTTCGGTTGATTTCGATTGACTTTAATAAGATATTATTATATAATAGTTCCGTATGCGAATATATGTAACTGAAAGGACTAAGCAATATGAAACTTGGAATAGTCGGGCTTCCCAATGTCGGGAAAAGTACCCTTTTTAACGCAATAACAAATGCGGGCGCACAGTCTGCAAACTATCCGTTCTGCACGATAGAGCCGAATGTCGGCGTAGTGTCGGTTCCGGATTATCGTCTGGACGAGCTTGCGAAAATGTACAAGCCGGAGAAATATACTCCCGCCGTTATCGAATTTGTGGATATCGCAGGTCTTGTACGCGGTGCCTCAAAGGGCGAGGGACTGGGAAATAAATTTCTCTCTCATATCCGCGAGGTCGATGCCATTGTGCATCTCGTGCGTTGCTTTGACGACCCGAATATCATCCATGTCGACGGAAATGTAAACCCCATGCGCGATATCGAAACGATAAACCTGGAGCTTATCTTCTCCGATATCGAAATCATCGAAAGACGCCTTGCCCGCGCGGAAAAAGCGCTCAAGGGCGACAAATCGGCAGCGGCTGAAATAGCTGTTCTGAAGCGCGTGAAGGAAGCGCTCGAAAACGGAATTTCCGCGCGTGCACTCGAGTATACGGACGAAGAACTGGCGCTCCTCTCGGATGTCGAGCTGCTCTCGATGAAGCCTGTCATTTATGTCGGAAACATAAGCGAAGATCAGATAGGTGATTCCTTTAAGGAAACAGACGCATACAAGCAGATAAAAGCCCATGCGGACAGCGAGGGCGCAGAATTTATCACAATCTGCGCCGAAATAGAAAGCGAGCTTGCGGAGCTTGACGGCGAAGACAAAAAGGCATTTCTCGAGGATCTCGGAATCAAAGAGAGCGGTCTTGACAGTCTCATCAAGGCAAGCTACAAGCTTCTCGGTCTGATAAGCTTTCTCACGGCGGGACCGAAGGAGGTTCGCGCATGGACTATCAAAAACGGCACAAAGGCTCCTGCCGCCGCCGGAAAGATTCATTCCGATATGGAGCGCGGTTTCATCCGCGCCGAGGTTGTCTCATATGATGACCTCATGGCTTGCGGCTCAATGAACGCCGCCAAGGAAAAGGGTCTTATCCGAAGCGAAGGAAAGGACTATGTTTTCAAGGACGGAGATATAGTCGTCATCCGCTTCAATGTATAAGCGGGCTGTGCCTCGTCTCTCAAAATACACTCGACTTTCATACGCAAAGGGTGAGCGCCGTTTCAGCTCATCCGTTCACATCTGAGTGTGCCTTGCACCGCAATCGTATAATGCGGCACGGCACGATAAAAACGGAGGTGAAAAATTGCTTTCACTCAATAAATTTTCACAGAACGCCATCGGTTTTCTGCGCGAAAAGGGCGTTGATACCGATGCCATACTCGT
Source organism: Candidatus Apopatosoma intestinale (assembly GCA_003524145.1). Lineage (GTDB taxonomy): Bacteria > Bacillota > Clostridia > Oscillospirales > CAG-272 > Apopatosoma. Next base: position 98,344 of record DODZ01000035.1, on the reverse strand, counting down.
TGCCCTCGGGACAGACCGCTCATGCGACGGTATGCCCCGCGAGGCATTTGCATTCCTCTTTGAGGACAGACTCGAAATTCTTGAGGGAATCACAGCTATAATTCCCGCAAACCCTGCGGCAAAAGGTCACCGCGCTCTCGCCTCGGATTTCCGTGAGACGCGCTATGAGGTATTCCCTCTCTCGGATATCTCCGGGCTGAATGTCGATACCTTCATCTCGGGCGTCCGCCTCTCGGCAAGAACGGCAGGCGGAGGAAACGCCACTCTGATAGTCTCCTCTAACATATCGAAGGACAGTGTCTATGATATGAAAAAGGCTGTAGAGGAGCTGAAGGAACATGGCAATCTTGAAGGCTTCAAGGTAAAGGAAAAGGACAACTGCTGTCCGAAATGCGGTACGATATATCCCGATCCGAACAGGAAAATCTGCCCGAAATGCATGGAGAAGCGCAAGCTTATCTTCCGCATGGGAATTTTCTTCAAGCGATATAAATGGAAAATAACCGTCGTCGTGCTTCTTATGGCACTGATGGCGGTGCTCGGCGTCGCTTCCACATACATAGGATCAGCGTTTTTCTACGATAATGTACTCGACAAATCCGCCGGCAGCTCGTATTACGGTAAGGTAGGGCTTGTCATCTCACTGATTGTGATATCGCGCATAGTTTCCGTGCTTTTCGATATCGGAAATCAGGCTATCATGTCCATAGTCGGCGCAGATATAGTTTATGACCTGCGAAAAACCATCTTCGGAGCAATAAAACGCCTCTCTCTCTCGTTCTTCACAAACAGGCAGACAGGCGGGCTCATGACGCAGGTAAACAGCGATGCAAACTCGATGAACTGGTTCTTCACGGACGGGTTGCCGTGGGTGCTCGTAAACGGTATCCAGATTATCGCCATCATTGCGATAATGTTTATGACCAATGCATCCCTTTCAGTCTGCGCGCTGTTTCTCATTCCCGTATTCATCGTATGTTTAAAGCGCATCTTCGATACGGACGAAAAGCTCTACAACAAGCGCTATTCCAGCTCGAAAAGTCTCAGCTCACTGCTATCGGATGTTATCACCGGCTTCCGCCTTGTGAAGGCATTCTCAAAGGAAAAGGATGAGATAAAGCGCTTTGATTCAAGAAACAAGCGCCTCGCGGAAAATACCCGCAAAGCAAATATCTACGGCACAATAGTCTATCCCTGCGTCTATTCCCTGCTGACAATATGCACATACCTCGTATGGGGCGTCGGCGGCTGGATGGTAATACAGGGAAAAATGACATACGGTACCCTTGCCCTTTTCATTTCATACACGGGCATGGTGCACAATCCGCTCGACGGAATGGTGGATGTCATAGGCTTCACCTCGGAATTTACAAACGCCGCTTCTCGTCTTTTTGAAATAATGGATGCGGAGCCGGAGGTTCGCGAGAGCGAAAACCCCGTGCATCTCGAAAATCTGCGCGGAGATGTTGCCTTCAGAAATGTCGTTTTCTCATATGAGAAAAACCGCAGAATAATCGACGGTGTTTCTTTCGATATTCCGGCAGGCAAGACGCTCGGCATTGTCGGGCACACAGGCGCGGGCAAATCCACGCTTGCAAATCTGCTCGTGCGTCTCTATGATCCCGAGGACGGTGAAGTCACTATAGACGGCATAAATATAAAGGATATCGCCTTTTCCGACCTGCGCAAAAATATCGCCATAGTTTCGCAGGAGACCTATCTTTTCATCGGCACAATATACGATAATATCAAATATGCTAAGCCCGATGCAACTCATGAGGAGGTCATCCGCGCGGCAAAAATGTCGGGCGCGCATGATTTCATAATGAAATTGCCCGAAGCATACAGCACCGTGATAGGTGAGGGAGAGAAAAATCTCTCGGGCGGCGAGCGCCAGAGAGTTTCCATAGCGCGCGCCATACTTCAGGACCCGAAGATTCTTATCCTTGATGAAGCCACAGCGGCGATGGACACGCAGACAGAGCGCCTTATCCAGAATTCGCTCGACGCGCTCACAAAGGATAAAACCACCGTCATCATCGCGCACAGGCTCTCTACCCTGCGCGGCGCGGATAAGCTGATAGTGATAGAGGACGGCAAAATGCCCGAATCCGGAACGCACAACGAGCTTCTCGCCAAGAAGGACGGCATCTACAACAAGCTTTACAGACTCCAGCTTGAAGCGCTGAAGAATATCGGCGTCGACAGCTGACAAAAGGAGGGATAAAAATGCCGACAGAAACAAAAACAAACGAGCTTTCGCTCGAAAATGTAGCCGAGCTTTTCTATCTGAATAAGGATAACTCGCACTTTACGGAAAGCGGCGGCATACTTTCGCTCGCTCTCGATAAAAACGGCGAAAAAGCGGAATACGACAGAGTTTTCCTGCACAGAGCCTTCCCTTATGACGAGCCTTTTTCATATATTTCCGTGCTCGACCGCGACAATAAGGAAATAGGAATCATAGAGAAAATATCGGATTTTGACGAAGCAACGCAGGACATTTTCCGCGCGGAGCTTGCAAAGAAATATTTCATTCCGCAGATAACAAAAATTCATTCGATAAAGGAACGCTTCGGCTTCTCCTACTGGAAGATAGAGAGCGACGCGGGCTCGCTGGAAATAACCTTCCGCGATACATACCGCAGTATAGTACGCCTCTCGCCCACGCACATCTTCCTCACCGATTCAAACGCAAACAGATATGAGATAAAGGATGTCGATGCGCTCGATAAAAAGAGCCGCCGCATAATCAGTATCTATCTGTAAAAAGCCTCACACGGAAAGGAGATGATTTTCCTTGGAGGATAATAAAATGCCTGCCGGTCAGCCGCCTAATGCGGGATCCGGCAATATAGAAAAAAGAAATAAGCGCCTTATTTCACAGCTCCGCAAGCGCGATCCCGATATCGACGGGGATAAGATAAAGCTGATAATGGCAACGGACCTGACCTTTGATTCCGAGCTTAAGCAGGGCTTTGTCGTAATGTATGAAGACATACTTGCCATATATAACGAAAGCGGCAAAGAGGAGCTTCCTCTCTCCGATATATCGGAATTCAAATATTCCGCCGACTTCGGCTGTGTCACATTTGAGTGCGTATACAAGGGGCACGACAGGATTCTTGCCCGCAGTACCATGGCAAAGCTGCATGAGCTCTCCGTCATCGCAAAGCAGATGAATCGCCACATAGGCGGCAAAGAGATATCCTTGCGTGATGAAAAGGATATCGAGAGCGTCTGCCCGAAATGCGGGCGTCCATATACAAACCGCTCAAAAATATGCTCGCACTGCACCGATACAAGGGGAAATATCAGACGCCTTTTAAAGGTGGCGGCATCGGAAAAATACAAGATCCTGCTCTCCACCCTCATGATACTGGCTACAGCGGGACTCAATGTTCTCATCCCGCGGCTCAATGCCGTAATGGTCGATGATTACATCAAATCGCCGAATCCCACAGCTATAACATGGCAATCATTTGCGCTTGTCGTGCTCGGGCTTTTCCTTGCAAATCAGGTGGCAAGACTCTGCCGCATGGCTCGCGGCGTCACAAACGCCTATGCGGGCACCAATATATCAAAGCGACTGCGTACCCTCGTTTTCGACAAGATTACCTCGCTCTCCTACGGCAAAATTTCAAAGAAGCAGACGGGCGAGCTGATGGAACGCGTCAACAGCGACACGCGCGAAATTCAGAATCAGCTGACCGGCATGATACCCGAGCTTATCTATCAGCTGACGATAATGATATGGGTCTCCGTGATAATCTTCCGTTTTGACTGGAAGCTCGGACTTCTCATATTCCTGCCCTTCCCGTTCGTTTTCGTCGGGTTCTATTCCTTCTGGAATTTCACCCGCAGAAATTATCACAAGCAGTGGACAAAGGCATCTAATACAAGCACCATACTGCACGATATTTTCAACGGTATCCGCGTGGTAAAGAGCTTCGGCATGGAGAGAAGCGAGGCTAAGCGCTATGATGCAAGTGCGGACGAGCTCCGCAAAATCTCGATAAAAAACGATGTTTTCTTCTCGATAATCTCGCCGGTGCTCAACTTTGCCATGGGTATAGGTGAATTTTTCCTGCTCTACTATGCGGGAAATAAAATTCTCTCGGGCGAGATGACACTCGGTACAATGATGCAGTTTTCGTCATATATCACAATAATCTATGCCCGTATGCGCTGGTTTACGAATATACCGCGCCGTCTCGTCTCGTTTATAACTTCGATTTCCAAGGTGTTTGAGCTTCTCGATGAGACAAGCGATATCACCGACGGAGAAAAGAACGGAATAGGTGAGATAGAGGGCAATATCTCATTTGAGAATGTTTCATTCGGCTATGAGGATTCCGCGGATGTCCTGCGAAATATCAACCTCGAGATACATAAGGGCGATATGATAGGCATCGTCGGCAAGAGCGGCGCGGGCAAATCCACTCTGATAAACCTGCTCATGCGTCTCTACGATGTCGATGACGGTGTGATAAAAATAGACGGCACGGATATACGCGATATGTCGCAGGAGATGCTGCGGCGCAATATCGGCGTTGTGCTTCAGGAAAATTATCTTTTCCACGGTACCGTCTTTGACAATATCACATATGCCAAGCCCGATGCTACCCACGAGGAGGTCATCGCGGCGTCAAAGGTTTCGGGCGCACATCAGTTTATAATGAAGCTTCCCGACGGATATAATACATATATCGGCGAGCGCGGACAGACGCTCTCCGGCGGCGAAAAGCAACGCATTTCCATCGCCCGCGCGATGCTTCACAATCCGAAAATTCTCATTCTCGACGAGGCTACAGCCTCTCTCGACACGGAAACCGAAAAGAATATTCAGGATGCCCTGCAGAAGCTCACGGAGCGCCGCACCACCATCGCCATAGCGCACAGGCTCTCTACCCTGCGAAATGCGACAAAGCTTGTTGTGCTGGACAAGGGCAAGATTGCCGAAATCGGCACACATAACGAACTGCTCGAAAAGAAGGGCATATATTATAATCTCGTAATGGCTCAGCGCCAGATGTCCAAAATGAGCTGAAAGGAAAAATTATGCTTAGAATAGGATGCCATCTTTCCTCCTCGGCGGGCTATCTCGAAATGGGAAAAACCGCCGCGAAAATAGGCGCAGGCACATTTGCCTTCTTCACGCGAAATCCGAGAGGAGGCGCGGCGAAGGCTATAGACGAGGGCGATATCGCGGCTTTCCTCGCCTTTGCAGAGGAGCACGATATAAAAAATCTCGTCGCCCATGCGCCTTATACGCTCAACCCATGCTCTTCCGCGGAAGCAACACGTGTTTTCGCCGAAAATACGATGCGCGACGACCTGAGGAGAATGGAATACACCCCCGGAAACTACTATAATTTCCATCCCGGCGCCCATACGGGACAAGGGACGGAAACCGGTATAGCGCAGATTTCCGATATGCTGAATAAGATTCTTACCGATACCCAGACAACTACCGTCCTGCTCGAAACAATGGCGGGAAAAGGCTCGGAGGTCGGCGGGCGTTTCGAGGAGCTGCGCGAGATAATCGACCGCGTGGAAAAAAGCTGCAAGCTCGGCGTTTGCCTCGATACCTGCCATATCTATGACGGCGGCTACGATATCTTAGGCAATCCCGACGGCGTGCTCGCGGAGTTTGACCGCGTGATAGGACTCTCGCGCCTCAAAGCCGTCCATCTCAATGACAGCATGTACGGCTTCCTTTCGCATAAAGACAGGCATGCCAAGATAGGCGAGGGCAAGATAGGCACGGAAGCGCTGGCAAGAATAATCAATCATCCCGCCCTGCAGGGACTTCCTTTTATACTCGAAACACCGAATGAGCTTGACGGCTATGCCGCCGAAATTTCGCTTTTAAAAAGTCTCTACACGGGAGAATAATTTACAAAGCGGACACGACACAGTTATATTTGCGGCTTATAATGAAGAAAAAAGAGAAAGGAGAGCGGCGCATGAACGATTTTGAAAAGCTTTATAAAGAATATTATCCGCGCGTTTACTCTTTCCTCTATAAAATCTGCCGTAATCATGACCTCTGCGAGGAAATGACGCAGGAAACTTTCTTTCAGGCATATCTTTCCTTTCATAAATTCAGGGGGAACAGCAGTATTTTCACCTACCTTGCCGCGATAGCGAAAAATGTATATTTCAAATACCTGCGTAAAAGCAAGGTGGAAACAGTCGATATCGACCTGCTTGTGACAAGCGATGACGATTCCTCCGCGCAGCCGTATGAAGTTTTGGAAAAGAAACTCGCCGCCGAAAAGGTAAACCGTTTTATAAAAGAACTGCCGAAAAACTACAAGGATGTTGTTTTTCTGCGAATATATGCAGACCTGCCCTTCTCGGAAATCGCCGCAAACCTCGGCATATCCGAAAATTCGGCAAAAGTAATATTTTACAGAGCCAAAAAAATTTTAAAGGAGGCTATCAAAAATGATACCATGTGAAGTAATGCACGACCTTATCCTGCTCTATGATGAGAAATCTCTCTCGGACGCGGGAATGAAATTTGTGGCGGAGCATCTCAAGGAATGCCCCGAATGCAGAAAATACTTAAAGAGCATCCGCACAAGCAAGGCAAAGCAGGATAGGGTTTCCGAGGTCTGCGAGCAGGCGGCAAATACTATCGGGCAGTATAATGCTCTCATGCGCAGAATTCGCATAAAGCGTGCCATCATGGCTTGTGCCGTCGGCACTCTGCTTGCCGCTTCTATACTCAAAAATATATATGATGAGATGAAGAAATAAATCCTGTTTCTTTTCTGCACGAGAAAGCCTCCCGCTGTTTTTTGCGGGAGGCTTTCTTATATCAGTTAAATATGCAAAATAAAAAGCGGCAAGCGCCGCCTTTTATCAAATCAGTCACATTATCAGAAAATATCGCTGTCGTCTGCTTCTTTTTCTTTGTAAGAATCAAGGTCTGCGGGCGGTGTAACGACTACAGTCTCACCTATATTCTTGTATTCACCGCTTATGTCGAGAGAAACGTTCATCTCGCTGTTCTCACCCTCAATTGTCATGGTTACCTTGACATCGCTCTTGAGTCCGACCTTTTCGATATATCCGCTCTTGTTTATGGTGACGGCAAGCTTTGCGTCATTGGCGGTCATGGAAACGCCGACGCCGTTCAGTTCCTCGCCGAGACTGCCGAGCAGAGCATCAAGAAGATCACCGTAGGCTTCATTGAAATCGGCGCTCTTTAACGCTATCTCCATGCTCTTTGAGCCATCCTCGTTTTCCGTTACGGTAACACCGGCAAAGCTTTCTTCCGACTGAATTTTGGCTACAAGATCGGTAAAGCTCTTCATATCAACATCGCTGTCATCGGCAGATGATTTTATCTTCTGCCCGAACATTTCCATGTAAACATATTTTCCGTCGGAATACATTGGTATAGTCAGAGTCATGCCTGCCATTGACATCTTCATCTCCGCGCTGTATACGGGCGAACCGGATTTTATGCCGGAAGCTTTGATATCATATGTCATGGGGACATCTGTGGATACACCGTCTGCCGAGACGGATATTTTCATATCAAGGGCAAGCGCGTATGAGTCAAGCTCGTTGTTTTTCTTCAGTGCCTCAGTGTAAACCTCATATGCCGTCTTTTCCTTCTCTTCCTGCTTTCCGCATGATGAGAAAGCAAATACAAGCGAGAAAGCCATTGCGAGTGTGAGAGCAAGTGCGATAATTCTTTTCATATTTCTTCTCCTGTGGTTTATTTATCGGTATAAAGCCGACTTTATTATATATAGTATATACCCGAAAATGATTTTTGTCAAGTATACATATTTATGCAAAATAAGCAAACGCAAGTATACAAAAAATAAAATTTACCTGCGGAGTAATCGAAAAAAGGCGGCAAAAGCCGCCTTTTTTCGTTTGATTTTTCCGATATTCCGGATAAACTTCCGGCAGACATTTTTGCCATCAAGGCTTTTTCATGGGAGCTACCATCCCGTAAAATTCGGATACATCAGCCGTTGCAGCAGCAAATAAGAATGCAGGCAATAACGAGAATCCAGATGCAGTTGTTGTTATCGAAAAGATTGCAAAGACAGTTCATATATATCCTCCCTCCGCCGCATATGCGGCTATTAGCGGCAAGTTTTGCCTACCTGATATATATTATGAGGGAAGATATTTTGTGTTAATTTTACAGACTTCGCTAAAAAAGCCGTTTATTTTCATTTTTTCTTTTTAGCCGTCTTTATTGCATATCCTATGGCAAAAATTCCGACCATTGCAATCAAATCAATATATATTTCAATAAATTTCACAGGCGTTATGAGAAATACATATGTGCCAACGGTATTGAAAAATCCCATTCCGAGCACACCGATGAGCTCTCCCGCTTCCTTTACGGAAACCTTGTCTGCAAGCGTTCCTATGGCGCAAAGCACCGTATACATCAGCGAAGTAATGAGCGGGACTATATGTGCTATGAGTATTCCCTGCAGCATAGTTGCCCTCTTTCGCGCAAAGAAAGCGCCGACAAAGCCCCAGCATACGAGTGTACCTGCAAGCATGGCTATGCCGAGCACGGATATTTTTTCAAGCGGGCGCACTATCGGTATTCCCCGGAGATATACATCCTTTATGGCTGTGCCGAGTATGAGAATGTAGACTGCCGAAGCAGCTATCGGTAAAAGTGCCATGAGTATCACCATAGGGTTTCTGAGCAGTTTTTTCATTTTTCGCTAAATTCCTTTCTTTGCTTTATAAATCATATATTTCCACGGCATCGCCGAGGGCAAACGAATAGATAAATACGTGGGAAACGGGTTTCCCGAACATTTTCTCGCAGGCATATTTGTAGTAGCCGAGCTGCAGACGGTGACGGCGGCGAAGCGTTTCCCTTATATACTCCGCGTCAGTGCCGCGGCGAAAGCTGTCGGTCTTATAATCTATGAGCACCGCTTCGCCGTTTTTATCGAAAATCACGCAGTCGATGACTCCCTGAACAAGCACTTCTTCGCCTGCATACAGCTTTTTCTTTTTCTCATCCTCGGTGAAAAGCGACGCGGGATAATTAAGGAGAAAACGCTTCTCCCGATATACATGCTTCGCCTCTCGTATCATCTTTGCCGTTTCTCCCGAGAAAAATGCCGCAAGCCTCCCGAGATCGAGCTTTTCCCTGTCCGAGGCAAAAAGATATCCCTGCTCTGCAAGGCGGTCTCTTTCCGCCTCTATGCCGCTGCGGTAGACATTGTCGAAATCGGCAAACTGCATAAAGGTATGCATCGCAGTGCCGCGCTGTGCCGCAGTGGCTTCCTCATCCGGCTCGTCCATGAGAAATTTCGGGATTTTTATCTCGGATGAGACTTCTTCGGTTGTCGCCTTTTCATATGAAGCACTACCGTCATCCTCGTCGAAAATCGTCGGATAAAGCTTTGATACGGAAAGCTTCGATGGGATTTTTGTCATATCTCCGTATGCATATTCAAAATCAAGCCTGCGTACGGCGACCTCCGCCTGATACGGCAGGATATTGTCATTTGTCTGCGTTACCGCCGCGATATGCTCTGCCGTCTCACCGCTTAATTCCGCACGGACGGTTTTCAGCTTCATTTCGGGAGCATACGGGCAGGCACAGAGCAGCATGTTCAGATAGTTCGGAGCCGTGGCGAGCAGATAGAGAGAATAGGCATCATGCTTTATCGAAAATTCTGGTGAGCGTGCCGTATCGTATATATCCTCTGTCGCGGCGTTCGCTTTTGCGGGCACCTGCGCCGTTATGAAAAGACGCTCACGCGCTCTCGTCAGGGCAACATAGAGCAGGCGCGATTCCTCAAAAGATATTTCCGTTCTCCTTGCGCATATAAGCGAGCGGCGGAGCGGTGTATCGAGCAGATAAAATCCGTTTTCCGAAGGGATTTTCGGTGCTATGCCGAGCTCCGGACTGAAAAGCACGCCTTTTGCCGCGTCCTTATCCGATATGGCGGCGGCACAGTCGCAAAGGAAGCAAATCGGATATTCCAGCCCCTTGCTCGAATGTATAGTTGTTATTTTTACGCAGTCTGTGCGCTCCTCCGCGCCCTCCTGAGTTATCTTTTTACCGCTCTCGATGGCATCCTCTATAAAGCCGAGAAATGAATGAAGCCCGCATATATTTCCGCCGCCATAGTCCATCGACCAGCGGTAAAGCTGCATGAGATTTGCCCTTGCTATCTCCCTGCCGGCAGTATCGGTGTCGTTCGGCAGGCAAAGAAGCCCAGTCTCGGTATAAATCTGCCATATCAGCTTGTCCGCAGGGAGTGCGGATGCAAGCGCGCGGTATTTCGCGTTATCCGAGAGAAAACGCTCCCCCTTTGCAAAGCCCGTGCTCTCGGTGAAGCTTTTCAGCGCCTCGTAGAGTGAGCCGCCGCCGTGGCTTCTTCTTATATATATCAGCTCGTCGAGCGAAACACCGTAAAGCGGGCTTTTCAGCGTTGCCGCAAGGTAAACGTCTTTCGACGGATTGTCTACGGTATTAAGAAGCGAAAAAGCGAGCAAAACCTCGGGATTTTCAAAGAAATCCCCTGTTCCCATGCTCTCGCAGGGTATTCCGTATTTTTTCAGCGCACGCTCATACTGCGGTGCTTTCCGCTCGGCACTGCGCAGAAGAATGGCAATATCGCCCGGCTTTATAAGCTCGCCGTCACGCTTCGGCTGACCTATGAGCGAGCGGATTTTCGCCGCCACATAATCAGCCTCGCTTGAAATATCGTCGGCGGCTGTCGTTTCCTTCTCCACCACGCAGATTTCGGCAGGGGCACTTCCCTCGCGCCTCCCGCAGACAAGGCGCTCGTCCTCACCGTAGCCGCTTGCCCCCTCGACATTCATCAGCTTGGAGAAAACCCTGTTTGCATAACCGAGAACCTCGGAGCAGGAGCGGAAATTTTCGGACAGAAAGACCTTTGCCTCCCCCTCTCCCATATCGGCGCGGTACTTTTTTGCACGGTCGGTCATCCCCTTGAAAATATCGGGTCTGCCGCCGCGGAAGCCGTATATACTCTGCTTGATATCGCCGACGGCAAAGAAATTGTCGCCACGCGAAACAAGCGAAAATATTTTATTCTGGACAGCATTTATATCCTGATATTCATCAACATATATCTCGTCAAACTGCTCCGTAACAGCACACGCGATATCGGTCTTCGCATCGTTTTTCCTGTCCCAGAGCAAAGTGAGCGCATAGCGCTCCATATCGGCAAAAGTTATCAGCTTCTTTCGCCGCTTCTCCTCCGAAAAACGCGCGTCAAAAAGCAGGAGAAATCTCCTCAGGTCTGCCGCCGCCCGCGCGGTAAATTCAAATGAAGCCGCGATATCCGCCGCCGAAAAACAGAAATATTCCGAGCGCAGGCTCTTCATTTCCGCCTTGAAAGCGTCCCTCTGCGCGACAAAAAACAGTATTTCGGGCGATTTTTCCGTGCCGCGCCTGAGTGTGCCTATTTTCGCGGGCGTATAGCCGTTTATCTTATCGCAAAGCTCGTCATAGCCCATATTTCCGGCATCAAGCGAACGCAGAAGCGCAAGCTCGCCCGAGAGCGTCTCCTCATAGGGAGCATACTCCGGATTTTCCCCGATATATGCCAGAGCGCGGGAGAAAATCTCCTCATAGTATTTAAAAGCCGAGCATAGATATCGCTTTATCGGCTCGCCCCAAGGGGTCGCCATGAAGTCCGCCTTTGCGGCGCTCATATAAAGCTCCGTATAATGAGAAAGCGACTCTATCCCGTCCGGCGTATCGCAAAGACTTCTGTAAAGCGCACCGACGGTTTTTTGCAGAGCCTCGTCATCCGTGGCACTGCCGAAGGTGTTTACAAAAAGGCGGAAATCCTCTATCGCGTATTCCCCGCTTATTTTTCCATCGTAGTAATCGGAGATAAGCTCCTCCGCCGTATCGGAAAATAAGCGGTTTTCCACGGTTTCATCCGCAGCATGAAAATCCGACGGCAAGCCCAGCTCGCGGAAATTTGCGCGTATCAGGTCAAGACAGAAGCTGTGCACCGTGCTTATCTTGGCACATGGCAAAAGCAGAGCCTGCCTGCGCAGATGCCTGTCGTCGGGGCTTTTCAGCTTCTCCTCTTCTATTGCTGCGCCTATTCTTCCCCTCAGCTCGTCCGCCGCAGCCCGCGTGAAGGTCACTATCAGCATACGCGAGATATCGGCGTGTATCCCGGGAGAGCAGATGCGTTCTATTATTCTGCGCGTCAGCACGGCTGTTTTTCCGCTGCCTGCCGCCGCCGCGACATATATATTCCTGCCGCTCGCTTCAATAGCATCTCTCTGCGCCGCAGTCCATTTTATTTCAGCCATGCCTTCCTCCTCCCGAAATCTGCAAAAATCACTTACATGCCTATCATATAGCCCGCTCCGCGGACTGTCTTTATCAGCTTGATATCAAATCTTTCGTCTATTTTTTCGCGCAGATATTTGATATAGACATCTACGACATTGCTCTTCATCTCGCCGTCCTCGCCGAGAAAAACAGTGCCCGCTTCTTCTCTCGAAACAGGTGTGCCCCTCTTTTCCATCAGCAGAGCGAAAAGATTGAATTCCCTGCGCGACAGGAAAACCTTTTCTCCTTTTATATAAACGCATCGCTTTGTCCCGTCAAGAACTATGCCGAGCTTTCTCTCGGAGATATCGTTTTCCGTCTTTTCGCTCCTGCCGGAGAATATGACACCGTAAAGCTCGCTCATCCGAAAGGGTCTCGGCAGAATAAAGAAGCGGGAAAGCTCGCCGTCGTCTATTCCCCGAAGCTGTGCATCGGTACCGTAGAGCACGACCGGTATATCCGGAAGCCTCAAATCCGGCGAAAAACCGCCCGCATCGAGAAGCATCATATCGTATTCCTCCGCGGCGGAGAGCTCGGCGGGCGATTTTATCGCTGCCTCAGCGCCCTTCTCCGCAAGAGAAAGATAAAGCATTCTCGCATAGATCCTGTCATCAGATGCTATCAGTATTCTCATAAAAAAGCCCTCCGTTTCTTTAATTTCAGAGTGTCACGCCCGTGGCAGGCACCTTTATCTTTCTGCACGAGGCGGACTCCGGATATTTTTCGAGATTTACCGTGGCAAGTTCGAGCTTCTGCCCGCCCTTGAGCGTAAATATCTGCACGCCCGCAGAGGTTCTCGAGGTTTTCTGCGGGATGAGCTTGGAGCTTACCGTTATGCCCTTGCTCCCGCTCTTCATGAAAATATCAAAGCTCTTTCCCGCCTCCTCATAAAAGGCACCGACAAGCGGCGAATTTGTATTGAAAGCCTTTACCAGCTTCTTTCTCGGAGCCTTGGTCGCATAGGCAGATATCGGTATGCGCACAGCCTTTCCGTTTTCAAATACAAAGACAAGATTGTCCCCGCTCTCATAATCCACGTCCGTACGGATCAGCTTTATCTTCTCATCGCCGTCGCATTTCAGCTTTGCGGGCAGATAATCGCCGAATTCGCTCGCCTTGCAGTTTGAGAAATCGCTGACCTTGGCGCGGTACATATTTCCGAGCGTGCCTATGCACATAAGCTGTGAAACATTTTCGGCGTCGAGCGTTTCAAGCACGCTGTCACCCTCCTTGAGCTTCTGCTCGTCGTTTCCGCGCAGCGACTGGAGCGTTATCTTCTTGAAATAGCTCTCCTCTGTGAGCACAAGCTTTACATTGTAGTTCTCTATAAAGCTCTCGGCATCGTATTTCGGGAGCGTGTCCTCATAGACTATCATCGTCTTTCTGGGAATGCCGTACTTCTCTTTTATTTCCTCAAGCTGCTTTATTATTCTGCGCTTGAGCTTCGCATCGGAATCGATGACGGCGGAAAGCTCCGCTATCTCTTTTTTCAGAGATTCTATTTCTTTTATACGTTCGATGATGTATTCGCGGTTGAAATTGCGCAGCTTTATCTCGGCAATATATTCCGCCTGTACCTCGTCTATCTTGAAGCCCGCCATCAGATTCGGTATAACATCCTTGTCACGCGCAGTCTCGCGGACTATCTTTATTGCCTTGTCAAGGTCGAGAAGTATCGTTCCCAGACCTACAAGCAGATGAAGCTTTTCGCTCTTTTTGTCCCTCTCGAAGATAAGCTCGCGGCGATAACAGCTCATGCGGAATTTTATCCATTCGAGCAGCATCTCCCGCACGCCGAGCTGGCGCGCCTCGTTATCAACAATAACATTGAAATTGCAGGCATAGCTACTCTCAAGCGGCGTCTTTTTGAAAAGCTTCGCCATCACCTTTTCGGGGTCGGCGCCGCGGCGCAGGTCGAGCGTCAGCTTGAAGCCGTGCAGGTCTATCTCATCGCGTACATCCGTCACCTCTTTGAGCTCGCCGCGCTTGATGAGGTCGGTAATTTTTGCGATAATCTGCTCTATCGTCACGCCGAAAGGAATCTCCAGCACATCAATGCAGTTTGACTCCTTGTCATAGACATAGCGCGAGCGCATATTGACAGAGCCTCTGCCTGTCTCATATATAGAGATAATATCCTCTTTATTATAAAGAATGGACGCACCGCTCGCAAAATCCGGCGCCTTTATCAGCTCCGAGAGCTCCTCGCTCGTTATCTCGGGATTGCGCAGTGCCGCTATGGTGCCGTCGCATATCTCGGCAAGATTGAAGGACGCTATTTCACAGGCGATGCCGACGGCAACGCCCGAATTGGGCGAAACGAGTATATTCGGAAAAGTCGTCGGCAGTATCGTCGGCTCGCGCATGGTGCTGTCATAGTTATCGATGAAATCGACGGCGTTTTTATCTATGCCCGAAAATATCTCGGCGCAGAATTTATCAAGCTTTACCTCGGTATAACGTGAGGCGGCGAAAGCCATCGTGCTGTACTGCTTGCCGAAGCTCCCTTTGGAATCGACAAAGGGATGAAGCAGTGTTTCGTTACCGCGAGTCAGACGCACCATTGTCTCGTATATCGCCATATCTCCATGCGGATTGAGGCGCATCGTCTGACCCACAACATTCGCACTTTTTGTCCTTTGACCCGTCAGCAGTCCCATCTTATACATGGTATAGAGCAGCTTCCTGTGCGAGGGCTTGAAGCCGTCTATTGCGGGGATAGCGCGTGATATTATGCTCGTCATGACATACGGCATATAGTTTTTTTCTATTGTTTCCGTTATAGGCTGCAGCTTGACCTCCGCAATTTCCTGCGGCTCTTCGATCATCTGCTTTTTTCTTGATTTTGCCATTGCTTTCTCCTTTCCGCGCGATTAAACATCAGCCTGACCGAAGTAGAACTTGCCGTTTTTGGCGATGAAGGCTTTTCTCTCTTTCAGATTGTCGCCGAGAAGCGTATCGAAAATATAGTCCGTCGCTTCCCTGTCGTCGGGACAGATCTGGATGAGTCTGCGCGTCGCGGGGTTCATCGTCGTTTTCCACATCATATCGGGTTCGTTTTCGCCGAGACCCTTTGAGCGCTGAACGGTATATTTCGCGCCTTTCAGCTTTTCCGTTATCTCCGCCTTTTCCTTTTCGTCATAGGCAAAGTATGTCTCGTCCTTGCAGGTTATCTCATAGAGCGGTGATTCCGCTATGAAAACAAGCCCCTCATCCACGAGCTTCGGAAGAAGCCTGTAGAAAAGCGTGAGCAGGAGCGTTCTTATCTGATAGCCGTCCTCATCGGCATCGGTACAGATGATTATCTTGCTCCAGCGCAGTGCCGAACGGTCAAAAGCCATCGGCGATTTTTTATTTTCCTTGTGCCCGCTCTCCAGCTCCATTCCGCAACCGACGGCATTCACGAGGTCCATTATGATATCGCTCTCGAGAATCTTCTTGTATGTGCTCTTCAGGCAGTTGAGCGTCTTTCCGCGAACGGGGATTATCGCCTGAAATTCCGCATCTCTGCCGAGCTTTACCGAGGTGAGTGCCGAATCGCCCTCAACTATATAGAGTTCTCTTCTCGTCGGGTCCTTGGAGCGACAGGAAACGAATTTGTTTATGCGGTTTGTCACGTCGTTTGCCGTCGTCATCTTCTTCTTGGCGCTGACGCGTGTATTTTCCGCTTCCTCGCGGCTGCGCTTGTTTATCAGCACCTGAGAAGCTATTTTTTCCGCCTCCAGCGGCTTCTCGCGAAAATAAAGCTCGAGATTTTCCTTCATGAAGTTTGTCAGCGACTCCTGAATGAAGGTATTCGTTATGCTCTTTTTCGTCTGGTTTTCATATGAAGCCTGCGTGGAAAAGCTGCTGATAATCAGTATCAGGCAATCGGCTATGTCGGCATAGCTTATCTTCTGCTCGCTCTTTGTATATTTGCCGGTCTGGCGCAGATATTTGTCTATGGCATATGTGAATGCGGCGCGGACGGCACGGTCGGGTGAGCCGCCGTATTCGAGATAGCTCGAATTGTGGTAATATTCAGTCAGGTGCGTCGTATTGGAAAAGCAGAAAGCTATCTGCGCTTTCAGGCGGTATTCGTCTCTGTTGTCGCAGTCTCTGCCCTTATCCTGCATATTCCAGACCACGGGAGCCGTGAGCGAGGTTTCGCCCGCCGCCGCGGCTATATAGTCGGCAATGCCGTTTTCGTAGTAATATTCATGCTCCTCGAAGGTTCCGTCCTCGTTTTCCCATCTGAAAACAAATTTCACCCCCGGATTTACCATTGCCTGCCTGTCCAGCATCGTGGTATAGTATTCCTTGCCGACATTGATATCGGTGAAAACCTCCGAATCCGGCTTCCAGCAAACCGTGGTGCCTGTCTTTTTGTCCTTTTTGGTGAGCGGCGTTGCCGTCAGCTCGCCGACCGGACAGCCCTTTTTGAAATTCATCTCGTACATTTCACCGTCGCGATACGAGCGCACCTGCATATATTCCGAGGCGTACTGCGTGGATGCGGCGCCGAGTCCGTTGAGTCCGAGAGAAAATTCATATGAGGAATCCTCACCGCCGACATTGTATTTGCCTCCCGCGTAAAGCTCGCAGTAGACAAGCTCCCAGTTGTATCTTCCCTCTGCTTCATTATAGCCGAGCGGCACGCCGCGACCGAAGTCCTCAACGCATATGCTGAGGTCTTTATATGCGGTGACATTTATCAGATTGCCGTAGCCGGCACCCGCCTCATCGACAGCGTTTGACACTATTTCAAAAACGCTGTGGCGGCATCCGTCTATTCCGTCCGAGCCGAAAATAACGGCAGGGCGAAGGCGCACTCTGTCCGCTCCTTTTATAGACGATATACTGTTATTGCCGTAGTCCTTGCTCTTGCTTGCCATTTTTTACGAAAACTCCTCATGTATTTTTTCTTTCCGCCGCGGGAAATTTCAATATAATATTGATTTATTTACAAAAATCAGTATAATTAGTATAGTACTTGAGTTTATTCTACCATATATTGTTATAAATATCAAGAAGTTTTTTCAAAAGTTCGGGGGCAGATCATGATAAAAAAGGTTTTTTCCGATGAAAATATAGAGTTTTTTGCCGCGCTTCCCTTTGATAAGTGCGAGGTCATGCGCCCCGATTTCATTTCCCGCAGGGGCATCGACATTGCGGAGGTAAAGAGCGCCGTTATGTTTCTTGTACCGTATATCGCGGGCGACGACGGCGATGGCAATATATCGCTCTATGCGCGAAGCCTCGATTACCATAGCTACTGCGATTCGCTCTTTTCCCGCATATGCGCAAGGCTTGAGGAATGCTACGGCAGGCACTTTTGGGGCTTTGCCGACAAATCGCCTCTCTCGGAAACATACACGGCGGCGTGCGCGGGACTGGGCATAATCGGCGACAATCGCCTGCTCATAAACGAAAAATACGGCTCCTTTGTCTTTATCGGGGAAATTCTTTCCGAGGTGCCGGCAGAGGAACTGGGCTACGACGGGCGCGAGCCTGTCACAGGCGGCTGCCTGCACTGCGGCAAATGCAAAGCCGCCTGCCCGATGACGGAAAGCGGCATGGACTGCCTTTCCGCCGTAACACAGAAAAAAGGCGAACTGACGCCTGAAGAAGCGGCATACATCCGGAAATACGGCAGCGCATGGGGATGCGACATATGCCAGACGAGCTGTCCGCTCGTGCGCCGCGTAACAGAGCGCGGCACGAAAACGCCGATAGAGTTTTTCTGTCGCGACAGGATATCAATGCTCACAATTGAAAGAGTAAACGAGATGAGCGATGAAGAATTTGCCTCCCGAGCCTTTTCTTGGCGCGGCAGAAAAACGATACTGCGCAATCTCGCGCTTTTCGAGGGGCAAAGCGGCAAAAACGAATAGAAACACCTCATTTTACGCATGATTTACAATAATATCTGGCTTATTACAAATCGGAGAGACCCATGAACAAAGAGCTTCGTGCATTAAAGCGTGAAAACAGAAAACTGCGAAAGCAAAACGAATATCTCACCCATCGCATCGATATGCTTTCCGGTGCAAAGCAGGGCGGTGCTCAGGCGCAGATACACAAGAAAATGCGCCTGCAAAGCGCCTCGGGCTTCTGGGCATACAATCTGCTCAGGATAAAGAGCACCGCCGCATACGCAATATATGATAAGGCGATGTTTACCCTGCGCAAATATGTTTTCGCTTCAAATCTCATCCTCATAGCAAAATATATCATCGCAATAGTTCACGGGAGCGTCGCGCTCGTCGTGGCGGCAGGCGTGCTCGCCGTCACCCTGCCCGTGCTGGGACTTATGACGCTTTCGGCTTTTCTCGTCGGTCTTATCCTGCAACGCAAATGGAATACATTTTTCCGCGGATATCTTCGCGGCAAAAGAGTTTATCTCTTCTTCCATATCCGCCGCGGCAGGAGCGAAAAATATTATCTCGATATGGCAACGGCTCTCGGAGAAAACGCCGTGATACTCGTCGTCAGCGACTCGCTTTTCACGGTAAAGGATGTCTGCGTTTCGCATTCTCGCTCCTGCGACAATATCTATTATATCTACTCTGGCTACTATTTCATGCTGAAAAAGCTCCTGCGCTCTCACGATATAGAAACGGCGGCGCAGATATACTGATAAAAAACGATTGCAATAAGGAGGAAAAGGCATATGGTCAGCTTCATATACGGCAGAAGCGGCTCGGGAAAGAGCGAGCTTCTCTTTGACATAGCCGAAAAATCGGCGCAAAGCGGCAGGCATGCCTATTTTCTCGTGCCGGACAGAGAGGCTGTCAATGCCGAGCGCACCGCGGCAAAGCGAAATCTCGGCGCAGATCTCGATATCATAACCTTCACTCGGCTCTGCGATTTTGTTTTCCGCAGATACGGCGGAATCTGCAAAACATACATAGAAAACGGCGCAAAAAGGATTCTCATGCGCCGTGCGCTCACTTTCCTCTCGCCCGCACTTTCCGTTTACGGCGGCATATCGGATTCCGATACAAATGCCGTAAACGAGCTTGTGAAGCTCCGCTCGGATATGATGCGCGGCAAGGTTACGCCGCAGGCGCTCATGGCGGCATCGGAAAAGCTCGCCGAAAATACACGCCTCTGCGGCAAGCTCTCCGATATTGCGCTCATCTCCTCCAAATACGATGCGCTTGTCGCCGAGAAATATGACGATCCCGACTCCGCGCTCTCGGAAGCGGCGGACAAGCTCCGCGCCGGCGGATTTTTCGTCGGTTGCGATGTTTTCGTCGATTCGTTCGCTTTCTTTACAAAGGAGCAGTATGAGATAATCTCCGAAATTTTCCGTCAGGCGGAGAATGTCTGTATCACGCTCGCCTATGACCCGACCGAGGATGCCGCGCTCGCTCCTTTCTATAACATAAACGAAACGGGCAGGCGGCTCCGCGCCTCAGCCTGTGAAAACGGATGCACAACACTCCCCGATACGGTACTGCGTGAAGCTCCGCGCTTTTCGGTACCCGAGCTTTCATATCTCGCGCTGAATCTCTGGCATGAACCGAATGTCAAGCCGAAATACGAGCCGAAGTGTAACGCACTGCGCGTCATATGTGCCGCAAACAAGACAGAAGAAGCGCGCGCCGTCGCCTGCGATATAGCAAGACGCGTGCGGCTCGGCGCCAGATATCGCGATTTCGCAATAATTTCGCGCAGGCGCGACGACTATGCGGGCATAATCGACGCAATGCTCCGAAGCTATGAGATACCGTATTTTCTCTCGTCGCGCTCGGATATCATGCGGCTCTCGCCGATACGCTTCGTTTTCGCGGCGCTCGAAATATGCCGCCGCGGCTTCACTCTCGAAAATGTCACGGCTTATATCAAGACAGGACTTCTCGATATCCCCGATGAGTCCCTCGGTCTTTTTGAAACATATATCACCCGGTGGAATATACACGGCGCGCGCTTCACCGACGGCGCGGCATGGACAATGAATCCCGACGGCTACGGCACCGTGGCAAATGAAGAAACGGAGCGCAGGCTCGTCGAGATAAATTCTGTAAAAAATGCCGTCATCGCTCCTCTTCATATGTTCTGTGCAGAGGCGGGAAAGAAGCAGAGCGTGCGCGAGCATTGCCGTGTGCTTTTCGATTTCATATCGTATATGCGCATACCGGAAATGACGGAAAAGCTCTGCCGTGCGCTCACGGATGCGGGGGAGGCGGGCATTGCCGCCGAGCTTTCACAGGCGCATGGGCTGATCTGCGATATGCTGGACAGTCTCGTCGCATGCTCGGGCGACACCGACGTAACCTGCGAGGGCTTTACCTTCATGCTCCGAATGATGGCGCAGGATAAGGATGTCGGCAATATACCCACCTCCGTAGACGAGGTGCTGATAACGGAAGCGGGAGCCTCAAACTCCGAAAATGTGAAGCACGTCTATGTTATCGGTGCGGCAGAGGGCGTTTTTCCCGCCGCGGTGACAGAAGAAAGCTTCTTCTCCGAGCATGAGAAAAAGCTGCTCTCCGATATCGGCATAGATATAAGCACGCGGCTGGAAAACAAGCTTGCGGACGAGCTTTTCTTCTTCTATTCCGCGGTATGCTCGGCTTCAGATACACTGACGGTGACTTATCCGCGATATATCAGCGGGGAGAAAGCGTCAAAATGCACCCCGCTCCGCCGCATGCTCGAAATGTTTCCGAAGCTTCGCGAGGAGCGCTTCGACGATGTGCCGACAGCGGAGCTTATCGAGCGTCCGCTCCCTGCCATGGAATATGCCGCTTCTCTTTCCGGCGCTCTCGGAGAAAAGCTGCGTGCATATTTCCTTTCAAACGAAAAATATGCCCCGAGGCTGAAATACGCGGGCGAGCCGCTCTCGGCAAAGGAGTGCCGTCTCACTCCCGAATGCACGGGAGAGCTTTTCCCCGAGAGAGTGAATATCAGCTATTCGCGGCTGGAAAAATACATAAGGTGCAATTTTTCGTATTTCTGCGATTACGAGCTGAAAATAGCCGACTGCACAAGGATAAAATTCGGTGCGCTCGATATAGGAAATTTCATGCACAAGCTGCTTGAGGAAACAGCAAAATTCGTCCTCGATTCGGGCGAACACGACGCGGCGAAAACAGACGCATATATCCGTTCGCGGGCAGAGGAATACCTGCGCAAAACCGCCGGCGGAGAGGATTTTATCTCGGGCAGACTCCGACATATTTCGGATAAGCTCTGCCGCAGTGCCGCCGCCTTTGTCTCCGATATGGTACACGAATTTGACCAGAGCGGCTTCCGCGCGGTCGATTTTGAAGCAGGCATAGGTACGGGCGAAGGAAGCATCCCGCCGATGAAGCTCGAGGATGAAAACGGCAGGGTTTCTCTGCGCGGAGTCATCGATCGAGTGGATACACTCGAGAGTGACGACGGAAACCTGTATGTGCGCATAGCCGACTACAAAACAGGCACAAAAACCTTTGATATGAATAAAATCCGCGAGGGCTTTGACCTGCAGATGCTGCTCTATCTCTTTTCCGTCTGCGAAAACGGCGAGCGGCGCTACGGCAAAAAGCCTCTTCCCGCAGGTGTGCTCTACATCGGCGTAAAGCCGCCGCAGAAGAGCGGACACATCGGCGAAGAAGTCGAAGCCGATTTCGCCCCCGTGAAAAGCGGCATTCTCATAAACGACGAAAAGGTTCTGCGCGAGATGGAGCGAAATCTCGAGGGGCATTTCATACCGATAACGGAGAAAAATCTCGCCTCGGGCAAGGGTCTGCTCACGCGCGGGGAATTTGAGAGCCTGCGCGGTGATGTACGGAATACCGTGCTCGCATTTGCCGCAAAACTGCGCTCTGGCGAAGCTTGCGCCGCGCCTGTTTCGGATGGAGACACCGACCCATGTGAATACTGTAAAAACAAAGCGATATGTCGCGCCGCCTCAAAAAGCCGTGCGCGTAGAAAATAAGCGAAAACCCAAGGAGGATAAGCCACATGGCTATACCGGAGAAAATACTTAAAAAAGTTGAAAAGCCCGCCAGATACACGGGCGGCGAATGGGGACAGACGATAAAGGACAAAAAGGATATCGATATCCGTTTTGCCTTCTGCTTTCCCGATACATACGAGATAGGAATGTCCAATCTCGGCATACGCATACTCTACGATGTACTCAATGCACGTGCAGACACATGGTGTGAGCGAGTCTACGCTCCGTGGACGGATATGGAAAAATATATGCGCGAATACGATATCCCGCTCTTCGCGCTCGAAAGCGGCGACCCGCTCCGTGAATTTGATTTCATAGGCTTTACGCTCCAGTATGAGCTTTGCTACACCAATATGCTGAATATGCTGTCGCTTTCGGGCGTGCCGATACGCTCCGCCGACCGCGATGAGAGTATGCCCATAGTCGTCTGCGGCGGCCCCTGCACATATAACGCCGAGCCGATGGCGGATTTCATCGACCTATGCCTCATCGGCGAAGGCGAAGAGGAAATAGACGAGCTGATGACCATATATGCAAAGCATAAGAAAAAGGGCTTCGTAAAGGAAGATTTCCTCCATGAATGTGCAAAGCAGGAGGGCTTCTATGTTCCCTCTTTCTATTCCGTTGAATACAACGATGACGGCACGGTAAAGAAATATACGCCGAAATACGACGATATCCCGACGAAGATAAAAAAGCGTATTATAAAAGATATGGATACGGTGCGCTTCCCGAAAAAGGTAGTGATGCCTTTTATCGACACGGTGCATGACCGCATCATGCTCGAGGTATACCGCGGATGTATTCGCGGATGCCGCTTCTGTCAGGCGGGTATGATTTACCGCCCCGTGCGCGAGAAATCCGTGGAAACGCTCTGCCGCGAGGGCAAAACGCTCGCCGACTGCACCGGCTATGACGATATCTCCCTCATTTCGCTGAGCATCAGCGACTATTCTCATATAAACGAGCTGACCGACCGCCTGCTCGAATGGACAAACGAGCGCAAAATCTCGCTCTCGCTTCCATCTCTGCGCGCCGACAGCTTCACAAAGGAGCTGATGGATAAGGTTTCGAGCGTGCGCGCAGGCGGACTTACGTTTGCTCCCGAGGCGGGGACACAGCGCCTGCGCGATGTCATAAACAAAAATCTCGCAAAAGAGGACCTGCTCCGCGCCTGCCGCGTGGCTTTCTCGGGCGGCAAGAGCCAAGTCAAGCTCTATTTCATGCAGGGTCTGCCGACGGAAACGGACGCCGATCTCGACGGCATCTATGAGGTTGCCGAGAGCGTTATCGATACATATTATCAGACGCCGGACAGACCGCGCAAGGCGCCGCTCGTCACAATCTCCGCCGCCTGCTTCATTCCGAAGCCGTTCACGCCTTTTCAGTGGGAACCGCAATGCGATATGGCGGAGCTTGAGAGAAAACAGCGTTATCTCGACGGCGTGATAAAGGACAGAAAGGTGAAATACAACTATCACGACGCAAAGGTAAGCCGCATAGAAGCCGTCTTTGCCCGCGGAGACAGAAAGCTCTGCGCCGCAATGGAGGAGGCTCACCGCCGCGGCATGGTATTCGACAGCTGGGAGGAGCATTTCGACTATGAGAAGTGGCTCGATGTTTTCGCGGCAGTGGGCATAGACCCCGCATTCTACGCAAACCGCGAGTTCGGTGAGGACGAGGTTCTCCCATGGGATATAATAGATATAGGTGTAACAAAGGAATTTCTGCTTCGTGAGCGCCACCGCGCCCATGAGGGAAAAACCACGGAAAATTGCCGCAATGCCTGCAGCGGTTGCGGTGCAAACAGTCTCGGAGGTAAAACAGCATGGTGCCCGAAAGCAAAAAAATAAGAGTAATGTTTTCCAAAACGGGAGCGCTGAAATTCATCTCTCATCTCGATATGAACAGAACGATGAAAGCGGCTTTTCTCCGCTCGAAATTGCCGATTTGGTATACGATGGGCTTCAATCCCCATCCGAAAACGGTATTTTCCCTGCCGCTTTCCGTCGGCGTCTCCGACCTCTGCTGCTTCATGGATTTCAAGATAACGGAAGAGGTTTCGCATGAGGAAATCTGCCGCGCGCTGAATGCCTCCTTCCCCGAGGGACTTCACGCGCTCGAAGCCTACGAACCGCAGACCAAGCTCTCGGATATCGGCTGGTCGGAATATGAGATAAGCATCGAAGCGATCGGCGCAAACACTTCATCGGAAGAAAAGATAAAGGCGGTTTTCGCAGCACCTATGGTGATAGAGAAAAACTCCAAGGCAGGCATTAAAACGGTCGACATAGCGCCGCTCTGCGAGCTTGCGGAGTGCCGCGCCGAGGGAGACAAAATAAGCCTTCGGCTCCTGCTCTCCTCTACGGAAAACGAATTTGTAAATCCCCGCTTCCCGATAGAATGTATATCAAAGGCGCTGGAGGAGATTCCCGCCGATGCCGATACGGATATCTGCCGCACTGCGGTATATCTCGCCGACAGGAAAACATATTTCAGATAAGCGCAAGGCGCAAGGAGGAAATAAAAATGACAAAACAGCCCGATGAAAGAAAAGCACTGCTCTTTTCCGCGGTGCTCTCGCTGAAGACGCCCGAGGAATGCGAAAATTTTTTCTGTGATCTCTGCACAAAAACAGAGCTTCGCGAGATGACCAAGCGCCTCTGGGCGGCAAAGCTCATACTCGAGGGAAAGAAATATTCCGAGATAGTTGAGGAAACAGGACTCAGCACAGCGACAATTACCCGCGTAAACGGCTCTCTCCGCGACGGAAGCGAAGGCTATATGACCGTCCTCTCCCGCATACTCAAAAATACGGAGGAAGGCAAATGAGCGAAATATACAGCGCGCTCGCGCCGCACTACGACAGACTGATGCAGGATACGGATTATTCCGCATGGTGCGATTTCTATGAAGCCTGCTTTGAGAAATACGGCGTGGATACCCCTGCCGCGATAGTCGACCTCGGATGCGGCACGGGAAGCATCTCCATAGAACTGGCAAAGCGCGGGCACAGCGTGACAGGGCTTGATACGAGCGAAGAAATGCTCGCTCTCGCATACAAAAAAGCCGAAGAAGCGAAAGTAAAGCTTCTCCTGCTCTCGCAGAATATGACCTGCTTTAACAGCGGCACGCATACGGATGCGGCGCTCTGCTGCTTTGACGGGATAAATTATCTTGCAGATACGGGCGAAGTCTATTCCTGCTTCTGCTCGGCATATGAAAACCTGCGCGGCGGCGGACTTTTCATCTTCGATATCTCAACGTCCTACAAATATGAAAATATCCTCGCAGACAACAGCTTTGTTTACGAATACGAGGATTTGTTCACTGTTTGGGAGAGCTTCTATAATAAGAAAAGCGGAGTATGCGACTTCGACCTGACTTTCTTTACAAGGCACAAAAACGGGCTCTGGGAGCGCACGGACGAATATCAGTGCCAGCGCAAATACAGCGAAAAAACGATAATTTCTCTCCTGAAAAAATCCGGCTTTGAACTGCTCGAAAAAGCTTCGGATATATATTTCTCGCCTGTCACGGCGACAAGCGAGAGAGAGTTTTTCATCTGCAAAAAGAAGGTGTAATCTATGGAAAAATACAATGTTACCCGCGCAATGACGCGTGACGGCTCGGCGAGGATTCTCGTGATAAACTCACGGGATATCGTAAACCGTGCCATCGAATATCACCATACCGAGCCGACAGCGACGGCGGCTCTCGGCAGAATACTCACGGCAGCTTCGCTGATGGGAACGATGCTGAAGGAAAAGGAGGACAGCCTCACTCTTCGCTTCAAGGGTGACGGACCGCTCGGCAGTGCCGTTGCGGTATCGGATTACAAGGGCAATGTCCGCGGCTACATCATGCATCCCGAGGTCGATCTGCCGCTCAAGCCGAACGGCAAGCTCGATGTCGGCGGCGGCATAGGGCACGGCACGCTCTCTGTCGTGCGCGACGACGGCACGGGAGAGGCTCATGTAGGCTCCACGGCTATTGTCAGCGGCGAGATAGCGGAGGATATCTGCGCATATTTTGCAAAGAGCGAACAGATACCGACGGTATGCTCTCTCGGCGTGCTCGTAGATAAGGACAAAACCTGCAAGGCGGCAGGCGGAATACTGATACAGCTTCTTCCCTTTGCCGATGAGGAGACTGTCGATAAAATAGAAAAGAACGTGCCGCTGCTCTCCAATATTTCCCTGCTCTTTGACGCGGGTATGACAAACGAAGCGATAATCGACCGCGCCATGGCAGGCATAGAATACGATATTTTCGATGATTTCACGGCGGAATACCGTTGCTCCTGCTCGCGCGAGCGCATACTCGGCGCAATATCCAGCTTCTCGGAAAAGGAGCTGGACGAAACCTTCGGCGACCTGCCCGAAATAGAAGTCTGCTGTCACTTCTGCGATAAGAAATATTACTTTTCACGAAAAGAAGTCGAAGAACACAAAAAAGCAAGAGAGGAAAAGAAAAATGGATGACCGCGACGACAGAGCGGAGCGGGAGCTTTTTAAAAAAGTTTCCGCAAAGGAAATCCGCGCCGTGACTATAGCCTTCACCGCGATAGGCGCGGTATCTCTCGCGGCGGGGCTTATTCTGATGGCGTTCAACGTGCGCTCCGAGGAAAGCAATGTTCTCATCGGCATATTTTTTGCTTTGTTCGGCGTTTTCGTCCTGCTCTGCGCGGCGATATTCCACCTTATCATGTCGAAAAAATACACGTACGAGGTCTACAAAAAGCGCACGAAAAAAGGATATTACAGCACATTCGATATGGAGGTGGCATTTATTATGCAAAAGGAACGCCAAGCCATGTCCGAAAATATAAAAAAGAAGCTTGAAAAAGCCGATATCACGGAGGAAAAGAAATGAAAAGCAAAGCCTGCATCATGACATTCCGCCCATTCAATATTCCCGCGGTATACAGCGATGATATGCTCGCACGTCTCACAGAAGAATTTGATATGCTGCCGTTTATCTGCTCAAAGGATGACTTTCCCGCGCTCGAGGGCGAGTTGCAAAAGGTAGAGTATATCTTCTCCACATGGGGAATGCCCGCGCTTTCCGAGGAGGAGATACGGCGATATCTGCCGAGGCTGAAGGCTGTTTTCTATGCTGCGGGTACCGTTCAGCAGTTTGCGCGCCCGTTTATCTCATGCGGAGTTGATATATTTTCCGCATGGGCGGCAAATGCCGTGCCTGTAGCAGAGGTTGCCGCCTCGGAAATTCTGCTTGCCAATAAGGGCTTCTTCCGCCGCGAGGTAAAATGCCGCACGGACTGGCAAAATGACGACCGCGAGCGGCTCTATCCCGGCAATTTCCGCACGCGCGCAGGCATACTGGGCGCCGGCATGATAGGCACGATGGTGATAAACCACCTGCGCCGCCATGAACTTGAAATATATGTTTTTGACCCGTTTCTCCCCGATGAAAAAGCGGCGGAGCTGGGCGTCACAAAGACGGGACTGCATGAGGTTTTCGCCTCCTGCAATGTCATCTCGAATCACCTTGCAAACAATGAGCAGACAAAGGGCATGATAGACCGCTCCTGCTTTGACCTGATGGGAAAAGCCGCTGTTTTCATAAATACAGGCAGGGGCGCGCAGGTGAATACCGCCGACCTTATAGCGGCAATGAAAGCCTGCCCCGAGCGGCTTGCCCTGCTCGATGTCACCGATCCCGATGAGCCGCCCGCAGAAGAAAGCGAGCTTTATCGCCTTCCGAATGTGCGTCTCACACCGCATATAGCGGGCAGTATCGGAAACGAGCCGCGCCGCATGGCGGAATATATGTTTGCGGAATACAAAGCTTATTCCGAAGGCAAACCCACAAAATACAAAGTAACGGCAAAAATGCTTGAAACCATGGCATGAGGAGGTTATAATCATGCATCCTTTCGAACTGAAAATACCGAATACATTCCATTATCAGACACTTGATGAGATAGACTACGACGCGAGAAAGCGCGGGCTTCACATCCCGTTTTCGCGCGACCTTTCGCCGCTTGCCGTAAAGCCGGCGGTGCACACGCGTGCGGGCGATATCGTGCTTTCAAATTCGCTCTCCGTCCATCCGATGGAGGGCTTTGACGCGGACGAAACAGGTGCGCCCTCTGCTCTCACCGAGCGCAGATATCTGCGCTTTGCGCACTCAGGTGCGGCACTTATCTGGTCGGAAGCGATAGCCGTCTGTCCCGAGGGACGCACCTCGGACAGGCAGCTCATGATTACCGAGGAAAATAAAGAGAAATTCCGCGCCATGATAGCCGAGGTAAAAAAGGTGACAGGCGCTCCGCTCATCGCCCAGCTCACCCATTCGGGCAGATTTTCGCATAACAGTGCCACTCCCTATCCGCTCATCGCCACGCACAGCAAACCCATAGAGGAATACCGTCCTCTCCCCGATGGGACACCGCTCCTGACCGACGAATATCTCGACAGCCTTCCGGAAAAATATCTTGCCGCGGCAAAACTGCTGATATGGGCAGGCTTTGACGGAGTAGACATCAAGGCGTGCCACCAGTATTTGCTCGGCGAGCTTCTTTCGGCATATACGAGAGAGGGCAAATACGGCGGAAGCTTTGAAAACAGAAGCCGTCTCATGCTCGATATAACAAAGCTGATAGCCGAAAACACCGACAAAAGCGTTATCCTCGCTTCCCGCCTCGGCATATGCGATATGATAGCGAAGCCCTATGGCTTCGGCATGTCGGACGATGGGCAAACGCCCGATTTCACCGAGGCAAACGAGCTTATCGGAAAGCTCTCGGCGCTCGGCGTTTCGCTTATCGATATGACCATGGGAAGCCCGTACTTCAATCCGTATATCAACCGCCCGCAGAATAAGGGCGAGAGAATACCGCCCGAGCATCCGCTCGTCGGCGTAGACCGACTCATCCACGGAGCGGAGGCAATTCAGAAGGCAAATCCCTCCGTCGCCGTCGTCGGCACAGGCTACAGCTACCTGCGCGAATTTGCGCCGTATGCCGCGGCAGGTGCGCTTGAGAGAGGATATTCCACTCTCGTCGGCTTCGGCAGAATGGCTTTTGCCTACGACCGCTTTGCAGACGATTTCATCTCGGGAAATACAGACAAAAGCAAGGTCTGCCTTGCCTGCAGTAAATGCACGGAGATTATGCGTGCGGGCGGCACTACGGGTTGTCCCCTGCGCGATCAGGAAATCTATCTGCCGATATATCGCAGGCTCTGCATGAAAAAATAAGAAAGAGGGTGCTTTTATGGAAAGAAAAATCGTCATAGTAACGGGAGCATCGCGCGGCATCGGAAACGGTATTGCCACAGCACTTGCCGCCGAGGGCTTTACGCTCGTCTGCGTTCAGCAGAGCGAAAACGAGAAATATATGAAAGCTATCCGCGCACTCTCGCCCGAGTCTGTCTGCATACGCGCCGATATATCAAAGGCAGATGACGAAGCACGCATCATAGATACGGCAATCGAACGCTTCGGCAAGATAGATATTCTCGTAAACAATGCGGGCGTAGCACCGAAGGAGCGCGAGGACATCCTCAATATGAGCCGCGAGAGCATGGACAGGCTTCTTGATATCAATCTGAAAGGCACATTTTTCTTAACTCAATACTGCGCAAACAAAATGACAGAGCTCGGCTTTGGAGAGGCTATCATCAATATCACCTCCATGTCGGCATATACCTCGAGCACGAGCCGCGGTGAATACTGCATCTCAAAGGCGGGACTCTCGATGGTGACAACGCTCTTTGCCGACCGCCTTGCCGAATACGGTATAAATGTCTATGAGGTGCGTCCCGGCATAATCAAAACAGATATGACGGCGACGGTGAACGAAAAATACGACAGACTCATCGGCGAGGGGCTGCTCCCGATAAAGCGCTGGGGTTATCCCGAGGATATCGGGCGTGCCGTCGTCGCGCTGGCAAAGGGCTATCTTCCTTATTCCACGGGCGAAGTTATAAATATAGACGGCGGCTTCCATATCCGCCGCCTGTAATCGGAGGGTAAAATGAACTTTTCTCTTGTCGATTCGGGAATTCCCTGCCGCTCTTTTCGCGCCGTTATAGTCGGGAGCGGAACGGCGGGCTACAATGCCGCAAGAAAGCTTTATGACCTTGGCGTGCATGACATAGCCATAATCACCGAGGGCGAGAAAATGGGCACCTCGCGGAATACGGGCTCCGATAAGCAGACATATTACAAGCTGACGCTTGCCGGCGGAGATGGCGATTCCGTTTCCGATATGGCGGAAACGCTCTTTTCGGGCGGTGCCATGCACGGAGATATCGCCCTCGCACAGGCGGCGGGCTCGGCGCGGTGTTTTTTTGAGCTTGTCTCTCTCGGCGTGCCTTTTCCCCATAATGAATACGGCGAATATGCCGGCTACAAGACCGACCACGATCCCCGCATGCGCGCGACCTCCTGCGGTCCTTACACCTCAAAATATATGACCGAGGCGCTTGAGTGCGCCGTGAAAAGCAAAAACATCCCGATTTTCGACGGCTACCGCGCCGTGAAAATACTTCGCGGCGGCGGCAGAGCCTGCGGCATCGTCGCGCTTTGCCCTGCGCTGATAAATGAGAAAAACCGCTACGGCATGGCAGTTTTCCTTGCAGATAATGTCATATGGGCGACAGGCGGACCCTCTGCCATATATTCCGAGAGCGTCTATCCCGAGAGCCAGACCTGTGCGCACGGCATGGCTTTTGAAGCGGGCGCCGCGGGCATCAACCTGACGGAATCGCAATACGGCATAGCTTCTCTCGGCTTCCGCTGGAACCTCTCGGGGACATATCAGCAGGTTATCCCGCGGTATTTCTCCATTGATGAAAGCGGAAACGAGCATGAATTTCTCACGGATTATTTCCCCGACACGGGTGAAATGCTCGGCGCGATATTTTCAAAGGGCTATGAGTGGCCCTTTGACCCGCGCAAAATATTTCGCGGCGGCAGGCGACTCTCTTCGCTCATAGATCTCGCCGTTTTCTCGGAAAAGCGCCGCGGCAGACGCGTATTCATGGACTTCCGCCGCAATCCCGCCGCTTCCGAACATGGCGGCTCGCTTGATTTTTCCCTGCTACCGGACTATGCACGCAAATATCTCGAAAAATCGGGGGCGCTTCTGCCGCTTCCCATCGACCGTCTGCGTAAAATGAACGAACCCGCCGTCTCACTCTATCGCGAGCATGGCATAGACATCACGCTTGAGCCGCTTGAGATAGCCGTCTGCGCTCAGCATAACAACGGTGGGCTTGACGCGGACATATGGAGTGAAAGCACTGCGCTTGCCGGATTTTTCCCGATAGGCGAATGTGCGGGAACATTCGGAGTATATCGCCCGGGCGGCACGGCACTCAACGCAACGCAGGTCAGCTCCATGCGTGCCGCGGAAAAGATTGCAGGGAGTGCGCCCGTGACAAAGCCCGATGAAAGCGAAATCTCACGCGATATCGCCGATATGATATCGTTTTTCGATATACTTTCCCGCCCGAGAATAAGACTGCCGCGGGAGGAAATTTTCGCCCGCAGGAAGGAATACGGCAGGATAATGAGCGAATGCGGCGCCTTTGTGCGCTCACCTGCCGCCGTTTCGTCGGCAATATCGTCTGTGCGCTCGTGCCTCAGCTCATTTGAAGCCGACTATGCGGGAGCGGCACCCGCGCTCATGCCGGAGGTCATGATAAACCGCGACATTCTGATAACGGCGCTCGTCTATCTCGGCGCAATCGAAGATTACATCGCGCACGGCGGCAAAAGCCGCGGCTCGTATCTTGTCACAGAGAGGAGCATCGATGAACTTATCGCCGAGGGGCGCGATATCGAAACGGACGAGGAACATTTTTCGCAGGTGCAGACAGCGCTTTACTCAGGCGGCGAAATGAAATATGCCTTTTCGCCCGTGCGCCCAATCCCCGAGCGCGAGCTTTGGTTTGAGAATGTATATAATGAATATAGAAAAAGCTCGGTAAAAACTCCCCTTTCACATAAATAAAAAGAACCCGTGCGCGGGGCAGCATTCCGCGCACGGGTTCTTTTTTCGTCTCTCGGTTTATTTATCTTTGCTTTTCATCACAAGACTGATTATGCCGGTTACCGCGCCGTAGAGAACGCCCGCGACAGCCCAGATTATCCAGCTCATCTGCTTCTCCGCGCCGCTGTACAGGAATATGAGAAACACCGCCGTCGTCACAAGCCAGTAGACAAGACTCACCGTGCCGATAATGCCGCCTGACGCCTTGCGCTTTCTCGTGTAGTCGCCCTCCTCAAGGAGCTTTTCCATAGCGGCATTGTATACTCCGCCGTAAACAAAGAGAAAAACGCCTATGCCGGCTATAAAAAACAGTGCGCATACAGCCAGAATATATATCATATCGGAAACGGTATTTTCCGCGCCGTCAAAGCAAAGCGCTATGAAAATAGGAACCGCAGAAAGAATGCAGAGAACTGCTCCGAGTATATTCATGCGGGAAAATTTAGTCTCAAAATTTTTCTTTTTCTCTCTTACCATGCCGGAAACGCCGTATTCCGTTTCAAAAGGCTCATTTCCGAGGAAGTCGTATGCTTTTACTCTCGCACCGCAGGAAAGAAAAATCGCCGCGCCGACGGCCACGAGCAAAAGAAGCACCGAAAGCCCGATGCCCGCGGCAGCTCCCTCTGAAATATATTTTCCCGAGTCGGCAAGCCCCGCCATGATGAGAAGGACTATCGGCGATATTATACAAAGAAAAGTGGCAAACGCTATTTTCGGTGCGGCTGCTCTTCTCTTTCCGAGATAATCCGAAGCCTCCTCCATAGTCACCCGACGAAGCCCCGTATCGGATTCATCCGCCGTGAGCGCCGCAGGCGCATCGTCTATCTCATCCTTGAGCAGGTAGTCGGTCGATACGCCGAAAAGCCTGCTCATTTTCAGAAGCTTATCCATATCGGGTATGGACTGCGCACCCTCCCATTTCGATACGGACTGACGCGATACCCCGAGCTGCTCCGCAAGCTCCTCCTGCGACCAGCCCGCCTTTTTTCTCTGCAATATAATTTTGTCTGCCAGAATCATTTCATTTCTCCTTAATGCTGAAATTTTTGTCGGCGTCATGCGCCTTTCATGCTTGAATTATAGCACTTTTTGAAGTTGCATACCATAAAGCGCGCATGACAATTTGTCAAAAGACGGTTGCATTTTGGTTTTTTTATTCCTTGTTGCGATTATATCAGCAAAAATACGGCTTGTCAAGCCTTCTTCTTTGCCATGCGCTTTTCTTCTGCTCCCGCCGCCGAAAAACGCTTCGCGGCAAGCCTCGGCAAAATGAAAGCAGCCGTTTCGAGAGCCACTTCATCCGTCAGCATCAGTACGCTCGCGAGATTTATCGAGGTCATGACGGCGACAGCAAGGTCGGCAAGCTCCCATATCAGCCCCTGCCGCATGACAGCACCCGCAACCGCGCAAAGGCAATACAGCGCGAGATAAACAGTGACAGGCGCTTTTTTCTCCGTGAAATAACCGAGCATACACTGACCGTAATACGACCAGCATATCACTGTAGAAAAGGCAAATATCGCCATTGAAAAAGTAAAAATATATCCGCTGAAAGCACCGTAATATTTTTCAAAGGCGGATATCACTATATCCATGCTCCCGAGACTGCTGTCCGCAAATCCAGAAATTATTATCACGAGAGCCGTCATCGTGCATATAACTATCGTATCGAAGAAAACCTCAAATATTCCGTAGAGCCCCTGCTTTGCGGCGCTCTGCTCCGCGCTCTGCGCATGGGACATCGGAGCCGTGCCCGAGCCTGCCTCATGCGAAAAGGTTCCCTTCGCCGTGCCGTGGCGCACCGCACCGGAAATAAGATAGCCGAATATGCCCGAGACACCGCTTGCCGGCGTGAAAGCTGCCTGCATTATATCGGAAAAAATGCGCGGCAAACTGCCGAGATTTAGTAAGATTATCCGCATGGCAAGCACGATATATATAAGACAAACGAGCGGCATTACCACAACTGTGAAGGATGATATCTTTTTAAATCCGCCGAATATGACGAGCGCACAGAGCACGGCAAATATGATGCCGTATATTATCTTCGGCAAGCCGAAGGTTCGCTTCGCGGAATCGGCGGCGGCGCTCACCTGAACGATATTCCCGAGGCAAAAGGAAGCAAGCACTCCCACACCGCAGAAAACCGTCGCAAGCACTCTGCCGGGCTTACCGCCGATTCCGCGCGCCATATAGTACATGGGACCGCCCTTGCAGCCACCGTCCGAGTATGAGCGGTATCGCATGGCAAGCACTATTTCGGCATACTTCAGCACCATGGAGACGAGTGCGCTTATCCACATCCAGAAAACGGAACCGATACCTCCCAGCGATATGGCGACAGCCACCCCGACTATATTTCCGACTCCGAGCGTTCCGGCAAGCGAAACGCTCAGCACACGCAGGGGCGAATTTTCACCCGCACCGCCCGCGAGCATCCCTCGGAAGGTGGCAAGAGGATGCACCGCAAAGAAAAACCGAAGCTTTATAAGTACAAAAATTCCCGCCGCAAATATGATTATCGGCAGTACAGCCAGCAGGCACGCATTTATTTTGGAAAGAAAGTCCATATTTTTCTCCTTTTTTACATGTACTCGGAATATATATATGAATAAGAGAGCTCATACTTGCCGAGTTTTCGCTTTTCCGCCTTCTAATATGAATAATTTGTTAATAATCGAAAAAAGACTTGATTTTTTGCCGATAATATGTAAAATATACTATGTTGGCACTCTGATGTTTTGAGTGCTAAATACGTTTGAAAATTATTTTTAAATACACGGAGGTTTTAATCATGAAGCTTAAACCACTTTACGACAGAGTCATAGTCAAGATGACAGAAGTTGAAGAAACCACAAAGAGCGGCATCATTCTCACAGCCGCATCAAAAGAAAAGCCGCAGGTTGCAGAGGTTATTGCAGTCGGCGACGGTAATTCCCGCGACGGAAAAGAGCCTGTTGCCATGAAGGTCAAGGTCGGCGACAAGGTAATCGTTTCCAAGTACGCAGGCACGGAAGTCAAAATAGACGGCGAAGATGTCATTATCGTCAATATGGGCGATATACTCGCTGTGGTTGAATAATTTGCAAGAATAAAAGGAGTTGATACATTATGGCAAAAGAAATAGCATACGGCACAGAAGCGAGAAACGCTCTCCAGAGAGGCGTTGACAAGCTTGCCGATACAGTAAAGATTACACTCGGACCCAAGGGCAGAAACGTTGTTCTCGATAAGAAGTACGGCGCTCCCCTCATCACAAACGACGGTGTTACGATAGCAAAGGAAATCGAGCTTGAGGACGCTATGGAAAATATGGGCGCACAGCTCGTAAAGGAAGTCGCTACAAAGACAAATGATGCCGCAGGCGACGGTACCACAACAGCTACCCTGCTCGCGCAGGCATTCATCCGCGAGGGCATGAAGAATGTCGCCGCCGGCGCTAACCCCATGGTTATCCGCAAGGGTATCCAGAAGGCTACAGACAAGGCTGTAGAGAGCCTCGTCGCTCATTCCAAGAAAGTAAACGGCACAGATGATATCGCCCGCGTCGGCACCATCTCCGCAGGAGATGAGGTTATCGGTACACTTATCGCCGATGCCATGAAGAAAGTTACAAGCGACGGCGTTATCACCGTTGAGGAATCAAAATCCGCAGAAACCTACTGCGAGGTTGTTGAAGGCATGCAGTTCGACCGCGGCTATATTTCACCTTACATGGTAACCGATACCGACAAGATGGAAGCTGTCATCGACGACGCTCTCCTCCTCATCACGGATAAGAAGATTTCTAATATTCAGGAGCTTCTGCCTCTGCTCGAGCAGATAGTTCAGGCAGGCAAAAAGCTTGTTATCGTAGCGGAAGATGTAGAGGGCGAAGCACTTACCACTCTTATCCTCAATAAGCTCCGCGGCACATTCACCTGCGTAGCCGTAAAGGCACCCGGTTTCGGTGACAGACGCAAGGATATGCTCCGCGATATCGCTATCCTCACAGGCGGTGAAGTCATCACATCCGACCTCGGACTCGAGCTCAAGGATACAACAGTTGCACAGCTCGGTCATGCAAGCCAGGTAAAGATAAATAAGGATAATACGATAATCGTCGGCGGCAAGGGCAATCCCGAGGAGATAAAGGCAAGAGTTGCTCAGATTCGTGCCGGCATCGAAACAACAACAAGCGAATTTGACCGCGAGAAGCTTCAGGAGCGTCTTGCTAAGCTCGCAGGCGGCGTTGCCGTTATCAAGGTCGGCGCGGCTACAGAGATAGAAATGAAGGAAAAGAAGCTCCGCATAGAGGATGCTCTCAATGCTACAAAGGCAGCTGTTGAAGAAGGCATCGTCTGCGGCGGCGGTATTGCATTCCTCAATGCAATAGCAGATGTAAAGACTTTGCTCGCCACTGCCGAGGGTGATGAAAAGACAGGCGTTTCCATAGTTGTGAAGGCACTTGAAGAGCCTGTCCGCCAGATAGCTCTCAATGCAGGCTTTGAAGGTGCTGTTGTTATAGACAAGATTCTCTCCGAAAATAAGCCCGGCTTCGGCTTCGATGCTTATAACGAGAAGTATGTCGATATGTTTGAAGCAGGCATTATCGACCCGACAAAGGTTTCCAGAAGCGCACTTCAGAATGCCGCTTCCGTTGCCTCCACGGTACTCACAACAGAAGCACTCGTGGCTGACAAGAAGGAACCCGAACCTGCCGCACCCGCTAACCCCGGAATGGGCGGCATGGGCGGTATGTACTGATACCGGAAAATTCAGTAATATCGGTTTTAATGAAATCAGGAAATCCGCAGGCGGATTTCCTGATTTTTGTTGTATTCGCTTTTTCCCTGCCATAATAGAATTTTCGCCCGCCTCTGAAGTTTCGCTCAAGCCTTTTTAAAGGCTTGCACGAGCCGCCGGTGTCGGCGGTCGTGCTCCACAGAGCGCGTAATCTCTATAACGGCGTTTTCTTTTTGATAGCTTTTTCTTTTGCGGCGGCTATGGCAAAAGAAAAAGCAGGTTAAGATTTAGTTTTTATTTTGCTACTGGCTGTACTTGGATTTTATATTGTAGGGGTCGGCGCCATCGACGACCCGAAGAAACATAAAGATACTTTTCTTTTCTCGTACTTTTGCGTGACCAAAAGTACCAAAAGTCAAAAAGAGGAAAGCATTCCTCTTTTAATCTCTTTCTG
>DODZ01000035.1:50576-60603 GCA_003524145.1 Candidatus Apopatosoma intestinale | reverse complement strand
TCGGATTTACTGCTGTGCCATGTTGGGCTATGGAGAACCTCGCGGGTCGAAGTTTGGGTGCGCGTCTGGGTGCGAACATAGCGAAATAGGGTTTATTTTGATAGTCCCGTCAGCGTAGGTATCAGACCCACGCCCGCCACACCTTTATATGCGGGCGTGCAGACAATGCGTGCACGAATCTGCTCGGCTTCCTCGTGCGCTATGTTCGCACGCGTGGTAGTATGCGATTTCGGAGAGTGGCAAAACTACCGATTTTCACCACTTTGCCCCGTGCCGCACGCACTCGCCACGCATGGCTCGCGCGACTAACTCGTGCACGCGGAAGAAGATTTTTAAGAGGGAGGAAAGCCCTCTTAAATGACTTTTGGTACTTTTCTTCACAGAAAAGTACGATAAAAGAGAAGTTTCGTTATGTATCTTATAGAGCGTCGATGAAATTAAGAAAAGCGAGGCGTTGCTCAATTCCTCACTCAACCCTCGGTTTAGTGATTTTCCCCATAAAAATACCGTAAAAACGCCATCTCAACTGAAAGTTTAGTATTTTTTATGCAACTCAACCAACTTTTTATTGACGATTTGGCGAAAATATGCTATACTCTGCTCAGGAGGCGATAACCGGTGTCGCTCCCGAAAATCGATATTATAGGAGAAAAACGATGGATATAGTAAAAACAATTTCGGAAAAAATACTGGGGCTCAGACGCGAGCGCGGTATAACACAGGATGCACTCGCGGCGGCACTGGGCGTGACATATCAGGCGGTTTCCAAATGGGAAAACGCGCTCGCCTGCCCCGATGTAACCATGCTTCCGAAAATAGCGGAATATTTCGGCATAAGCATAGCGGAGCTTTTCGGCGAGGAGAAACCCTGCGCAAAAGCGACGGATGAACCGCAGGCAAACTTTGAAGCGGAAAGCGACTGGCAGGACGACAATACGCTCCATGCCGTTCTCTTCCGCGGCAGAAAGATGATAAAGTCAAAAAATATCACAGAAGCCGAAAGAGCCGCGTCAGAAAAGGTCGTGCTCACATATGAAGGCGACGTTGGCAATATACTATCCGATATCGCCGTAGATGTAAAAGGCAATGTAGGCGGATATATTTCCGGAATAAAAACAATAATCACAGTAACCGGCGATGTAGACAGCAATATTATCAGCACAAGCGGAACAGTAAATATAACCGGCAATGTAGATGGCAATGTCGTCGGCACAGAAGCTACAATAACGGTAGACGGTGATATAAGCGGTAATGTTTCAGGCACAGGAATAAGGGTAAATGTTTCCGGCAAGGTCGATGGCAAAAGTGCCGATGATTATCTTAAAGCAGGCGCGGATGCTGCTAAAGCGGCACTCTCAGATATATTTGATGCAAGCAAAATCGTAGATGATGCGCTGAAAAATATCGGCAATATCGAAATACCCAAAATAAATTTTAATGCCGATTGCAACTATGGCTCTGATGATGACGACGACAATGATTATGCAGACCTCGCAGATACCGCATCAGACCTGCATGACCTCCTCTCCGAAATGGAGGATTTGCAGGACGAGCTCGAAGATTTAAAAGATGAGCTGGAAGATTTAAACGACGAGCTTGAGGATTTGAACGATGAATCGGAAGACCTGCGCGATGAACTCTCCGACCTTGCCGACGAGCTTTCCGATGCCGACAGCGACGATGAACGCAAGCGCATAATCAATGACATGAGCGATAAAAAGAGCGAGATAAGCGACAAAAATTCGGAGATAGAAGATAAAAAATCCGAAATTTCCGACAAAAAAGAAGAAATCGCCGAAAAGCGCGCGGAAATCGCCGAAAAGAAAAGCGAGATAGCGGAAAAGAAAGAAGCACTCAGATAACAAACAGGATAAAAAATATCGGCGTGAAATAACGCCGATATTTTTTATTCCATATAATTTTCTATCACGGAATAGAGCTGTTCGCTTGAATATACCGCTATACCGAGCCGAAGCATTTCCCTCTCGCTCTCGGGCAGAAACTCCGCTTTCGCATCAAGCTCGCGGACAATATCTCCCTCCGGCGTGCTGACGACTATCTTTTCATCATGCAAGCCTACATAATATATCGGCGAAACGGGATTGCCCGTAGTCGTACTCTCGCTTACCGTGACGCTCTCGAGTGTTTTCGGCATATCGGCGCGCATGCTGAGGCACACTACCATAGTTATAACCGAAATAATCAGCGATACCATACAGATAAGCGCCGTCACTCCTGCCGAAAGTCTGTACCTTTCCTCCATTTTATCAACCTCCTGCCTCTTTTTTCCATCATCTTTGCGATACATATTATTGACAGAGAAAAACATAATATTCATGTAAAGAGGTGATAATTCTGACAAAAACACATAAATTTCGTAATTTTATCTTAGGATTTTTGCTCGTCGTATTGCTCACGGCGCTCATCTGCATCAGCGCATTTCTTCTTTATATGAAATACGGTATTTCCGATGAGCTTGATATAGAATCGCTTGCTCTCGGGCAAAATCTCACGACAAAAATCTATGCCGTTTCGGCAGACGGAACGCCGATAGAGCTTGAAAACGAGCGGCTTTTCGGCACGGAAAACAG
This sequence comes from Candidatus Apopatosoma intestinale, assembly GCA_003524145.1. Classification (GTDB taxonomy): domain Bacteria; phylum Bacillota; class Clostridia; order Oscillospirales; family CAG-272; genus Apopatosoma. The sequence goes on along the minus strand of DODZ01000035.1, from coordinate 58,012 downwards.
AATATGGATATCTGAAAACGAAATCCCGCAGCGGGTGAAAAACGCCTTTATCGCAATAGAAGACCATCGCTTCTATTCGCACAAGGGTATTGACCCAAAGCGCACGGCAGGCGCTGTCCTCAGCTTTTTCGGCAGAAACAACTACGGCGGCTCGACGATAACGCAACAGCTGATAAAAAATCTGACAGGCGAAAATTCCGTAACTGTAAAGCGGAAGCTGACAGAAATAAAGCGCGCCGTCGCCCTCGAAAAGACAATGCCGAAGGAGCGCATTCTCGAGCTTTATCTGAATACCGTCTACCTCTCGCGCAGCTGCTACGGCATAAAAACCGCGGCGGAAAAATATTTTTCGCGCGATGTGGGAGACCTCACGCTCACCGAGGCGGCGACGCTCGCGGGAATCATTCAGTATCCCTCGCATTTTGACCCGATTTCAAATCCCGACGCATGCCTTGAGCGGCGAAATACCGTCCTCTCCCGCATGTATGAGCTGGAAATGATAGGCGACGCGGAATATGAAAGCGCAGTCGCTACCCCGCTCTCGCTGAATATTTCGGACCCTAAAAGGGACGGCGCGCATAATTCATGGTTTACCGATGCCGTCATCGAAGATATAATAAAAGACCTCTGCGATGAAAAAGGCTACAGCCGCGCGGCGGCATCCTCGTTGATATACTGCGGCGGACTCTCGATATATACCACTATGCGCCCCGAAATTCAGGCAGAACTTGAAAATATCTATCTCCATGACGAAAATTTCCCGAAAAATACGAGCGGCTACTCCGCAGAATCCTCCTGCGTGATAGTCGACAGCGAAAACGGCAATGTCGTGGCGCTCGTCGGCGGCAGAGGGGAAAAGAAATCGGACAGGCTCTTCTGCCTCGCCACGCAGATGCTCCGTTCGCCCGGGTCGGTGATAAAGCCGGTAAGCGTTTACGCGCCCGCGCTCGAATCCGGTATCATAACATGGTCGAGCGTCTTTGACGATGTGCCGTGCACCTTCCGCAAGTCAGGCGAGAAATATATTCCATGGCCGAAGAACAACCCGCGCATTTATTCGGGTATCACAAATGTGAAAACCGCCGTTGAGAAATCGATAAACACCGTTTCCGTAAAGGTTCTTGAACAGGTAGGCATATCGAAATCGTTCTATTTCTGCAAAAAGGCGGGGCTTTCTACTCTGACGGAGCGCAAGAAACTGCCCACGGGCGGCTCTCTTACCGATATGGCTGTCGCGCCGCTTGCACTCGGTGCAACGAGCGTCGGCGTTTCCGTGCGCGAAATGACGGCGGCATATACTATGTTCGCGGCAGGGGGAAAAGGCTCGCGGGCAAGAACCTACACGCAGGTTCTCGATAAAAACGGCGATATTCTGCTCGAAAAAAAGCAAAACAGCCGCGAAATCATTTCTCCCGAGAATGCCGAGATAATGACTCGGCTCATGGAAAATGTCGTCACTCACGGCACGGCAAGCAATATCGCCCTTGCAAAAGTACTGCCGATTGCCGGCAAAACCGGAACCTCCGGCGCCAATACCGACCGCTGGTTTATCGGATATACTCGCGGCGGATATGTATGCGGCGTATGGTACGGCTATAAGGAAGCGCGCGATATCGGCACTTATACAGGCAATCCCGCAAGTGCGGTTTTTGACCGGGTGATGACGGCTCTGCAAAGCAAAAATCTGCTGAAAAGCCCTGCACAAGCCGTTTCCGCAGAGACGGAAAGCAACATCGTTTCCGTTCTCTATTGTCGCGACTCGGGCAAGCTCCCATGCCCTGCCTGCGCCCTCGACCCGCGCGGGAACAGAGTGGAGCTCGGTTATTTCATAAAAGGCACCGAGCCTACGGAAAAATGCGATGCGCATATCCTCGTGGATTACGACTGCAAAACACACTGCATCGCCTGCGACAAATGCCCGCGCGAAAATATACGGCAGATAGCGCTCGTGAAAAATTATTCGCGCTCGTTTCCGTGTCAGGTCTCGGTAACGGACGCGCAGTATATGTACAGGCAGCTTCCATGCGGCATGATTCCCTCCTGTGCCGCATGCGATGCTTTCTTTCAGAGCATGGCGGCATCGGGCGAATATTTCGGAACATCCCGCCGCACCCTCGCCTATAATCGCATATGCGCCGAGCATTATCTGATGCCGGACGAACCCGAAACAGAGGAAACGACGGAAAGCGGCACCGAAACGGCGACGACAGAACCCGCGCAGACCGCAACGACAGCACCGCCCGCATCAACCTCAAAACTGCCGGGCGAGAGAACAGATTTCCCCGCCGAGACAACCGATACAAAAACATCGGAAAAGAAAAAATCATGGTGGCAAAGATGGCGAAGCAAAGATACAGAGGCGACCGAAACGGCAGAGACAACAGAACCCGCCGCCACAAGACGGAACAGATACAGCAGAAAATAGCGCAAAACACCCGCTTGCTTTCGCAAGCGGGTGTTTTCATCACTTATCAGATATAAATCTTTGAGACAAGATACATCGGTATCATCCAGAAAAGCTGATAAAGTGCGGGATAGAAAGGAAGCATCTTATCATAATTTCCCGTCACCGTGAGAAGCACCGTCAGTGCAGTAGCCACCAGCATGGAAATAAACTTTATGGCAAGATTTGTCTTGCCGATATTTCTCGTTTTCTCGCAGGCAATGAGCGTCTTGATGAGACCCTTTGCATCGTGATTTGATACAATTCCGGCATCGTGAGCGGATACTCTTTCCATTTCCTCCTGCGGCATCATCGGCTTTATTATCTTTATGGGATAAGCATCGGGGCTGAGCTTGTTCTTATTTAACAATGCACTGTCAAGCCCCGGATCCGCAGTTGTCACAGCGGTACAGATGCCCTGATCCGCAAGGTGCCTTACGATATAGATGAAATCGGATGATGCATTATACTGCAGATAGAATTTTGCTATTACGGAATTGTCCTTTGCGAGGTAAAGAATACGCTTGTTTGTATCGCCCTCATAGAGCTCATCTCCCGCTTCATAAGTGGTGCTGTAGCACTGATTGTCCATATATGCGGGCTGACCGATAACTACGGAATGTCCGTCTACGGTAGCTTCGGCACCGTTTTCGGCAAGAGACAAAATTTCAACATTATCCGCAGTGATGCCGTCAAGCGCAGCTTTGCGGAATACCGTGGCAAGCGGACCTCCCAGCTTGGAATAAACGCTCGAAGCAAGATAGATTACATCCTCTATGCTGTTGTTTTCAAAAATTTTGACACTTCTTATTCTCAGCTTATCGGCAGGAAAAGCTACATTGTCACCGAAAGATATCACGCCCGCCTTTTCATATTCCTCGGGTGTAGTATCACCGACGATAGCCGCGCCGTAAGAATAAGCACGGATAGAGGCGAGATATGCCGCATATGTATAAGAAACAAGCACAGAGGCAGGTGCGCACATCAGCATTGTGAAATACATATTCGTCATACTCTCAAAAAACGATGCCTTCCCTACGGTAAGCGAGAGTACAAATACAATAAGCGAAACAGCGGCGGATGCGGCAAGAAGTATGCCGATTATCTTCTTTTCCTTTGGATATTCTTTTTTTCTCGCGAAGAAATCGTCTATGAATTTTGCTTCGCGCGTCTTATATATTTCCGCATCGTCCTCGATATGTCTTGCAAAGCCGGCGCGCTCTTCCACGCTGTCCTCTCTCGCGGCTCTTGCGAGGACAAGCTTTCTCTTCTTTGAAGATATTATATTAAAGGTGTATATCTCATTGCGTATTCCGATATACGAAGCTATCGCGGAAAAGAGCACGCAGAATGCGAATGTGAAGTTATAGAAGCGGAGCACCGTATCGTCTCCCGCAAAAAGTGCGGAAAGCGTTGTCACAAATGAAATAAGGAACATGGCGGGAATAAACGCATTCCCGTCCGGCTTTTTCACCACGAGCGAACGAACACCGCCGACGAGCTTGTCAAGGGCAAAGAATGCACAGAGGAATGTAAGCGCAAAATCAAGCAGGATAAAGCCTGTCATTCCGAGAGCCTCCCCTATCGCGGGAATGCACTCGATAATGAAAAGCACTGCCGCGAAGAAAGCGGCGATTCCTATACGAACCTTTGCCATGGAATATTTCTGCTTGTATCTGTCGAAAACCTCTTTTGTCTGATCAAACGATTTATATTCGTATGATACGGAAGGCTTCTTTTCGGTGCTTTCATCCGTTTCGGCTGCGTTTCCGTCATCCTCGGTATTTCCGTCGACAGAGGGAATATCGGTAGCGGTCGTCTGTACGGTCGCCGAGAAGGGATAATCATCGAATATCTTTTTCGGCGTTTCGTTCTTGTCGGCTCTTCTCGGGTCGAGACCGAAAGCCATCATTATTTCCGTGTCCCTGTCGGGATCATCAGCCTCTTTTTCATCGTCATCCGGCTCTTCCTTTACCTCGGTATTCGGCTGATAAGGCTCGAGCATCTCCGTATTATTGTAGCGCTCGATTATCTCCTCGGTATAGGCGTTTTCATCGTCTGTGCTGTAGTCGTCATCTGCCTTCGGCGTTTCCTCGGCTTCCGGTGCAGCCTCCTCGGATTCTTCCTCGGGTTTTTCCTCGGGTTCTTTACCCGCTTCCGTCTCGTCAGCGTCATCGTGTGCTCCCTCGGGCTCCGATGCGTCATCATCAAGCTTCAGCTTTATGATGTCGCCTACAGGCGTATTGTCTGCGGATTTTTCGGACTCTTCTGCCGTTTCGGGCTCTTCTGCCGTTTCGGGCTCTTCTGCCGTTTCGGGTTCTTCTGCCGTTTCGGGCTCTTCTGCCGTTTCGGGCTCTTCTGCCGGCTCGGAATCCTTGACAGGAGCCTTCCATATTTCACCGTCACTGCGGCTGGAGAAAACAGAGAGATCCAAGTCGTTTTCAACCTCGGTGAGAAGCGGCTTCTGCTCATCTGCCGGTTTTTCATCGGTGCTGTCTGCCGCCTGCTTTGATTTCTTACCCTCCTTGTCGGAGTCGGGAATGAGCGAGGCAAGCATATCGAAAAGCGTACGCTTCTGACTGCTTTCGCCCGAAGTCGCACCGGATATCGCGTTTGGCTCTTCGCCGCGGGGTGCGGTCTCCCCGTCTGCGCTATCGGACGCGTTTTCCTCTTCCTTTACAGGCTCATCGGCTGTCGCATTCTGCTCGGATCTGCCGAGATACTTTTCATAAAGGCTCTTGAATTCGTCACTCTCTGCCTTTTCCTCATCGGTCATGGAAGTTCCGTCAAAAATATAGTCATCGCTCTTCTCTTCCGTGTCCGTGTCGCTCTTGGCAAGGCTGTCCGCTCTGCGTTTTTCCGCGGCAACCTTGTCCGCATCAAACTGAGAATTCAGCCTGCGAAGCAAATCGGTCGTGGAATGGTCTTTTGCGAAATCGCCGTTTTTTCCGGTATCAACGCTATTTGCCATAGTATACCTCCGTCTACTTTATTTTTTAATCTGAAACGCCGCTTTATCTGCATTCCGCCGCTTTGAAAATAAGAACGGCGGCGGCGGCGGAAACATTCAGAGAATTTATCCTTCCACGCATCGGTATCGATACGGTAAAGTCACATTTATCGCGGACAAGTCTGGAAACGCCGCTTCCCTCGCTTCCGAGGACAATGGCACATGGGCAGTTAAAGTCCGTCGCGAGATAAGACTCACCGTCCATATCCGCGGCAAAGGTCCATATGCCCAGCTCCTTCAGCTCGTCTATCGCCGAGGCGATATTGTTCACCTTGGCAATCGGCAGGAATGTAACCGCGCCCGCAGAGGATTTCTGCACTGTCTGCCCGATGGCGGCACTGCGATGCTTGCTTATCACAAGCCCGTGTGCGCCCGCGCATTCGGCACTTCGTATTATCGCGCCGAGATTGTGCGGGTCCTCCACTCCGTCACAAACGATGATGAGCGGTTTTTCTCCCTTTTCCTTTGCGGCGGCGGCAATATCCTCTATGCTCGAGTATTCTTTGCCGCCGGCAATGGCGGCAACGCCCTGATGAGCGTTCCCCGCGGCGAGGGTATCGAGCCTGTGCCTGTCAGCCTCCGAAACAGGAATGCCGCGAGCCTTTGCCTCAGCGAAAATCTTCTTCACCGAGCCCTCACGCTCTCCGCGCTGAATATATATTTTTTCTATCTGTGCACCGCTTGAAAGAAGCTCAAGAACAGGATTTCTGCCGACTACGACAGATGAGTCCTCGCCTGATGCTTCGCGTTCATCGCGGTAATTTCTTTTTCTCTCCATACTGACTCTTTTCTTATTTTGCAAAAAGGCTTACCATTCGGGAAAGACCGAGCGCATTTACAAAATCGTTGTTTCTCGCCGTGTCAAAAGGGATTTTTATTCCATCGCCCTCGCCCTCAAAGTTTACCTTTATCCCGTATGTCGCGCTGTATGACGAAAGTCTGCCGCCGCTTGCGAGAGAGAGGAGTATCTCCGCCTTATCAATGCCTGTTCCGAGCGCATACGCATCCTCAACATATCGTGAAAGCTTATCGAAATCGAACGAAACAAACTTCACGGAAAGAGATGATGCTCCGACCTCGGTTATCTCCCATGAAACACCCGAATAGAGCGTTTTCAGAGCTTCCCTGCCGCCCTCGGAAACTTTGCCTATATCGGACATAACGGCATCAAAATATGCCGAGCCCGAAAAATACTGCGAAAATCCGTCCGTATCAAAATTCCGCACTCTCTCCATTGCCGCACCGAAAGCCTTGTCCGCGCTCTGTTCTTTTCCGCATGAGGTAAAAAAAGCCAAGCACATGGCAAGAGCAAGCACCGCAAGAAGCAGTGACACCGTACGCTTTTTCAGAAAATTCGCCCCTTTGCCCATTGTATTTAGTATAATTATATCATATCAATTTCATTTTGTACAGAGGTTTATTTCAATTATTTTGAAAAAAGTTTTTCGATTTTCCGCTTTTTTCGCCATATTTTCTCATAATGCGGCGGTCGCTCCACACTTCGGGCGCAAAACTCGGCAGATTTGCATCCCGCGATGAGAAAAATGAGAAAGTGGCTTTGTGTTTCCATGCGACTTGCCACCGCCGTATAAACCAATGTACCGCAAATAGCCAAAATAAAAAATACAGAGTGTCGAAAAAGTATTTTTTACTGTAAAAACAGATAAAAGCATTTTTTGGTATAGCCTTCTCCAGTGGGAGAAGGCGGCGCGGTTTACCGCGACGGATGAGGAGTTACTATGTGTGTATTGCCAAAATAAATTCTATCTCGCTATGTTCGCACCCAGACTTTCGCCAAACTCCAATACCCTGTCTCGGCGACGCCGACCGCGTTTGCTCCGCAAATCGGTCAATTTCCGCCCTACCATGCAAAACCAAAGTATAGCCAGTAGATGAAATAAAAGATGTGCTCTCCATCACGTACGCGCACAGACTTCATCCACGCCCGCGCCCCTCTTTTTTTCAGCGGGCGTGCAGGCAATG
>DODZ01000035.1:0-50323 GCA_003524145.1 Candidatus Apopatosoma intestinale | reverse complement strand
TTTCGTGCGCTATGTTCGCACGCGTGATATAGCTGAAATTGCGGAGAGTGCAAAACCGCCGACTTTCACTTTGTCCTTTGCCGCACGCACTTGCCACGCATGGCTCCCGCGACTGACTCGTGCACGCGGAGGGTATTTTTTAAGAGGGAGGAAAGCCCTCTTAAATGACTTTTGCCGCGCTTTTTGTCACTAAAAAGCGCGATAAAAGAAAAGTTACTTTATTTTTCAGTGACGAAAAGTACAAAAAATCCTCTCTCATACGCAAAAGCGGCAGAATTTACATCCCGCCGCTTTTCATATCCTCACAAATCAAAGAGCCTTTACTATACTCTCTGTATCTCTTGCTATCATAAGTTCCTCATTTGTCGGAATCATGTATACCTTTACCTTGGAATCAGGTGCGGAAAGCTCTGTCACGCCGGAAGAGCCTTTTGTCTTGCTGTTTACCTCGTCATCTATCTTTATGCCGAAATATTCCATATTGTGGCATACGCGGGCGCGCGTTTCGGCGCTGTTTTCACCGATACCCGCTGTAAATACGATAGCATCAAGTCCGTTCATAGCCGCCGTATAAGAGCCTATGTATTTCTGAATCTGATATCCGAGTATCTCGACGGCAAGCTTTGCTCGTGCGTTGCCTTCCTTGACAGCCGCCTCAAGGTCTCTGCTGTCGGAGGATACGCCCGATACGCCGAGGAAGCCGCACTTCTTATTCATGAAGTTACTCATTTCATCGGGAGTGAAGCCCTCGTTTTTCATGATATAAGGAACAATGGCAGGGTCAATAGAGCCGCAACGCGTGCCCATTTCAACGCCGTCAAGAGGCGTGAAGCCCATGCTTGTATCCATACATCTGCCGCCCTTTACGGCGGAGATGGAAGAACCGTTGCCTATATGGCAGGTGATAATCTTTGTCTCTTCCGCGGGCTTGCCGAGAATTTTTATCATCTCGCCGGAAACATAGCGATGCGATGTTCCGTGCGCACCGTAGCGGCGGATATGCTTCTTTTCCACCATTTCATAAGGAATGGGGTAAACATATGCCTTTTCGGGCATGGTCTGATGGAAAGCCGTATCAAATACGAGCACCTGCGGAACATTCGGCATAACCTCTGTACAGCCTTTGATTCCCATGAGGTGCGCTCCTGTATGAAGCGGCGCGAAATCGCGGCAGAGCTCCAGCTTTGCAAGCACTTCTTTGGTGACAAGAACACTCTCAAAGAAGTACGGACCTCCGTGCACTACTCTGTGACCTACAGCCTCGATCTGGCTCATATCACTGAGACAGCCTGTCTCGGGATCGGTGAGCGTGTCGACAACGAGTCTTGTGGCAACGGAATGATTGGGCATGGGAAATTCTTTTTCAAGTTTTCTGCCGTCTGCCGTCTTGTGAGAAAGAAAGCCATCAAGACCTATTCTCTCGCAGATACCCTTTGCGAGAACAGCGGCGCTCGTCGTATCAAAAAGCTGATATTTGAGTGATGAGCTTCCCGCATTTACTACTAAAACATACATAATAAAATGAAACCTCCGTTTGGACTTGATTTTATTTGAATTTTGCATTATACTGAATATTATACAGGAAGTCTGCGACAATTTCAATAGCTAAAAACAAAATTATGGAGAATTTTTATGAAAATCAGCGCCGTAATCTGTGAATATAATCCTTTTCATCCCGGGCACGCATATCATATTTCCGAGGTAAAGAAAAATTCCGATGCCGTCATTGCCGTGATGAGCGGCAGCTTCACTCAGCGCGGTATACCTGCCGTCATTTCCAAATATGAACGTGCGCGTGAGGCGATAGCGGGCGGTGCCGACCTTGTGCTGGAGCTTCCCTTTCCTTATTGCGCCGCTTCTGCCGAATATTTTTCCCGCGCGGGGGTAGATATCGCAGAACGTGCGGGTGTTGTTTCCGAGCTTTCCTTCGGCAGTGAAAGCGGAGATGCGGAAGCACTGATGAAAATCGCCGAAAACATGAACAGCATCGCCTTTGACAGAGCACTTTCCGAAGCTTCGGCAGAGGGAAAAGGCACGCACTACGGCAGGCTGTTTTTTTCAGTATATCGTTCGCTTTTCGGCGATGCGCCGGAGCTGGACGGCTCAAATAACATCCTCGGCATAGCGTATCTCCGCGAGCTTCTGCGGCGAAAAAGCGGCATAGTGCCGCACACCGTGCGCCGCGAGGGACTTGCCTACAACGATACTGCAGGCGAGGGCTGTATTTCCGCCTCCGCCGCGAGGGGCATGATATATTCGGGCAAAATCCCGCCGCTGACAAAATCGGGTGAGGACACCCTGCGCGACTGTATGGCAAGCGGAAAAATCGCGCGCGCAGACAACCTTTTCCTGCCGTTTGCCGCCTTTCTTCGCATGGCAAAAGCGGATGAGCTCTGCCGCTTTTCCGAGATGAATGAGGAGCTTGCGAGCCGCCTTATCTCTGCCGCGCGCACCTCATTCGATATGGCTTCGCTCATCGCCGCGGCACGGACAAAATCATATTCCGAGGCACGGATAAACCGCGCGATGCTCTTCGCTCTGCTCGGGATAACAGATGCGGATTTCGGTGAGGTGAGCTATACAAGCCTGCTTGCCGCAAGCGAAACGGGGCGCCGCATAGCTTCCGAGATAAGCAAAAAAGGCAGGCTTTTCATCCTCGCAAAACCCGCTGACTACAGGCAGAGCCCATTTGCCGCGCAATATGAAAAAGGGCTTCGCGCCGAAGCGCTCTGGACGCTCGCGCTCGACAAGCCCGCCCCCGCCGACCTTCTTATAAAAAGCAAGCCTTATATCGTTTGACAATGTCAAAAATCACCTCATCTGCGTAAAATGGCAATGAGGTGATTTTTTATGTACAGCGGTTCTTTTGTCGCTCTTGTAACGCCGTTTGATAAGGACGGCAGAATAAACTATCTGAAAATAGCGGAGCTTATCGATTTTCATAAGAATAACGGCACAGACGGTATCGTCCTGCTCGGCACGACGGGCGAAGCCCCGACAATAACCGAAGCCGAAGCGGAAAAGCTGATACTTTTCACGCTGGAGAGAGTGGGCGATATGCCGCTTATCATCGGGTGCAGTTCAAATGACACGCGTGCGGCAGTCGAAAAGGCGTGCAGATGCGAAGCGCTCGGAGCTAAGGCACTTCTCGTTCTCACTCCGTATTACAATAAAGCAAACGATATTGGTATTATACGCCATTTTGTGAGCATAGCAGATGCGGTGGATATTCCTATTATTATCTATAATGTCCCATCGCGGACAGGATGCACCGTTTCCGTTTCCGCGCTTGAAGTGCTACGCGAGCACGAAAACATCATCGGCATCAAGGAAGCGAGCGGAGATATATCGTATTTCATGCGCGTATCGCGGCTGATTAGAGATGATTTTTCCGTTTTCTGCGGGAATGACGATATCGCCGTGCCGATGATTGCGGCGGGTGCCTGCGGCGTGATTTCCGTACTCGCAAATCTCTGTCCCGCAGAGGTGAGCCGCATGGTTTCGCTCGCGCGCTCGGGAAATTTTGCCGCGGCATCGGAAATCCAGAGAAAATATCTGCCGCTCATAAGTGCGCTCTTCTCCGAGCCTAATCCTATCCCCGTAAAGGCGGCGATGAACCGTCTCGGCTTTGACGTAGGTACCTGCCGTCTGCCGCTCTGCGAAATGAGCGAGGCGAAATTTGCCGCGCTCGAAACGGAGCTGGAAAAACTGCGGTAATGTCTCGCGGGTCGCCGATTGGAAATGACACATATGCAGAGCAGTCAATTTCCCTACCATACGGGTCGTCGTGGGAATTGACACATATGCAGAGCGTGTGTGTCGGCGTCGCCGAAACAGGGTAACGCCGACCCCTACAAGTTATAATTCAAGTGCACTACAGCCAAAATAAAAAATGGCACTTTCATTCCGTCAGCGCGCAAACTCAACCCGCGCCCGCGCCACCCATTATCCGGCGGGCGTGCGGACAATGCGTGCACGAATCTGCTCGGCTTTTTCGTGTGATATGTTCGCACGCGTGGTTTGGCTGAAGCCGCGGAGAGCGGCAAAACTACCCACTTTTTCTTTGTCCCGTACCGCACGCACTCGCCACGCATGGCTCGTGCGACTGACTCGTGCACGCCGCCAGTGGTTCGCAAGGAGGACGGCGCAAGTCCTCCTTGCTGACTTTTGGTACTTTTCGTCATCGAAAAGTACACTAATTAAAAGTATCTTAAAGTATTTTTCGGGTCACCGTAATGCCACCCCATACAAGAGATATAGTTCAAGCACAGTACACATAAAAAGACATCAAAAAAAACTCCGGCAAGCAACAAAGCCTGCCGGAGTTTTTCATATCATAATTCACTTTTTTACTTATCCGCTTTTGCCTTCGGATTATATTTTTCCGCGAAAAGCGAAACGCCCTCTTTTATGACATTCATCTGCGTCTTAAGATAATATTCATCCTCAAACATGGCATAGTGTACGCACGCGCGGACAAAGATAAAGATGAGCGGTGTTATCACGGTGTAAGGAATGCCTATCTTCGGCTCGAGAAGCTTTGCATATTCCGTGTAGCGCTCGTTTACGCCCTCAAAAAATTTCTTCCCGTATTCTATATATTTAGGATGTGTATAAACCTGATACATCAGGCGGTATTTTTTGCCGTGTTCCCCGGCAGTCCAATAAGGAACCTCCTCCAGAAAGCGCTTCACATCCTGCGGGTCGGTGGGCGCCTTTTTCATAAAATCGTCTTCCACTTTCGACATACAGTATTCCGTAGATTCGATTATCAGCGCATCGGCATCCTCAAAATAAGTATAGATTGCCGCCTTTGAAATTCCCGCTGCCTTTGCAAGCGCGGAAAGTCCCGTTCCGTGTAGCCCGTTCTCAGCATAGCAATTGAAGCACGCTTCCATTATGCGCGCCTTTTTTTCGTTGTAGATAGTTTCGTTTCTTACTCTCATTTTTTCCTCTGCCTCCACAATGTTATTTTGAAAGCTATTGTATATATTGTATCACATAAAATCTGCCTTGTCTATAGCATTTCCGAAAATTTGTCAACAAATATCGAAATTTTTTTCTTTTGTGCGGGTATTCACCGAAATTATAACACTTTCATGACACGGTATATACAAAAGCACACGCAAAAAACCTCATAAACTTTACATGACGATATAAGCGAAGCTTTCGCCATTCCTCACTGACGCAGAAAAAAACAGATTCCATGCAGAAATGCGCGGAATCTGTTTTTGCTTTGGCAAAATTATTTTACCATATTTGCGATATGGTAGAGACGCTTCATGCCGTCAAGAACCTTTTCGCAACGAGCCTCTGCCCAAGCCTTATCCTCAGGAGAAAGCGCCGCTATCTCATCTGCCGTGAGCTTGCCCTTGAACATACTGTCAACCATGAGAGCGCGTGTGATATCGAAATCGCAAATCTTATCGTCGACCTTGCAGACAACGATATCGGATTTGCCCTCAAAAAGCTTCTCCACCGCGTAAACGCCCATTTCCGTAGCTGTGAGTCTGTCAACAAGAGTAGGCGAACCGCCGCGCTGAACATGAGCGGGACGCGCAAACTTTGTCTCTATGCCTGTGCGCTCCTGAATTGTTTTTGCAAGCTTTTCGGCATATCCGGGAAGCCCCTCGGAAACGATTACGATAAAGCTGCGCTTGCCGTTTTTCTTCTGCTCAATGATATCGTTTATAGCTTTTTCCTCATCGAAAGGAATCTCGGGTATGGCAACGGCGGAAGCACCGCAGGCGATACCAGTGCGCAGAGCGATATGACCTGCCCATCTGCCCATTACCTCAACAACATCGCAGCGTGCATGGGATTCACATGTATCGCGGAGCTTGTCCACGAGGTCGACAACGGTGTTCATAGCCGTGTCGAAGCCTATCGTATAGTCGGTGGAAGTGATATCATTATCGATAGTGCCGGGGATGCCGATTGTCGGTATGCCGAGGAGCGAAAGCTTCGTGGCACCGCGGAACGTACCGTCGCCGCCGATGGCAACTATACCGTCGATATGTCTCTCGCGGCAGAGCTCCACAGCCTTCTTGCGGTATTCCTCATCGAGAAATTCAAGGCAACGCGCGGAATAAAGTATTGTTCCGCTTCTGGAAATGATATTTGAAAGCTCGCTCGGATTTGAGAAGAGCTTCATATTATCATGGATAAGACCAGCGTAGCCCTCATATATGCCGTAAACCTCTACGCCGTGAGAAAGAGCCGTTCTTGCGACTGCGCGAACAGCCGCGTTCATACCGGGAGCATCACCGCCCGATGTGAGTATGCCTATGCGTCTGAATTTGTTCATTTGTTTTCACCTCTGATTTATGTTGCTTTAATTTTTTACGAATTTTTGCCGCCCGCTATGAAGTTTATTGCGCGCGGAACGCTGTCCTTGGAATTTTTCCACGGCTCTGCATCATAGCGATAATCGAATTTCTTGCAGAACCACGAAACATCGCCGCCCATCTCGGCTATATAAGCCTTTTCTATCTTCGACACGGTCTTGTAAAACTCGGGAAAATCCTTTTTTGAGAGCATATTTCTGCCGTATTCTATGAATTTGCGATAGTGCGGCAGACAGAAGAATTTCTGACTTTTCACCTTGTCGCGGAATTCCTCTTCCTTTTCCCAGAGCCATATCGCCGTGCCGAACATTTTGTCTATCTTATCCTCTATCCTGTGGCAAACATAGCAGTCATTTTCCAGTGCCTTCAGCTTTGCACCTTCCTTCTCTCCCTTGCCGTCGAGAAGTCCGCCGCCGGTGAGATATTCCTTCTCTATATGGGCAAGGTGACTTTCCAGCATGAGCGCAAGCCCGAGCCTGTTCCCCGCCGCGTACATCATATCATAGTGATGACGGCAGAAGCCGCGCTTGTTTGTTTCTATGCGGATATCCGGCTCCATCATGGAAGCGCCGAGTATCAGCTCCAGCTCATTTTTCTCGAGCATATCAAAGATAAGGCAGAAGGGACAGTCATATTTCTCGCCCGTCAGCGCGTTGCGGAAGCCGTCGTTTACAGGTATGGTATAAATCTGTTCAGCCATGTTTTTTCACCTTTTCAAGATTATCAGAAGTTGAGAACCGTGCTGTAGGGCTTGTGGTCGGAAGCGCGAACCTCATGCACCGTCTGCTCGCTCGCAGTAAATTCCGGTGTGGTCATGATATAGTCGATGAGAAGCTTCGGATATGGCTTATAGCTGCCGTCTCTCTGCTTTTCGAGAAATCCGCCGTGAGAGGGGAACGAATATGTTCCCGCGGGGAGTACGTCACCGGTGTTCTGCATAGCGCTCATGAGCGGCTCCATCTCCGGATTATCAGGCTGAACATTGAAATCCCCCATGAGGATAACGGGATTTTTTGCCGCCTTGATAAAGCTGAGCAAGAGCTTTATTGAATTGGCGCGCTCTGTCTTTGCGAGACCGAAGTGCGTTACAAAAACATCGATATATCTGCCGCCGACATCTATTGTGGCGCGGAGAATACAACGCGTTTCATAGTAGACAGGCTCGCTCTTGTCTTCCGGGTCGGGCACAGGTATGGTTATAGCGTCGACTATCGGGAAGCGGGAAATAAATCCGTTTCCGTAAAGTCCCGGCGCCCATGCTATAGCGGGAGCGAAAGCGCTGTAATATCCCAGCTTGTCGCCGATATATTTGGCAAGCTTCACGCATTTTGAACGTGGCAGTTCATAGTCCACCTCGTTGAGAGCGCAGATATCGGGCGCTATCTCACGGATAACATCAATGCAGGCATCGGGATTGTGATTATGTCCCCACGGCTCGACGCTGTAGTCTCTGCCGCCCGCGATATTGTAAGTCATTACCTTGAGTTTCATAGTAAAAACCTCCATAAAGGTATTTTTATTTACTCTGATATTATAATACAAAAAAGAAATAAAATCAATAGTTTTTTCGCTCGGTTGCGACTTTATGATATAAAACTTTACAAAGTGCCGCAATTTATCCGCATAAAGCACAAAATCCGGCGCAATGCGTCGGATTTTGCCGTCATTTCACTGCATTTACCTCTCACCCCACCGCATCTGCAAAGGCATCGGCAAAAAGCTTTGCCGAATTTTCCGCCTCGGCAAAGCAGTTTCCGAGCGAGCCGATACGCAGGGTCAGCGTGCACCGCGGCAGATGCTGATTGAGCCTTGCGCGGCTGATAAGCGTGGGCATCATGAGCGAGGGATATTTCCCGCTCATCATATCAAAAACAGCATCCGCCTGCATCAGTCTCGTGCGCCAGCCGGGATGCGCACCTCCGCCTGCGTCAGTGCCGACGGCAAGTCGCATCTGCGCATATCTTTCCCCGTCGAGAGTGGCGGCAGGGCGAAGAAGTTCGCCTCCCGAACCGCAAAGCGCTTCACGGGAGATATCTATGATATATTTCACATCGTCATGCTCCGAGAGGTAGGCGCTTATCTTTTTGTATGCGTTTTCGTAGCTGTAGTCGCCGTCGGGGCAGACATCGAGAAACTCCGCCTTTATGCCGTGCCTCTGCATTTCCGCCGCCATGAGTGCGGCGAGTGTTGCGGTATTCTTCCCTTTATATGAAACGCCGCTTCCGCTCTCTGCATAACCCTCATAGCCGCGCGTGGCAACGAATAGCACGCTTCCCTTGCCTATTTTCGAAAGCGAAGCGGTAAAACCGCTGTCAAGTTCGTATCCGCTCTTGTTTTCATAGCGCTCGCCCTGCGCCGCGGCGGAAAGGTCTGCAGTCTTTGCCCCGTCGTCCTTTTGTGCGGTGCCGATTGTCGATTCCGTCGTCGCGGCGCTCGTCGTGTTCTCGGTCGTTTTGTCCGCTTTTCCGCGGAAAAGAAAGGCAAAGCGCCCGTCATTACGCCCCATATATACCGTGCATAGCCCCGCGACGCAGAGAACGGTCAGTATCAGAAAAGCAAGCCGCCCGACGCCGTTTTTTCTCCTGCTTCTTTGCTTTATGTAAGGAGCGGGAAGCTCCTTTCGCTCATAATCCATCATTATCCCTCCGAAAAATCCGTTTCCCTATAAATATATGGGATAATGTGCTTTTTTATTCATTTTTCGCCGTCACATAAGTGCGATTTCTTCGGCTGAAAGCCCCTCCTGAAAGGCGGTGTTTACGGCATAGCTCAGCACGCGTGAAAGTATCTCCACGCTCCTGTCGATATTTTTCGGCGAAACGAAAAGACCCGCCATACGCTCGCCTGCGCTCTCCTTTCCGCTTTTGTCCGCCACATCGCCGAGCGCGTCGAGAACGAGCGTGCGTCCCTCGATTACGGTCGGCACGCCGACTCCGATCACAGGCACTCCGATGTTCTCATGGCTCAGCCGCGAACGGAAATTTCCTATTCCCGCACCCGGGGAAATGCCCGCCGTGCAGAGCTGCACCGTTTTGCAGAGCCTTGCCGCGTCTCTGGCGCAGAGCGCATCTATCGCTATTATCATGTCGGGACATAGTTTTTTTGCCGCCGCCATGATAAGCTCTGCCGATTCCATTCCCGTCTGCGCCGAGACCCCCGGCGTCAGCACAGCCGTATCGAAAAAGCCCATCTCCCCGAAAACCTTTTCGTCCGCCGCCTTGATATGGTGCGTGGCGAGCACGCCGTCTGCCGATGCGGGACCCAGCGAATCTGCCGTTATACTTCTGCTCCCCAGCCCGCAGACAAGCAGGCTTTTTGCCCCGGGCTTTGCCGAAAAGCAAAGCTCCCGCAGGCTATCCGCAAGTGCGCCGTAAAGCGCGCCGAAAGTCTCGGCATCCATATTTTCCGGCTCGGGAAAGGTAAATGTGACATACTTCCCTTTTTCCTTTCCTATCGCGGCGGCGCCCTCGTCGCTTGTTATCTCTATCGTGCTTTTTCCTATCGTTTCCGTTATTTTTTCCTCGCGGAAAATAACGCCGTCCGGCTCTCCCTTGTTTTCCCCCGCATATTTGCGCATTGCATGGTCGCGCATCTCTGCGGCAAGATCTGTTCTGAAATCAGGCATAAAAAATCCCTCCTTTTTTTGCTATTTTGAGGCAAAGGAGGGATTTTTATTCAGTTAATGCTTTGTTCTTCTTCGGATTCACCGTCGTCTTCTGCAGGTTCATCGGGGTCGCGCACCTCGCCGTTCGGATAATACGGATCTATCATATACTGTTTTATCTTCGGATAAGCCACATATGTCGCAACAAACGACACCGTGGAGAAGAAAAACATCATGAGAATTATCACCATAGCCGGCATGAATACTGCGGAAAGCGCAAATGTCACAAGTCCGAAGGCAACTATCGCGAGAAGCGCAAGGAAATTCTTTCCCATAGCAAGTATCGCAAGTATAAACGAATTTTTGAGCAGCTGGCGCAGGCTCACCTTAAATGTCACAAGGATATTGTAAATATAAAATCTGATAAACATATATACACAGACCATGGCAAGCGAGCAGAAGAACATGATGCTGTATGTCTTGTAATTCATCAGATAAAACGAGACCGCATATGCCGATGCGCCCATAATGGCAAGGTCAAATATGCCGACGATTATCGACTGGCGCAGATTTGTTTTGATTGTGCGGAAAAAGTCCTCAAAGAGGAATATCGGTTCGCATTTTATCAGCGATTTAATGAGGTAGGCACAGCCGGCATTGACGGGACCGAAGGTAAATATCGCAAGTGCCGATATGGAAAACAGCACTATGCTCGCCGCATTTCCGTAATAATACGTCAGTCCCACACTGCCGAAAAGCCCGAAAAGCGTTCCTGCCGCCTCCGTCTCTCCCGCGTGAAAAAGCCCGTATACTATCGGATAAAATTCGCTTGTCGGTGTATTTGCCTTTGCGGCGAAATATCCGCTTATGCCCAGCATGAAGAAAAGCAGCGGAAAATTTCCGAATATATAAAGGAAATTCACATAAACAAGCTTAGAAAATTTTCTTCCGTAAAGCTTGAAGAAATTTATAAAGTTATATTCTGTTATCACATCTTCTTTTTTTACGCCCTTGCCGTCCTTGGCATAGCTTCTGAAAAATATAGACGTTTTTTTCTTTTTCTTGTTTTCTTCCACGCTTTTTCACTCCCGGGCAATACTATCTTATTTATTTTACCATAAAATCCGCATAATACAATATCTGCGGAGAAAAAATATGTAAATTTTTATAAAAATGCGGTGTGAATGTGTTTTATCCCGTCAGCGCACAAGCCAAACTCACGATGCCACAGTCTCGGCGACGCCGACACACATGCTCCGCAAATCGGTCAATTTCCCACTGGAGAAGGCTCTCTATCCGCTTTTTCTTTTGACGAAGCAGGCGCAAAAGAAAAAGCTATTAAAAAGAAAACGCCGAGCGGAGATTTCGCGCTCTGCGGAGCGCGACCACCGCTGTCGGTGGACGACACCGCCTTTTGAAAAAGGCGGGCGAAAACTTTAATTATGGACGGAGAAAGCTTTATTGCGCGTACAAAAAGGCAGGAAAAATCCTGCCTTTTTCGGTCTGCACTTTTTTAGCATCCTTGCCTCAGTATATCTCTACGGCGCCGAATGAAGCCTCCGCATTTATCGTGATACTGTGGTCTCCCTTTCTGTCGGCGACGGTGTTCTTCACCTCACCGAAAGCGACATTGCTTTTCACCGTGACCGTAACATCAGCGGGTGTCCGTAAAACAGCTTTTGCAAAGGAGGAGCTCACGTTTATCACTGCGCCGTCCGAAACGGCGGCGCCGCGCATATCTATGATAAGCTCGCCGAAGCTGACGGAAAAGTTTCCGCCGTTTACATTCTTGCCGTCATAGCTTATGTTTCTCGAGCCGAAGGTCAGCTTTTCCGTTGAAATGCCGTCATAGGTCTGACCGCTCTCACTGTGACTCACCGAAAATTTCGGCTTGCGCACAACGGCGGAAAAGATGATGCGCAGAGCAATATAAATTATCACTACTGCAAAGAAAAGCTTCCATGTGATATATTTGCCGATATTTTCAAAGCGGTATTTGACAAAGAGCACCGCGCCTATGACAAATACGAAAACATCCCATTCCCTGAAGCCGTGTGAGCACATATCCGCAACGGCAAGCACCATCAGAAGAACGCACCACCAGCCCTTGAAAAAGATATCAAAGCTCCAGAAGCCGAGAGCACTGCCCGCAAAAGCAATGCCTATGGCAAGAAGCACAAGTCCGTAAAAGATTTTTACTATCGTCGAACGGCGAAAACCGTTATTCATAAGTCATATCTCCTTTATCTTTTCGAATATTTTTCGAAGAAGAAGCGTCTTCTTCTGTTTATTATTATGCGTGAAACGAGCAGAGCGACGAGGGAAATCACGATAAGCAGGCAGATTATATAAACAGCCACGCCTATTTCACTCTCTATCTTCAGCTCTTCCCAGAGGCTGTTCATATGATCGCGTGTGGCATCCGGAAGATCATGGAAAAACTCCATATTGCTCATATCGAAATCATAGAGGACAGATATCGCATCGGGATGTATTTCCTCTGTCATATATTCTATATATTCCTCATCCTCATATACAAGAGAATTTGGGCTTGCATAACAAATATATTCCGCATTTGCTATTGCAATCTCTTTTGAGAGCATGAAGTTTATATATTCGAGCGCGAGATCATAATTTTTCGTGCTTGCGGGGATGCACATACCGTCAACAAAAACATTCGTGCCCTCCTCGGGATGATAAAAGGCAAGCGATTCATTATCGGCATACATCGTGAAGTAGTCGCCCGCATAGTACGGAGCGATAGCCGCGCTTCCGCCCTTCATCTTATTGAAAACCTCGTCCATTACATAGCCCTGAACAACACTCTTCTGCTTTTTCAGCAGGGCGAGCGCACTGTCCCATGTCGTGAGGTCGTCGGAGTTTACGCTTGATTTCTGGTAATACTGCGCTGTGCCGAAAGCATCGCGCGGGTTATTGAACTGGAGGATATTGCCTGAATATTCCTCATCCCACATGAGCGACCAGCTGCCGATATTCTCATCATCCTCGCGGACAATATCCGTATTATAGATGATGCCGACGGTGCCGTAGGTATACGGAACAGACCACTTTTCCTCGGGGTCATAATAAAGCCCCTTAAATTTCTCATCTATATACTTGTAGTTTTTTATCTTGTCCTTGGGATTCATCTCCTTCAGCAGTCCCTCCGCGGCAAGACGCGCTATCATGTAATCCGACGGGACTATAACATCATAGCTGACGGCACCGCTGGAAAGCTTGGCATAAAGATCCTCATTACTGGAATAAAGAGAATAATTAACCGTGACGTTCTTGCCGAGCACCTCGCGACAGTATTTTTCAAATTCCTTATTTGTATCGAGCGAGCCTTCGGAGCCGTCGGAAATATATTCGCCCCAGTTGTAAACATAGAGTGTGGTGCTTCCCTTTGCGGGAGCGTCCGTATCCGTATCGTCCGATTTGCCGCATGAAGCAAGCGAGAGGATAAGTGCCGAGATAAGTGCGAGGCAAAGAATAAGTGAAACGATTTTTTTCATGCCGCAATACCTCCCTTTCCTTTTGCGCGCTTGGATTTTTCACCGCGCGAGCCTGCAAAGTTGACTGCGAGCAGAAGCCCGAGTATCACAAATACCATCAGTGCGCATAGCGCATACATGCTGTATTTGACCTCATGCGCCGTCTGGTTGTAAACATAAAGCGGCAGAGTCTGAAAGTCCGGCGAGCTTACAAAATGGCTTATTACGAAGTCATCGAGTGAAAGCGTGAAGCCGAGCATGAGACCGGAGATAACACCGGGCATTATCAACGGAAGCTCCACCTTGAAAAAGGTTTTTGCCGGTGTGCAGCCGAGGTCGAGTGCCGCCTCCGTCAGGTGCCTGTCCATACTGCGGAAGCGCGGGAGTACAGAGAGGATAACGTACGGCAGATTGAAGGTCGTATGCGCAATAAGCATGGTCATCAGACCGAATTTTATCGGCAGAAAAGCCATTCCCGATGCCGCTACAAAGAGAAGCATCATGGAAACACCCGTCACGATATCGGGATTCATCATCGGGATGTTTGTCACCGAGGATATCGCCGTTTTCAAAAATTTGCTTTTCATCCTGTCTATGCCGAGCGCGGCGAATGTGCCTATAACCGTGGCAAGAAGCGAAGAGGAAACGGCGAGGATAAGCGAATTTTTGAGTGCCTTCAGCGCCTGTGCGTCACGGAAAAGCTCCTTATACCAGTAGAGCGAAAACGTTGAAAAATGGTTGAGCGAGCCTGCTCTGTTGAAAGAAAATATCACGAGCACGATTATCGGTGCATAAAGCAACGCGAAAATCAGCCACATATAGATTTTCGAGAGTGTTTTCATACGATAATACCTCCTTCATCTCCGTCGGTAAAGCGGTTCATGACGGCTACAGATATAAGAATAAGTATCATCATTACGAGCGATATTGCCGCGCCTATATGATAGGTGTTCACATTCTGGAACTGGCGCTCTATCGTATCGCCGATAAGGTCAAATGAGCCTCCGCCGAGCTTCTGCGAAATATAGAATGTGCTGATTGAGGGAACGAAAACCATCGTTATTCCCGAGATAACGCCCGGAAGAGAAAGCGGCAGAGTGACGCGGAAAAGCGCCTTAACATTGCTGCAGCCGAGGTCTCGCGCCGCCTCCATATAGCGGGAGTCGAGCTTGGAGATGCTCGTGTATATCGGAAGCACCATATACGGCAGGAAATCATATACCATGCCGAGTATAACCGCACCCGATGTGCCGACTATTTTTGCCTTCGGCAGTCCGAGGCTTTCAAAGAGCGAATTGAGAAGTCCGCCGTTATCGAGCAGAGCCATGAGCGAATATGTGCGTATCAGCAGGCTTATCCACATGGGGAGCATGAGAAGCACCACCATTATTTTCTGCTTTGCCGGCGAGAGCTGAGATATAACGAAAGCAAGCGGATAACCGATGATAAGGCATATCGCCGTCGCTATCAGCGCAAAGCAGACCGAAAGCAGAAATATATGCGCATAATCGGAGAGCATCGTTATATTGTCAAAAGTAAAGCTGCCGCTGTTATCCGTAAAGGCGAAATAAACGACAAAGATAAGCGGTGCTACGATAAAAAGAAGCACCCATACTATATGAGGCACCGCGGCAAAGCCCTCGAGAAAAGAACGCTTTTTCATTCCTCTCCCGCCTCCTCGTCATCTTCCTCGTCGTCGACGACGGAAAGCTCGTCAAATTCCTCGCTGAAGGAGGAATAGTCGCCGAACATATCGGAATATTCGGATTTCTTCATTACATGGATAGCGTCGGGCTCTATATAGAGACCTATCGTGGAATCGGGGGCGCAGTAATCCGTAGTCTGGATCATCCACTTGAAGCCGCCGATATCGACGATTATCTCATAGTGCACACCCTTGAAGGTGACGGAGGTCACCGTTCCGCGGAGCATTCCCTTTTCGGGCTCCACTATATCTACATCCTCGGGGCGGACGACTATATCGACGCCCTCGTTCTTTTCAAAGCCCGCGTCGAGGCATTTGAATTCGTGCCCTGCAAATTTCGCGAGGTAATCGGCAGGCATTGTTCCGTCCAGAATATTGGATTCGCCGATGAAATCCGCTACAAAAGCGTTCACCGGTTCATTGTAGATATCGGCAGGCGTGCCTATCTGCTGTATCTCGCCGTTTGCCATGACCACTATCGTGTCGGACATGGAAAGCGCCTCTTCCTGATCGTGGGTAACGTAGATAAATGTAATTCCCGTCTGCTTCTGGATATTTTTAAGCTCGTTCTGCATATCCTTGCGCAGCTTTAAATCAAGCGCGGCGAGCGGCTCGTCAAGCAGAAGCACGCGGGGATTGTTAATGAGTGCGCGGGCAATAGCCACTCTCTGCTGCTGACCGCCCGAAAGCGTAGCTACCTTGCGGCGCTCAAAGCCGCGAAGATTAACGAGGGCAAGCATATCCTCCACACGCTCGACTATTTCCTTTTCCTTTACCTTCCCGACGCGCAGACCGAAGGCAATATTCTCGAAAACATCGAGATGCGGAAAAAGCGCATATTTCTGAAAAACCGTATTTACCGACCGCTTATACGGCGGCACATCGTTCACCTTTTTATCCATAAAGATGACATCGCCTTCATCGGGAGATTCAAAGCCGCCGATTATTCGCAGGGTCGTCGTCTTTCCGCAACCGGATGGACCCAGCAGGGTCACAAACTCCTTGTCATGGATATCGAGGTCAATACTTTTCAGTACCTGTTCGTCGTCGAAGCTTTTTGAAATGTTCTTTAAGCTGATAATAACCTTTGTTTCGTCCATTTCTTCTTTCACTTTCACCTTTTTAATAAATTTTCGTGCGCCCACCGACATGAGTCCGCCTACGCACAGGACGGGAAAACAAAATCCGCATATAACCGACAGTTTTCGCCGCCAAGCTTCAAAAAAAGCACGAAAAAAGAGATTTTCCGTGCAAAAAAAGCGCCGTGAACAATATCAAAAAATATTTTGAACGCGAGTAGGCGCGGGAGGTTTTTGCCGATGCCGCCGCCGAGTGGAAAGCGATTTCCGACATGGCAAAAGCCTCATTTTTGCTCCTTCTCATAATTCACGAGTGCATTATAGCAGATATGCCTCCAAAATGCAATAGTTTTTATTAAAAAAGTTGAAAAAAATCGGATTTAATCGCAATTATCCGTGATTAGCCCGAAAAAAGCCGCAGATAAGTTCGGAAAATCTTGCTTTTCTTCCGAAAATCTCCGAAAATCTCCGAAATCCTCTCTTTTCTATGCAACTGTGCGCAGAGGCTCATCCGGAGCCTTTTCGATGCCTTTTGCGATGCTTTTCACACGGACAAGCTCCACCGTCATATCGTCGCTTCTCTTCTCGTGAAGCTTTGCAGCTTCGACTATCTTCTCCGCAAGCGCATCAAGGTCGCTCTTGTCCGCACTCCCGAAAAGCTCCGAGAGCCAGAGTCCTCCGTCACCGTCCGGCGTGTCGTTTGCCGCGATACCGTCGGAAGAGAGGACTATGATATCTCCGTCACGCAGGTCAAATTCCGTCATTTCGGCTACAAGCCGCGGCATTATGCCGATGGGTGCCGTGGAGCTGGCAATTTTGAAAATACTCTCACCGCGTATCACATACGATGGCGTCGCGCCGCTCTTGATAAACGATGCCGTGCCGAGCATGAGGTCTATTTCGAGAAGATCAACTGTGGCAAAGCATTCCACTCCCTTGCCCGCGATTATCATATTCAGCATTTCGAGCGTCGTCGATTTTTTATTTCCGCAGGCAAGCATTTTTTCGAGGAAAATGCGGCATATTCTCGCCGTCAGCGCCGCTTCCCTGCCGCTTCCCATGCCGTCGCAGATGAAGCAATAGGAATATCCCTCATCGCTCTCGGCAAAAGAAACGCTGTCGCCGCAGTAGTCCTCGTTTTCTTTCGTTACCTGCCGCCCCGCGTATTCCGCCTCAAAGAGCGGAAGCGAGGAGAGCGTCATCGCCGTCTCTCCGTTTTCTATGATAAATTCGGGTGCGGAAAGCCTGCCGCCGCATACACGCTCGCATATGGCACGGATATCCTCCACACCGACAGGCGCACGCGAAAGCTCGCCGCCGCAGGCAACGATATATTTCTTTCTCGTGCCGCAGACAACGATATTTTCGGGCGCAAGTCCCGCCGAGAGAAAGGCGCGGCGGAGTTTTTCCGTCAGCACCCTGTCCGGCACGCATATCCCCTCGGAGTAAGCCGCCGTATCGGCGAGTATACGTGCCGCCATATCGTAATCGAAGGCGAAAAGCCCCGTTTTGTCGTTTGTCATAGCCGCGCCTATCATCTTGGCGGCGCATGTGTTTATATCCTCCAGAATATATCCGAGCCGACGGCAACCGCTCACGGCAAGCCCCTCTATCTTTCCGGTCGTCATTCTGCCGCCGCTCATCAGCTTCGCCGTGAATTTTTCAAAAAATGTGCCGTCGCCGCCGCAAAGCTCAAGCGGAGAGCATCCGCCGTCACACATTGAGCAGTGGCTTTTCCATATATCCCGGCACATTTTTTCAACTGCGGCTCTGTCGGGCACGCGGAGCTTGTCCGAGAGGTCGCGCAGGACTCCGGAGAGTGAGCCCATCGTCTCCGAAATACCCTCTATACGCTTCGTATTGTCCGCTTCCCTCTTCTGCGCTATTATGTCGCGGCAGTTGAGATGCTCACCTTCTTTTTTATAGAGACAGATATCGGGCAGTGCGCCTATGGCGGCGGGAATACCGACGAGAGCCGCACCTATAAGTATTTCAAATATAAATGAGGAAATATCAGTTTTTCCGCCGATGAGCGCACCGGAAACGAAAATACCGAGCGGCACGGCAATGCCCGCAAGAACACTCGCTGAGAAGAATATCCCCGCCGCAAGCCCCGCCACGGCAAACAGAGGAATATATATTCCGCCGCAGGCGATGCCTATCAGCAGCCCCGTAACACAGCCGCGTGCCGCCTGCCCGAAATAACCGATATAGAGCGTCCCCGCAAAGCCGACGATAAGCGAAACCGAAAGACCGAATATATGTATATCGCGAAGCGAAAGCACTATTGCAAAAAGCAGCGCCGCCGTTCCCGTATCATAGAGCGATGTGAATCTGTAATCCTTCTCGAAAACAAGGCTGAAAAGCAGGGTGAATATCACCGCCGACACCGCCGAGAAGAAAAGAGAAAGAAAATCATATCCCTCAAATGTGCTTCCGCCGTATATCAGCGAAGCTATACCGCCGCCGAGCGCAACCACGGCGGAAAGCAGAAGCCGCGCCGATACGGAATCGCAAAGCACCGCCGCTTTACCGCCTTTTCCGACATCATCGGCTGTGCGCACCGCGAAGCTGAAAGCATATCTGACGGCGCATGCCGCAATGCATGAGATAGCGTAAATAAGCATTACACTTTCGTCAAGATAGAAATGTTCGGTGAATGCCCTCGTGCAAATGCCGAAAGTGACGCCGAGCGCACCGCGCGAAACACCGCATACCATCGCTATACCGAGCACTCTCGCACCGAACGGAAGCTCCGCTCCGCAAAAGAAAAATCCCGCCGCTATATATAATATCATGCCGAGCGCACTGCGGAAACCGCGCCATGCGCCGCTTCCGAAGCGTGAGCCTCCTGCTCTGCCCCTTCCGTAAATATCCGACATATGCCTGCTGTTTGTCATTTTTACCATCCTTTCTCGCTTTAAAGACAAGCCTGATGCTTTTTTGTCGCGAAAACGCCCTCTTTCCGGCATTTTCTTCTGCAAACAGTTTATCATAAAAATGCCGCGGCGCGGGTCGATAACGGTAGGGCGCTTTCTGTAACCTTTTCGCACTTTTTACCGTATCGGCACGCACCGACGGGAGAAATACTGACTTTTGTTTCTTTTTGCTTCTTTACGCGATGAAATTCCGGCTTGCGGTGTTTTTCCTTATGCCGCCATGCCGGCCGCGCCGTAAAGCTCGGCAAGCATATTTTCAATGAAAATTCCGTAGCCTGATCTCGGGTCGCCTATCAGCACATGGGTCACGGCGCCGACGAGCTTGCCGTCCTGTATTATCGGGCTTCCGCTCATGCCCTGAACTATACCGCCTGTTGCCGATATAAGTGCCTCATCCGTCACGGTGACAGTGAAATTCTTGCTCTGCGCGCCCTGATTTATCGCCGATATTTCTATCTCATATGATTTGCGCCCGCCATCGTCCACGGTGCACAGAATATAAGCCTTGCCCTCGTGGATATCCGATTTCGAGCCGACGGGATAAAGAGAATCCTTTACCTCCTGCGGCATCGCGCCGAAAGCTCCGTATATGCCGCTCATGGTATTTTTTATCAGCTTGCCTGTCTTATCTCCGGTGAAATAACCCTTCAGCTCGCCGGGCGCGCCCGCCTTGCCCGTATTTATACCGGAAAGAATAACATTCTCGACGGAGCCGTATGATATGGGCAGAAGCTCGCCGGAGGAAGCTTCGCATATGCCGTGTCCCAGCCCGCCGAAGATAAGCGTTTTCGGATTGATGAAGGTCACCGTGCCTATTCCGGCGGCACTGTCCTTTATCCACATTCCGAGCTTGTACTCGCCCTCGGAATTTTTCTCTGGCGTAACCGTAAGCGTCTTTACTTTTCCTGCACGCATCACGGTTATTTTAAGCGGCTTGCCGTCGCTCTCCCCGCATATTCTGCATACCTGTGCGCCGGACTGTATCTTTTCTCCGTTTATCGATATTATCATATCGCCTTTTTTGAGCCCCGCATCCATCGCCGGGCGTTTGCCCGCCGTGCCGCACCGTACATCGCATACGTTTACCACAAGCACACCGTCCGTATGGAGCTTCACGCCGAAGGGAATCCCTCCCGCTATCAGCATATCGCCTTCTTTTGCCGCGGGAATCTCCGAATAAGCCCGCAGACTTCCTTGATTTTCATTTATAAAAGTTCCCGTCATAAGAAAAAATAATATTGTCAGTGCAAGCGCAAAAAATGAATTTGCCTTTCTGCCTGTTGTTTCTGTCATAGTTTACTTTTTCCTTATTTCTGCCTTTATTTTCGCACATCTCTGTGCTGTATTTAATTTGCGACGCCGCGGCTTTTTTATGTGTAACAATTTTTTTGCATCTATCCATTTATTTTTATAAAAGCGTTGAAAATCGTCTTTGTTTTTGGTATACTTATTATAATGAAAATGAAAAGGAGATTTTGCCTTGAAGATAGCCATAGTCGGTTCACGAAGCATCGAATACGATAAAATTCACGATATGGCAATAGCCTTTCTCGAGAGGTATATCCCCGTCAACTGTACGGAGCTTGTCAGCGGCGGGGCGCTGGGCGCAGATAAGCTTGCCGAGGAATATGCCGAGCGTTATCATCTTAAAATGACGGTGCTCGAGCCGGATTACGGGCGGCACGGGAAAAGAGCACCGCTCATGCGTGACGAGGAGATAGTACGCGGCGTGCAGTATGTCATAGCCTTCTGGGACTGCCGCTCCAAGGGCACGGCGTATACCGTCACATACGCGATAAAAGAAGGAATCCCCGTCAGGATAATCCGCATATGAAAAAATCCGCAGAAAATGTAAAAAATACACGAGGGGACGGAATAGACCGATATCTCGGAGATATAAAGAGCCGCATTGATTCCGGAATCGGCTCTCCCGTCGGTTATCCCTACGAAAAGGAAAGACTGCTCCTGCGGGCGATACGTACAGGCGACGGCGATACGGCGCGCCGCCTGCTCAATGAGATACTCGGCTGTATATTCTTCTCCTGCGCATACGATACCGATTCGATAAAGCTGCGGGCTCTTGAGCTGACGGTGCTCATGTCCCGTGCGGCTCTCGACGGCGGCGCGGACGAAAGCCTGCTGAGCCACATGAACAGGAAATATATTTTTGATTTTTTCCGTCTCGAATCAATAGACGATATCTGCCTTTCGCTTACAAAAATGCTCGGCGATTTCTCGGGAGAAGTGCTCGGCATATTCGAAGCGAAGCATTCCGCCGTCATCTCAAAGGTAGTTTCCTTCATCCGCGGCAATTATATGCATAAAATAACGCTCGAGGATACGGCGGAGGCGGTTTCGCTTTCCGCCTCACATCTCAGCCGCATATTCAAGGAGGAGATGCACACCTCATTCAATGCGTTCCTCTCCGATATCCGCATAGAAAAAAGCAAGCTTCTGCTTCTCTCTGGCGATTTCAGCATAGCGGAGATATCGGGGCTTGTCGGCTTCTCCGACCAGAGCTATTTCAATAAAGTTTTCCGCAAAAATACAGGCATGACGCCGAAGCGCTTCCGTGAAGCTAACGGAGAAAAGGAGGGTGTAAATGTCGATTTTCGATGAAATTTCGCAAAAACTGCAACGCGCCGACGGCGAAGCCGTAGCCGCGCTCGTGCACAGCGCCGCCGCGGAATATCCTCCGGCGGATATCCTTTCAAAAGGACTGCTTTCGGGCATGAATACTGTCGGCGAAAAATTCAGAAAAAACGAGATTTTCGTTCCCGAGGTTTTGCTTGTCTCCCGCGCGATGAAAGCGGGCATGGATGCTCTGCGCCCGTATTTCCCGACAGGCAATATTCCGTCGCTCGGCACGGTGGTGCTCGGAACGGTAAAGGGCGATTTTCACGACATCGGCAAGGAGCTCGTGAAAATAATGCTCGAGGGCAAGGGACTGCGCGTCATAGACCTCGGCATGGATGTGCCGGCGGAAACTTTTGTCCGCGCGGCAAAGGAAAACTCGGCGCAGGTGATATGCTGTTCTTGCCTGCTCTCCTCAGGCGGAGGCGAGGTGCGGAAAATCACTGCCCTATGCAAAAAGGCAGGCATACGGGATAATGTGAAAATAATGATAGGCGGCGCACCGATAACGGATTCTTTCTGCCGCGAGACAGGTGCGGACGCATATACCTCAAATGCCGCCGATTGCGCGGAAAAAGCGCTTGCCTTCTGCGCGGGATGAGCGGAAAAGCGATTTAATTTTGACAATGCTATAATAACTCTTCTTTCTCAAAAAATATTCCTTGCATTTTCCGATGAAAACGCACGTTTTTTTCAAATTCTTTCATCCGTACCGTTATTTTTCATATGCTTTTTCCGTGTATATGGGTGAAGGGATCCCGAAACAAACTCCGCGGAGGTGATACAATGGAAGACAAAGCGATAGTAGATCTGTTTTTTGCGCGCTCGGAGACGGCAATCGAAGAAACGCAGAAAAAATACGGCAGATATTGCCATGCGATAGCAAAAGGTATTCTCTCAAGCGAAG
The DNA here is from genome assembly GCA_003524145.1 of Candidatus Apopatosoma intestinale. Lineage (GTDB taxonomy): Bacteria > Bacillota > Clostridia > Oscillospirales > CAG-272 > Apopatosoma. Next base: position 27,614 of record DODZ01000035.1, on the reverse strand, counting down.
AAGATGCCAAAGAATGCGTTTCCGACGCGTATGTCGGCGCATGGAACAGTATTCCGCCGCAAAATCCCGAAAATCTCGCAACATATCTCGGCAAGCTCACGCGCAATGCTTCGCTCGGCCGCCTGCGTGAAAGAAAAGCCAAAAAGCGCGGTGAAAACAGCCCGTGCGTCTCGCTCGACGAGCTTGCGGAATGTATTCCCTCGGAGGGCGGTGACATAGCCGAGGCTATGACCCTGCGCGATGCCGTAAACTCTTTTCTGCGCTCGCTCCCGAGAGAAACACGAATCATCTTCATGCAGAGATATTGGTATTTCCTCTCCGTCGGCGATATAGCGCACGAGCGCGGAATCACTTCCGCCGGAGTTTCCATGACGCTCTCGCGGACAAGAAAAAAGCTACGCGAATATCTTGAGAAAGAAGGAATAAGCATATGAAAAAAGAAATAGAACTGGCAAAAGCAATCGGCGAAGCCGATGACGATATGATAGCGGAAGCCGCACCGAAAAAAGGCAGTCGAAAGGGATTTGCCATAAAGGTTGCCTCGGTTGCCGCATGCCTCGCGCTCATAATCTGTACTCTGCCGCTCATAGGCAGAAATGTACCCGCAGATCCGAAAAATACAAAGAACCCGTACTTTCCGCATGCAGCCGGAACCACGGACGAAATTGCAATTTACAACAAATGGTTTTTCGAGATTCAGAATTCGCCGTATTCCGGCTACAGCCGCGGCATGGTCATTGATGCGGCACTTGTCGGCGATGAGATAGGCGAAGTCACCGTAAAGCAATACAACCACATCTATCCCGAAAACAAAGATGAGGATATCTCATATAAAAAAGCCGTGCTCTATGAGATAAAGGGTGTATCTCCGGAGGTTGCCGTTTGCCTGAAGTATACCGAAAAAAGCGAGGCGAGCTCCACCGAGCATTATTACAGATATGCAAAAACAGACATTGACGCGGCAACTCTCGCGGATTATTTTGAAAAAGCCGCGGCAAAAACCTATGGCGATATAACGAGAATTTCCGTCACCATCCTGAACAAGGATGGTTACACCTACAATAATGACGCAGCGCACACGGCAGAGCTTTTTGATATGCTTCTCGGTCTCGACGGCACAAGAACGCTCTCCGATAACGAATCGCTGGCAAGCGCCCTTTCGGATATAAAAAGCTTCGCGAGAATCGATATATCAAGCAAGGTCGGCGCCGCAAACCGCATTGATATTTTCGATAACGGCTATGTGCTCATAAGCAGCTATACGGGCAGCTTCGAAGAATACGAAAAAGGCATCATGCTCTTCCGCGCCGAAAACTCCGCTGCGATAATAGATTTCATCCGCAATAATTTCACCGCAAATAATCCTGCATACAGCGGTGAACATACCGCTAATACATTGAGCGAAACAAGCGGCGCATATATCCCCTCCGGAATTGCAGAATAAAAAAGCATCAGATATAGCAGGAAAATCCGAAGGCTTGCGCCCTCGGATTTTCTTTTCCCCTCGGTTGACACGGCATTGCATCCGTGATATAATAATATACAGATTAAATATGCGGAGGTAAATATATGAAAGCCGGCGGTCGTCTGTCCCCGCGCGATATGCTCATAGTTCAGGCAAAGACAATAGAATATATCGACAGCATGGAAAATTTCTATATCTACAAGCCGCGCGCCCTGATACTGCGCGTAATTATGATGTATGCGGGAATAACATATATTTTCGCCCTGCTCACTTTCCCGATAACAGCGGCTTTCATGGCGCTTTTCTGGGGCATACTCATCTTCAAATACACGCAGGCGATAAAGCTCCTCGGCAAATTCAATATATCGCGCGCAAAAGCATATATCTGCCTTGCGTTTATGATAGCGTTCATGTTCGCGGCGGCGCATTTTACCCACAGGGCGATACTTCGTCTTATTCCGTTCATAGCGGAAAAAGTTTACACCGTGGTAGGAGGATAAATTATGTACAGCATTCTCGGCAAAGAAAGCGACGCCTCTCGGGTAAAGCTCTCCGAAGGCATTTTTGAAAAGCTGAATTTTTCATTTTTTATGTCGTATAAGCAAAAGGATTTTGTAAGCGAGCTTCTCTCGTGCGACGGCGATGCGATAGCCGAAAGGCAGAAGCTGTTCTCTGCCATAGACAAAAGCTCCGCGCTCTTTGAAGCCTTCGAAGCATTGGCAAAGGGCGCAGAAAATATCGCGGAATACAGAAAAGAACTTCGTTTCGGCACAAAGGAGCTTTCAAACGAGCGCATGTTTTATGCTTTCCGCGAGCTGATGTACTATACCGAATGTATAGATACTCTGCTCGGCGTGGCTGATATCATAGAAGCGTGCGATTCGCATGCGCTTCATTCGCTTCTGCAAAAAGCACGCGATGTATATTCATCGGACTGGTATAAAAACGCCCGCGAATATATCTCCGCGATGGATGAAAACATAAAGCACATCAGGAGCGTTTCCATCGGGATAAATCTCGATTCCGAGCTTCGCCCGCTTGAGGCGGGTATAATTTCCGTAAATTCCGAGCCGTATGTGACAAATACGGTTTTTGATAAAATGTTTTCTAAAAAAGTTGAAAACAAAAGTATGATATGCATTGCTCCGCTCGGCAAAAAGGAAGCGACCCTCTCGGGAACAGCCATGCGCGCTTTTGACATAAATCTCTACAGCGCGCTGAACGACTATATGCGCGGCTCGCTGAAGAAGATAAAATCCGTGCTCGGCAATATGCTGGACGGCGCATGCAATTTCCTCTGCGAAATCTGTGATGAACTGCGGTTTATCCGCATGGGCATGAATTATATGCTCGCCGTAAGAAGCAAAGGCATGCCGCTTTGCTTCCCCGCATTCTCGGATAAGCTTGATATTTCGGGGCTTTATAATCCGAATCTGCTCGCGGAAATGCAGAGCTGCCGCATAGTGAAAAACGATGTGCATTTCGATGAAAACGGACGCATCTTCATCCTGACGGGACCGAACAGCGGCGGAAAAAGCGTTTATCTTCGCGCACTCGGCATAGCGCAGATACTTTTCTCGCTCGGGCTTCCGATCCCTGCCGAAAGTGCCGCCATGCCGCTGTGCAGTGAGATACTGGCGCAGTTTTCCGTTTTCACGAGCGAATCGGGTGCCGGCAGACTCGAGGGAGAATGCCGCGCAATGGCGGAAATATGTTCCGCCGCCACGGAAAACAGCCTGATACTGCTCGATGAGCTTTTCTCGGGAACAAGCTCGGAGGACGGCGCGATAATCGCGGAAAAAACGCTCGAATGGCTCTCGGCAAAGAATTGCCGCGTCCTCTATGCCACGCATATACATGAGATAGCCTCATATGCCGATGAAATAAACAAAAGCAAACGCTCGCGCGGCAAGATAGATTTTCTCTGCGCCGAGCTTCAGGGCAAGGAACGCTCATATAAAATCGTGCGCGGAAAAAGAAGTCGCGGAAGCCACGCCATGGATATTTTCGAGAAATACGGCATCGGTTTCCTCGCGGAAAAATAGACGCTTTTTTACAAAATGAGATATAACATAAAAACCGCTTCGGAGAAGCGGTTTTTATGTTATTCACTTATCACGGATGAGCTTTATGCAGCAACATCCTTTCAAAATATTCCGGAATCTGAATTAAAGCTTCTTCCGCTAATATTGATAAATTCATCAGAGCCGAATGCCGTATTTATTGCTGACATCGGCATTTACGGTTATGCATTTATTTGTGAAGCTGATGGAAAAACGCCCTTTCACATATGCGCAAATCTATACTAACGGGCCTCCAGATAATAATATTTTCCGAGCAAAAGCTTTTTCTCCCTCGGATACGGGCAGACATCCTTTCTTCCCGCATACAGCAGTGCGGAGCCGACCGGTGAAGCGCGGAGCACAGTGACATTTCCGCGCCTTCCTATTTTGCAGATTTCATCGTAAATTTCAAATACGGACGGATGCAGGTGCGTAATTTCGCCGCCGACCTTTCCGCCATGCGATTTATTTATGCCGATATAGCACTCCGGCGGGTCAACGCCGATTTCGATTACGATATTTTCAGAGAGATTCCATGTAATACTTCCTGCGCTTTTGTCAAGCTCAAATCTGCCGCATAAATCGGGCGTTTCAAGCATCATGCCATAGAGCTCTTCCGTGCTTTGCGGAACAATCATTTTAAGCGGAGAAGCATCGTTTTCAAAGGCATCGTCATAGCTCTGCGTGATGAAAATGCTCTCGGGAATATCCATGCCACTGAGGTTCATCCGATAAAACATTCTCCTCTCTGCAAGCACCCTGATGGGATAGCTGAAGCGATTTTCAAGCTTTGAGAGCATGCTGTCAAAGCGTTTATCGAAAAAATCCGCATCGCCGTCATAATCCACCATCCACTCGAATTTATCTTCAATATAATCTATCCCGTCAAAATCGGGGAAAAGATAGAGCGTATCATCGTAAATAAAATACTCAAATCCGTTCGTCTCCTGCCTGATATACTTTATCGGCAGGTTGCGCGACACGGCACCGTTATAAAAACGGTACTCGGGAGAATACAGAATATCCGCCGTGAATTTTCTTCCGAAATCGGCATAATAACGTGAGTTTTTGTATTCTCTTTTCATTTTCGGCATACGAAACGCCGTATAAATCCCTCCGATGACAATCCCGACAATAATCAGCGGCGAGAATATGACGATAAGCAAGACAATCAAAAATTTCCTGTACCATTTCGGTTTATCCATTGACTTTCTCTGTCTCCTTCCGTGTTTTGTTATATTATATCATAAAAAAATAAATATTTCAAGTATTTCGCTGTCCTACGCCGTTTATGTGGCGGAATTTGCCGCAAGTTGTTGACATTCTCAGCCTGAACGGGTATAATATAATAGAAATTTATTAAACATAAAACAGAACGGACGGTGTTTATATGAACGAAGCGGATTATTCAGCCGCCTTTGCCGAAAACGAAAAGGAAGCCAACCTTTACGCCGCGCGCTGTATGCGTGTGCTTGCGGTTGTGGTTGCAGTGATTTGGGTGCTGAACATTCTTGGAGTGTTCATCGTTCCGAAAACCATTATGGCGATAGCCGGCATCGGCGGTATCTCACTTCTGTTCCTGCCCAGCCTGCTTTTGCACATCATAAATCAGAATTCACCGCGTCTGAAGCTGTATATTCTTCTGTGTTGTATACTGGGCATTACGCTTTTGTCCTCCGCTTTGCCCAGTCATGCCGTTCTGGCATGGGCTGTGCCTGTGGTTCTGGGCTGTCATTACTATTCCAAACGCTTCTCCTACGGTCTGCTTGCCGTTTCCGTTGTATGTATGGCGGCATCACTGATTATAGGTACATATTTCGGCGAATGGGACAGCAATCTGCTCAAGGCACTGGAATCGGACGGTATGCGCGTCGTCACGGGCGATACCATCCGCCGCGTCGTACTCTTTTACATACTTCCGCGCTCGCTTATTCTCTGCGGCGTAACCATTATATGCTCCACACTGGCAGACCGCACGCGAAAGCTGCTCGAGCGCCAGATTAAGGACAGCGCGGATAAACAGCAGATTGAATCCGAATTAAGCGTAGCCACACATATACAGACATCCATGCTCCCGCGCATCTTTCCCGCATTTCCCTCGCAAAAAGAATTTGATATCTATGCCATTATGAATCCTGCCAAGGAGGTGGGCGGCGACTTTTACGATTTCTTCATGGTCGACAAGGATCACCTTGCGGCAGTAGTGGCGGATGTATCCGGAAAGGGTGTCCCCGCGGCACTGTTCATGGTAATCGCCAAAACGCTGATAAAAGATCATGCACAGCACGGCACATCACCCGATGTTGTATTTACTGAAGTAAATCGCCTGCTCTGCGAGACAAACGATGAAGGAATGTTTGTAACGGCATGGATGGGCATACTCGAGCTTTCCACAGGGCATCTTGCTTATGTCAATGCCGGACATAATCCGCCACTGCTTCGGCGTGCCGACGGCAAATATGATTATCTGCGCACCCGCTCCGGTCTTGTGCTTGCGGGAATGGACGAAACGCGCTATCGTTCATGCAGTCTGGAGCTTTCGCCCGGGGATGCACTGTTTATTTATACCGACGGTGTCACCGAGGCAACGGACGCTTCCGGTCAGCTTTACGGCGAAGTGCGACTCGCCGCCGTTCTGAATGCCAACCGCGATTGTGCGCCCGAGCCGCTGCTGTCTGCTGTCAGAGCCGATGTAGAAGCATTTGTGGGGCAGGCACCGCAGTTTGATGATATCACCGCATTGAGCCTTTGCTACTATGGGCAGTCGCCGTCGCTCTGATTTCATGCCGGCAATTAAAATTTGATAAAAAATCGGGGCTGTCGCCGAGAGGAGTAAATTCCTTTCCGTGGCAGCCCCGATTTGCGTTGGTGGGACGCGATACGATTTTATAAAATAAGCCAAACGCTCGGTTCCGCAGCGTTTGGCTATGTATGGGGTTCGGTTGGACAAACTGGAATTTATTTGGAAGATTTTATTATCCATTCATCAAGAAATTTCATTTGTTCATCCGTATGAAACCAATGCTCTCCATTTTTCATAATAGAAAGTGTTGAATTAGTCCTCTGTACAAATTCAAATATCGTTCCATAAGCGGTAAGATTATCTTTTTCACCATACAAAATGTGCGTTGGGATTTCCCATATAATAGGATTTTCTCTTGCATAGCAAAGATAATCCCATGAAAGGGTCTCTCCAAAGGTTGTCTGAATTTCTTTTTTCTCTTTGAGTTCATCCTCTGTAACATTTGCCCAAATCATCATATCAGCAATAAGCCTTTCCATATCTACAACGGGCGAAATAAAATATGCTTTCTCTATTTGCTGATTTGATAAGGCATTGATAGCAAAATACGCTCCAATGCTATTGGCAATTACTTCAACAGTCTTGTAGTTTCTATAAATTGAATTAAAAAGTAATGGAAATTCTTCTTTTGCTTCCCATGGAAACTGTGCAGTATAGTCGAGACCAATCACATCACAATTATTAAAGAGCGGTTTGTAATGAATAGCTTCTTCAGCATTACCACCTTTTCCATGTATATAAATAACTGCTTTATCCACAATAGTTATCCTCCACAAATTCCGATTTGTCGATATCTTATTATATCATAAATCTTCCCTTTTTTCAATGGTGAATTATACGGTCAAGCGCAGCGCCGGAAAGTCCACGCACTTCTTCACTGCTCGCATTACTTATTACCTTGACAAGTGAAAAGTGAGGAATGAAAAAGTGAAAAAGTAAAACTCCCGCACTGATGTGCGGGAGTTTTGGCAGGGGCAGGAGGATTCGAACCCGCGACCCACGGTTTTGGAGACCGGTACTCTACCAGCTGAGCTATACCCCTATGCAAGGACGAACCGTATGATTCGCCCGCTTTTTCTGTTGGTGGGCCTTTAGGGACTCGAACCCCAGACCAACCGGTTATGAGCCGGTTGCTCTAACCAACTGAGCTAAAGGCCCGTGATTAAGAGCGGATTTCTGAAACCGCTCTGCTATTTTACCATGACTCGGCGCTTTTGTCAATAACTTTTATAAAATTTGTCGAGATTTTTTAGCCGTATCGCCGAAGCCGCCGTATGATCTCTCTTATTTTATTTCTCTTCTGCCGTCAAGTGCGCGCATGAGCGTAACCTCATCGGCATATTCTATGCTTGCGCCCACAGGAACACCGTAAGCAAGGCGTGTCGTTCTTATTCCGAGCGGCGCGACGAGCTTAGAAATATACATTGCCGTAGTTTCGCCCTCTACATTCGGATTTGTTGCGAGAATAAGCTCCTTTACCTCGCCATTTCCTATACGCTCGAGAAGCTCCTTTATACGAAGATTATCGGGACCTATCCCATCCATCGGGGAAAGCGCGCCGCCCAGCACATGATAGAGACCCTCATATTCCTTGACCTTCTCTATCGCCATGACGGTTTTGGCATCCTCGACAACGCAGATAACGGATCTGTCGCGTCTCGGATCCGAGCATATCGAGCATATCGGCGCATCGGAAAGATTGCCGCATATCTCGCAGTTATGTATATCATGCTTTGCCGAGATAAGGCATCTTGCAAATTCTTCGACATCAGCCTCGCTCATATCGAGAACGGAAAGCGCATAGCGCACAGCTGTCTTGTAGCCGACACCCCTGAGCCTGCCGAATTGCTCTATCAGCTTCTGCAAAGGCAAAATATAATCCATGTTTCCCTCCGAAAATGCTTTACGCTATAGGTTTATCAGAAAAGACCGGGCATGCCGGAAAGCCCGCCGAAGGCTCCCGTTATCTTCTCCATTTCGGCGTTTGTCGTATCTTCAACGCGCTTTATCGCTTCGTTTACGCCTGCCACGATAATGTCGGAAAGCGTTTCCACATCGTCGGGATCTACTATTTCGGGATCGATTTTTATTGAGAGTATCTCTTTCTTGCCGTTTATTTTGATCTGAACAACGCCGCCGCCCGCGGAAATATCGTATTCTCTTGTTTCAAGCTCCGCCTGAAGTGCCGCCATATCCTCCTGCATCTTCTGCGCCTGCTTTATCATCTGATTCATGGAGGGACCGCCGCCTCCGGGTATTCTTGCTTTCATATTTCATTCTTCCTTTCCGAATTCTTCAAATTTCTTTATAAGCTCTTCCATAGGTTCACCGAGCATATTTTCAGCCTTTTCATGCTCGAGACAGAGGATTTTTTCCGGTGGAAAATCCTTCCCCGTCGCTTCTTTTATCGCAGAGGAAACATCTCCCTTGCGCTTATCATTCATCAGGCTTATGCCGAAGGGCTTGTCAAAAACCACATACAGACATCCGTCGCACTCAAATGCCGCCGAGCCGCGTATAAACGAGCCGAGCGCCATATCCGAAGCCGCAATTCGCTTCACCACATCGCCCCAGCGGCGCATCGGAAGCTTTCCCGAAGCCGATTTCTTTGCCGTCTCGGCAGTCTTATCATCGGCTGATTTTTCCGCCGTCGGTGCGCCGTCCGGTGCTGACGACGATAGTGAAATTTCCGCCTTTGGCTCTTCTGCCGCAGGAGCAGCAGGGGAAGTGGGTGATGCAGGCGTTACGCGCGCCGTCTCCGCTCTCGGCTTCGGCGCCGCCCTTTGCACATATGCCGCTTCCTGTGCGGGAGCAGCCGACTCCGGCTCACAGGCGCGTATCAGCGCCATCTCGGCATAGATTTTTGCCGAGGCGGGAATCTTCTGCATATTGCTTTCCGTCGTTATGAATATATCGAGTATGCGGAAAAGTGTTCCCGCGTCGTAATGCTCCGCATATTCTGCGGCGGGTCTGTCTGCCCCGACCTTGCCGCGCGAGCTGATGTAAACAAGCATGTCGCGATAGAAAGCGATAAGCTCGCGCCAGAAAACGGCGATATCGCGCGATGAATTGTATATTTCGTCCGTTATTTCGAGTGCCTTTGCCGCGTCTCCCGAGGAGATTGCCGTGCATATCTCGCCGAGAAGCTTTGATGAAGCCGCACCGAGCATGGATGAAGCGGATTCGAGCGTTATTTTTCCGCCCGTTCCCGAGCAGTATTCGAGCATATTCAGCGCATCGCGCACAGCACCCTGCGAAAGCCCCGCTATAAGCTTCAGTGCCTCTGCCTCGGCTTCTATTCCCTCGCCTGCACAGACCTTCTTCATCCGACTTACCATATCGTCGGGCGAAACACGATGAAAATCGAAGCGCTGGCATCTCGAGAGCACCGTCGCGGGAATCTTATGCAGCTCCGTCGTCGCGAGGATGAAAAGCACATGCTCGGGCGGCTCCTCGAGAGTTTTCAGCAGTGCGTTGAAAGCCGAGATAGAGAGCATATGCACCTCATCGATGACATAGACACGATATTTCAGCTCAGCCGGCGTATAGACCACGGCATCGCGGATATCGCGGATATCGTCAACGCCGTTGTTGCTTGCCGCGTCCATTTCGATAACATCGGTGCAGTTGCCGCTGTCTATACTGCGGCAGGCGGCACACTTACCGCACGGATCGCCGTTCACGGGAGAAAGGCAGTTTGCCGCTTTTGCTATTATCTTGGCACAGGTGGTTTTTCCCGTGCCTCTCGGACCACAAAAAAGATACGCATGAGATATCTTGCCTGCCTGCACTTCGCTTTTCAGCACAGAGGTGATATGATCCTGCCCTACGACATCCTCAAATACCGCCGGGCGCCATTTTCTGTAGAGCGCCTGATACATTTTCCTTCCCTCCCGAAAATAAAAGCGAGGTATAAAATCAGACCATACACCGAAAACTCGAAATGAACTTCCATGCGCTTTCCGCAGTCTCCGCTCGGAGCAGGCAACCCCGCGGCACACCGGTGGCACTGCTTAATGCTGCTTGATTCCTCACCTGACATGGTTCACAGCTACCGATTGCGCGGGACCCACCCGTCATCGCGGAGATTATGCGGTGCAGACCACACAAATCCACCCCTCATAATCGGAAACCATCCCTGCTGTAGCGGATTGCAGGTACAGGGCACCGCTAATTCCCCGACCGGTATGGTCTGATTTTATATCTCGCTTCGTTTATTATAGCAGAAAAGATTGATTTTTGCAATACCAAAATAAAACTTATATAAATTTTTTTGCCGTTTGCAGACAAAAATAAGAAAAAAAGCTGTTGACAACGGCTCTTTACCGTATTATAATATAGAAAGTATATACCTGCAAATGCAAAGACGGAGAGAGTAGCATCCGAAGAAAGCCCAAAGCGAGCCGAAGACGGTGAGAGTTCGGCGGCAAGTAGCCTCATGCGAAAATCACTCCCGAGCATCGCTGCCGAAAGGCTTCTCCGATTAAGCACGCGACGGCATCCCGCCGTAATACGGGAAGCATATAAATGTATGCGAACGGGTGGTTAAGCGACGCTTTCCTGCGCCGTCCCGATTGCGGACGGTGCTTTTTTTGATTTTGCAGTGAAAAAGAAGAATTTATTCGGGAGGAAAAATTTCATGTACGAAAAAGTGTCCGCGAATCTGAATTTCGTGGAAAGAGAAAAAAAGATTGAGCAGTTCTGGCGTGACAATAAGATATTCGAAAAGAGCATCGAGGCTCGCGAGGGCTGTCCGGATTATACATTCTATGACGGACCCCCCACGGCAAACGGAAAGCCGCATATTGGTCATGTACTCACGCGTGTAATCAAAGATATGATTCCCCGCTACCAGACAATGAAGGGAAAGAAGGTTCTCCGCAAGGCAGGCTGGGATACGCACGGACTTCCCGTCGAGCTTGAAGTTGAAAAGCTGCTCGGGCTGGACGGCAAGGATCAGATAGAAAAATACGGCATCGAGCCTTTCATAAAGAAATGCCGCGAGAGCGTATGGAAATACAAGGGTATGTGGGAGGATTTCTCCGGCATAGTCGGCTTCTGGGCTGATATGGAGCATCCCTATATCACATATACAGATGAATATATCGAGTCAGAATGGTGGGCGCTCCGTCAGATATGGGACAAAGGTCTGCTCTATAAGGGCTTCAAGATAGTTCCCTACTGTCCCCGCTGCGGCACGCCGCTATCCAGCGCCGAGGTCGCTCAGGGCTATAAGGATGTGAAGGAGCGCTCCGCCGTCGTCCGCTTCAGGGTAAAGGGCGAGGACGCATATTTCCTCGCATGGACGACAACTCCGTGGACACTTCCCTCCAATGTCGCGCTCTGCGTAAATCCCCGCGAGGAATACGCCAAGGTAAAGGCGGCGGACGGCTATACCTACTATATGGCAAAGGCTCTGCTCGATACCGTTCTCGGCAAGCTCGCGCATGACGATACTCCCGCCTATGAAATAATCAAAGAATACAAGGGCAAGGAGCTCGAACATAAAGAATACGAGCCGCTCTTTGATTTTGCGCTCGATATAGTGGCAAAGCAGGGCAAAAAGGCATATTACGTCACGTGTGCCGATTTTGTAACTCTCACAGACGGTACTGGTATCGTTCATATCGCGCCTGCCTTCGGTGAGGATGACGCCAACGTAGGCAAGGCATACGACCTGCCCTTCGTTCAGCTCGTGGACGGCAAGGGCGAAATGACAAAGGAAACCTCCTATGCGGGACTTTTCGTAAAGAAAGCCGACCCGCTGATAATTACCGACCTCGAAAAGAAGGGGCTTCTCTTCGACGCGCCCAAGTTTGAGCACAGCTATCCGCACTGCTGGAGATGCGATACTCCGCTCATATACTACGCAAGAGAATCATGGTATATCCGCGAGAGTGCCGTAAAAGAAGACCTGCTCCGCAACAATGCGACCATAAACTGGATTCCCGAATCCATCGGCACAGGAAGATTCGGAAACTGGCTCGAAAATATTCAGGACTGGGCGATATCGCGCAACCGCTACTGGGGCGCACCGCTCAATATATGGGAATGCGAATGCGGTCACCGCCACTGCGTCGGCAGTCGCGAGGAGCTCTATGAAATGAGCGGCGACGAACGCGCAAAGACGGTTGAGCTTCACCGCCCGTATATCGACGAGATAACGATAAAATGCCCGAAATGCGGCAAACCGATGAAGCGCGTGCCGGAAGTGCTCGACTGCTGGTTTGACTCGGGCGCAATGCCTTTTGCGCAGTATCACTATCCCTTTGAAAACAAAGAGCTTTTCTTGAGCCACTTCCCCGCGCAGTTTATCTCCGAGGCAGTGGACCAGACGCGCGGTTGGTTCCATTCACTGCTCGCCGTCTCCACTCTCGTTTTCAATAAGGCTCCTTATGAAAATGTTATTGTTCTCGGTCATGTACAGGATGAAAACGGTCAGAAGATGTCAAAATCCAAGGGTAACGCAGTAGACCCGTTTGATGCTCTTGCCAAGCACGGCGCCGATGCGATACGCTGGTATTTCTATTCAAACAGTGCTCCGTGGCTTCCCAATAAGTTTCACGATGCGGCTGTGACCGAGGGGCAGCGCAAATTCATGGGCACGCTCTGGAACACTTATGCTTTCTTCGTTCTCTATGCGAACATCGACGGGTTCGACGCAACAAAATATACGCTTGATTATGAGAAGCTTCCGGTCATGGACAAGTGGGTGCTCTCCAAGCTCAATTCGCTGATAAATGAAGTCGACGACGACCTCGGCAATTACCGCATAACCGAAACGGCGCGTGCGCTCTCCGATTTTGTGGACAAGCTTTCAAACTGGTATGTCCGCCGTTCGCGCGAGCGCTTCTGGGTAAGCGATATGACAGAGGACAAGATAAACGCATATATGACGCTCTATACCGTCCTCGTCACATTCTGCAAGCTCGCCGCTCCGATGATTCCTTTCATGACAGAGGATATATATCAGAATCTTGTGCGCAGCATAGACAAGTCCGCGCCCGAGAGCATTCATCTCTGCGATTTCCCGCAGGCAAACGAGGCATATATAGACTCCGAGCTTGAAGCGAGAATGGATGAGGTGCTCGATATTGTTGTTCTCGGCAGAGCCTGCAGAAACAGCGCCTCTATCAAGAACCGCCAGCCTATCGGCGTTATGTATGTCAAGGCGGAAAAGGTGCTTCCCGAATATTTTGTTGAGATAGTAGCAGACGAGCTGAATGTCAAGAAAGTCGAATTTGTCTCCGACGCCGCTTCGTTCACAAGCTATTCCTTCAAGCCGCAGCTTCGTACAGTCGGTCCGAAATACGGCAAATATCTCGGCAAGATAAGAACCATGCTCGCAGAAATAGACGGCAATGCCGCAATGGCGGAGCTTCGCGACACAGGCAAGCTGAAGCTTGACCTCGGCGACACGGTAGCCGAGCTTTCCGAGGAGGATTTGCTCATAGAGTCCGCTCAGATACCGGGCTATGAGGCTCTCTCGGATAACAATGTGACCGTCGCTCTCGATACCAATCTCACACCCGAGCTTATAGAAGAGGGCTTTGTGCGCGAGATAGTCAGCAAAATTCAGACGATGCGCAAGGATTCCGGCTTTGAGGTTATGGACAATATCAATATCTATTGCTCCGGCAATGATAAGATAGCTGATATCATGGAGCGCAATGCCGACTCCATCAAGAGTGAAACGCTTGCCGTGAATATAATTTTCGGAAGCGAAACGCATTTCAGCAAAAACTGGAATATCAACGGCGAGGATGTCGTCCTCGGCGTCGAAAAAATAAACAAATAATTTCGGAGGGAGAAACCATGGGAAAAGGCAAATCAACATTCTGGGCAGATTTCAAGAAGTTCATCACTCGCGGCAATGTGCTTGATATGGCAGTCGGCGTTGTAGTCGGCGGTGCTTTCGGCAAGATAACGACGGGACTTGTAAACTACATTATCAATCCTTTTGTGGGTCTTTTTCTGAAAAGCGGCAGTCTTGACGGCGTAAAAACAGTCATCACGCCCGCCGTGACAAATGCGGAGGGTGTTGTGACAACACCCGAGGTTGCCATCCTCTGGGGTGCATGGCTTCAGACAATAATCGATTTTCTCATCATTGCGCTATGCATTTTCACGGTGCTCCGCGTTATCATGAAGGTGAGAAATACACTTAATGAAAAAGAGATAAAAGCGGCAGAAGAAAAAGCCGCCAAGGAAAAGGCGGAAGCCGAAGCCGCAAAAGCGGCGGCAGATGCGGCGGCCGCGAAGAAGGAAGCCGAGGAGCAGAAGCTGAAAGCCGATGTTGCCCGTCAGGCGGAGCTTCTCGAAAAGCTCTGCAACATAATGGAAAGCAAAAAATAAACCAATACTTTCAAAAAAATGGAATCCTCGCGGATTCCATTTTTTGTTTTTGCAATGGTTTTGAATAAATGCGGTCAAACACGTCAAAAGGCGGAAATCTCTCGGATTTTCCGCCTTTTCTTCTGTCGTTTAAGTCTCGATTCCCGCAAACTGCGACATATAGAGTCCGTAATATACGCCTTCTGCGGCGATAAGCTCATTATGGTTTCCGGCTTCGACTATTCTGCCGTCGTCGAGAACTATTATCTTATCCGCATCGCGTATGGTTGAGAGTCTGTGCGCTATTATCAGCGTGGTTCTTCCCTGCATCAGATTTATCATCGCGCTCTGGATATCCATCTCCGTGCGCGTATCTACGCTTGAGGTCGCCTCATCGAGAATGAGTATCTTCGGGTCTGCCAGTATCGCGCGGGCAATGGTAAGCAGCTGTTTCTGTCCCTGACTTATATTGCCGCCCGATTCATCGAGCACCGTATCATAGCCCTCTGGCATACGCGTGATGAAATCATGCGCTTTTGCCGCTTTTGCCGCCGCTTCCGTTTCAGCTTCGCTCGCCTCCGGTCTGCCGTAACGGATATTCGCGCCTACCGTATCCGAGAAAAGCACCGTATCCTGCAAAACTATCGCGATATTCTTGCGCAGCGAAGCCTTGGTTATCTCGCGGATATCCGTGCCGTCCAGCAGTATCTTTCCGCTGTCCGTCTCGTAAAAGCGCGTCAGCAGATTGATTATCGTCGTTTTTCCCGATCCGGTCTTTCCGACTATGGCTATCTTCTGTCCGCTTGAAATCTCAAGATTGAAATTTTTCAGCACAGGTTCGCTTTGAACATATGAGAAGCATATATTCCGGAACGAAATATTGCCCTTGATATCGGCGGGTAAAAGCACCTTTTTGCCCTCGTCCGTCTCATCATTCTGATCCATTATCTCAAAAACACGCTCCGCGCCCGTTATCGCATTGAGTATCGAGGTATACTGGTTTGCCACCTCGTTTATCGGGCGTGTAAACTGCTTGGAATACTGGATGAAAACATATATTGTAGTGATGCCGATAAGCCCCTTCATCGTAAAGAGCGCACCGCATATTACGATAAGCAGAAAGCCGACATTGCCGATGATATTCATGAGCGGGCCCATGACTCCGCCGAAAATTTCCGCCTTGATACCCGCCGTGCGGAGCTCGTCGCCCGTGCGGTTGAATTCATCTTTTATCTCGTTTTCGTGACCGAAGGCAACTACGGTTTTATATCCCGTCACACTCTCCTCCACCTGTGAGTTTATCGCGCCGAGCAGCTGCTGCTGACGCATGAAATACCTGCGGACATATTTTGTCAGCTTTGTCGTCACAAGCACGGTCAGCGGGATTGTCACGAGAGCGACAAGCGTCATCTGCCAGCTGTGATAAAGCATCAGCGAGAAAGCGCCGATTATCGTTATGATACCGGAGATGAGCGATGTCACGGAGTTTGAAACGGTATTTGAGATATTTTCTATATCGTTTGTCATGCGGCTCATGATATCGCCGTGCGGATGATTGTCGATATATTTTATCGGGAGCTTTTCTATCTTGCGGAAAAGGTCGCCGCGCATACGGTAGACTGTTTTCTGCGAGAGCTTTGCCGAAATATGCCCCTGAATATATGTGAAAAGCGAGGAAAGCAGATATACCGCACCGAGGAGCACGAGCAGCCTTGTCATACCCGCGAAATCGACCTTTACAGTACCGTCCTCGAGGATTATCAGCTTGCCGCCCTCATCTGTCGACGGCGTGAGGAATTTCAGTGCCTCGCCCTGAATGGAAGGCCCCGCGAGGTTGAGAAGTGCCGATATAATAACGCTTGCCACGAGCATAATTATCATGAATTTATTCGTGACTATATATTTGAGAAGCCTTGAGAGCGTCTTTTTCATGTTCTTCGGCTTTTCGGCTATCATGCTCATGCCGCGGCGCGGACCGCCGCCGGGACGCATATCCATCGGCTTTTTGTCGCCGCCCTGCGGTGCGCCCACGGTTTTTTGCGTATTATTCAATGCTCTCACCTCTCTTCAGCTGTGAATTGTAAATATCGCGATAAACATCGCTTGTTTCGAGCAGCTCGGCGTGCGTGCCTACGGCGGAAATACCTCCACCGTCGAGTACGACTATCCTGTCCGCATTCATGACGCTTGCCACACGCTGCGCTATCGTGATGACCGTTGTATCAGCCATTTCGCTTCGCAGAGCTGCGGAAAGCCTTGCGCTTGTTTTCAGGTCGAGTGCCGACATGCTGTCATCAAAAATGATTATTTCCGGCTTTTTCAGTATCGCACGGGCGATGGAAAGCCTCTGCTTCTGTCCGCCCGAGAGAGACGCGCCCTTCTCCGCTATCATTGTGTCGTAGCCTTCGTTAAACGATTCTATGAAGCCGTCCGCCTGCGCTATCTCGGCGGCTTTTTTCAGCTCGGCATCGCTTGCCTCGGGATTGCCCCAGCGCAGATTTTCCGCCACGGTGCCGGAGAAAAGCTCGCTCTTCTGAAGCACGAGAGCCACCTTGCTCCGCAATGCGTCAAAGGAATAATCGCGCACATCCTCTCCGTCGAGCAGGACTCTGCCGCCCGTCACATCGTAAAAGCGCGGTATCAGATTCACAAGCGAGGTCTTGCCCGAGCCTGTGGCTCCGAGTATGGCAACATTTTCGCCCTGCTTTATATCGAGATTGATGCCCGAGAGCACGGGAGCGGAGTTTTCGGGAGAATCGGGATAGCGAAAGCTTACATTTTCAAATGTGACGCAGCCCTTTTCTCCGTTTGCTCCGTCTGCACCGTGTCCTTCGACAACGGCAGGCTCGGCATCAAGCACCTCTTCTATTCTGCGTGCGGAAGCCGAAGCACGTGAGAAGCTCTGGAATATCATGGATATCATCATCATGCTCATCAGAATCTGCGAAATATATGTCACAGCCGCCATGATATCGCCGACAAGTATGCCGCCGACCTCGGAAACCTGCTTTCCGCCGACGGCGATAAGCGCGATAACGGCAAAGTTCAGCACTATCATCATGAAAGGACTGAGCAGAGCCATAAGCTTCTGGATTTTGAACATCGTTACCGACAAATCCTTGTTTGCCGCATCAAAACGCGCGTTTTCGTGCTCTTCGCGCACATAAGCCTTGACGACGCGTGCACCCGTGACATTCTCCTGCACCACGGAATTGACCTTATCGAGCTTTTTCTGCACGGCATCGAACATCGGGCGCACCTTTCCGACGACAAAAAGCACCACGATAAGCTGTATCGGTATCGTCACGGCTATGACTATGCCGAATCTGGCATTGAGCGCGAGCGCCTTGATTATGCCGCCGACAAAGAATATCGGCGAGCGGAAAAACATACGCAGTCCTGTCGCCACAAACTGCTGAACCATCGAGATATCGTTTGTCATTCGCGTGACGAGCGAGCCTGTGGTGAAATCGTCCGTCTGCTCTATCGAGAGTGACATCACCTTGGCAAAGGCGGATTTGCGCAGACTGTTTCCGAAATTCTGCGAGGCATAGGAGGCGAAAAACGCCGCGCCCACGCCGAATATGCCTCCGAGAATGACATATATCAGCATCTTTATGCCCATCGGCAGTATAACATCCATCCCGCCGCCGTTTATTATACCTTCATTTACTATCTGCGCCATCACGGTAGGAAGCTCAAGATCGATAAGCACCTCGCCCACCATAAATATCGGCGACCATATGGCAATAAACCAATATGGCTTCAGATATGATAAAACCTTTTTCATCATTTCTCCCTTTCGCTCATTCCGATTTTGCCTCTTCCGTGATTCTGAGCATATTATCGCGCAGTTTTGTCAGCGTGGCGACGAGCGCGTCAAGCTCGCTCTGAGGTATGCCCTCGGTCATTCTGCTGTCAAGCATATGATGTATCTCGCGTATCTTATCGTCCGTCTTCCTGCCCTTTTCCGTCAGGTAAACATGGATAACACGTGCATCGTTTTCGTCGCCTCTCCGAACCACAAGCCCGTCTGCCTCCATGCCCTTCAGCGTGACGGAAACGGTCGGTGCTTTAAGATGCGTAGCACGTGCAAGCTCAAGCTGACTTACGCCGTCCATTCTCGAAAGGTGAAAAAGAAGCTGCCTGTAACCGTTCTGCACTCCGAGCTTCTCAACCTCGCGGTTTATGATATCGCGGAAAAGCTTGGAAACCTCGTTTGTCATCATGCTCGGCAAAAATTTGCGGTCGCATTTTTTCTCTTCCATAACTGCCTCCATATTAGTTAGTTTTCAAACTAATTGCATAATACACCCTTCTGCGGCTTTTGTCAATAAAAAACGAAAATATTTTTTTGTAAACAAAATGTTAAGGCATGCCCCGCATATACAGGCGCAAGGCACGGAAGAATACTATAAGAAAAATTTATCGCTTTTCGCTTGACAAAAGAAAATTTCGTGCTATAATGTTCGTAGAAAATACCCTCGCGGGGTATTTGGAGGTAATATATGAGAGAGGAAAAATACAGCGTTTCGGGTATGTCGTGTGCCGCCTGCAGCAGTGCCGTCGAGCGTGTCACGCGCAAGCTGGACGGAGTGGAGCGCGCCGATGTCAACCTGACCACAGGCAAGCTCGTCGTCCGCTACGACGAAAGCAAGGTCACGCCCGAAATGATAATCGAAAAGGTCACAAAATGCGGTTTCGGCATAGAAAAGGATTCGCCCGAAGCCGAAACGGCACCGAAAGAGAAAAAAGCGGAGCATGAGGATTACGGGCTGAAAAGGCTCATCACGGCGGCGGTTTTCTCCGTCATTCTCCTGTATGTCAGCATGGGAAAGATGATGATTTCTTCCCTGCCCCTGCCGCCCATCATGGATATGAGCAGTCATCCCGTAAACTATGCGCTGACTCAGCTCCTGCTGACGGTGCCCGTCATGATAGCAGGCAAGAAATTCTTTATTTCCGGCTTCCGTGCGCTTTTCCATAAGGCGCCGAATATGGATACGCTCGTGGCGATAGGCAGCTCCTGCTCGTTTATCTACAGCGTGGTCATAACATACACACTTTCCGACCACCCGCATAATGTCCATGGGCTTTATTTCGAGTCTGCGGCGATAGTGATAACGCTCGTCATGCTCGGCAAATATTTCGAGGCACGCAGTAAAAAGAAAACGAAAAGCGCCATAGAAAAGCTCATTTCGCTCGCACCCGACACGGCGCTTCTGCGCGACGCATCGGGCAATATAAAGGAAGTTCCCGCGTCCTCTCTCGTGCGCGATGATATCGTGCTCGTGAAGCCCGGCGCGAAAATTCCGCAGGACGGCATTATAACAGAAGGAAGCTCGGGCGTCGACGAATCGATGCTCACGGGTGAATCGATGCCTGTTTTCAAAAATGTCGGCGATAAGGTCATCGGCGGCAGTATAAATACCGACGGCGCACTCACTGTAAAGGTCACAAACACCGGCGCAGACAGCGTTCTCTCGAAGATAGTGAAGTTTGTCGAGGATGCTCAGGGCAAGAAAGCGCCGATATCAAAAACAGCCGATAAGGTAGCGGGCGTTTTCGTGCCGACGGTCATATCCATCGCCGTAGCGGCGGCGATAATCTGGGCTATCGCGGGCAAGGATATCGCCTTTATCCTGAAGGTATTCACTTCTGTGCTCGTCATAGCCTGCCCCTGCGCACTCGGACTTGCCACGCCGACAGCCATCATGGTCGGCACGGGTCTCGGCGCTACGCACGGCATACTGATACGCGACGGCGAAACGCTTGAAATAACGCACAAGACTAATGTCGTGATACTCGACAAAACAGGAACGATAACGAAAGGCGAACCCGAGGTCACCGCCGTTATCTGCGGCGATGGCACAGATGAAGCCGAGCTTCTCGCCATTGCCGGCTCTGCGGAATCTCTCTCCGAGCATCCGCTCGCGCAGGCTATAGTGAAATATGCCGAGGGCAGAAACGCCGCAAAAAAGGACGTTTCGGATTTCCGTGCTATCTCCGGCAAGGGGATTTCATGCAGGGTCGACGGCAGCGATATCCTGATAGGAAGCAGCAGGCTGACAGCCGAATCCGCAGTGCTCAATCCGCTTGAAGCCGATGCCGCTTCCCTTGCCGCCAAGGGTCAGACACCCATGAGCGTCATTAAAAACGGTAAGGTCATAGGTATAATCAGCGTTGCCGATACGATAAAGGAAACAAGCCGCGAAGCCATAGCAAAGCTTCATAAATCGGGAATAAAAACGGTCATGCTCACGGGCGACAACCGCGCCGCCGCCGACTATATCGGCAAGGAGGCGGGCGTTGACGAGGTCATTGCCGAGGCACTTCCCGAAGATAAGGCGAGAATAGTCGAAGAATATCGCAGCAAGGGCAATACCGTAATGATGGTAGGCGACGGCATAAACGATGCGCCTGCCCTCACGAGTGCCGATGTCGGCTGTGCTATCGGAAACGGAAGCGATATAGCCATAGAATCGGGCGATATCGCGCTGATGAAGAGCGACCTTGCGGATGTATATCGCGCGATAAAGCTGAGCCGCTATACGATAACAAATATCAAGGAAAATCTCTTCTGGGCTTTCTGCTACAATACTGTAGGCATTCCCGTGGCAGCCGGTCTGCTCTATGCCTTCGGCGGTCCTCTGCTCAATCCCATGATAGCGGGACTGGCGATGTCACTCTCCTCTGTCTGCGTCGTATGCAATGCCCTGCGCCTGAGAGGTAAGAAATTATGAGTGAAAAAGAAATATGCCCCTGTTGCGCACGGAAAAAGGAGCGCACACCCGAGGAGCACCGTTCTCTGCAAAACCGTCTCAGCCGTATAGAGGGGCAAATCCGCGGACTTCGCAATATGATTGACAATGACGCCTACTGCATTGATGTGCTCACGCAAGCCTGCGCCGCCAAAAGTGCGCTTGAAGCCTTTATGCGCGAGATGATAGCAAGCCATATGAAAACCTGCGTGGCGCACGACCTTCGCGAGGGCGATGACAGCAGCATAGACGAGCTGGTAAATATACTGAAAAAAATTTAATTGCCGAAAGGCGGAAAGGAAATAAAAATGACTGTACTTAAAGTGGAGGCAATGCACTGTCCGCATTGCGTGGCAAGAATAGAAAAGGCTCTTTCCGAAGCAGGACTGAAATTCTCGGTTTCGCTCGAAAAAAAGACCGTCACGATAGACGGCTGTGACGGTTGCGTCAAAAAGGCTGTCGGTATACTCGATGACCTCGGCTTTGATGCCGTAAAGGCGTAAAATAGCATGAAAAGTCCCGCGCGAGCGGGACTTTTTCTTTTATTTATTATTTTTTCCGAGACGCTCAGCCATAGTCAGAAGTGCGGTCATATCTTCATCGGAAAGTCCCTTTGCGGCTTCACAAAGCCTGCCGAGCAAAATAGGATTGTCCGTTTTCTCATCGAAAAATTCTTTCGGCGTTACCCCGAGATAATCGCACATATATAAAAATTCCGACATCGACGGCAATGCTCTGCCAGAGGTAATGGCTCTTATATAGCTGTCGCTGTGACCGAGGTCGAGACTCATTCTGTATTCAGAAACATTCTTTTTTATGCGAAGTTCGGTGATTCTCGCCCGAATATATTTCTCATCCTGCATATTCAAATACCTCCGTTTTTATTATTTTACCGTATATCAATTTCGAATATTGGTAATTTAATCATCAATATATATTGACACATAGTTATTAAATCGCCGCTATTTTTTAGCGCATACGGCAAATTGAAAGCTTTTTCCCATATAATAAAGATAGAATTTATTTGGGTAGTAAACATATAAAACTCCTCATCCGCCGCGCTTCGCGCGCCACCTTCTCCCGCAGGAGAAGGCTGGCAAAACAGCTTTCGCAAGTCCCGCTCGCGCGTGACTTTTCTGTTTTCGTTCATATTCACGTTTCCCGCCGAATAAGATTTACCGAAACAAAAAATGCGAAAGCAAAAAGCGGAGGAGCAATATGAACACAAATAAGTACAAGCCCGAAGGAATGAATTTCAGCGCGGAGCAAAGCGATTTTTCACTTGCGGCACTCGAAAAAGCAAAAGAAACAGGCAGGATACTCGAGGCTGTGGCAAGCGTTTGCACACCCGAGATGTCGCTGAAAGTAAATCTCGGCTCTGTTATCGGCATCATCCCGAAAGAAGAAGCGGTACTCACGCAGGCGGGCGAAGAAATAAAGGATATCGCCGTCATAACCCGTGTGGGCAAGCCCGTATGCTTCAAAATAACAGGCTTTGAGAAAAGAGGCGGCACGACAGTTGCCCTGCTCTCGCGCAGACTCGCGCAGGAGGAATGTATGCGCGCCTGTCTCATGTGCCTCGAAGCAGGCGATGTTATCGATGCAAAGGTGACTCATCTCGAACCCTTTGGTGCCTTCTGCGATATAGGCTGCGGCATAGTTTCACTCCTGCCGATAGATTCCATTTCCGTTTCCCGCATATCTCATCCGCGCGACCGCTTCTATACGGGAATGGAGATAAAAGCCATAATAAAAAGCATAGATTACGACAGCGGCAGGATATACCTTTCGCACAAGGAGCTGCTCGGCACATGGGAAGAAAATGTCGCCCGCTTCTCCGTCGGTCAGACGGTATCGGGCATCATCCGCAGTACTGAACCGTACGGCATATTCATCGAGCTTGCGCCGAATCTCGCGGGGCTTGCCGAGGTAAAGGAAGGTGCGGTTACGGGGCAGACCGCCGCAGTATACATAAAAAACATCATTCCCGAGAAAATGAAGGTCAAGCTTGCACTTATAGATTCATATTTCCCTGCCTCCGCTGCGCCCGCTCAGTTCGAGTATTTCACAGATACCGCACATATAGACAGATGGGTTTATTCGCCCGAAAATTCGTCAAGAATAATAGAAACGGTATTCGGCGACGAAATTTAATAAATATTTATAATTTATTCTTGAATTATTCTCCTCTTTGTGCTTTAATATAGATAATGTAAATTTCCCGAGGAGAATATAAAATGACAGAGTATTCCTTTACAAAAGCCGTTCCCGTCTGGGAGGAAGGCAAAGAAAAAGAAATGAACTATTGGCTCTGCTTCCGCGCCGAGACAGGAAAGCATGAAAGCATCACTCTCGCACTGACAGGCTCAAGCGCATACATCGTCAAGGTAAACGGAGCCTTCGTCGCATTCGGTCCCGCGAGATGTGCGCATGGCTACTATCGCGTAGACGAGCTTGATCTCTCTTCCCTTTGCACGCATGATAAAAATATAATAACAATAACCGCGCTCGGCTATAACTGCACAAGCTTCTATCATCTCTGCCAGCCCTCGTTTCTCTGTGCGGAGCTTATCTGCGACGGCAAGGTGACCGCCGCAACGGGAGACAGCGGCTTCACGGCACGCTATATTGCAGAGCACGAACAGAAGGCGGAAAAATTCAGCTTCCAGCGCACCTTCACCGAGGTTTATAATCTCGATGGGTCATACCGCGATTTTGAGGTAGCTTCCGATGTCTCTTCTTTGGCACAGGTAAAACTCGTGCCAACGGAGAAAAAGGCTTTCATCGCACGAGACAGCGCATTGAACTCATACTATCATGTGCCGGCAAAGAAGATCGTGCGCCGCGGCGCATTTGATGTCGGCGACTACAGCGCAACCATCGGTTACGGCAGACACATCAAGGAAATCTCATATAAAATGACAGGCTTTACGCTCGATGAGGTGACAACAAATTCCCTGCTCGAGGCAAGAAATATCGAAAATAAGGATATCACTGTAACGGATATCGCCGCCGACTGCACCGATATCGAAAAAAATCATTTTGCCGTTTTTGAAATGGAAAGAAATACCACGGGGCAGATAGAATTTGATATCGTCTGCGAGGACGATGCCGAGGTGCTTGTAACATTCAGCGAGCTTCTCGAAAAGAGCGGAAGCGAGCCCGTCGATTTCCGCCATGCGGGGCTTGTCTGCTCCATGATATGGCGGCTGAAAAAGGGTGAATATCATCTCTCCACCGCCGAACCGTATACGGCGATGTATATTAAATTTGCGGCAAAAAAGGCAAATATCCGCGTTTCCCGCGTCGGCATGAATTATTTCGGTGCCGATATGCCGAAAAAGGCATATGCGGGAAGTGACAAGGCACTCGGCGAAATATTTGATGCCGCCATAGAAACTTATCGCCAGAATACTTTCACCATATATATGGACTGCCCATCGCGCGAACGTGCCGGCTGGCTCTGCGACAGCTTCTTTACCTCACGCGTGGAAAAGGTACTGACCGGAAAAAGCGAGACAGAAAAGGTTTTTCTCGAGAATTTCCTGCTGCCGGACAGCTTTGAAGCACTCCCGCACGGTATGCTGCCGATGTGCTACCCCGGTGACCACAGAAACGGAAATTTCATCCCGAACTGGGCAATGTGGTATGTGCTTGAGCTGGAGGAATATCTCGGACGCACAGGCAACCGTGCCCTCATCGATACGGCAAAGGAAAAGATATACGCTCTGCTTGATTATTTCCGCCGCTTTGAGAACGAATATTCCCTGCTCGAAAAGCTTGACGGCTGGGTTTTCGTTGAGTGGTCAAAATCAAATGAGCTGACACAGGATGTAAATTTCCCGACAAATATGCTCTATGCGCGCATGCTCGAAAGCGTTGCCCGCCTATATGACGATGCAAACGCCATGGAAAAGGCACAGAAAATAAAAGATGCCGTGAACACGCTTTCCTTCACGGGCGAATTTTACTGCGACAATGCCGTGCGCAGTTCCGACGGAAATCTCGTTCTCTCGGATAAATACACCGAGAGCTGCCAGTATTATGCATTCTTCTGCGGCGTGGCAACCTTTGACAGCCGCCCCGGACTCTGGCAGATAATGCGCGACGATTTCGGTCCCGGCAGAGTCGATGTATGGCCGAATTTCCGCGAGGATGCCAAGTGGAAGAATGTATATCCTTCAAACGCTTTTATCGGCGATTATCTGCGTCTCGAGTTGATTTATCTCTTTGGAGACTATGATAAGCTGACGGCAGATATCAAGAGCTTCTTTACAAAAATGGCTGAAACAACAGGCACACTCTGGGAGAATGAAACCTCAAACGCAAGCTGCAATCACGGCTTTGCCTCTCATGTGCTCTATTGGATGGATAAGCTCGGCATGATAAAAAATATATGAGGTCACCGACGTATATAAAAAATGAAAAACAAAAAGAAACTGATCAAATATATTGTCATGGCAGCCGTGATAATCGCCGCCGTGATATACTTTCTCAAAAATCCCGTATCGGCGGATAAGCTTTCTGCCCTGCTTGAAAAGAATAATCCGAAAGCCGCCGCAGTGCTCCTGCTGCTCTTCTCGGTCAAAGGCTTCGTGCCCGTCATACTCTATATGGCACTTGCCGCGGCTTGCGGTCTGCTCTTTGATTTAAAGTATGCCATACCGATAGCCATAGTCGGCACGGTGCTCAATTTCACCGTTTCGTATCTTATCGGCAGAGTCGGAAAAAACGATGTCAATGCGATGATAGAACGCCATGAGAAGCTGAAAAAATATTATACCAAGGGCGAAAAATATTCGTTTGTGCTTTCGCTTGCCCTCCATGCCGTGGGACTCCAGAGCGAACTGCTCGGTACATTCTTCGGCTCGCTCGGAATGCCGTATCTGCCGTATATAGTGAGCAGTGTCATCGGTACATTTCCCGGCGCCGTGATATGGATAATCCTCGGCGGCAAGAGAACGCACCTCTCATGGTATGATTTCATTCCGGTCGCCATAGATCTGATAATAATCGGCATATCGCTCTTCTACCTGAAGAAAAAAAGCGCAAAAGCGGCGGCAGAGTCAGCCCCTGCAGAAATCAAAAAAGCAAAATAACTGAATAAAAAATATCCCGCAAACCGAAATCGGCTTGCGGGATGTTTGTATTTTGTCAAAAGCTTTTCCGCGACTGAAATTACGGATTGCAAATCATCGCCAGAATCGGGACTATATGCATATACCTCCAGTCAATACGGTAGGCATAGCCATCTTTGCCGCTCCGAACGGATAAATATCCGAAGAGTTTTCCATCGAGATACTCCGAAACGGTATTTTCGGATATTTCTGCGCGCTCGGCTATTTCCTTTATGCCTGCATATGCGCTCTCATCCTTTACAGTCAGCGCATAAAGCGCCGTGAATATCGTCACCGCTTGCATATCACCGAGAGTTTTCATATGACCGCAAAGCTCTGATATCCTATCTGTTATTTCAAGATGAAAATTTTTATTGTCCGAAAAGAATACCGAGCCATAACGCATGCGCGTGGTTATATCCGGCAGTGGTATGCATGACATTCCCCATTCCGCTCTTCCGGCATGTTCTACGGCACTGTCGGCATCAAAGCCGGGATTTCCGCGCGAACGCATAGCCTTTGAAAAATATGCCGCGTGGAGAGTGTATGCCAGTTTCAGCACCGTCTTAGCATCATCGCCCGCGGGCATGGTGTCTATAGCCGTGCGAAGCTGCAATACAATGTCGGCGGATGTATCGGCACCTTTATATCCCATAAGTTCGTCTATGGACACGCCGAAATAATCGGCTATATCTGGCAGAAGCTGAATATCGGGACAGCACTGCGAAGATTCCCATTTGCTGACCGCCTGATTTGTCACGCCGAGCGCTTTTGCCAGTTCTTCCTGTGTTGTGCCTTTCGCTTTTCTCAAAAAAGCAATTTGTTCGTTAAGTCTGAAATTTTCCATATTTAACCTCCGTGATTGTTTTTTTGTAGCTACAATCACATTATAAACCGCCTTCCGCAGAAAAGCAATGGCGCATCGGTTTGACAAGCGGCATTTCCATCCAACCGCAGGTTGGAATGAGCAGTATAACTTATGCTGAGAAGCGGTTTCCCGCCACGGTGGCAATCCTCCCTTGTGCCAGCCTCCCTTGTGCAAGCCTCTTTTGTGCAAGCCTCCTTTGTGCA
>DODZ01000029.1 GCA_003524145.1 Candidatus Apopatosoma intestinale | reverse complement strand
AAGGAGGACGGCGCGAGTCCTCCTTGCTGACTTTTGCCGCGCTTTTCGTCAGTGAAAAGCGCGATAAACACAAAGTTTCTTTTTGTACTTTTCTTCACAGAAAAGTACGAGTTTCTTTTATTACTTTTCGTCACCGAAAAGTACGACAAAACATTTTCTTCAAACTTCTTTTTCGCCAAAAGAAATTCAAAATCCCATATAGTTTTACGCTCCCGATGAAAATATTTGCATCGGGAGCGCTGAAAAATTATTTATCCTGATTATTTCTTGAGAGCGACGGCAACCTTTGCCTTAGCGGCAATATTCTGCGCGGTAAGACCGTATTCCTCAAGAAGAACAGGAACCTTGCCGCTCTTGCCGAACTTGTCCTCAACGCCTACGCGTACTACGGGAACAGGGCAGGCAGAAGCAAGCGACTCGCATACGGCACCGCCGAGACCTCCGATGATATTATGCTCCTCTGCCGTGACCACCGCACCTGTTTTGGCGGCAGAGCGCGCAAGAAGCTCATCGTCGATAGGCTTTATAGTATGAATATTGATAACCTCTGCATCGATACCCTCTGCCTTAAGCAGTTCGCGGGCTTCAAGCGCGAGATGAACCATCAGTCCCGTTGCGACGATAGTGACATCCTTGCCCTCGGCAAGAACGATACCCTTGCCCATCTCGAATTTATAATCCTTGCCGGCATAGAGATACGGAACAGCCGCTCTGCCGAATCGCAGATAAACGGGTCCGACATAATTTATAGCCGCCTCAACAGCCGCGCGAGCCTCCTCGCCGTCGGCAGGACAGATAACCGTCATACCGGGAATGGTACGCATGAGCGCGATATCCTCATTGCACTGGTGCGTAGCACCGTCCTCACCAACGGAAATGCCGGCGTGAGTTGCTCCTATTTTGACATTGAGATGAGGATAGCCTATGGCATTTCTCACCTGCTCAAAGGCTCTGCCCGCCGCAAACATTGCAAAGCTGGAGGCAAAAACCGTCTTGCCTGTTGTGGCGATACCTGCCGCAACCGTCACCATATTGCCCTCGGCAATACCGCAGTCAAAAAAGCGGTTCGGGAATTTCTTCTTGAAAACGCCTGTCTTTGTAGCCGCCGCAAGGTCTGCGTCGAGCACTACAAAATCATATTTATCGCCCAGTTCGGCAAGCGCATTGCCGTAGGCTTCTCTTGTTGCTATCTTATCAGCCATTTTCTCTTCCTCCTTTATGCCATAAGCTCGGCTACAGCCTGCTCATACTGCTCCTTGTTCGGAGCGGCACCGTGCCAGCCTACCTGATTTTCCATGAACGAAACGCCCTTGCCTTTTGTAGTATGGCAGACAACTGCTGTCGGCTTGCCCTTGCAGGCTTTAGCGGCAAGGACGGCGGCTTCTATCTCTTCGAGATTGTTGCCGTCGATGGAAATAACATTCCAGCCGAATGCCTCAAACTTCTTGTCGATAGGTGTGGGATTCATGACATCGGTTATTTTGCCGTCTATCTGAAGTCCGTTGAAATCTATGAAGGCGCAGAGATTATCGAGCTTGTAATGAGCGGCAAACATGGAAGCCTCCCATACCTGACCCTCCTCCAGCTCTCCGTCGCCGAGGATAGTATATACGCGATAGCTCTTGTCATAAATCTTAGCCGAGAGAGCCATGCCGCAGGCGGCGGAAATGCCGAGACCCAGCGAGCCTGTCGTCATATCAACACCGGGCGTATGCTTCATATCGGGATGTCCCTGAAGGAAGCTGTCCGCCTGACGCAGAGTTTTGAGCATATCGCGGCTGAAATATCCGCGAAGAGCGAGAGTTGCGTAGAGTGCGGGAGCCGTGTGACCCTTGGAGAGCACAAATCTGTCTCTGTTCTCATCCTTCGGGTTTGCGGGGTCGATGTTCATTTCTTCAAAATAAAGGTATGCCAAAATATCGGCTATCGAGAGCGAACCGCCCGGATGACCCGAGGATGCGCTGTATACCGCCTCGAGCGCGCCGAGACGAATATCGCGAGCCTTTTCTTTCAGCATTGAAAGCTTTGCCTGTTCCATTTGAAAACCTCCAATTTCGTATATATGATTTTTATTTTTCACGGATAAATTACCAATTATAAATTGTATCATTTCATCACGAATTTGTCAACCGCATTTTGATGACAATCGGGTATATTTTGATTTTTTTGTGAAAAATCTCATTCATACAGCGTAAATTGCGTTTTTCCTCTTGTATTTTTGCGCATTTTGGTATATAATTAGTTATTATATTTTTATTTCTATTACCGGGAAAGGACACTACGGAAAATGAAAAGAACAACAATAAGCGAAATTTATAAAAGTCCCGAGTTTTTTGCGGATAAAGAAATCACCGTTGCAGGCTGGGCAAAGACTATCCGCTCCAGCAATGCTTTCGGCTTCATAGAGCTTGGCGACGGAAGCTTTTTCTCTCCGCTGCAGATAGTTTTTGAGGCGGACAAGCTTGATAACTATAAGGATATAGCAAAGCAGAATGTGGGCGCGGCGCTCATCGCGCGCGGCACTCTCGTACTCACTCCCGAGGCAAAACAGCCCTTTGAGCTGAAAGCCGCCGAGATAGAGGTCGAGGGCACATCGACACCGGATTTCCCGCTCCAGAAGAAGCGCCACTCGCTTGAATTTCTGCGCACCATAGCGCATCTGCGCCCCCGCGCAAACACATTCAATGCGGTATTCCGCGTACGCTCCTGCGCCGCTCAGGGTATACACAAATTTTTCGCCGAGCAGGGCTTTGTATATGTAAATACGCCGCTCATCACGGTGAGCGACTGCGAGGGCGCGGGCGAAATGTTCCGCGTGACAAGCTTTGACCTTGCAGATGTTCCGAAAAATGAGGACGGAAGCGTAGATTATACGCAGGATTTCTTCGGCAAGGCGGCAAACCTCACCGTTTCCGGTCAGCTCAATGCCGAGTGCTTCGCGCAGGCTTTTTCCAAGGTTTATACCTTCGGTCCCACCTTCCGTGCAGAGCGTTCAAATACACAGCGCCATGCGGCTGAATTCTGGATGATAGAGCCCGAAATAGCTTTCTCCGACCTTGCGGACGATATGGCTCTCGCCGAGAATATGACAAGATATGTCGTAAAGTATGTAATGGACAACTGCCCTGCCGACCTCGAATTTTTCAATAAATTCGTAGATAACACACTTCTCGACCGTCTGAATAATATAGTTAACAGCAGCTTTGCTCATGTGACATACACGGAAGCTATAAAGCTTCTCGAGGAAAGCGGCAAGGAATTTGAATACAAGCCTTTCTGGGGTTGCGATATGCAGACAGAGCACGAAAGATACCTCTGCGAGCAGATATTCAGAAAGCCCGTGTTCGTAACGGACTATCCCAAGGAGATTAAGGCATTCTATATGCGTCAGAATGACGACGGCAAGACTGTAGCCGCTATGGACATGCTTGTCCCCGGCGTTGGCGAGCTCATCGGCGGAAGCCAGCGTGAGGAGCGCATGGATAAGCTTCTCGAGGCATACGGGCGCTTCGGACTCAATCCGGAGGATTACTGGTGGTATACGGAGCTTCGCAAATACGGCGGCACGCATCATGCGGGCTTCGGTCTCGGCTTCGAGCGTCTCATTATGTATATCACGGGCGTTTCCAACATCCGCGATGTTGAAGCCTTCCCGAGAACGACAGGCAACGCCGAATTCTGATTTTTCATTTTTCATATTAAAAGAGGCAAAAGCAGATGAAAAATTTCAATCTCATGTCAAAAAGCGAGCTTATCGGGGAGGAAAAAGCTCTTTTATCAAGATATGACGCCTTCCTCAAAATGGGGCTCTCTCTGAATATGGCACGCGGACTTCCCTCCGCGCAACAGCTCGATATGGCTTCTCCAATGCTTTCCTGCGTGACGGGAAAGAACGGCGATTATCTATCCGAAAACGGAACCGACGCGCGCCAGTACGGCAAGCTTGAGGGGCTGGACGAGGCGGCACGCATATTCGAATATATGTGCGGTGCTCCGCGAGAGTGCACTACCGTGACAGGCTCGGCAAGTCTGAATATCATGTACGATGCGCTGACCTGCGCCATGCTTTTCGGCGTCGGCGAAGGGTATGCGCCGTGGTCGGCTCAGGGAAAGATAAAATTCATCTGCGTCGTCCCGGGATATGACAGGCACTTTGCCATGTGCGAGCTGCTCGGCATAGAGATGTTGAGCGTCGGCATCACATCGGAGGGACCCGATATGGACGCGGTTGAGGAGCTGCTCCGCGATCCCGCAGTCAAGGGAATGTGGTGCGTTCCGAAGTTTGCAAATCCCACGGGGTATACATACAGCGAGGCAACGGTGCGGCGCATAGCGGCGCTTCATCCGGCCGCTCCGGATTTCCGCATTTTCTGGGACAATGCATATACAGTCCATGATTTTGCGGGCGTTGTGCCGCTCCCCGATATTCTCGCCCTCACACGCGGCACGGCAAACGAAAATATGGTCTATGAATTTGCCTCAACCTCGAAAATCACGACCCCGGGAAGCGGTATTTCCGCCTTTATGTCAAGCGTGGAAAACACGAAGTGGTTCCGGAAAATGCTCGGCGTGCGCATCATCAGCTATGATAAGATAAATCAGCTCCGCCATGCGCGCTATATACCGTCAAAGGAGGCACTGACGGCGATAATGGCACGTCATGCGGAAATAATCCGTCCGAAATTCGAGGCGGTGCTCTCCGTTTTCGGGCGTGAGCTTGCGGGCGCGGAAATTGCAGAGTGGACAAAGCCGACGGGCGGATATTTCATCTCGCTCGATGTAATGAGCGGCACGGCAAAGGAGGTTTTCCGCCTCTGCCGCGAAGCGGGCGTTACGCTGACGAATGTAGGAGCCACCTTCCCCTACGGCAAGGACCCGAGAGACAGCAATCTGCGCATAGCGCCGACCTTCCCGAGCGTGGATGAAATAAAGCTCTCTTCAGAGGTTATTTCCGTCTGCGCCAAGCTCGCCGCCGTGCGTGCGCTTCTCTCAAAATAAAAGCCGATAAAAAGGCAGGAAAACAACAGGCAAATCTTTTTCAGGAGAAAATTTATGAAAATAGCAGTCCTCGCAGGAGGCTACAGTCATGAGCGCGATGTTTCGCTCACATCGGGATGCAAAATAGCGAATACGCTCTGCTCTCTCGGGCACAGCGTAGCTCTTGCGGACGTCTACAGCGATATAGATGCGACAAAAATACAGGATATGTTCAGTTCCTGCGGGAATTATTCCTATGCCATACCAAGCACCGAGCCGGACCTCGCGGCACTGAAAGCCGAGCGCGGCATGGGCGAGCGCCTTATCGGGCGCGGCATAATCGAGCTCTGCGCGGCGGCAGATATCGTCTTTCTCGCGCTTCACGGCGGCATGGGTGAGGACGGAAGAATACAGGCTGTCCTCGAATGCGCCGGCATAAAGTATACGGGCAGTGACTACGGTTCGTGCTATCTCGCCATGAACAAGAGCATTTCAAAAACGCTCTTTTCGGCGGCAGGCATTCCCGTGCCGCAGGGCTTTATCTACCGTGGCGAAAATGCGGAAAAAATCGCTCTTCCCTGCGTTGTGAAGCCGTGCTCCCTCGGCTCGAGCGTCGGCGTTTCCATCGTACATACAAAAGCCGAGCTTGAAGCGGCTCTCGGAAAAGTCTCGTCCTACGAAGGCGATACGCTTATAGAGAGCTTTGTTTCCGGTAGGGAATTTTCCTGTGGCGTGCTCGACGGAAAGGCTCTGCCGAGCATAGAAATAAAGCCGAAATCGGGCTTTTACGATTACGAGGGCAAATATCAGGCGGGCATGACGGAGGAAATCTGCCCCGCCGATATCACATCGGAGCAGGAGGCGCGTATCGCCGCGCTTTCCGAGGCGGCATACCGTGCGCTCGGACTTTCGGTATATGCGCGTTTCGATTTCATTCTCGATGAAAAAAGCGGCGATTTCATCTGCCTTGAAGCAAATACGCTCCCCGGCATGACACCCGCAAGTCTTATCCCTCAGGAAGCGGCGGCGGCGGGTATCTCATACCCTGAGCTTGTAACGAAAATAATAGAATTATCACTAAAAAAGGAATGATAAAATGAAAACCATAGTAGGTATAGATGTAGGCGGAAGCACTACGAAAATAGTGGCATTCAGCGGCGAAAAAATGATAGCGCCCCAGCTTGTGACGGCGACAGACCCGATAACCTCGCTCTACGGTGCCTTCGGTAAATTCACTGCCGAAAACAGGCTCGGACTCGGCGATATCGAAAAAGTGATACTCACCGGTGTCGGCTCGTCGCATCTCAAAGAGCCTATTTATGCGCTCCCCTGCGAAAAGGTGAGCGAATTTGAATGTGTGGCGCGCGGCGGGCTTTATCTCTCTCATCTTGACGAAGCCGTAGTTGTCAGCATGGGCACGGGTACTGCGATAGTCCACGCCAAAAAGAACGGCAACGATTATATTACAAATTATCTCGGCGGCACAGGCATCGGCGGAGGTACGCTTGTCGGACTCTCGAAAATAATGCTCGGCATGGAATCGATAGAGCATATAACAGAGCTTGCCGCAGACGGTTCGCTTGATAATGTAGACCTGCGCATAAAGGATATTTCATCAAAGGAATCAATGATTAACCTTCCACCTGATATGACAGCGGCAAATTTCGGCAAGGTTTCCGATGTCGCCTCCAATGCCGATATCGCCCTCGCAATAATAAATATGGTGTTTGAAACGGCAGGTATGCTTGCCATTTTTGCGGCACGCTCGCTGAAAACAAAGGATATCGTTCTCACGGGAAATCTTGCCGCCATGCCGATGGCAAACGAGCTTTTTACCTCGCTTTCACCGAAATTCGGCGTGAACTTCATAATCCCCGAAAAGGCACAGTTTGCTACCGCCATCGGCGCCGCAAAAGCGAAATAGGAATGATAAAAAGGTTAATACGCAAAGAAAGGGAAGCCGCACGGCTTCCCTTTGATTTTTATTATATTTCACTTTTTCTTCTCTTAGTAAAGTTTTCGCCCGCCTTTTGGGGAAGGCGGCTGGGTCAAGGGCAAGCCGCCCTTGTCGCACTCCGCAGAGTGCGCAATTACCGAATGTTCACAATTTATTAACAAACAAATCGGCAAAGCCCATTGACATTTTGCATAAAATATGGTATAATACAG
>DODZ01000033.1 GCA_003524145.1 Candidatus Apopatosoma intestinale | reverse complement strand
ATCGCTATCACACCTCATTATTTAACCGCCCCGGCTTTCAGAAGCTACTTGAAGATATGGAAATGGGGTATGTATCGGCAATCATTGTCAAGGATATGTCCCGACTCGGCAGAGACTATCTTCAAGTCGGCTATTACACCGACACATTCTTTCCCGATCACAATATCCGCTTTATCGCCATAAACGATTGCGTTGATAGTGACGACGGAGAGAATGAACTTGCACCGTTTCGGAATGTCATGAACGAAATGTATGCGAGAGACATCAGCCGCAAGGTGCGTTCTTCTCACAGACTTCGTGGAAATGCCGGTGAACCACTTTCTCAACCTCCATATGGGTATATGAAAAGCCCGGAGAACAAGAAGCAATGGATCATCGATCCCGAAGCGGCACAGATCGTCAAGGAGGTATTCGCCATGTGTATCGAAGGCAAGGGCAACGAAACGATTGCGAGGATATTGCAGGAGCGACAAGTGCTTGTGCCCATGGCGTATTGGCAATCCAAAGGTCTTGACCGAGGTGGTAAGAAAACGCAAGCGAATCCGTACAAGTGGTGCAAGACTACCATTGCAAAGATACTCGCTCAGCAAGAGTATTGCGGCGATATCATCAACTTTAAGACCTACTCAAAGTCATTCAAGAACAAAGCCCGTATTTCCAATAGCAAAGAGAATTGGGCACTCTTCAAGGACAGACACGAGCCGATCATTGACCGAGAGACCTTTGAGCAAGTACAGAAGCTGACAGGCAAGACTAAGCGGCGAGCACCAAAGAACAGCAACAAGAAGAGTATGTTCTGCGATCTTGTTTACTGTGCCGATTGCGGCAGTAAGCTGTGGTATCATACCAACACAAAGAACGACAGCATCCAATATTTTAGCTGTTCCAACTACAAGACGGATACCCGTGGCACCTGTGAAACCCGACATTATGTAAGGGAGGATGCCATTGCACAGGTGGTGATGATGGAGCTTCAGTATATGGCAACGCTTCTTGACGAGCATGAGGATGAGTTTGCCGAGGCACTTGAAAAGAAAGCTAATGCCGATTCTATCAAGGAAAAACAGCTTATCGAAGCAGAACTGCAAAAGGCAATTGTCAGAAATGAGCGTGTGGCAAGTCTTTATGAGAAGCTCTACGAAGACAATGCCGAGGGCAAAGTTACCGACGAGTGGTTTATGCAGCTATCTCACAAATACGAAGTCGAGCGAATGGAACTGAAAGCCAAAATTGCCGAGTACAAGGAGCTTTTACGCCGGCTTGTCGAGAACAACCGCAACAAAGAGAGCTTTATTTCTGCCGTTCGCAAGTTTATGGAGATGAAAGTACTCACACCTGCCTTACTTCACGAACTTATAGACCGAATTGAAGTCTATGAGACAGAAGGGACAGGCAAGAACAGAACACAGCGTATTATGATTTACTACCGCTTTGTGGGCTATATCGAAATCTCCGGCGGTGACAGAAAGCGTAATCACACCGCTGAAACCCGAAAGGGTGTTGCCGTACAATATCTGACGGCATAACCGCCTTGCCAAGGCAAAACAAAAAGGAGCAGAAAAACCTGCTCCGATACATAATCAAGGAACGAAAATAACAGCTTTAATATAAAGAAATCGAGTGCCCATAACTGAAATCCGTTATGAACACTCGATATGGTGCGGGCGACAGGACTTGAACCTGCACGTCGTGGACATCGGTTCCTAAGACCGACGCGTCTGCCATTCCGCCACGCCCGCATGGATATTAAGTATAGCATAAAAAAGCCGCGTTGTCAATCATATTACCGCCAAAAAAAGCCTTCTTGCAGGTTTTTTATTTATCGCGGCATACTTCGGCGCTGTTTTTCCGAGTATTTTCCGGACGTAAAAACAAATACAGGATTTTTTACAAAAAAACGTCCGAAAATCAGTACAAAATTGCCGAAAACCCTTGACAGCGCCGATTTATTATGATAGAATAGATTGCCGCATAAAGTTAAGGCTCATAAAATGTGCTTTTGCACTGCCTTATTTAGCGAGTCATAAATGAAAGTGAGGTGCTTTTCGTGTTTGCAATAATCAAAACAGGCGGAAAGCAGTACAAGGTTTCCGAGGGCGATATCATCTTCATTGAGAAGCTTGATGCAGCTGAGGAAGAAACAGTTAAGTTCGACGAGGTTTGCGCAGTTTGCGGCGACAGCTTCGTTGCGGGCAAGCCCACTGTTGAAGGTGCTTATGTAACTGCAAAGGTTCTGGGTAACGGCAAGTCCAAAAAGATTTATATTATGAAATATAAATCCAAAAAGAACGAGAAGAAGAAAATCGGTCACAGACAGCCCTATACCAAGGTACAGATTGAAAAAATCTACGGCTGATAGGCTATGGTAAAAGTAGTTTTTTACAAAAGCGGGAATAATTATTACGGCTTCCGCGAATATGGTCATGCAGGCTTCGATGAAGCGGGCAAGGATATAGTCTGCGCGGCGCTCTCCGCGATGACGATGCTCATCATCAATACCATCGAGGTGGTATGGGGTGCAAATGTCGATTTTGAAATGGATGAGAAAACAGCCGATATTTCCGTAAAGGTTAAATCCGCTCTTCCTGCCTATGAGGAAGACGAAGCTAAGCAGTATGCGGTTCAGGGGCTTATTTACAGCTACTATCTGCAGCTAAGTGAAATGCTCGAGGATTACTACGATTACCTTGATGTCGACTGCATAGAGCAGGACATCGAAAAAGATTAAGTTACAAAAAAGAATCTAAAACGGGAGGTAAATCTAAATGTTGAAGCTCAGTCTGCAATTTTTTGCACATAAAAAAGGCGTTGGTTCTACCAAGAACGGCAGAGACAGCCGTGCGCAGAGACTCGGCGTCAAGAAGTCTGATGGTCAGAGCGTTCTCGCAGGCAACATTATCGTTCGCCAGAGAGGTACAAATGTTCATCCCGGCGCAGGTGTAGGTATCGGCAGCGACGATACACTCTTTGCACTTGTAAACGGAACTGTCAAGTTTGAACGCAAGGCAGAAGGCAAGAAATTTGTCAGCGTTATCGCTGAATAATTTTCGGAAAATTTGTTTTTTCGCTATGCAGGCGCCGTGCATTTTTGCACGGCGTTTTTGTCAGTTTTTGGCTCTTTGTCAATAGTTGGGGTAGAAAAAATCTGACGAAACCGTAAGAAGCCAATTAAAAGCATAGGGAAAGCGTCACGGCAGTGACGCTTTTTTTGATGCCGATTTCCAAAACCGCAAAATATATGAGGACGCTTTCGCGTCCTCATATATTTGAAAAAGAGATTCTATGAAAAAACGGATATTGCTTTGAAATCAGTGCTTAAGATTCTTGAGGCTTACTATATATGCTTCTATAGCGGAGGTCTGTGTTCTGGAGGTGCTTGCAAGTGCCTTGGAAAGCATATTCTTGCCGGACTGGATATAAGAATCAAGCTTGCCGGAGAGACCGTACTGACCGAATATGCCGAGGTCGAATTCTCGGGTTCCGAGAACAATTTCGAGCATTTCGCCTGCCTCATCCTCGCAGAAGCACTGCGTCTTGAAGTAGTTGATATACTGCGGATAGAGAATCATCTTAGAGTGATAACCGAATACTTCGAGGAAGTCTGCGGCTTCCTTGAGGTTCTTTGCGGCGGCTGAAACCTTGAGACCGTAAGCTACCGTGCATACATACTGATGATAGCTGTCCTGTGATTCGTCATATTTCGGGAAGGGAACGATGGAGTATCTTGCATCCTCGTCTGTTACACGCTTTGCGAGAGCAAGGCATTCGGAAACGAAGAGCGCCTGACCATTTGAGAGAGCAGCCTGTGTATCTGTCTGGCTGAGAGCCGTGAAGCCTTCATTGTGCCAGAGGGATATAGCCTTGTCAATAGCGGCAGACATGTATTTTGCGTCGCTGTTTTCGGAATTTACGGAAATCGGCAGATCATTTTCATCCTTGATAACGGCACTTACGCCCATGCCTTTCCAGAGAGCCGTAGCCATGAGATAGTTTGCGATGGTAACACAACCGAAAACATCTCCGTCGGCAAAAGACATATTGGAGTCACCGTTTGTGTCGCTCTTTGCGGCATCCATGAGGGTAATCATCTTGTCGACTGTCCATGTGCCTTTTCTTGCCTCATCATAGATATTGATATTTGATTTGCCGCTGGCGATAACCTTGTCATAGACATCCTTATTGAAGAAGAGTGCCCATGTGGCGTCATAATTGAGCAGATTGAAATTGCCGGAGAGAGTATAAAGTCTCTTTGTGCCGTCGATGGTCATGCCGAAACCGTCGATGAAGTTCTGATCCCACCAGCTGTGAGTGAGGTCAATATCCATGCTTGCTATGTTATAGAAGCAACGATTTGCTTTTGCATTCCATGACATGGGCATGCAGAAGTCATACTGCGAGGTGCCTGTCTGAAGCTCTGCACCGCATACAGCCTCGGGCGTTGCCGAGCCTGTGCTTGTGATTTTGCAGTTGTAGAGGCTTTCGACTATTCTGTTTCTTTCGATAATCGCTTCCGTGACAATGTTGTCATTGCCCGTAGCTTCGGCTGTGATTTCGTATATATCCCAGTCCTGCTGTGTGCCCTGAGCAACAATGAAATTAAACGATCTGCCGCCGAAGTTTACATCCATGAAATCAGGATGCTTTTCTTTGCCGGAGAGTGTTGTTTCGCTGGAAGAGGCTGTCGTGCTCTCGTCGGAAGAAGCCGTAGTGCTGTCAACTGTAGCGGAAGATGATGTTGTGCCTTCTGTTGCTTTCGAAGATGACGTTGTACTTTCTGATTTGCCTGAGCTTGTTGTTGAGGCGGATTCCGTTGAGGGCGTAGTAGGTGTTTCTTTATCGCCGCAGGCGGTAAGCGCAACTATGCCGAGAACCATTGCCAAAGCAATAAGCAAGGAAATGATTTTTTTCATTTGCTTTCTCCTTGATTTATTTTTTTTGGGAATAAATATTTCCGTATATATTTTATAATTTTATATTGTTTCAGTCAATCGTTTAAAGCCAATACAGTGATAAAAGCAAAAAAATCGATATAAAAAGCAAAGTGAAAAAACGGCAGAGCATCTCTGCTTGTCAAAACCGACAAATCCGGTTGTGCACTGTGCACAATACGGGCGAAAGCCCGATTTGCGAAAAACGCGAAAGTTTAAAAAAAGGGCTTGACAAGATCCGGAGTATATATTATAAATGTTAATGAAAGCTTATGCAATTTGAAATCGGAGGATTATCATGAAAAAAATGGTATATGCGAGAGATTACGGCTTTTTGCCGTCCGCTTCGGCATATGAAAACAGGGAAGCACTTCAAAGGGCACTTGATTGCGGCGGCGAGATAACAGTCGATGTGGCAGGCATCTACGATGTCGGCGGAACGGTGCTCATCGGCAGTAATACAAGGCTTGCTTTCGCCGAAGGGACGGCTGTAAGAAGAGCAGCACTCGGCGAAGGACAACACGATGAGGGTTTCATCATGAACCGCGGTGCATATACACGCAAATATGATGAAAATATTGAAATTTCGGGTTTGCAGCTCATCACAAACGGCATAGACAATATTCATGACAGCAAGATAGTAGGCATGAATGCGCATGTGGGATTTTTCTATATAAAGCACCTGAAAATAATCGATTTTGAATGCTTGGATTTGGGAAAACATAGCTATTGCATACAGATATGTACATTTGAGGATGCATATCTCGAAAATCTGAAAATAGAAGGCGGCAAGGATGCCGTTCATTTCGGCACGGGACGGGATTTTGTGATACGCAACGGCGCTTTCCGCACATATGATGACCCGATAGCACTCAATGCAAACGATTATGCTACGGCAAACCCTCATATGGGCTGGATAGAAAACGGTCTGATAGAAAATTGCTCCGACCTTGATCAACCGGAAACAACGGGCTATTTTGTCCGCATGCTCGGCGGCGCATGGTGCGACTGGAAGAGCGGCATGACCGTGCGCAATTCCGATACGGTAGTTTCATGCGGCAGGATGTATCGTGTGCTCATGCCTGCCGACGGCAAGGAATATATATCGGTAACGAAGCCGACGCATGCCGCAGGGAAAGAGACGCTCGACGGCATAGACTGGGTGATGATTCAGGATGAAAATGTCTGCTACAACTGCGGTTGCCGCAACATTCATTTTAAAAATATAAAGCTCTGCAAGCACAGACCTATAGCTTTTTCGTTCCATTTCGATAATGACAATTATTCGCATAGCTATTATCCCTATGCCGATGCGCCTGTGCAGGAGAATATCACGATAGAAAATGTCGAGATGGAAAATGATGTGGACTGGCTCATATGGTCGACAACGCCTGTGACGGGGATAAAGCTCATAAATGTCGAGCTGAAAAATGCCGCAATCCGTTTTGGCAACAGAGGAGTACCCGGAATAGTATATCCGCCTGTGGAAATATCCATGGCAGGCACACGTTTTGAGGGCAAAAACTTCATCAGTGCAGGCGAGGGCAGGCGCGCTGAGGTTAGCATATCGGATTCACATATGCGGGAAGGCGCTGCTTTCGTAAAGAAAGGAAATGTCGAAATCATGAAGTCCGATATCGCCGTCAATGACGCAGAGTGAAGATGGTGCCGCCGGAGCATCATGATATAAAAATAAAAACTTGCGAAGTCCATGGACCTCGCAAGTTTTTTAATTCTGCTTCTGCACGCTTTTATATTCATCGTAAAATTTATAGAAAGGGCAGTGCGCCTGCGGGTTTTCACGCATACGGTACATATCGTCCTCGTCAATATCAGCCTCGCAGATATAATCTCCGATATCCTCATCCCAATCAAAAAATTCGCAGGTTTCACAGCTTTGAAGCATGCCTTTCTTTTCGGATTTTTTCTTTTCCATTTCATCACCTTAAAGCAAAATCCCGAAAGCTTTTGCAATCGGGATTTTGAAAATATCGTAAAAACTTATCTCTTGGAGAACTGGCTTGCACGACGAGCGGCTTTGAGACCGTATTTCTTTCTTTCCTTCATTCTCGGGTCACGAGTGAGGAAGCCTGCCTTCTTGAGCGCGGGTCTGTATGTTTCGTCAGCCTGAAGAAGAGCTCTTGCAATGCCGTGACGGATAGCACCTGCCTGACCGGAGATACCGCCGCCCTTAGCTGTGCATACTACATCGAACTTACCTTCTGTGGAAGTAACGCCGAAGGGCTGGTTGATGATGAGCTTGAGCGTTTCGAGACCGAAGTAATCGTCAACATCTCTGCCGTTTACCGTGATGTTGCCTGTGCCTGCATAGAGGCGAACGCGGGCAACGGATTTCTTTCTTCTGCCTGTGCCGTAGAAGTAGGGTTTAGCGCTTGTATACATAATCTTGCTCCTCCTTAATCTTAGTCAACCGTGTAAGGAACGGGCTTCTGAGCTGCCTGACCGTGCTCGCTGCCTGCGTAAACCTTAAGGCGTGTGATGCTTGTATCGCCGATTGTGTTGTGGGGAAGCATACCCTTGACTGCGAGAGTCATGGCAAGCTCGGGCTTTGTAGCCATGAGAGTCTTGTACTGAACTTCCTTGAGACCGCCGATATAGCCGGAGTGGCGGCGATAGTACTTCTGAGTGAGCTTCTTGCCTGTGAGAACAGCCTTGGAAGCATTGATTATGATAACGAATTCGCCGCAATCCACATGAGGTGTGAATTCGGGGCGATGCTTGCCTCTGAGAATGTTGGCAGCGACAACGGCGGTTTTACCGAGGGGTTTACCTGCGGCGTCGATGACATACCATTTGCGTTCCAGAGTTTCTTTTTTAGCCATGAAAGTGGACATCTTTTATTCCTCCGATGTATTTTTCTTTGATAGGGCATAGTACGCCCTTTTTTGCAACGATAGGATTATAGCATATCCCACTCTCTTTGTCAATACCTTTTTTGAAAAAAACTTCAAAAATTCAATTTAGATGCCCCATATCTTCGTTTTTCTCCGTAAATCTCGTGTTTTCTCGCTCTATCCGAGCGGCAAAGCACAAAAATGCGGCGAAGTCAAAGCGATTTTTTGCGTTCAATCGGTTGACAGCGAACGTCTTTTTATGTATAATATATGGAAATATAAGTAAATGCAGGAGAGATATAATATGATGGTATGCGATAAGTTCGGAAAAGAGGGCTTGACCTTTGACGATGTGCTTCTTATTCCGGCAAAAAGCGATGTGCTTCCGAATCAGGTGGAGCTTTCCACAAGACTGACTAAGAAGATAAGACTCAATACGCCCATCATGTCTGCGGCAATGGATACCGTAACGGAATCGGGTCTCGCCATAGCCATGGCACGCGAGGGCGGAATAGGTATAATCCACAAGAATATGACGATAGAAATGCAGGCGGATGAGGTTGAAAAGGTAAAGCGAAGCGAAAACGGCGTTATTACAAATCCGTTTTATCTTGCACCGGATAATTTTGTCTACGAGGCGGAAGCACTCATGCATAAATACAAGATTTCCGGCGTTCCCGTTTGCATCGAAGGGAAAAAGCTTGTCGGCATCATCACAAATCGCGATATGCGTTTTCTCACGGATATGAATATGAAAATAGGCGATGTCATGACAAAGGAAAACCTCGTCACGGCACCTGTCGGCACCACACATGAGGAGGCAAGCAGAATCCTCTGCAGGCATAAGATAGAGAAGCTTCCTCTCGTCGATGAAAACGGCAATCTCTGCGGACTTATCACGATAAAGGATATACAGAAGGCATCGCGCTATCCCAATTCCGCAAAGGATGAGCGCGGCAGACTGCTCTGCGGTGCGGCTATAGGCGTTACTGCCGATATACTTGAGCGTGCAGGAGCACTGCTCGCGGCAGGTGCGGATGTGCTCGTGCTTGATTCGGCGCATGGTCATTCCGCAGGAATAATAAACAGTGTGCGCAAGGTAAAGGAAGCTTTCCCCGACTGTCAGCTTATCGCGGGCAATATCGCGACGGCTGAAGCGGCATGCGATCTCATCGAGGCAGGCGCGGACGCCGTCAAAGTCGGCATAGGTCCCGGCTCCATCTGCACAACGCGAATTATCGCGGGCATAGGCGTGCCGCAGGTTACGGCTATATACGATGTGGCGCAGGTGGCGGCGGAGTATGATGTTCCCGTCATTGCGGACGGCGGTATAAAATACAGCGGCGACCTTGTAAAGGCGATCGCCGCAGGTGCTGATGCCATCATGATAGGCTCACTCTTCGCGGGCTGTGAGGAAAGTCCCGGTGACAGCGAAATCTATCAGGGCAGACGCTTCAAGGTTTACCGCGGCATGGGCTCGCTTGCCGCTATGGAAAAGGGCTCTAAGGACAGATATTTTCAGACGAATACGAAAA
The DNA here is from genome assembly GCA_003524145.1 of Candidatus Apopatosoma intestinale. Classification (GTDB taxonomy): domain Bacteria; phylum Bacillota; class Clostridia; order Oscillospirales; family CAG-272; genus Apopatosoma. The sequence continues at coordinate 15,449 of DODZ01000033.1, read as the reverse complement.
AGCTCGTTCCCGAGGGTGTAGAAGGAAGAGTACCTTACAAGGGTCCGCTTGCAGATACGGTATATCAGCTCGTCGGAGGCATGCGTTCGGGTTTCGGGTACTGCGGATGTGCAACGGTCGATGAGCTGAAAAAGAACGGCAGATTTATCCGCATCACCGGCGCGGGACTTCGTGAATCTCACCCGCACGATATAAACATCACAAAGGAAGCGCCCAACTACAGCTCAAACGGCTGATACTTTTAAATTAAAGTGCGATGCACTTCGGAGGCATATAAAAATGGCAATCAATGTCGATATAATGGGCAGAGCGGTATACGAATACCGCAATAAAAAAACAGGCAAGTGCTTTTCCATGCCGTACAGGTATTATTTTCCCTCTTCCTATAACGAAAACGATGACAAAAAATATCCGATGCTCTTTTTTCTGCACGGACACGGCGAATGCGGCACGGACAACGAACTCCAGATAAGGGTTCTGCACAAGGAAAACAGGCTGATAGATATGACGATAGAACGCGACGACTGCATCATAGTCGCGCCGCAGTGCCCATGCAATACGGAGCTGGAATGGGTGCCTGTGAACCACAAGTGGAATACCGGCTCGCGCGCTCTCACAGAGGAGCCGACCGTCGGCATGGCGGCGGCAATGGAGCTGCTCGATAAATTCCTTGCATGCGGCAAGGTTGATCTTTCCCGCGTATATGCGGCGGGCATCTCCATGGGAGGCTACGGCACATGGGAGCTGATAACGCGCCGCCCCGAGGTTTTTGCGGCGGCAGTCCCTGTCTGCGGCTCGGGTATACCCGATATGGCGGATAAACTCGTGAATATGGGCATATGGGCTTTCCACGGCGAAGCCGACGGGACTGTTCCTCCGCAGGGCACAAGAGACATGGAGGCGGCGATAAAAGCCGCAGGCGGCACTAAAATGAAGGCAACATATTTCCCGGGAGTCGGTCATGATTCATGGATTCCCGCATACAAGACCGAGGGACTCATGAATTGGCTCTTCTCGCAGAAAAAATAAGGCATCAGAGGTAAAAAGACAAAAATGACTTCTTTTTTCGCATCGGTCAAAAATTTCATAAAGAAAAACACCGTTATGACAGTTGCCCTCACGGCGGCTGTCATAACAAGTTTTATAGTGCCGATAGACAGGGAATATATCGGCTATTTTGATTTCAAAACTCTTACCTGCCTTTTTTCCGTACTGGCGGTCGTCTGTGCACTGAAAAATATCAGGTTTTTCTATATCCTTGCCAAAAGGATAGTGCGCATTTTCAAAAATACGCGCATGAGCATACTCGCTCTCGTGTATATCACTTTCATCGGCTCCATGCTGATAGCAAACGATATGGCTCTGTTGACATTTTTGCCTCTCGGATATTTTGTCCTCACGACGACAGGCAAGGAAAGGCACATGGCTTTCACATTTATCATGCAGAATATCGCGGCAAATCTCGGCGGTATGCTCACGCCTTTCGGCAATCCGCAGAATCTCTATCTCTATACGAAATTCAATATCCCGAACGGCGAATTCATAACGATAATGGCACCGCCGTTTGCGCTTTCGGTAGCGCTGATAACTCTCTGCTGTATCGTATTTATAAAGCCGGAGCCGCTCGACATACCGGATGGCGAGGATAAGCTGCCGCCCGCGAGAACGGCGCTTTATCTCTGCCTTTTCGCACTGGCGATAGCGATAGTTTTCCGTGGAATTCCGTATTGGATAGGGCTTATCGTCATCCCCGCGGTGCTCCTTTTCGCAGACAGAAAGGCGCTTGCCGCCGTCGATTATCCGCTGCTTTTCACATTTGTTTTCTTTTTTATTTTCTCGGGAAATATGGCTCGTATAGGCGCAGTGCGCGAGTTCTTCTCGGTGCTCATGGAGAAGAGCACTCTTCTTTTCTCCGTGCTCTCGTGCCAGTGCATCAGCAATGTCCCGTCGGCGATACTGCTTTCGCAGTTTACGGATAACTATCCCGACCTGCTCGTCGGTGTCAACATCGGCGGCGTCGGCACGCTTATCGCTTCGCTTGCCAGCCTTATCACTTTCCGCGAATATTGCAGGCACAATCCGGGAAAAGCGGGATACTATGTGCGCACATTTTCGCTTTTCAACTTCGGCTTTCTCATAATTCTCACGGGATTTATGATGTTACTCAAATCAATGCGCTAAAAAATTTTCAAGTGTATTGACAAAATTCGTCATTTATGATACACTGTTTTTAATATGAATGAGAAAAAAAGAGGCAGTTTTATGTTGAAGGATATGAATTTTGAGGAATTGCTTGCTGCGGCTGTGGAGTCGAATTCCGACGCACTGCTTGAGCTGAGCGACAGATACCATAAAGGAACGGGCGGCGTTCCCCAGCGTGACGAGGTCAAGGCTTATACATATGCGATGCAGGCTTGCACTGCCGGAAATATCGAGGCGATAGCCCGCATAGCCGATTATTATGCAAAGGGCAGAGGCGGCGCCCCGCTTGACGAAGAAAAGGCGAAAGCCCTGCTTCTTGAGGGTGAGAAGGCAGGTTCTATCCGCTGCCTGCAGAAGATAGCACATAATTACAAGAACGGCGAATGCGGCTTTCCCAAGGACGAGACAAAGGCTATAGAATACTGCACAAAGATAATCGCAAATCCGAAGGATGATGCAAATGTCAAGGGCTATGCATATACCTGCATCGGCTCCATATATGAGGATGGCAGAATAGGTGCCGAAAAGGATATCAAAAAGGCGCTGACCTTTTATCAGAAAGCGGCAAAGACAGGCTATGCCTTTGCTTATGTGCTTCTCGCAAATTATAAACGCAAGCTTTACCTGCCGGAGCTGGAAAAGACAGTTTCCGCAGGCGGCGAAGGCACAATGACCCCTGAGGAAAAGAACGCTGTCAAGGCAAGCTGTGAAAAGCTGAAGGAAAGCATAAATACGGCAAGCGACCTCTATGCTCAGGCAAGAGATATTGCCGAAAAAGATGCCGATACGCCTGTTTTCGAGTGTGCGAAGGCTTATCTCGAGCAGACGGATGACGACTATGCGCGCCTCTCTGTTTTTGAAAAGAAATTTGCTCTCGCTGACGCCGAAAACTACGATGCCGACGAAAAGGTAAATATGGGAACGTTTTCAATAACGCTTGACAGCGGCGATGATGACGAAACATATACGGAGGAAGCCGACACGCAGTATGATATAAACGAGTCTTATGACGGCGCGGAGCAGGAGAGAGATTTCAACGCAAAGATAGATGAGCTTCTCGACAGGCTTCCTTTCCTGAAAACGAAGAAATCAAAGTTCATTTTCAAGGTGAGTGTATTTTCCGTGGTGTGCGTTCTTGTGACGCTTGCCGTGGTGCTCATAATAGCGGGAGCTTCAAAGGGCTGATAAACAGAATACAGAAAAAAGCAAGGCACCGCCTTGCTTTTTTGACAGATAGCCGAATAAACCGAAAGGAAAATAACGATGGATTACGAAAGAGCGGGAGAACGGGCGCGTGCACTTGTTTCAAAAATGACCGTAGAGGAGAAAGCATCTCAGCTTCTCTACAATTCGCCTGCCATAGAGCGGCTCGGAATACATGAATACAACTGGTGGAATGAAAGCTCGCATGGCGTGGCAAGATGCGGCACAGCAACTGTCTTTCCGCATTCGATAGGGCTTGCCGCAACATTTGACGGTGTGCTGATACATGATGTCGCGGATGTGATATCCACAGAGGCTCGCGTCAAATACAATCAGCATGAAAAATACGGCGACTACGATATTTATAAGGGGCTTACCTTTTGGGCGCCGAATATAAATATTTTCCGTGACCCGCGCTGGGGCAGAGGGCAGGAGACGCTCGGCGAGGATCCTTTTCTTACTTCTTTTCTTGCCGCGGCTTATATAAACGGAATACAAGGCGACGGCGAATTTCTGAAAGCTGCCGCCTGCGCGAAGCATTTTGCCGCGCATTCGGGGCCGGAGGGCTCGCGCCATTCGTTTGACGCAAGGGTCAGCGAGCATGACCTGCGGGAAACATATCTGCCTGCATTTGAAAAGGCGGTGAGATGCGGCGTTGCCGGTGTGATGGGAGCATACAACAGGCTGAACGGCGAGCCGTGCTGCGGAAGCCGCCGATTGCTGACGGAAATACTGCGGGAGCAGTGGGGCTTTCGCGGATATATCACCTCGGATTGCGGCGCACTGCGCGATTTTGTCGATGGGCACAAATGCTGTGATACGCCAAAGGAAGCCGCCGCCATGGCACTGCATGCCGGATGCGAGCTGAACTGCGGCGATGTTTATTCCCACCTGATAGATGCGTATGAAGAAGACCTGATAACGGAGGAGGACATAACCAAAGCCGCAGAGAGCCTCTATACGATAAGATTTCTGCTCGGCGAATTTGAGGAGAAGCGCCCATGGTCAGAACTGCCGTACAGCCTGCTTGATTGCCGCGAGCACAGGGCACTCAATCTGAAAGCGGCGGAGGAGAGCATTGTCCTGCTGAAAAATGAGGGCGGTTATCTTCCTCTGGACGGCAAAGCAAAAAAGATAGCCGTAATAGGACCGAATGCTATATCTACGGCAGCTCTTGAGGGAAATTATTTCGGCTATGCCTCTGAATATATCACTGTGGCGGACGGAATGCGCCGCGAATTTCCCGATGCGGATATAAAGGTGGAGCACGGTTGCAGGCTGACGAAAGAAAAACTCTGCGACTGGAGTGGCTTTTCAAATATGTACAGCGATGCTGCCGCGGCAGCATCGGAAGCGGATATCACTGTGCTTTGTCTCGGACTTGACTGCACCGTAGAGGGAGAGGAGATACAGGGAGCCTCCGGCGATTATCTTGACCATGGCGACAGGAAGGCGCTTTTCCTGCCGAAGCCTCAGCAGAAGCTTGCCGAGATGATATGCGATGCCTGCGAAAATGTAATCGTCGTCATGCTCTGCGGAAGCTCGATAGACGTAGGCGAAAAGGTGAGAAATCACGCGAAGGCACTCCTTTATGCATGGTATCCGGGTGCGCTCGGCGGGCTTGCCGTCGCACGCGTGCTTTCCGGCGCTGCAAATCCCTCGGGCAGACTGCCTGTCACAATATATCGCGGCGAAACGGAGCTGCCCGATTTCTCCGATTATGCGATGGACGGCAGAACATACAGATATATGAGGGAAGAGCCGCTTTATCCTTTCGGATATGGGCTTTCGTATACGCATTTCGTATACAGCGATGCCAAAATAATCGGATACGACGACGAGCGTGTGAGAGTTTCTGTAAAGATAACGAATACGGGAGGGAGCAGAGGCATCGAAAAGGCACAGCTCTATGCCGCTTTCTCCGACAGCCGAACGACTACGCCGAACTTCCAGCTTTGCGCTGTATGTGCCGCAGAGCTTGATGCGGGGGAGAGCAGAACGATTATTCTTGAAGCCGAGAGATATTGGATGAGTGCCGTGCTTGCCGATGGAAGGCGCGTGACGCCCGACGGAAGTATCCGCCTGTATATCGGCGGAAATCAGCCTGATTTGCGCAGTCTCAGCCTGACAGGGAAGCCGTGTATTACACTTGATTTGAAATAAAACAGAAAAACGCTCTGCATTTTGCAGAGCGTTTTTCTGTTTTATCAAAGTGTTTTTCTGTTTTATTTTTCCAGCATATCGATGCGGTGCTGATGGCGTCCGCCCTCAAACTCCGTTCCGATGAATATTTTTGCTATTTCCTCCGCTGTGGAGATGCCGATGATTCTTGCGCCCATGCAGAGCACATTTGCATTATTGTGCAGGCGTGTGAACTTGGCGGAAACGGTATCGCCGCAGAGTGCCGCGCGGATACCGCGATGCTTATTTGCCGCGATGCTCATGCCGATGCCCGTGCCGCATACGAGTATGCCGAAATCGGCACCTGCATTTACAGCTTCGCAAACCTTGCCCGCATATTCGGGATAGTCTACGGAGGCATCGGAATTTGTGCCCATATCAACGCATTCATATCCCATCTGCGTGAACATTTTTATCAGCTCGTTTTTGTAGAGATAGCCGGCATGGTCTGCACCGAAAACAATTTTTTTCATAATGTATTCCTCTTTCTTATTATTTTGTCATTTTGCCGCCTGCTCTTTTTCCGCAAGCTCGCGTTCTGCCTGCGAAGCGCGAAGATAGACGGGCAGGAGCGCACTGTCGCTGAAAATACTCTTGTCGGAGGCATTTTCATATGTATCGAGAGCAAGAAGCGCCGTCGAATATCCGCTCTGCGGTATCAGCAGACGCGGCGTGTCGGCGATAGCCGCCGCTTTTTTGAGCAGAGCATATCCGTCGCCCGCCGAATATACAGGCTCATCATAGCCGGCAAGCTCCGCTGTCAGGTCGGAGAGTGAGACGAGTCTGTCCTCGCAAAGGCGGGTGAGAATGCCGCTCTCAAGGCGGAAGAGCGCATTATACAGCTGATTTCTGCGCGCGTCCATGACAGGGCAGAGAATTGCATTTTCGCATAGCGGGCGGAGATTGTATGCGAGCGAGAGAAGCGTGGAAACGCCCACGCATGGCTTGCCCGTGGCAAAAGCCAGTCCTTTTATTTCCGAGATGCCGATGCGCACGCCCGTAAACGACCCGGGACCTGCCGTCACGGCAAAAAGGTCTATATCGTGAGCCGTCATATGAAGCGAATCGAGTGCCGTTTTTATCATGGGGAGCACCGTTTCGCTGTGCGTCAGCCCTGCCTCAAGCGTAAAAACGGCAAGCGGTTCGCGCCCGTCCGTTATCGCTGCGGAGGCGGATTTTGCCGTGGTATCGAGAGCTAAAATTTTCATTTTCCGTGTGTTTCCTTTCGGACTTCATTCTATTTCTATTCTGCGACTGTCGGGACTGTCGGCGGTCTTGCTTATCGTGACGCGGCGCGCGCCTTCGGGGATGAAATCAGTGATATTTTCGCACCATTCCGCTATGCAGATGCCGCTGTCGAGATAGTCGAAAAATCCGCATGAATAGAGAGCCTCCTCACTGTCGATGCGGTACATGTCGAAGTGATAGAGCGGTATTTTTCCGCGGTAGGCATTGACTATCGTATATGTCGGACTCTGCACGCGCACATCGGGGCAGAGCACACTTGCCACTCCGCGCACGAACGCCGTTTTTCCGACGCCGAGGTCGCCGAACATGGCGACAAAATCGCCGCATTTCAGCTCTTTGGCAAGCTCTTTTCCGAGAGCTTCCGTCTCCGCAGGAGAATTTGTAATATATTCCATATCAAAAAAACCTTATCTTTTTCTCGCAAGGCGCGAAATGCCGTCGGCAAGACCGCAGATCAGCGCATCTATATCCACATGCGTATTGTAAAGCCCGAAGCTTATACGGATAGTGCAGTCGGCATTTTCATCGGAAAGTCCAAAGGAAGAGAGCGCACTGCTTTTATGCCGCGTATTTGAGGAGCAAGCCGAGCCGGAGGAGACGAAAACTCCGTGCGACGAAAGATGATGGAGCATCGTTTCACTGCGGATTTTCGGCACGGTGAGACTGACGATATGCTTTACGCGCACAGCGGGTTCGTTTATGATGACGGAGCCCTCCGGCAGGGAAGAAAGCTTCTCGCAGAGATACGAATAAAGGTCGGCAAAATGCGCCGCATTTGCCGCTATATCGGAGCCGATTTCCTTTGCCGCCGCGCCGAAGCCTATTATACCGACGGTATTTTCGGTGCCGGAGCGGAGTCCCTGCTCCTGCCCGCCGCCGAAGATGACGGGGGAAATATTGCCGTTTTTGAGTATTCTCTCGGAAATATAAAGCGCACCGACGCCCTTGGGTCCGTATATCTTATGCGAGGAAACGGAGATGAGGTCGGCATCGGGAAAGCGCTCGAGCGGAAATTTGCAGAAAGCCTGCACCGCATCGAAATGCACGCTTGCCTCGGGGGCAAGCTCACGCGCGAGCTTTACTATATTCCATACATCGTGGAGGGCACCCGTTTCGTTGTTTACGACCATAGCCGAAACGAGAACGACACTGCGGTCAAGCTCGCTTCTGTATTTTTCCATATCCCATACGCCGCGCGGCGAGGGAATTGTCACTACCCTGAAACCGAGCTCCGAGAGGTGTCTGCCGCATTCGAGAACAGAGGAATGCTCGGATTCTCCGAGGATTATTTTGCCGCCGGCAAAGCGCTTTTTGGACATAGCCGTGCCGATGATGGCAAGATTGTTTGCTTCTGTGCCGCCCGAGGTGAAGACAAGCTGTCTTTCGGGCTTTTTCACATCGGCGAGCTTCTGGCGGATGAGCGCCGCCGCTATATTTGCCCGCGCTTCGTTTACCGCCTTTTCCGCTTCAAGTCCCATGAGATGAAGCGATGATGGATTTCCGTAGATATCCGTCAGGGCTTTTTTCATTGCCGCCGTAGCCGCATCGCAGGGTCTTGTCGTCGCGGCGTTGTCGAGATAAGCTGCCACTTTTTGTCCTCCGCTTAAAACCTGATGTTTTCTATCATTTTGTTTGCGCTTTCAAGTCCGCCCTCAAAATTTTCGACGGTGGCGAAATATGTGAATATATAGAGATGATATTTATATGCGCCGACAGCCTGAAGTGCCGTATATTCCTTATCGCCTATTTTAAACGAAAGAGTGTATTTGCAGGCGGGGACATTGCCTAGCTGAAAATTCTCTGTGTAGGATTCGGTGAGAGTTACGCCACGGAAAGTATCGCCGAGAGTTTTCATATAGTGATTTCTGTAATAATCGTCGATGCTCTCGTAACCGCTCTCCGGTGTGACCTGTGTCATGCTGACTGTTCTGCCGGAAGCATCGCTTGCGGCGGCAAAGCCGTTTGAAACATCGACATTCCATGCGGTCGGAACAAAGAATTCATATTCGATAAAGTCGCTTTCCACGCGCTTCATACCGCTCGGAACGTCGCTTTTTCCGCAGGAAGCAAGCACGAGTGCGAGCATGAGCACAGCCATAGAAAATGCCATAATTTTTTTCATAAATTTTACTCCGTCTGATTTATTATCCGAATATTATATTTTTATTATTATACATCTTATGCCGCCGTATGTCAAGAGAGATGAATGCAAATAAAAAGTAAATAAAAGCATTGATTTTCGCGGGCAAAGGTGATAGAATATACACGAGCCGCAAGGCGGCTTGGTGAGTTCGTAACCATCCTCACCTAAAATAAAACTAAGGAGTATAATTATGAAAGAAAAAACACGCTTTATCACAAGGGCGGCGCTTATTGCCGCAGTCTACACCGTGCTGACGGGAATTTCTCATCTCGCAGGGCTTGACAAAGGGGTAATACAGCTTCGCATTTCCGAAGCCCTCTGCTTCCTGCCGTGCTTTTTGCCATCTGCGATACCGGGGCTTTCCATAGGTTGCCTGATATCGAATATCATCTACGGAGGAGCACTGCCCGATATCATTTTCGGCACGCTCGCTACGCTCGTCGGTGCGCTCGGTACATACCTTCTGCGAAAGCATCCGCTTCTCGCACCCATTCCGCCGATACTTGCAAACGCGCTGATAATCCCGCCTGTGCTGATTTTTGCCTACGGAGCGACGGAGGCTTATTGGTTTATCCTGCTCACTGTGACGGCAGGTGAGATGCTCGCCTGCGCAGCGGTCGGCTATCCGCTCATGTTTATGATGAGAAGATATAAGCTCTTTTCTTTCCCGCTTCCGAAAAAGAAAAAATAAATGAAGCGCACACTCTCCCGATTTTGCCCGAACTGCTCAACTTTTGCTTGCATAAAATTCAACTGACGGGTTATTGATTTATTGCCGCATATGTGCTAAAATGGAAATGTGAAAAAAATCCGGAGCTTTTTTTCAAAAATTGCAAACCGAAATGCCGTTTCTGACACTATATATATGAAGCCGGCAATAAGTAAGACAAAAAGGGAGAAAAACAATGGAATTTAAGCAAAACGAAAAATATTTCCGCAGTAAAAACACGCATTTTTACATAGGGGTTCCGATGCTTGCGGTGGGCTTAGCGCTCGTTGTACTTCAGCGCGCCTTCTGGCTCTATTATTATTTCCTTATCATCGGTGCGGCACTCGGTATTGCCGGTGCGCTGATTGCTTTCGCTCCGCAGTGGAGCCGCTCGGGTGACAAGGATATCGATGAGCAGATAAAAAAGGAAACCGACGGTTATCTCAGAAAGAAGATAGATGAGCTGGATCTTTACGGTGCGCTTTCGCCGAATGCGGATTCGGTAGTTGTATCGGGCTATATTTTTGATTCCGACGGAGCTCTTGTGCGCCGCGGACTTGACGGAAAGATACGCGCCTCGGAATATTCCGTTGCCGCCGTTATCGTCACGAAAAAAGGCATGGTTACGGTTAAAAAGACCTTTTCGCTCGTGGACGACAAAAAGACGGAGGAGACAAAGGAATTTCTCTTTGCGGAGACGGACAAAGCAGAGGTCGCAAGCCGCATGGCGGAATTTAACGACGGCAAGCACATCTGCGAGATAAAAACAGCCGATTTTATGCTTTACAGCGACGGAATCATAGCTTTTCGCGCACCTACGGCGCCGAATGCGCTCGTGGAAAGCGCCGCCGAAAACATAAATATGCTGATAAAACGCGCAAAATCGACGGCAAAATAAAAATAAAGAGATATGCCGGAAGCTGATATAAATCCCATACAGACACTTGAAAAAACAAAAAATTATCTCTTTTAAAAAATACCCCCAAAATCCGAACGCCCGAAAGCGGAAGCTCTCGGGCGTTTGGATTTATGTTATTTTTCAAGCTTTGCGTTTGTCTTTGCCATGAATTTTTCACTCTTGATGATAAAGCGCTCATGCGTGCCGCTTCCTATTTCGCCGCATTCGTCATATGCCGAAACGGAGAAAACGAGCCTTCTGCCGTCTACTTCGGTGAGAGTGCTTTCGCAGTAAACGCGCATACCCGTCGGTGTTGCCGAGGTATGCTTTATATTCAGCGCCGTGCCTACGGTAGTCGTGCCTTCCTCAAGATACGGAGCCACGCTCTCGGATGCCGCTCCCTCCATGAGCGCGACCATTGCAGGTGTTGCATAAACGGGAAGAAGTCCGCTTCCCATTGCCTGCGCCGAATTTTCCTCTGTCACGAGGGTTTCTTTTCTGCCTTTGATTCCTGCTTCCATAATTCATTTTCCTTTCTGAAAATATCATTTTTATCTGAATTTTGCCAGCCGATTTTTGAATATCAGCGCCACGGGATTAAGGAGATGGCTGTCCAGATCGACCTGATTTAAGATTATCTTGCCCTTGCCGTATGATTTTTCCGCTGTGGCATGGGCGGGGTACAGCTTCTGCCCCCATGCGCTTCCGCGGAGACTGTTTCCGCTTGTGAGTATCGGCGTGAAATCGTCGCTTCGGAATGTCGCTCTGAGCAGAGGCGTCATCATATCCTCATCCTCATTATACCAAAATCGGAAATCTTCTGCCTCAAAACCCGAGACAAGCGGATGACCTGTCTTTCTCGAAACAAAATGGAGCGGACGCATGCCGCAGTTTTTAGCGATGACTTCACTCCCCGCGATATTGTAGGTTCCGGCGGGAATATCGCTTATCACGAGCGTTTCACCGCTCTCGGCTTTTGCGAGGAGTGCCTTTTCATCATTTGCAAATTCTTCGTAGGTAACGAATATCGCGGGAGAAAAATCGGCTTTCTCGCGCTCGAAAATCACGATTGGCTCATCGCTGTAGTGGAGCACATTACCGTCACCGTCAATCAGAGCCGTGCGGAAAATATAATTTTCTCTTCCGCTCACCGATGGCGCGGTAAATACGGCTTTGCCCTGCATAAATGAGGAATTTTCGCCGAAATCGGCGGGAAATTCCGCATGGGAGACAAGCTCTCCCGCGGAATTTATCAGCTCTGCACGGAGCGTATGCCCGCATGAAACCTCATGCGTATCGTTGCATACCCATATCTCTATTCCGGCTTTATCGCCCGAGAAAAATGTTTTTCTGTCGGTTCGCAGGCTGACCATGAGCGGCGTGAGTGCATCGCGAAAGACATAGAAGGCGGGCTTGGGATTTCGTTCGCAATCGACTATTGTTTTCATCCAGCCCGAGGGCCATGCATCTATGAAAAGATGAATGGCAAAGGTGACCATGTCGCTGTTGCGGCGGAAGGCTTCGGTCTGGAGCTTTGTCCCGACGCTCTGATAGCGACGGCTTGCCTCCACCCAGCCCTCGAGAGTATCCTGCCTGTCATAGAAGAAATAGGACATATCGCCGCTTTGCGAGTTTACTATCCTGTCGGGAGTCCAGCCCTTTTCCTCTTCGGGAGTCTGCGGGAGCCACTCTGCGGGATAGCGGCGGCGCATCAGCGAAACGGGGTCAAGTCCCTCGGCGCCGTATTCTCCGCAGCCGTAATACCAGCCGTCGGCGACGCCGAGCCAGTAGCCGCGGTAAACGCGCCCCATGTCTATGCCGTGTCCGTTATACCACATGGTATATGTGTGGTTGTCGGGCAGGGTGGTCGACGGGGGGTCATAGTCGCCGTCGATATGCTTTATCGCCCTGTCGGGATTGAGCAGAAGAACGGCTTTATCGCAGGCAGAGAAGAAATCTTCAAGCTCGTGCCGCACAAAATGCCTGTGCGGCTTGCCCGAGGCATTTGCGAAAGGCTCGTTCATATACGATATGAGCACGGTGCAGGCATAGGGGCGGATAAGCCGCTCCATATCCTCGCACATACCGAGCGCAGAGGCAAATTTTGTCCTGCGCATATTTGTAAAGAGCGGCAGATCCGTCTGTATGAGCAGACCTATCGTATCACACAGCTCATATATCTCCTTTTGCACGGGACGCTGGGTGAGGCGCAGGAAATTCATATTGCATGCCTTTGCCATGAGCATATCATAGAGCAGCATATCGAAATCTCCGCGCATCACGTCCTGCTGTTCATAGCCCATCGTGTTGGCACCGCGCAGACGCATAGCCTTGCCATTCAGGAAAAACATGCCTTTTTTGCCGCCGTCCTCGCCTGTTTCAAAGCTTCGCATGCCGAATGTGCGCTCGGCACAGTCGGCTTTTCTGCCGTCGACGGTGAGAGCGGCAAGCGCCTTGTAGAGATAGGGCGTGTCCTGCTCCCAGAGGCGGATATTGTCCATTTTCATGCGCAGACGGACGAGGCTCGCGCCGCGGTAGAAGGAGAGAACCTGTTTTTCCTTCATGCGCTCGGGATTTTCGAGGTCGCAGGCGCGGATGATGTTTCCGTTATCATCACCCGAGAAGGTTATCGGAGTATATTCAAAATCTTCGAGCACCTTTTCCTCAAAATTCTTGCCGTATACGGAGAAGGAAAGGCGCACATCCTTCGGCGGGATATAATCACAGTTGTATATTTCACACCATATCTCGTATTCGCCGCTTTTCGGCATAGGGCGCACGAAAAGGTCGGAGATGAACATCCTGTCGCGTATCTCGGTATATACGCCCTGATATATTCCCATCCCGGGCGGACAGTGGTGCCAGCCGAGCGCCGCATCGTCATATCCGGGACCTGTGGCGGCATACATTTTGTCGCCCTCGAGCCGCATGCTGTCGTGGTCGGGGGTGTTGTTTCCGTTATAGATGTAGTCGTTTTTGACAACTACAAGAAGCGAATTTCTGCCTTTTCTGCAAAGCCCGCTTATATCAAATTCAAACGGAGCGAAAAATCCCTCGTGCGTGCCGGCGAGATTGCCGTTTACATAGACCTCGCAGGCGTAATCCACGCCGTCAAAATGCAGAAAAGCGGCTTTCCCGCGGGAGATTTCGCCCATTTCAAACTCCGTGCGGTAGTATGCCGTCTTGTCTCCGACGGGACCCTGATAGTGCGGTATGGTTACGCTTTCCCATTCGCCCTCGCCGGCGAATACGGATAAGATATTACCTTTGTCCGCTTCTGTCTGCACGCGGTAGTCGAAATTTCGCAGGTCGGTGCGGATGCGTGTTTTTTCGCATTCGGGCGCGATATCCTGCATGAAAGGCTCGTACTTTTGACGGAGCTTTTCTATCTCGGCATCAAGCTCCTCGCGGGTACTCATTTTAGCGGGAACGCGGAGCGGGCTTTCACCCTTCGCATCCGAAAGAGGGAAAGAAATGCCGTTCCACGGTGTCGGTGTCGGAAATCTCAGCGGCGCACGCTTGAATCCTATATCATTCGCGGCGATAGCGCCGAAAAAATCAGCCATATGCAATCTCCTTTTCAAGATATAGTCACAGGTAAATTAAATCATATTATCCGCCAAAAGTCAACAGATATAAATAATTTTCCGCAAGATTGACAATAATCGCAAAAGATGGTATACTTATAAAGCGAAAAAACGAAAGGGGAGAGGCGGATGAAGATTCTGATATCGGGAATAACGATGGCAGCAGCGGGTACGGAGCGCTCTTTTCTCACATATGCCGAATCGCTTGACTGCGAAAATAACGAAATTACGCTTCTTCTCGCCGAGAAGAGCGGGGCACTTTTGCCTTATGTTCCCGATGGTATAAAGACCGAAGAAATGAAATCGGGCGGTGCGCTTTTTACTATGAACGGAAAAAACGCGAAGAGTGTTCTCTTGCGTGAATTTGTGTTGAGGCACCCGCTATGCGCGCTGAAAGCCGCGCGCTATCTTCCTTTATATATAAGAAACCGCGGATTTGCCGCCATGAGAATATGGCTCTGCGCGATGCGCTCGCTTCCGCCGTTTGATGGCGAATACGACGAGGCGGTGGCTTACTGGGGCGATAAGACGATGTTTTTTGTCGCCGATAAGGTCAGAGCGAAGAAAAAAACGGCATGGCTTCATTTTGAATACGATTATCCGCCGCGCGAGGATGCACTATATGGGGAGTATTTCGAGAAATTTGACAGCATTGTCTGCGTTTCGCGCCGAAGCGTTGAAATGCTCCGCGAAAAGTTTCCGCATATTGCCGGGCGTTTTACTTACTTGGAAAATGAGACAAACGAAAGTCTTGTCCGTCAGCTCGGGGAGGCACCTTGCCCGGAAATGGAGACCGCGGCTGTAAAATTACTTACGGTCGGACGGGTAAATCCCGTAAAAGGATACGATATAGCGCTTCCCGCCGTGGCAAATCTCATAAACGCAGGATATAATATAAAATGGTACATCGTCGGCGCATGCGATGATTTTGGCTATAAGGCGGAGCTTGAGAGGGAAGCGAAAAGGCTCGGTGTGCGCGAAAGACTGATTTTTATCGGCGAAACGGACAATCCGTATAGGTTTATGCGCGCATGCGACATATATCTGCAACCGTCGAGAAGCGAGAGCTGCGGGCTCGCCCTGCGTGAGGCGTCGGTTTTCGGAAAAACGACGGTTTGTACCGATATTCCGTCGGCGGCTCATGCAAAAAAATGCTTCATATGCGAAAAAACGAGCGATTCTGTATTCAAATCGCTGAAAAAAATACTTGACGCGCAAATAAAAGAGCAGTTTTTGGGATAAAATCGCAATATTAGAAAAAAGTAAAAAAACTTTCAG
>DODZ01000026.1:21083-24710 GCA_003524145.1 Candidatus Apopatosoma intestinale | reverse complement strand
AAGGAGGACGGCGCGAGTCCTCCTTGCTGACTTTTGCCGCGCTTTTTGTCAGTAAAAAGCGCGAGAAGAAGAAAAGTCACTTCAATCGACATAAACAACTTAGCTTTTACCCGAAAGCTATCCGACAAATTAAAAAAACACTTGCAAATTGCAAGTGCTTTTCAGCATCCCATCACTTATGATAGTTGCCGCCGGAAGATATATTCAGTGCGCGGTAAATCTGCTCAAGCAAAAGAAGCCGCGCAATCCTGTGGTTGAAAGTCATCTCCGAGAGCGAAAGCCGCATATCGCACAGTGCTTTCACGCTTTCATCCAATCCGAAAGGACCGCCGATGATGAAAACAATATGCGAACAGCCCTCGTCCTTCATGCGTTCTATCCTCTCGGCAAAGGCAGGCGAGCTCATCTGCTTGCCCTCGACGCAGAGTGCTATCCTGCGGCTTTTTTTCGGCAGAACCTCGATTATCCGCTTTGCCTCGTTTTCCATCGCCAGCCTGCGTGAAGCCGCCGACGATTCATCTCCTACACGAAATTCTTTCAGCTCAATCTGCGAAAGTCTGGCATAAGCGCCGATGCGCTTCTCAAATTCGGCACACCCCTCGGAAATATATCCGTCCTTTGCGCCGCCTACATATATTACGGTTATATTCATATTCCCTCCGCTTTAAAATTCCGCAAGGAGCACAGGTTCACTCGGCGCGGCAACGGTAAGCCTTGCTTCACCGCAAAGCTTTGCCGCAACAGTCCTTTCGGCGAGCGGCGGATAATTATTTTCGCGGCTGAGGTGTGCGAGCATTATTCCCTTTGTGCCCGATGCCTCAAGCTCTGCGGCAAAATCTGCGCTGTCGATGTTTGAAAGGTGTCCTGAAGAAGAAAGAATACGCCGCTTCAGCGGGTATGGATACGGACCGCACATGAGCATGGATTCATCATAATTTGCTTCCAGAACGCAGTAATCCGCACCGCACATAGCCGAGCACATGCCGTCCGTCACATAGCCGGTGTCCGTCGCGAGCGCAAACGATTCCCCCGTATCGGCGAAATCAAGTCTGTAGCCGACAGAGCAGACGCTGTCATGCGAGACAGCAAAAGAATGTATACTTATATCATCTCCTACATTTTCGGAGAATAAAATATTATGCATTACAAAGCAATCACAGAGTGCCGTTCCTGCCGCATAAGGCAGATTTTCGGCACTTGGGCGCGTGATATGTACGGGTATTTTTCTGTTTTTGCAGAAAACATCGAGTCCGCGCACATGGTCTATATGTTCATGCGTTACAAAGATTGCGCTTATATTTTCCGGTGCGGAACCGACCGCACGGAGTGAAGAGCATATTGCGCGACAGCTGACACCTGCATCTATCAGAAGCTCAGTGCCGCCGTGGCGCACGAGTGTGCAGTTTCCGCTTGAACCGGAAAAAAGAGAAAAAATCTGTGTTTTCATATACCACCGAAATCAGAAGAAATACAGCTTCACAAGGTCAGCCGCGATAGAGAGACAGAGCGAAAAAAGCACGACGGAGAGTGCCTTCCTGGCTCTTTTGCGCCTCGGAAGGCTATCCATGAATTTCTGCCTTTTCGCCTCATTCCAATCTGCGCCGAAGTAATCCTCGGGATGCTCGAAAATACCGTTTCCGAGCCCGCGGCACACTATGCATACAGCAATGGCACAGGCACCCGCAAGTCCGCAATATATCTCAAGTATCGGTATGTATATGCGCAGTTCCTCGGAGAGCGCTATGAAGCCGAAATAGACTGCCATGAATACGCCGGCGCAGAGGAGCGCCGCACAAAATCGGATTATCAGCCGCCACTGCACCTTTGTCGGCGCAGGCGGTCTTTTGATGGGAGGTAACATTTTTTATCCTCCGTTCAGTCCGAGATGCGGGTAGCGCTCTCGTTGCGTATTTCAAGTGCAACAACTGCACCCTTGCCAAAAGCACCCTCCATGGCGGCGACAAATTTATCGAAAATTTCTTCGGGAACAAAAGCCTGCGCTGTTCCCGCAAAACCGCCGCCGTGTACTCTTGCCGCGCCTTTTCCGCCCATTATCTCGCGGGCGAGCGTGACTGCCAGTGTTATGCCCTGCTCGGCAGGTGCCTTGCAGGTGAAATAATTCTGGAGAGCAATGGCGCTCGATGTGCCCGAAGCATTGATTTCCGCGAGGAATGCATCCGTGTCGCCTGCTTCGGCGGCGGCAAGCGCTTTTTCGACGCGTTTGTTTTCGCTCATGAAATGAAGCGCACGCAGAATCGCACGGTCGCCGAGCTTTTTGCGCAAAGCGGGAACGGCGGTGATCAGCTCGTCCTCCGAAACTTCGCGGAGCACCGATTTTCCGAAACAAGCGGCAACAGCCTTCATCTCCGCAGGAACGGAAGCGTAATCTTCATTGAGATCGGCATGAGAGCCGCCTGTTCTGATAATGCAGAGACGATAACCGTCGAGATGCAGGTCCGTTCTCTTGACTACGGGAGCGGCAGGGTCAGCAAAATCGATAAACACAAGCCCGCCGACAGCACATGCTATCTGATCCATAAGCCCGCAGGGCTTGCCGAAATGGCAGTTTTCCGCTCTCTGCGACATGCGGGCAATATCAACCTGTGAAAATTTATTGTTGTTATAATACGAATTGAGAATAGTGCCTATCATATTTTCATATGCGGCAGAGCTGGAAAGTCCGGAGCCCCCGGGAACATCGGAGGTGATATATGCGGTGAAGCCGCCTGTCTTGCCGCCGTTTTCCGCTATAGCGGAGGCAACACCGCGCACGATTGCCGCAGAGGTGAATTTTTCCTCCTCATGAACGGAAAGGTCGGAGATATCTATCTCTTCCCTGCCAAAGCCTTCGCTTTCTATGCGGACTATATTATCATCTGTGGGATAAACCGCAGCGATGATATCAAGCCCTACAGATGCCGCCATAACCATACCGTGATTGTGGTCGGTATGGTTGCCGATGATTTCCGTTCTGCCCGGGACAGAAAAGAAATCGGCTTCGTCTCTTCCGAGTGCGGCAAGCGCACGCTCATAGCGGGCTTTTGCCTGCGCCGCGTTGCTCTTGTAAAGAGCGGCAAAGGTTTTGCTTTCACAGAGTGATTTGATATTCATGGTTTTGACCTCCGAGATTTGTTCTTTAATTATATATTTTGAAGAAGCACACTTCTTCGGAATTTTCTGCTTTTTGCCTACGATTAAAGTTTTCGCCCGCCTTTTGGGGAAGGCGGCGCTATCAAAAGCGCGGAGCTTTTGTCGCGCTCCGCAGAGCGCGAAATCTCCACTCGGCGTTTTCTTTTTGATAGCTTTTCTTTTGCGGCGGCATCAGAAAAAGAAAAAGCGAAAAGAGCATCTGATTTTTTCTTTTGGCTACATGCTGTACTTTAAATTCACATGGTAGGGGCGAACATCGCTCGCCCGTGAAGATACTTAAAGTAACTTTTCTTCTTCTCGCGCTTTTCACTGACGAAAAGCGCGGCAAAAGTCACATAAGGTCGTTCCTGCCTTATGTATCCCCCCTGCATCTTCCCGCCTTGCTCTATTCAAACAACCGTCGCCCTCCGGTGCGAACATAGCGAGCGAACCGTCCAATCGTAACTTATCCGCGGCTACAGGCTCGAAACGCTCAAG
>DODZ01000026.1:11799-20853 GCA_003524145.1 Candidatus Apopatosoma intestinale | reverse complement strand
TGTGCCATGTCAGGCTATGGCGAGCCTCGCGGTTGAAATTTTGGCAAAAGTTTGGGTGCGAACATAGCGAGATGGGGTTTGTTTTGATAGTCCCGTCAGCGCACATATTAAACCCACGCCCGCTTGCCCTGTCTCGGCGACGCCGACCGCGTTCGCTTCGCGAATCGGTCAATTCCCACCTTTATATGCGGGCGTGCAGACAATGCGTGCACGAATCTGCTCGGCTCTCTCGTGTGATATGTTCGCTCGCGTGGTATAGGTGAGATTGCGGAGAGCGTGAGACTGCCGACTTTCGCTTTGCCATTTGTCGCACATATTTGCCACGCATGACTCGCGCGACTAACTCGTGCACGCCGCCAGTGGTTCGGAAGGAGGACGGCGTGAGTCCTCCTTGCTGACTTTTGGTATACTCCGTCTCGGCGACGCCGTTCAGAGGTGGCTTCGCCACCCTGAACCCTCCTCTTCGTCACCGAAAAGTACGATATAAGAAAACTTTCTTTATGTTTCTTTTCAGGTCGATGGAAATTAACACACATGCAGAGCATGTGCGTTTCCACCGCCCAAAAACTTCTCTCTAATTATAGCAAAAAATTTTCCTGTTGGCAATGCGTTTGCCGAAAATTTTTCAAAATAAAACCGAAAAATATTTGACAATTGCAGCACCATATGATAGAATAAAGAAAAATGATTATTTGAGCGAGGTAAACAGCATATGGCACTCGATAGTGTTGATAAAAAAATAATCCGTTGCCTTCAGGACAATTCCCGCATGAATGCTTCAGCTATCGGTGAGGCTGTGAATATGTCCGTTTCCGCCGTCATAGAGCGCATCAAAAAGCTTGAAAATTCCGGCGTGATAAAAAAATACACCGTCTGCCTCAATGAGGAAAAGCTCGGAAATGATGTTCTTGCTTTCGTGGAGGTCAGCACCGAGCAGTATAAATATAACGAGGTGATAAGCGGCGTTCAGGAATTTGTGCGCAATTGTCCACAGATACTGGAATGTCATGTCGTCACGGGAAACAGCGATATTCTGCTCAAGGTTGTCACGGAGAGCACAAAGTCGCTTGAAAAGATACTGAATAACCTCAAGGAAGTCAAAGGGGTTTCCTATACAAGAACGGCGATAGTCATGTCCACGCTGAAATTTGAGGTCTCCACAGGACTTTCCGAATAAAAGCCATCTAAATTATTATAAATCTCTGCTTTGGCAGGGATTTTTTTATTATCTTTTTGGTTGACTTTTCATAAATACTATGATATAATCGAATCAGAAATGGTAAATTTACATGGCTTTTTCCATTTCAAAAAATAAACATCAGGAGGAACAAAATGAAAACAAAAAACAGAGCGCTTTTTGCCGCAATCACGGTTTTCACCTGCATTTTTATGATTCTTTCAAATGCAGTCGCCATTATCAAGGATGTGGCAATCAGCAAAACTTTCTCGGAAACGGACTTCACCCATGCTTTGCTTGCACTTGTTTATCTCGCGCTGGCTATAGCCATAGGGACAAACAGCAGAAAAGCTTTCCCTGTAGTATGTCTCGCTATCCCCATTGTACTGAACATCTACTCATTCTCTAAGCTTTATTCGCAAACATCTATGTCGCTCTCATTTACGACAATTTATTCATTTTTGGTAAGCATATCGGCTTATCTCGTTCCCATGCTCATATTGATATTTGAAAACTGTCAGAAGAGCGGAAAAGCCAAGAGATATTTCAGATTTATCGTTTGGCTTCCCGTCATTTCGACAATAATCGACACTATCAAAGTAAAAGATGCCATAAACAACTGTCTCAAAGAAGCCATCAAATGGGCAAACAATCCCGATTATATACTCTATGTTGTAAACCATGCGTTGCTTTTCATCTCCGCAGTGCTCTTCCCCATATTCGTTTATTTCCTTTGCGCATGGGCGCTCAGCGGCACAAGCATGTTTGCCGCATTTGATTTCAGAAAAGAAGCCGCTCCCGAAACCGAGGGCGAAAAAGGTTGCCGCAGCATAAGAGTGAACCATGCATGGGGCGCCGAAATAGTGACAGCCATCATCGCGCTCATAGCGATTCTTCTCTATCTTTTCCCCGGCTCCGCTCCGCTGTATTCGCTTTTCAAGCTCGGACTGCTTATCGTCATCGTACTCGCTATAATCTGCGCTGCAGAAAAGAAAAAGAGCGTTACCATAGCTGACGGCAAGATAACCGTAACAAACAGAAACGGCTTTGCCGAGGAAATTCCGGCAGATGAAATCGTATATGTAAGAAAGATTCCGTTCTTCGGTTTTGTGATAATCCAGACAAAAATGGCAAGATGGACTTTCGGCTGGCTCAAAAATTATGAGGCAATATATTATTCTCTTATGGAACTTGCACCCGAGGGCAAATCATTCAGCTATGACGGATATTCCGGCTATACATATTACGGTTTCTTCAGCGAAAAGAGCGGTCACTGGATAAGAATATACAAGATTATCACTCTGATTCTTGCCGCGCTCTGTGTTATCGCGGGCGTTGCACTCGGCGTGCGTGATTTCTTCAGCAAGGCTATCATCGGCGATTTCGGACTTCTCCTCTGGACGCTCGCGGGCATCGTTTCGGGATTAATCATTCTTGTTCCGAATATGCTCATCATTCAGCTTCTCAATAATATACAGACAATGCGCGAAAAATCCGATAAGGAATAAAAACTGATTTCTGAATTTATGGTTTTTCGACAGACTGAAAAATCGCCCCTTTTCGGGGCGATTTTTCATTATAATCCGCTGCTCATCTGTTCATTTTTTCATAAGAAACATTCATCGCATTTTCAAGTGCGGCATTGGCTACTTTTGCGGCAGATGCGGCAGCCTTGGAGAGATTATTCTTGCCGGAAATTATCATCTCGCCGATTCTGCTGATAAAGCCCGTATTCTCTTCAAAATTGCCATAGTCGAAATTGAGCGAATTCAGCACTATCTCAAGCATTTCGCCCGCGCCCTCATCGCAGAGGCTCTGCGTTTTCAGCGATTTGACATACTGCGGATAAAGAAGCTTTTCGGAATGATAACCGAATACTTCAAGGAACTGCGAAATTTCTTTCAGGTCAACTACCGTATCGGGCACGCGGATTCCGTAGCCGCGTGCAGAAACATATGTACCGTAATTTTCCTGCGATTCGTCATACTTCGGGAAAGGAATCACGGAGAGACGCTTTTCACTGAAATCTATGCCGTAGTTTTCCAGCTCTTCATCGGAATGAAGTCTTATCAGCCACTGAACATTGAAAAGCGACTGTCCGTCCGCAAGTGCCTGAACGGATTTCAGCTCGCCTGTCTGCCCGAGCGCAGGGCTCTTATAAACGGAAGAAGCAAGGTCGATAAGACTGCTTATGCGGGAAAGGTCTGTATTGTTTGAATCAATGCATTCGTATTCATCGTTTTCATTTTTGATAACCGTCTTGAGACCGAAGCCGTAGAAAAGCCCGTACTGGCATCTCGTATTCGGATTTATGAGAAGTCCGCATATATCGCCGTCATCATAGCTTATCGTGGAGTTACCGTTTACATCGACCTTTGCGGCTTCCATGAGTTTGAGCATCTTGTCTACCGTCCATTTACCGTCCTTTACCGTCTGATAGAGGTCGATGTCCGTTTTGCCCGAGGCTTTTGCTCTCTCATAAATATCCATATCGGCAAACATGGTTATTATCGAATCATACATGATAAGATTGAATTTACCCGAGAGAGAATGAACGATTTTCGTGCCGTTCTTTGTGAAGCTGAAAGTATCAAGAAAGTCCTGATTCCACCAGCTGTGCGAAAGATCGATATCGAGCGATGCGATATTATATGCAGGCATACCGTATTCAAACATAAGTCTCATAGAGAGATCATAATTATGCTGTCCCGTCGCGCGGTCGTTGCTTATGAGCACACGCGTATCATCAGACTTTGTTTCCTTTATCTTGCAGTTGTAAAGGCTCTCGATAACGGAATTTCGCGTGATGATGGCTTCCGTTATCATACTGTCGCTTCCTGTCGCCTCGGCATATATCTCATAGCAGTCCCAGCCGCCGCTCCAGCCCTTCTGCGTGACAAAATGGAATGTTCTGCCGCCGAAGTTGACATCTTTGAAATCAGGATGCTTTTCCTTGCCGGTCAGCACGGTTTCGGAGTCGGTCGTCTCCTCGCCTTTTGTCGTGTCAGTCGTTTCCGTTGTCGTTGTTTCTTTCCGAGAACCCGATGTCGTGCCGTCGGTGCCTTTTGTCGTCTCATCCACGCCTACGGCGGAAGCCGAGGTCGTATCGCTCGTTTCCGCTTTCTGCGGATTATCGCCGCAGGAGACAAGCGCAAGCACAGAGAGTATCATTATCAAAGCCAAAATCAAAGCAATAAATTTCTTCATTGTATTTTTCTCCTTAATTTTTTATATCTCCATTTTACATGGCAAAATTTTCACCGTCAAGTATCTGCCCGACTTGCAGTAATAAAAGCAAAAAAACATGAGCGAAAAACAAAACGGCATCGTGATGCCGTTTTGCTCTTTGTATATGTTATATAAATTCCTGCCGCGCCGCTTGTGCGGATTGCCTACGCAAAAAAGGGGACTGCCTTTTGCAGTCCCTTTCTGCGGTAACATTATGTATCATTCCCCGCTCTGTCATCGGAATCCATGCGATATACGTGCCTCTCCACATATATCATCATGCGGTTATACAGCACCAAATATAAGAGTATGGCAAGCATACTGCCGAGCGCACCCAGAAGCGGGTATCTGTCACTGCCATGCAGTTTCAGCGCCGTAATTATCATAATGCCTATCCATGCCGCAATGCACAAAGCTATAGTGGCAATATGCTCCCGCAACCATTTTTTCTTGAAGAATGCTGCCTTTTCTTTCAGCGTAAATGTACTGTTGTTCAGTGCCGTGACAAGATTGCTGTCGGCGGCTTTTCTGAAGTCCTCCGCCATAATCCGCTCCCCGCTTATAAGCTCGTTGATGCTGACGCCGAACTCTTCCGACAGCAAAGAAAGCATTTCCACATCGGGCATATAATTGCCGTTTTCCCAACGGGAAACGGTTTTGTTTGTCACGCCGAGCTTCTCTCCGAGCTGCTCCTGCGTCATGCCTTTTTCTTTTCGCAGGGCAGCTATAAATTTTCCTATTTTTATCTGATTCATTTTCATGCACCTCCGAAAAAAGTATAGCACGGTTCAGGCAAAAATTCTTCCCCACAAACAGCGAATATGCCGCATACGGGCGAAAAAACGAATTTTTCATGTCGTAATATGTAGTTATATCGGCATTGCTTACTCAATATCCCGCCTTTTTCAAATCAGACACCAGCTGAACATAAAATTCGCGCACATCGAAGCCCTCTATATTTTCGCGGTTCAGGTCTATCATATCGGCATGGGAAATCCCTCGCTTTCCCTCAGGAACGAGCAACTTATAGTCGCTTCCCCACTCAAAGGAATCCGTGCCCACAAGCCCGTCGTTTTCCCCGTCGAAATATTTTACAAATCTGTTTGTCAGATTCAGCGGGAATCGACCCGAGGTCGGCTTTCGCTGAAAAGAGCCGACAGAGCGGCAGTATACGCCCGCAGGGTCGGCAAGCTGCTTATTTCGCTCCCTGCATTTTTCATAAGTCAGGTCAAAAACCGCCGTGAGAAAATCCGGATCTGTATCGCCCAGCTTTGCCGCCGCGCGATTATATGTATTTGCGAGAAAATTTTTGAATTTTTCGGGCGCTTTCCCGAATAAATAATCGGCAAATCTGCACCCGCGATGCGGCGTATTTATAGTTGTGAGAGAAGCGACGCGCTCTGCCGCTTCCCCGTCGGAAAGCATATAGCGCACATCAAGCCCGCCCTTGGAATGCGCGATTATATTGACCTTTTCGCATCCGCTCTCTTTCGTTATTTCAAGAATGCGCGCTTTCAGCTGTTTTGCGCTTTCCTCCACGGAGGAGGCGCTGTTGTGGTTTCCGTAATATATCCGTGCGCCGTTTTTTTCAAGTTCTTTCGGGATTCTGCCCCAGTAATTGAGATACTTGAAATCTCTGAAAAATACGCCGTGCACAAGCAGAATCGGATATTTTGCAGCGCATACCCGCTCCCCGCACCGCATCATGTTCAGTTGATATTTCGCCTTTTCGAAGCTGTATTCCCTGTCAGCAGTGGCAATGATATCAAAAAGCGTGATTATATTGAGCACGGGAATCCACGCAAAAACGATACCGAGCACACGCTTTTTGATGCGGAGCTGATTGCAGCAGGCATATACGAGGATTATCCCGACCCAGAAAAGCAGCGAGCAGAAAAGTATGACCGCCGCAAGCCCGATTATAAAAAGCGTCTTATTTTCGCGCCAGAGCGAAAATCCTATCGGCGGAGTAAGCAAATCAATGAGATAAAACGCGCCGAAAATACACACTGCGGCGATAAATATTTTCAGTATTGTACTGCCTGCCTTGCAAAGTCCCAGTCTTGTCATGCGATTTTGCTCCTTATCTGTAATATGCTCACGCGGCGCTTCCCTGCCGCCCGCGAAATCCTGAAATTATGCGAAATCCCGAAATTATAACAAAAGCCGAAAGCCCTCGGAATGCAAAGGCTTTCAGCGCGGTTCTGGCGTTCCCGAGGTGATTCGAACACCCGACCTACCGCTTAGGAGGCGGTCGCTCTATCCTGCTGAGCTACGGAAACATATATTTGCTTTCGGCGGGCAAGCCCGCCGAAAGCTTTTTAAATTATCAGATATTCTTTTCGGAATCGTCGGAAACCTCTGCGCTTGCCGCCGTTTCCGCTGCGTTGTCGTCATTGCAGGCAGTCTTATCTTCCTTTGCCTCGGCTTTCCTGCGCTTCAGCTTTGCAAAAGCATCCGCTATTACGGAGCCGAGCTTCGTCTCGGAAAACTTGCGTGAATGCCTTGCATCGGCTTCGGCGCGCTCACGGCATAGCTGTTTTCCCGCCTCTGTGGTATAATATTCCGATGTGCTCTCCGGCATTCCCTTTGCCCTCAGCTTGCTTTCCACGCTGTTTTTGATGAAAGCATATATAACGGCAAAGAGCGGTACGCCGAATACCATTCCGGTAAACCCGAGAAGTCCCGACATCACCGTGATGGAGACGATTATCCAAACAGGCTCAAGACCGATGGAAGAACCTATCAGCTTGGGTCCGATATAGTTGCCGTCGAGCTGCTGGATGAGGAATATCAGAACTATAAACCAAAGCGCCTTTGTGGGGTTTGTAATAAATATAATGAAAACACCCGGAATAGCGCCGATGAAAGGACCGAAGAAAGGAATTACATTTGTCACGCCGACAATAAGGCTTATGAGAGGATAATAAGGCATGCCGAGCATTGCCATACTGAAGAAGCATATGATGCCGATAATGATAGAGTCAAGAATCTTTGCCGAGATAAAGCCTCCGAAGCTCTTATCTGCCACGGTGACATTTTTCATGAATGACTCGTATTTCTTTTCGTTCATACATGCTTTGGCTATTTTCTTCGCCTGAGCACCGAGGCGCTCCTTTGCGAGCAGAAAATAAATCGACATGATGATACCTATAAATGAATTTTTGATAACCGTGATAACGCCTGACAGCACCTTTGTAATGCTCGGGAGCAGCTCTGCTATCAGCTCGGAGAGACGCCCGAGCAGGTCACTGAGATATGCGGTCAGCTTTTCCACTATCTGCGAGATATATTCGTTTGTGCCGGCAAGGCTTGCAAGCCATCCCTGAATAGTCTTTATATAGTTTGACATATTTGAGGAAAGGTCGGCATATCCGGAAACTATCTGAGGCACGACAAGCGCCACAAAGCCTGTCAGCGCAATAAGCACGATGACATATGTGCAGGTAACGGAAAGCGCACGGGCAAGCCTGCGTTTTTTGCCGTTTTTTGTGATGAAGGCAAAAGCCTTGTTTTCAAAAAAACGCACTACGGGATTGAGCAGATATGCGAAAAGTATGCCGAGAAGCACAGGGCTCAGTATCGCAAAAAACTTTTTGATATATCCGCCGAAGTCGCTGTAATTCAGAAAGAAGAAAATACACAGTATCGAAAGCAATATCACGAGAAACGCATAAACTGCGATAGTGGTATATTTTTTATTCCAGTCAACTTTTTTCAAATGTCCGCTCCTTTCCTGCAGTAAGTGTTATTTATATTTTATACTTAAAACCCGTTTAAGTCAATATATTTGACTCATTTTATTATTAAAAATTTGTTAAAACCATAAGCTTTCATATTTTTCGCAAAAAAGCGCCTGTTTTTGTAAAATATGCTTGAAAAATCCGTGCCTTTATCGTATAATTGACATAACCAAAATATAATCACGGAGATGATTTACCAATGAAAACGGTCAGAAACCAAAAATTACTCAAAATAGTGCTCACGGCACTCATGGCTGCCCTCTGCTATGTGGCATTCAGATTTCTGAAGATAAATATACCCACACCGGGCGGAAAGCCGACGGCACTCCATATAGGAAATGCCTTTTGCGTGCTCTGTGCCCTGCTTATCGGCGGCGTTTACGGCGGTGCCGCAGGTGCTATCGGAATGACCATAGCCGACCTTACCGATCCCGCATATATAAGCAGTGCGCCGAAAACCTTCGTGCTCAAGTTTATCATCGGTCTTGTGGCAGGTTTAATCGCTCACAATATAGCGGGCATCTCAGATAAGAAAAACAGCACAAAATATACCGTCAAGTGGTCGCTCATCGCAAGCATAGCTGCGCTCGGACTGAATGTCATACTCGATCCTGTGGTAGGCTATCTCTATAAGCGTTTCATCCTCGGTATAGATGCCGACGCGGCAAAGATAATCGCCACATGGGCGGCAGGCTCCACCGCGATAAATTCCGCCATAGGCACGGTTCTCGTCGTTATTGTCTATAATCTAATCCGTCCCGCGCTCATAAAATCGGATCTTTTCTTTGAGATACCGAAAAAGCCGAAGAAAATAAAAGCGACGGAGAGCAAACAATCAGAAAAAGCGGAATGATGCGCCGCTGCCCCCGTCTCGGCGACGCCAACACACATGCTTCGCATATGTGT
>DODZ01000026.1:0-11565 GCA_003524145.1 Candidatus Apopatosoma intestinale | reverse complement strand
GCTTCGCATATGTGTTAATCCCCCCGTCTCGGCGACGCCGACCGCGTTTGCTCCGCAAATCGGTCAATTCCCCACTGGAGAAGGCTGGCGAAAATCCTTGCTTTCGTCAGCGCAGGCACCGGATTCACGCCCGCGCCCCTCTTTTTTCAGCGGGCGTGCGGACAATGCGTGCACGAATCTGCTCGGCTTTCTCGCGCGCTATGTTCGCACGCGTGGTATAGTTGAAGTTGCGGAGAGCGCGAAACTACCGACTTGCACCATTAGCCCTTTGCCGCACGCACTCGCCACGCACGGCTCGTGCGACTAACTCGTGCACGCGGAAGAAGATTTTTAAGAGGATGGAAAATCCTCTTAAATGACTTTTGGTACTTTTGGTCACTCAAAAGCGCGAGAAAAGAAAAGTTTCTCAATAAACAAGCAACCCGCACCCCACAATACTTATATAGAAAAACACCTTGTTTTCGCAGAAAAATTTCCACAAAAAATATTATTGCCTGCCGTGAAATCTTTCAGGCGGGGAACGGAGGTTTTGATATGAAAATTTCACCCGAAAATTGGAACGAAAATCCTTTTCGTCTCATAGGCAAAGACTGGATGCTTGTCGCTGCGGCAAAGGCGGACGGCTCGTCCAACATGATGACGGCAAGCTGGGGAGGCTTCGGCTTCCTCTGGAATAAAAATGTCTGCTTTGTCTTTGTCCGCCCGCAGAGATACACATATGAATTCTGCGAGCAGAGCGACAGACTGACACTCTCGTTCTTCTCCGAAAAATATCGCCCCGCGCTGAATTTCTGCGGAAGCAAGAGCGGAAGGGACTATGACAAGGCGGCAGAAACGGGTCTGACAAAGCGCACCGCAGACGGTTATGTCACCTTCGATGAGGCAAGAATAACGATAAAGGCGAAAAAGCTCTTTGCCACAACGCTCGCGGAGTGCGATTTTATTGATAAATCCGTCATTTCCGCGTGCTATCCCAAAAAAGACTTTCATAAAATGTATATCTGTGAGATAGAAGAAATAGAAGAAAAATAAACCGAAAAAGGAGATAAAAAATGCGTTTTTCAGAGATACCCTATAAGAGACCCGATATCGCCGAGATTTCGGCGGAATATGACAAAATAACAAAAAAGGTGCTTGAAGCAGGCAGTGCGGCAGAGCAGCTCGCGGCTTTCGGCGAGCATGAAAAGCTCTATTCGCATATCGATACGCTGAGCAGCCTCGTATACATCCGGTATTCCACAAATACAAATGATGAATTTTACGTGGCAGAGCAGGAATTTATGGATGAAGCTTCCCCGATTATTCAGGAAAAAATTCAGGCTTTCTATACGGCTCTGCTCGAGAGCAGATTCCGTCCCGAGCTGGAGGAAAAGCTCGGCTCGCTTATCTTCAGAAAAATCGAGATTGCCCGCAGGACATTCTCGCCCGCTGTCATCGGTCTGATACAGGAGGAAAATAAGCTCGTTTCCGAATATCAGAAAATATATGCTTCCTGCACCGTTGAAATAGACGGCAAAACGCTCCCAGTGACAAAGCTTCGTCCCTATAAAGAAAGTGCCGACAGAGAGACGAGAAAGAAAGCTTATTATGCCGAGGGTGCCTGCTTTGATTCTCACCGCAAGGAATTTGACGAAATATATGACAAGCTTGTGAAGATAAGAAGTGAAATCGCCGAAAAGCTCGGCTACAGGAGTTTTGTGGAGCTTGGCTATGACCGCCTCGGCAGAAACTGCTACGGCGCAAAAGAGGTTGCAAGTCTTCGTGAGCAGATAGCGGCGGAGATAGTTCCGCTCGTTCGCGCCGCGAAGGAACGCCAGCGCACAAGAATCGGTGTCGATAAGCTTTATTTCTATGATGACGGCTTCTGCTTCCCCGACGGAAACGCAAAGCCTGAGGGCACAGCCGAGGAGATCCTCGCCGCAGGCAAGGAAATGTATCACGCGCTCTCTCCCGAAACGGCGGAATTTATAGATTTCATGTTTGAAAACGAGCTTTTCGATGTGCTCGCAAAGGAGGGCAAGGCACCCGGCGGCTACTGCACGGAGCTTCCCGATTACCATGCGCCGTTCATCTTCTCGAATTTCAACGGCACCGCAGGCGATGTAGATGTACTCACTCATGAGGCAGGTCATGCTTTCGCCTACTTTATCGCGGCAAAGCACGGCTATATTTCCGAAAATCTCAGCCCCACACTCGAGGGATGCGAGGTTCATTCCATGAGCATGGAATTTCTCACCTCGGAATATCATCATCTTTTCTTCGGCAAAAATACGGCAAAATATGAGCTTGCTCATTGCGAGGACGCGCTCGTATTTCTTCCCTACGGCTCCATGGTAGACGAATTCCAGCATATAGTTTACGAGAATACCTCCCTCACGCCCGACGAGCGCAATGAGGAATGGATGAAGCTCGAAAAGAAATACCGCCCCTACATGGATTTCGCCGATATTCCCTTCTATTCGCGCGGCGCAGGCTGGCAGAGGCAGACGCATATCTATATGAATCCTTTCTATTATATAGACTACTGCATGGCGCAGACGGTTGCTTTCCAGTTCTGGCTCAGGATGCTTGAGGATAAAAAGGCAGCTTGGGAAAGCTATATGAAATATACAAATCTCGGCGGCACGAAAACATTTGCCGAGGCTGTTCCCTGTGCCGGCATGAAGCTCCCCTATGAGAAGGGCTGCGTCGGCAAAATAGCGGCAAAGGTCTCCGCATGGCTCGAAGAGCATGACAAGCTTTGAACCGTATTATAAATTCAAGGAAGCGACGGAAAACCGCCGCTTCCTTTTTTATGACGGAATAATACAATTTCATGTCGTAAAATTCAATGGAAAAACCGCTTTCCCCATGATAAAATCAAAAATGTAAATCATATTGTGCACAGCACAGATACACGGAGGAAAACATGGCAGAAAAGATAAAAATAAAAGTTGTGGTTCAGGCAAAAAAGGAAAATGTTCCCGGCTGGCCTCATATCAACTTCGGCTACGAGAGAGAAACAGAAAAAATAATGCAGTATGTCCGCGCATACAATCCCGATGCGGAATTTGACGTATTCAAATATAATTCCAAGGACGAAGCCGCCGCGGCTTATGAAGAAGATAAAAAAATCTATGGCGGCGTTCTCGTACTGCTGATGACAAACTGGATAAGACTCGATGAGTTTTATGCAAGAAAATCCGTCGACGGTATTCCCTGCGCGGTTGCGGATGTTCCCTTCTGCGGAAGCGGTTCGGCACTCTCCGGCACAAGTCCGATGATAAGAAATGAGAGGCTTCCCGTTCCGCTCGAGGCTTCGCGCGATTTCAACGATATAGCGAGACTTGCCCGCACGCTGATAGTAAATGCAAAGCTGAAAAATACCACCGTTCTCGTAGTCAAGAACGATGTTGAAAACGATGTCGAAGAAGCCGCCGAGAAGCGTTTCGGCTGTAAATTCATAAACAAAACCGCCGCCGACCTGATGGCTGAATTTGATAAAGCAGACGAGAGCGCGGCACTTGCGCTTGCCGAGAAATGGACGGGCGGCACCGTCAAGACGGTTGAACCCTCTCATTCCGATATAGTAGAGAGCGCGAAGATTTATCTCGCAATCAGGAAGATGATGCGCGATACGGGTGCCGATGCCGTTACCATAGCGTGCCTCGAGCTTTCATATAATGATATCTACGGCAAGAGCCGCCACATGTACCCCTGCCTCTCCCATTTCCAGATGGCAGATGACGGCGAACTCGGCGTTTGTGAAGCCGATATCGATTCCACTCTTTCTTCGCTTATCACACTCTATCTCACAGGCAGACACGGATTTGTTTCCGACCCTGTGGTAGATACCTCGAGCAATGAAATAATCTATGCGCACTGCGTTGCCTGCCGCAAGGTATACGGTGTGAAGTCCGCGGAAATCTGCGATTATTATATCCGCAGCCATGCGGAAGACCAGCTCGGTGCTTCCGTTCAGGTCATATTCCCCGCAGGCGAAAAGCTGACCACGATAAATATGAGCAATCTTGACAACTGGGCTTGCATTCATTCCTCTGTTTCCGTAGGCAATGCCGGCGGAGATGCGGGATGCCGCTCCAAGCTCGTTGCTTCCTGCAATGCCCGTGCGCTCCTCGAAAACTGGATGCCTATGTGGCACAGAGTGACTGTTTTCGGCGAATACAGACAGGATTTCATCAATTTCTTCAGGCTCAAGGGCATGGATATCTGCGAAGAGGATAAGGAAAGATAACAGCTTTTACCATATTAACGGGTATAGGCGCTTCGACATGGGGGTGTGCGGAGCCGCTTGTACATAAAAAGAACGGACGCCGTCCGTTCTTTTTTTGCTTTCCTCTTATGCGTTCACATAACCTTTTATTGTTTTCAGCGTGTTATACACACCGTCTATATGACTTCGCTCATAGCCATGGCTGGCATAAACGCCCGAGCCTATGAGCCCATGGCGGATATCATAGCCTGCGTGAAGCGTCGCTTCAACATCGGAACCATAATGCGGATAAACATCCACGGCATAATCCGCGCCCTCCTTCTTTGCCGCCTCGATAAGCTTGCCTACCACATCATAGCTGTACGGTCCGCCGCTGTCCTTGGCGCATACGGAAACCTGCTTTTCCGTGCAGGAGAGTCCGTCTCCGACGCAACCCATATCAACACTTATTGCCTCGGTCACGCCTGCCGGAACAGAAGCCGAGCCGCCGTGTCCGACCTCTTCATATACCGTCACATGAACATATATGCGGCGCTCGGGCGTTATCTTATTGTCTGCAAGATATTTTGCAAAGCCGAGCAGAATGCCGACGGAAAGCTTATCATCAAGAAATCTGCTCTTGATATAACCCGAGGCTGTTATTTTCGCTCTCGGATCAAAGCAGACAATATCGCCGACCTCTATGCCGAGTCCTCTCGTCTCATCCGCCGATGAAACATCCTCATCTATCACGACTTCTGTCGTATCGAAATTTCGGCTCGTGCTTCCGTAGCTTCCGTTTACGTGAACAGAAGCATTGCAAAGCTGGAGGGTGCCATCATATATCTTGCCGCCTCTCGTGTAAATACGGACATTTTCCGTCTCTCCGTTATCGGCACGCATACCGCCGAGTGCAGTCAGGCGAAGCCTGCCGTTTCCTTTGATTTCGCAAACCATCCCGCCGAGCGTATCGGTATGTGCCTCGAGCAGAAGTCCCTCGCCGCTTCCGCCGAGGTCGGCAATAACGCCGCCCTTTTCCGTCATGCGCGCCGCAAATCCGAGTGCCTCAAATTCATTCCTCACCCATTCTGCGGCTTTTTCCGTAAAGCCCGAGGGGCTGTCTATCCCTATCAGTTCTATCGCTTTTTCCGCGGCAAAATCCGCATATTTTCTTTCAAGCTCCATTTTGTACCTCCGATGTATTGGATTTCAGCTATATGATATCACATCGGCGACATATAGTCAAGAGCGACATCGACCCCTACCGCGCAAAATCCAAGTATAACCAAAAGAAAAAGAAAAAATATGGTTTAGTCCCGTCAGCGCACCTGCAGAATTCACGCTGCAAAAATCATCCCCCGCTTTTTATCAAAACCGCATTTTTGCATAAAATATGAATATAATGAAAATCTTGCATTTTTGCAAAATTTCATGTTGATTTTGATTATTTTTTATGGTAAAATAGAATAAAAATGTAATAAAATGGGAGGGATGTATATTGAATCCGAAACTCAAGGGCAAAATCGGCGAGTCGCTTTCCGCCGTTTTGCCTATCACGGCGATAGTTTTTCTGCTCTGTGTGACAATAACGCCGATTCCGCCGGCGCTTCTTCTGCTGTTTTTCACAGGCGCGCTCCTGCTGATACTCGGTATGGGTTTTTTCACGCTGGGCGCCGATATGGCTATGATGCCGATAGGTGAGCAGGTTGGCGTGCAGCTTGCCAAAAGCAAAAGAATCTGGCTTATTGCCGCCTCGTGCTTTATTATAGGTGCGATAGTCACCGTTGCCGAGCCCGACCTGCAGGTACTTGCGGGGCAGATTCCGGGTGTTCCGAATCCCGTGCTCATCTTCTCTGTTGCGGGCGGCGTCGGCATATTTCTCGTGCTTGCGTTTCTGCGCAGCCTCTTCGGCTGGAGCCTTTCAAAAATGCTCATTATATGCTATATCGTCGTTTTTTCGGCGGCGGCTTTCATTCCGAAAAGCTTTCTTGCCATCGCCTTTGACTCCGGCGGCGTAACCACAGGTCCTATGACAGTGCCTTTCATCATGGCTCTCGGTATAGGTCTGAGCACCATCGGTAAAGACAAAAACAGCGGCGGCGACAGCTTCGGTCTTATCGCGCTCTGCTCGATAGGTCCCATCATCTCGGTGATGATACTCGGTCTTGCTTACGGTTCCGACAGCGGTACATACACCCCTCTTGACATCCCCACCGTCGAAACAACGCGCGACCTTGCCACAATATTCGGCAATGAGCTTCCCGAATATGTAAAAGAAGTCTTTACGGCAATATTCCCGATAGTCGTATTTTTCGGGATATTCCAGATATTCTTCCTGAAAATGCGTCGCAAGCAGCTTGTAAAAATACTCGTTGGGCTTGTTTATACGCTCATCGGACTCACCCTTTTTCTCACAGGCGTCAATGTCGGCTTCATGCCCGTAGGTAACTACCTCGGCAGAGAACTCGCAAATCTTGATTATAACTGGATAATGGTCCCGCTCGGTATGCTCATAGGTTACTTTATCGTAAAAGCCGAGCCTGCCGTTATTGTGCTTAATAAGCAGGTTGAGGATATCACACAGGGCGCAATCTCGCAGAAAACGATGATGGTGGGGCTTTCCGTCGGCATGGCGGCTTCCGTGGGGCTTTCAATGCTCCGCGTAATGACAGGCGTTTCCATACTCTGGTTCCTTATCCCCGGGTATACGGTGGCTCTGGGGCTCAGCTTCGTAACGCCGAAAATCTTCACCTCGATAGCTTTCGACTCGGGTGGCGTTGCCTCCGGTCCCATGACGGCAACCTTCCTGCTTCCCTTTGCCATGGGTGCCTGCGAGGCACTCGGCGGTAATGTTCTGACAGATGCCTTCGGCATAGTAGCAATGGTAGCAATGACACCTCTTATCATCATTCAGATAATAGGCGTGCTTTACAAGGTAAAGACAAGCGGCATAAAGGCAAAACCCGAAATCACTGCCGCAGAGCTTGAAAACGAGGTTATTGACCTCGCTATAGAGGAGGAATAAATATGCAGATGAAATTAGCTGTAGCGATACCGCGCCGCGGATATGGAAATGCCGCGAGCGAGGTCTGCCGCGAATACGGAGCGGCTCTTCCGATGATAGTCCGCGGACACGGAACGGCAAGCTCGGATATCATGAATATGTTCGGACTTGATGAGCCCGAAAAGGATGTGGTGCTCTGCGTGACAGACGGAAAAACCGCGCCCTTGCTGCTCGAGGGCTTCAATAAGAAGCTCCACTTTGAAAAACCCGGCGCAGGCATAGCATTTGCTCTGCCGCTCTCCGGCATAAGCCGTGCCGTATCGGAAATGGTCAGTACTGCAAACGATTCCGCCGAAAAGGAAAATACGGCGGTAGCAGATGAAAAGAAAGAGGAGGAAACAAAAATGGAAACAAATGCCGAAATAAAGCATTATGAGCTTATAATCGTTGCCACAAGCTCGGGAAATACCGATATTGCCGTAAAGGCGGCAAAAGAAGCGGGCGTCCGCGGAGGCACGGTACTTCGCGCAAGAGAAGCCGAGCTCGGTAAGAAGATATTCGGAATCACGGTTCAGCCCGAGAAGGAAATCGTGTTCATGCTCGTGCGTGCCGAGATGCGTCAGGATGTCATGAAGGCGATATGCGCCGCCGTGCTGAATGAAACGGGCGAGCACGCGCTGACATTTTCTCTTCCTGTATCCGATGTTATCGGACTTCACAAGGACAACGGCGAAGATAAAGCTGAAAAAGCCGAGGAAAAATAAGTACGACGCGCGGATTTTCGTTTAAAATAAAATCTCTCGGAGGATGCTATGAAGAAAAACATCAAAGAAATGGCAAGGGAACGCGTGGATGCGGAGCTGAAATCAAGGAGTAAAGCCGTCACGGCAGTATATATAATACTCCGCGTGCTTGTTATAGCGGCTTTTGTGCGCAGTATAATGCTCGGAAATTTTGAAAATGCTTTTATATGCGTGCTTGTGCTTTTCCTTTTCTTTCTCCCGTCTATCGTAGAGAAGAAAATGCATATTGATCTGCCGGATACACTGGAGATAATAATACTCCTGCACATTTTTGCCGCAGAAATTCTCGGCGAGCTTCAGGGATATTTCATCCAGTATGCGCATTGGGATACGATACTGCATACCACATGGGGCTTTCTCTGTGCCGCACTCGGTTTTGCGCTCGTGGATGTTCTGAACAGAAACTCAAAAATCAAATTCAATCTTTCTCCGGCTTTTGTAGCCGTGGCAGCCTTCTGTTTTTCGATGACCGTCGGCATCTTTTGGGAATTTTTCGAGTTCGGTATGGACAGAATATTTGCAAAGGATATGCAGAAAGATACTATAATAGCAAATATCTATTCCACCATGCTCGACCCGACAAAGCAGAATATCCCTTATCCCGTAACGGGTATTACGGAAACCGTAATAAAATACGGAAACGGAGAACAGCTTATTCTGAACGGATATCTCGATATCGGCATTTATGACACAATGGAGGACCTCTTCGTAAACTTCATCGGTGCATTTGTTTTCAGCATCATTGGCTTCTTATATATAAAGAAGCGCGGCGACGGCAAGATAGCCCGTCAGTTTATACCGACGCTTGCCGAAGACGCTCCGACAAATTCCGCTGTCGGGAGCCATGACAGAGCGGAAGCGGCACCGGAAGCCATACCGGCGGAAAGTGCGGAGAGCGCTGAAGCAAAGCCCGCAAAAAGCGTAAGTAAAGAAAAATAATCGAAACGGATAGGAAATTATGGATTACTTATATCTGATACTTGTGCTTCCCGCAGTGATATTTTCACTCTGGGCGAGCATCCGCGTAAATACAACATTCAAAAAATATTCAAAGATACGCTCCATGCGCGGCATCACAGGTGCCGAAGCGGCACGCCGTGTGCTTGATGCAAACGGACTGCAGCACATTCGCATAGAGCAGATCCCCGGCAATCTGACCGACCATTACGACCCGAGAAGCGATGTCATACGCCTTTCGGAGAGTGTATACGGAAATACCTCTGTCGCCGCTGTCGGCGTTGCCTGCCATGAAGCGGGGCATGCGGTTCAACATGCGGAAAATTATGCGCCGGTGAAAATTCGCGCGGCAATAATCCCCGTCACAAATATCGGTTCGCGTCTTGCAATTCCGCTGATAATACTCGGCATTCTGCTTAATTCGCTCGCGTCTGCGCCCGAATTTCTGGTGATAGCATATATCGGCGTTGCCTGCTACGGGCTTTGCACTCTCTTTCAGCTTGTGACCCTGCCGACGGAATTTGACGCGAGCAGGCGTGCGCTCAGGTGTATTGAGAGCTACGGCATACTCGGCTCAGAAGAAATAGGCGGAGCGAGAAGAGTTCTCACCGCCGCCGCGATGACTTATGTTGCGGCGCTCGCCGTATCGCTCATGCAGCTCCTGCGACTTTTCCTGATGGTGTCGGGAAATTCGAGAAGAAGATAAAACGCTTATTTAAGACGCAAACAAATCCGTCCGCCTTTTGGGGCGGACGGATTTGTTTCGTTATCTTTTTATCTTGAATTTCACGCTCGGGGAAAAGACATTGTTTACCTTATAGCGCAGGTAATTCGGGTCTATTTTGCCGACAGTGGAAGCGATAAGTTTGTTTCTCTGCTCCATCTCAGAGAGCGTTTCGCCGACAAAATCAAATACATAGTCGGCGCCGGGGCGTTCGGGCGCAAGCAGAGATATCGAACCGTCCCCGCGGAAAATGAACTTTATTATGCGGGTAAAGGGTGTTTCGAGAAAATCCATTATCACCTTGAGCACCTGCTCGTCATCTTCATTTTTTGTCAGCACCGCACGCGATGCCACCTTGTACGGCTCGCCGTGAAAATCAAGCTCGGTAAAGAGCGGCTTTCCTATGCCGAGGGGCACTTTAAAAGATGAATCCGCCTCTTCATAGAGCATATACGGCACTTCTTCCTCAAAATCTATCGAAATTTTCTTTGTGCCTTTTGTATAATTATTCTGCGTTGCCTGAAGAAGCATCGGCAAAAGCCCGAGCGAAGCGGAGCGCGGCTCATCGGGGAGAAATGTTATGCCGTCCAGCGCTTTCATGCGCTTCTGCATGACGCTTTGCTTTCTGTGCATGGAAAGCGTGAGCCGTTCCTGCCACGAAAGGCGGGTGATAACGTTGCCAAGCAGTTTTGCGTCGTGTCTGCTTACAGGCACTGCCTCCGGGAAACTTCGGCAGAAATATTTTATCGCATATCTGTAATATGAGCTTTGCTGGAAAAATTCGTTATTGCCCGCAGTTGAAACAATGATGATATCATTATCGGGGAAGCACATTGTATTCTGCCCGAACATTCCGTTGAAAAGGAAAACATTATGCTCGCGACCGCACCATATCTGATAACCGTAGTTGAAATCGCCGCAGGACTTCGGCGCTGTGGAATGCTTTGCTGTGGCGAGCCTGATATATCCAGCGGGAACGAGCTGTTTGCCGTTCCATTTGCCGCCCTGCATGACGAGAAGTCCTATTTTTGCCATATCCTCGGGTCGGATATATAGTCCCCAGCCGCCTTTTTCTATGCCCTCGGGGCTTTTTTCCCAGAAAATGCCCTGTATATCCATCTCATCAAAGAGGCGTTCGCGCAGAAAATCAAGCAGGTTTTTGCCGCTTTTCTGTTTTACTATCGCGGAGAGCATATATGTATTCAGGCTGTTGTAATTGAATGTTTCGCCGATATCGCCCTTGACGGAGGATGAGAAGAATGCTTTTATCCATAAGGAATCAGCCATTGAGCCCGCCTCGGCAAAGGTAGCGCCCGAGCGCATGGTGAGCAAATCTTCAACCGTGAGATTTTTGTATTTTATTTTTGCCATGGCGCTGTCGTCATCGGGAAACATATCAATCACTTTTTCGTCGAGACGCAGCTTGCCATCGCCGATAAGTATGCCTATCGCAAGCGATGTGATGCTCTTACATTCAGAAAATGTACTGGAAAAATATTGCGTATTGTATGCGCCGAAGCCCGCTTCGCATATCACCTTGCCGTGCCTCAGTATAGTCACGGTGTGCATATTCAGGCTCTTATCCAGCTCGAGCGCGGTCAGAAATTCCGCTATATAGGCGGAAGAAATACCCACGCTTTCGGGAGATGTGCGCGGAAGCGGTGACGATACGGGTGCTTTCGGAAGCGAAGGCTTCTGCGGTGAAAACTCCAGTATCGGCTCTGTTGTCGTCTTGTCGTCTATAAGACGCGTCAGCAGTGAAATAGTTTTGTTAAGTGTTCCGAGTCCCATTTTTACCTCCGTTTTGTGATTTATAAAAAAGGTTTTTATTTTGTCTGTTGACTGTACTTGGGTTTTATATTGTAGGGGAATTAACACATATGCG
>DODZ01000025.1:15496-15793 GCA_003524145.1 Candidatus Apopatosoma intestinale | reverse complement strand
GGCTATGGCGAACCTCGCGGTTGGAGTTTGGGTGCGTGTCTTGGTGCGAACATAGCGAGATAGGGTTTATTTTGATAATCCCGTCAGCGCACGGACTACAGCCACGCCCGCGCCACCCATTATCCAGCGGGCGTGCAGGCAATGCGTGCACGAATCTGCTCGGCCCTCTCGCGTGCTGTGTTCGCACGCGTGGTAGCATGAAGCTGCGGGGAGCGCGAAACTAACGACTTTCTCCATTAGCCATTTGCCGCACGCACACGCCACGCACTACTTCCTGCGACTAACTCGTGCACGCGG
>DODZ01000025.1:0-15248 GCA_003524145.1 Candidatus Apopatosoma intestinale | reverse complement strand
TCACGCAAAAGTACGATAAAAGAAAAGTTGCTTTATCTAAAAAAGACACCTCATCCGTCAGCCTACGGCTGCCACCTTCTCCCACTGGAGAAGGCTGGCAAAATGTCCTGATTTCGTCAGCGCACGGACTACAGCCACGCCCGCGCCACCCATTATCCAGCGGGCGTGCAGGCGATGCGTGCACGAATCTGCTCGACTTTTTCGTGTGATATGTTCGCACGCGTGGTAGTATGAGGTTGCGGGGAGCGGCAAAACCACCGACTTGTGCTTTGCCCCGTGCCGTACACACTTGCCACGCACTACTTCCTGCGACTAACTCGTGCGCGCGGAAGGAGCTTTTTAAGAGGGAGGAAAGCCCTCTTAAATGACTTTTGCCGCGCTTTTCGTCAGTGAAAAGCGCGAGAAGAAGAAAAGTATCTTTAAGTATCTTCGCGGGCATCAGCGCGCAAACCCCCGAGAGTGGCTCCCGGGGGTTTGCAGTTTTCATTTATTTCTGTTTTATTTTTTCGCGGAATTTCACGGGGACTGCAGTCTCAATGAGTTCTATGCCGCACCTGTCGGCAAGACGGCGCGCCTCATCGTAATTATCGGCAAGCCCTACCGTGTCCGGACTGTGCGCATCACAGCCGAAGATGGCTTTTGAGCCTTCGCGCGCGGCTATGCGAAAAAAGCTCTCCGACGGATAATATCTGTTGTCGCGCAGTCCCAGCCCGTTTATCTCGAGCGGCATGCCATAGCGGTTTGCCTCGCGGCACAGGTGCGTCATCTGCTCCTCATATATATCCTCGTCGCCGGAAAATCTGAAAACATCGGGATGTGCCAGATAGAAATATTTTCCCGTGCGTATTCCTTCACATACCTGCGAAACATATTTTTCGAGCAAGGCGGCATCATCTGTTTCGGTAAAGCAGAAATGCGCGTCCTTCTCGTTATCGAGCGCGTGCTGACCGAGTATCATATAGTCATAGGGCATAGATGAAAGCATATCATATGTCTTACCGAAAATATCAGGATAATATTCCGTTTCATAACCGATATACAAATGTATATAATCGCGAAATTCCTCGCGCAGAGCGGAAATCGACTCAATATAGTCTCTCTGCTCCTCCGGCTTCATGCGGAAATTTGAGTAGAAGCCGCCGTCGAAGCACTGCGGTGAATGGTCGGAAAATCCGAGCGCTGTCAAGCCCGCCTTTATTGCGGCAATAACGTATTCCCTGTCCTCGCCTGCGGCATGATTACAGCGCTTTGTATGCGTATGAAAATTTGCAAGCATTTTAAATCCTTCTTATGCGGTTCAATTATTTTTCCTCACAGTCAAAGCAGGCAATAAGCGGGCGCACATCGGGTGCCTCAAGAGTGATATTCACATTTTCCAACGCGAAATTCTTCGCATAGCGCACGGTGAAGCCGTGACCTGCGCTCAGTCCGTGCCTGTCATATTCGGGATAGCGGTTATCTATCGGGCGCGGGCACCCGGGAATCTCGGAGAAGCCTCCCGCGAGAGTGAAATCGCAGTTTTCAAAGAGGATATTTTCCATTATCTGCTCGGGAGACTGACCGACAGCCATGACCTCGCGGATATTCTTTGTATAGCTGAAAGGATAGGCGCGGTCAAAGCGCATATCGCGGAAGGTGACATTCTTTATGCCGCTTTTGCGGACGGGCGCACCGCCGCGCGGCAGTCTGTTTCTCGCGCCCACAGTGATATATACAGGCGCGCCGACATCCGTCATATCTATGCGCTCAAAAGTGACATTTTCGACTTCAGCACCGTCCACCGTCTCAAGCGAGATGCCGCAACGGTTGACATTCTTTATCGCGCAGTCGGAAATATGTGCATTTTTCAGGCAATAATAGGTGTCCGTGCCGAATTTGATACCCGAAGCAAGGCTCTGAATCATCATATCCCATACATCGATATTGTAGCAGCCGACAGGGTCGGAGCTCTTGAAGCAGAGACCGTCATCGCCTGCCATTATGTTGCAGGAATATATCGTCATGTCATGGCAGTCCACAGGGTCTATGCCGTCGCGGTTCGGCGTATTCATGCAGTCGAGATTCAGATGGTGCATCACGATATTCCCCGAGGAAAGCGGAACGACAGTCCAGAAGGCACTGTTTTTGAAGTTGATATTTTCTATCGTGATATCCTTGGAATATGTGATGTAAACAATGTCGGGGCGGGCATCGAGTGCGCGTCTGTCGCTCACGGGGTCATTCATCTTGAAGCGGTAGAGCCCGTTTCCGTCGAGCATACCGCCGCCCGTGATACGGATGTTCTTTATGTTTTCGCCGTAAATAAGTCCTCTGCCGAGCTGACGCACCGCGCAAAGGCTCGTTCCCGGCTCGCGGAGCGGATATTCACCATGGTCCTGCGTTCCGAGGAGCGTCGCGTCGCGGTCAACGAAAAGCGTCATGTCGCTTCTCATTTCTATCTGACCGGAAAGATATGTGCCCGAGCCGATATAGACCGTGCCGCCCGTATATTCCGCCGCATAAACGGCTTTCTGAATAGCGGCGGTATCGAGCGTTTTTCCGTCGCCGACAGCGCCGTAGTCGCGCACATCGAAGATTTTGCCTGTCGGCGCAATACGGCAGAAATCCGGCGCGTCATATATCCTTATGCGGTTGATACAGAGCTTGTCCTCGCAGGAATAAGCGAGGCGGCAGGCAGAATCAATCCTTGAAGCAAAAGCAAAATCCTTGGCGCGCACGGCACCGTCCGCCATCAGCGTATAAACTCCGCGGACAGTGTCGAGCGTTATCTTCAGATTTGTCCAGTTTGCGCATGGATAGTACATCCATGCGTTGAGCCCGCCGTAAATGCGCTCCCATTTGTCGCCGTTTGTGGCGTAAAGATTGTTTTTATAGAGTGCTATGCGAAGAGCGACATTTCCCTTTTCATCCGTTATCTCGGGCGCGAGTGCGAAGCCCTCGCCCATCACTTTCACCTTTGTTTCCACGGTGAGAATGCCCGCAATCGCGGGGAAAGCATACGCAAGCGAAGCGCTGCCGCCGTTATTTGCCGAGAGCGTCAGACTCTTGTCCGCGGCGAAAGGATAAGCCTCGATTTCCGCCTTGGCGTTTTCGCCGGTGGTGACAAAATCGCTTTCCTCGGCGAAATCCTCGTTTACGGCATAAATCTCCGTATCATCCTCGATGAGCAGATTGTCCACGCCGAGCTCGCCTATATGCGCGATGAACTTCACGCCGCGCGCGTCGGTCTCGGAAACGGGCAGCGCCGCAGCGGCGCGGCGGCAACCGAGCCATGCGTCAATTTCAGCGGCGTCTCTGTCGAAAACAAGCCTTACACTGTAATCCTTCCCTGCCTCGAAATCGCCTATTCTGACCGATTTCTCGCGGGAAGCCGCGTATATTTCACCCATATCAAAGACTATGCAGGCGATGACGCCGCTTTTGCCATAGACGGCGCATGTCATATATTTGCCGTTTTTCTCGGCGGGGGTAATCTTCGCGCTTATCACAACGCGGCGACCGAAATCGGGCATTTCGCAGATGATGCAACCCTTTGACACCGCCGCATACTTATCGCGCGGGTCGTCCGCACGCTCCCTGAGCGTGACCTCGCCTACAGTCTCAAGCCCCTCGGGTATACCCTCGTTGAAAACCTCGCTGTAATAACGGCGGTATTCGCGGGGAATATATGCGGGCGGAAAAGCACCGCAGGCGGGCGTTTCCGGCAGGGGCTTCTTTTCCTCGCCCTCAGCAGGAACGGCAAGCACGAAGAAATGGTCATATCCCTCTCCCGCGAAGCCGTCGATATGAACAAGCGCGCCTTTCGCGTATTTCTTTCTGTACAGCACATATACGGCGCCGCTCTCAAGCGTTATTTCTCCCTCAGCGCGGGCAAAATCCGCAAGGCACACGGGCGTGGGGATATTTTCGTTTATCGCGACATAGATATCGCACTCGCGCTCGGTATAGAAATCAACCTCCTGCTTATCATCAAACCCGTCGGCGGCGGAGTTGAAGGTGCGTATGTAATCCGCGCCGAAAAGCACCTCGGGAGCGGATTTCACTCGCGCATCGCAATTTGAATAGATTTTGGCGCCGACAGCAAAATCCGGCTCCACGCTGTACCAGCCGCTCGTATCCCAAGGGGAAACGAATCGGCTTGTTATCGGTGAAGCGGGGACAAACGCCCCGTCGCTTATTCTGTTTGTATATTCGGACATATTGAGCCTCCGTAAAAATATCAATTCCGCTTTATTTTATCATAACTTTTCCGCCTTGTCTATACCGAAAGCGAAAACTTTTTTATTCGGCGGAAAAATATATCGCAAAGGCAACGGAAAAATACAATGAGGTAATCCTTGTCTTTTGCCGAAAACACTGCAAACCCTGCAGCGGAAAGCGGAACCGAAATTGGCTCCGCTTTCCGCTTTTGTATTTTATACAGGTGTATTATTTATTTATACATTTGTATATTATCTTCTTTTCTTCGGTCTTTTCCTTTTTCCGTAGCTTTTTTCCG
Organism: Candidatus Apopatosoma intestinale; assembly: GCA_003524145.1. Classification (GTDB taxonomy): domain Bacteria; phylum Bacillota; class Clostridia; order Oscillospirales; family CAG-272; genus Apopatosoma. The sequence goes on along the minus strand of DODZ01000025.1, from coordinate 10,750 downwards.
CGAATTTACCTCCGAGCATGGAAAACCCCGCGGCACCGACGGCGCTTATCGCGTAGGCAAGCGGCGAAACAGGCAGAGAGAAGGCAAAGCAAAGCAGTATCATCAGCGCGGCAAGTGACAGCCCCACTGTCAGTCCGCAGAGTACGCCCTTTTCTCCATACATTTTCGATGCGAGACATCCTCCGACAAATGCGGCGGCGGCAAGTGCAATATATGCGAATATCGCCGATACCTTTTCGGGATCGTCAAACCTCAGCGCGGCAAAGCAGAATATCGCGGCAAGCACCGTTCCCGCCGCAACAGCTGTTCCCAGTGCTTTTGCGACGGGAAGAAGCATGCCGGATTTTTCATTATGTGTATTTGATTTTTGCATATTTCAGTCCGCCCTTCTTTCTTGTTGCTAATATATATGCACCCCGTGAAAGAATTATGAATAAACTTCCTTCCGCCTTGACTTTTGCCTGCGGATATGTTATACTTAGCTTAACAATACATAAAATGCGGAGGGGATTTTTTATGAAAAAATTAAAAGTTATATGCATAGGTGCCGGCGGCAGAGGCAGAGGCTATTTCAACATTATGAGCGAACAGCCCGATAAATTCGAGCTTGTCGGCGTTGCCGACCCGATAGATGCCGCACGTGATGTTTTCATCCGCTCCTTCGGAATACCGGAGGAAAACAGCTATCGTTCATGGGAAGAAATTCTCGACCGCCCGAAATTTGCGGATATCGCCGTAATCTCGACTCTCGACGATATGCACTATAAACCCGCAATGAAGGCTATCGAGCTCGGCTACGACCTGCTTCTCGAGAAGCCCATCGCACAGACGGTGGAAGAAATTTCGGATATCGCCAAAGCGGCACATAAAAAAGGCACCAGAGTCATAGTCTGCCATGTCCTCCGCTATACTCCTTTCTATAAAAAGGTAAAGGATATCGTAGACAGCGGCGCGATCGGCGAAATAATGTCCGTGATAGCACTCGAGAGAGTGCAGAATATTCATTACAGCCACAGCTTTGTCCGCGGCAACTGGCACAGTGAAAAGGAATCCACACCCATGCTTCTCGCAAAGAGTTGCCATGATATAGATATCATCCAGTGGTTGCTCGGCAAAACCTGCAAAAAAGTCTCCTCTTTCGGCGATCTCACGTATTTCAAAAGTGAAAATGCACCCGAGGGCGCACCCGTAAGATGTGCCGACGGCGGTTGCCCCATCGCCGATACCTGCCCCTACAACTGTATCAAGCTCTATTATGATGACAAGAAAAATCTTTGGTTCCGCCGTGCCGCGGCAAAGGGCATTTCCGAAACCACTTATCCCACCGATGACGAGGTTATGGAAGCACTGAGAACCACGGATTACGGTCTCTGCGTTTTCCATGCCAATAACGATGTTGTCGACCATCAGGTAGTCGATATGCTTTTCGAAGGCAATGTGACGGCAAGCTTCACGATGAATCCCTTCAACGGCGGCGGCAGAGCCATTCATCTCTTCGGAACAGAAGGCGAGCTTGTAGCCGAGGCAAACGACACCGCGATAAGAGTATTCAGCTTTGCCACAAAGAGCTGGAGAGAGGTTCCCGTTGTCGAAACGGATGAATCGATTCTCGGCGGTCACGGCGGCGGTGACCAGGGCATGATAGCCGATCTCTACGAATATTTCAACGGTATATATAACGGCTGTTCCGTTGCCGATATATCGGTTTCCGCGGCAAACCATCTCATCGTTTTCGCCGCAGAAAAGGCAAGACATACGGACACGGTAGTCGATGTGGATGAATATTTCAGAGAATTCGGACTTGAAAATATCTACAGATAAGCAAATCCAAGCCGGCTGGTTTTCAGCCGGCTTTATTTTGCTCTGTCGAAAAATATTTGAAAAAATGTGAAAAAAGACTTGATTTTTCATTCGGTATATGATATAATAACACACGCCGAATGAAATGGCCCTTTGGTCAAGCGGCTAAGACATCGCCCTCTCACGGCGAAAACGGGGGTTCGATTCCCCCAGGGGTCACCAAAACAAACGTATCCGAACTACTTTGTAACAAACAAGGTGTTCGGATTCGTTTTTTATATGAATTTAGAGGCTGAAAACGCCTGAAATGCAAAAGGACGAGGTTATTCCCCGTCCTTTTTGCTTTGCGCTACAAGTTTTTCGTTCTGCAGGGCATTTTTCTTTTCCATCCACTCGGCAAAGGCGTTCTTGCCTTCTTCGCTTTCAAAATACGCAACGATGCTCGGCAGCAGACAGCGTGCGATATCTTTTGCTACGAAGTCCGGCAATCTACCTTCTCCATGAGTATCTTTTATTGCATACACCAGCCGTAGCCACAGCCGTTTCCACCAACTGCCCTTGATGTATTCCTCTTGTTCGAACCATGTGTCAAGCAATTGTCGTTCCTGACGCTTACGCTCGGATTCTAACTCGATACGTTCTTTCCGCTGTTCCTTCCATTTTTCACATTCCTCGTCCGTCAAAAAGTCGGAACTGTCATCGGTAAGTATTTCTATTACACGATTCTTAAATTCTTTCCAAGTCATATCATCATCCTTTCTCACATCGTAATTTCAAGCACTTCGTCCTCATCCTCGCCATCGTCAATATCTTCGGTAGGCGTGGTTTGCTTTTCAGCCAATCCGATGGCAAAACCTACGGCACCGCCCACGAGAACCCCGACAGCAGTGCCTGCGTTTCTCGCTTCTCTCTGCCGTTTTTCTTCCTCGGATTCCTCACCGTTCTCTAACAGATCGGTCAGATTCGCAATCCCACGTATACCCATAAGAGCAGTATCAATATTGGAGGAATGAATGTGAGCGCGAGACGGAGAAACCATATCGCTTCGTCCCGACGTATTCTTCTGTCGATAACTCTCGAAGCTTTCTCGCTCACTTTCCCAACCTGTTCGGTTGCTTCCTTCGTCACCTTGTGCAGAGCCGTCTCCGTCGCCTCTTTCTGCGCCTCTGCTGTCTTCATCATCTTCTCGGTATATCTGCTCGCCTCGCTCGACAGAATCGCTTTCTGCGCCGACAGCTCCGCTGACAGAGCCTCCATTCTGCGCACCGCTTCGGTGAGCTTCATCCATTCCTCTGCGCTGATCTGCACCATCGGAATCTCCTGTTCCGTCTGTTCCTCCAGCAGTTCCTCTTGTATCATCGGCGGTATATTCTTCGCCTTGAGCTTGTCCATATAACTCTGTCCTGATCCTGAATTCATGTTCCATATTCTCCTTTAGATATTTTTCATCGTTGAGCTTGATATCACGCACTCGGCGTTCCTTTCCATCAGCTGTTTGACAGATATACGTGATATATTTTCTCTCGGCTGTCCACACCATATCGTAGCCGTATTTTTTCATCAGACTCTGAAACTCTTCCTTGCTTCCGACGCGTGTCATGCAGAAATCAATGGTCGAACGCAGAGCCATCTTCCAGCTGTTGCCGTTCATAGCGGCTCGGTATTCCTTGGGGCTGAGGCGTTGAGATTTGACATTCGGGTTGTATTTTTTGAGAACGTTCAGCCCATGAGCCTGACATATCTCGTCACTCTTTTGCCGTAAGTCCGAGAGAAAAAATTTATTATAATGCAATTTCAAACCGCTTTCAATGTTATAAGCACACACAACAATGTGGTTGTGAAGGTGGTCCTTGTCAATATGAGTGGCAACGATTGCCTCGTGATTTTTTAACTTTTCAAAGCTTTTTACCAGCTCCATGCCGATATCGTTTGCCTCTTGCGGTGAGATGGCTTCGCCAATCTTGAAGGACTGAACGAAATGATAAAACCTCACGCCGTCAGGCTCGTGACCGTATATTTTTTGTGTGGCGAGGAAGGATTCGTTTGCCAGTTCGGGAATGCAATTGTATCCCGATATATATGCGAGCTGTTCGTCCTCGTCGAAGGTTTTTGACGGCTGCATACAGTAATCAAGCACGCCTTTCTGTGCGCTGGGTGTCTGATTCTTTTCGGGAATACTTTCAACAACTGCCATCGTTTTCACCTCCGAGCGCAAGAAGAATTTGACGATAGATAGACAATAATTCCGCGAGATCGACCGCAGAGATCCTACCCTGATGGCAGAGCTTTGTGAGCTGATTGAGATTGTTACCCTGATAGCGAAGCTCTTGGTTCAGCTCTCGGAGATCCGAGTTGACAATTACCTTACCGTCCATGCACATTTGCAAAATAAATTCTCGCATCGAGGGAGCGACCGCCTCATACATCTTGCCTTGCATCGAGTGTTTTTCTTCGGGAGTAACTCGGATCGTAATGGTTTCTGTTTGTGATCTGCCCAATATATTTCTCCTTTCAATGAAAAGTGGGTTCGGGCTTCTGCCCGATATTGTCCCAGCGTGAGCGCAGGGACGGTGCGAGACGGGCGCCGCCAGTTGGCGGTGGACATCCTGCCCCAGACGCAAGCGTCGGGAAAGCGGAAAAAATATTGACCTTGCCGTGTGCGGCAAGATATCTATCCGCTGACATATGCTTTTAATGCTATTTGCCAACAGCCTTTTCTTTGTTTCCTCCGACGCAGTTTTTGAACCGTGTGACAGCGTGACAGGGACAATTGATCATCGTTTCAAAAGAATATCGGTAGCGGCTACCGAAATTCCAAAATCATATGGTTATATAACGATTACTACAATTTCCTTTGGTATTTGTTATTATAACACAAGTATATTGTATTGTCAATAGAGTTATATAAAATTATTGGATTTTCCGTTGACAAATACAATTTTTTGTGGTAAAATAAATAAGCAATCCAATTCGGAGGTATACCAATATGAGCTTTATTGGCGAGCAGATCAAGAAGTACCGCAATATAAAAGGCATGACACAGCAGGACATTGCTGACGCTCTCGGCGAGAGCTCGGGCAGAGTGATATATAACTGGGAGAAAGGGATAGGGCGTCCCGATTGCGACAAGCTCGCACGTCTTTGTGACCTTCTTGAAGTTTCTGCCGATGAGCTGATCGGATGTAAGTCTATGGCTGACCGCCCTACCGCTACCGAGTGGACAACGTTACAAAAATACCGCGCCCTTGACGAGCACGGCAAAGAGATTGTTGATTATTTGATTGACAGCGAATATAAACGTGTGGCAACGCTGACGAGAAAGCCCAAACCTCGTATGCTGAAGATGGATTACTATACGCTCCCTGCATCTGCCGGCACCGGAAACTTCCTTGACAGCGATCTTGCCGAAGAGCTTCTCGTTCCCGAAAGTGCAGAAGCAGAACAGGCTGACTTCGTTATCTCCGTCGGCGGCGACAGTATGGAGCCTACCTATCATGATGGTGACAAGGTATTCGTTGAAAAATGCGATTCCGTTGATGTTGGCGAGGTAGGTATCTTCGTCGTCAATGGTGATGCCTATATTAAGGAACTTGGTAACAAATGCCTGATATCGCACAATGAAAAATACAAACCGATTATTCTGACCGAGAACGATAGTATATATTGTTGCGGTAGGGTACTTGGAATTGTATAAATATCCAAAGCGGTGAGCCGAGGCTCACCGCTTTCTTTATAGGTTTGTTTTTCATTTGTGGTATTCGTCTTATGCTATACTTTTTTTCTTTTTGATAACCAGAACTGCAACAACTGCACCGGCAATCAGAGCAACGCCGATAGCAGAGATCAGGATCCAAACTACGGGAGAGCTGTTCCTAACACCAACGATCGCATAACGGCTAAAGTGGTCGGTTACGAAGGTAACCGTTCCGTCAGCGTTAACTCTCGTTTCACAAGGAGTTACGTTCCCTTCATCATCAATGTAGACAACCTGAAGAGTATCGAAATCACCGGCGTTTTCGGGAGCAGGGAGAGTAACCTCTACCTTACCGCCGGGCTGAACAGTCGCGCCGTCAAGGAGCAGCGAAATGTCATAAGATACAAGAATCTCGGCATTATCGTTTCCGGCAACGACCTGAACGTTTGCTTTCACATCTTCGGCAATCTCGTCCTTCACTTCCTCTACCTTGAGAACGGTATTTTCGTTCAGAACAGCGTCACTGCCTTCGGGAGCGGTGATCTTGATTTTGCTATTGTCGGGAGAAACAATCTCATCCGTTTTCACAAGCATATCCAAAGTTTCAGTCTTTTTTCCGCCGCAAACGCTGCAAGTGTACGTCTTGGTTCCGGTTGCCTCATACGTGGGTTCGGTCGTGACTACGCCGTCATCGTAGGTACAATCCTTGGTCTCGGTTGCATTACAACGGCAAGCTCTGGTATGCGTTCCGTCACCATTATCGTGCCATTCCGTCCACTCGTGCTCGGTGGTCTTGGCAATAGTTTCGGTCTTTGTGCCGCCGCAATCGGTACAGGTATATAACTTCTCGCCTTCCTCGTAGTGCGTTGCTTCTTTGGTTACTACACCGGCATTGTAAGTACAATCCTTAGTTTCGGTTGCGCCACAACGGCAATATCTTGAGTGCGTTCCGTTATTGTTGTTGTTGTTAAGCCATTCACCCCATTGATGTTCGGCGATTTTGGGAATGGTTTCGGTCTTTATGCCGCCGCATTCGTTACAGGTGTATGTCTTCTCGCCTTCCTCGAAGTGCGTTGCTTCTTTGGTTACGACACCTGCATTGTAAGTACAATCCTTAGTTTCGGTTGCGCCACAACGGCAATATCTTGTGTGCGTTCCGTTATTGTTGTTGTTAAGCCATTCACCCCATTGATGTTCGGCGATTTTGGGAATGGTTTCGGTCTTTATGCCGTCACATTCGTTACAGGTGTATATCTTCTCGCCTTCCTCGAAGTGCGTTGCTTCTTTGGTTACTACACCTGCATTGTAAGTACAATCCTTAGTTTCGCTTGCTCCACAACGGCAATATCTTGAGTGCGTTCCGTTATTGTTGTTGTTAAGCCATTCTCCCCATTGATGTTCGGCGGTCTTCGGAATATCTTCCGTGTAATAATATCCGCACAAATCGGTACAGGTAAAGGTCTTAACACCCGTTTCAAGATGCGTGGCTTCCTTCGTTACGACACCGGCATCAATGTTATGCGCAGCGGTTCGTGTACCCTCACATACGAAGCAGCTCTTTTTGTGCGTTTTGTCATCAATTTTGACCCATCTGCTCCAACCGTGGGACTCGCTTTCAGCGGCATCACAGCCATCTCTCTGACAGGTACGGGAGTGCGTATCGGTGGGAGCGTTTTCTCCGTCATCCGTCCATTCGCTCCAGTCGTGTCCGAGATGATCAATGTCTTCGGTCTTGGTCTTATCGCATCCTGTGCAGGTGTAGGTCACGGAAGCGCCTTCGGTGCAGGTGGGCGTACCGTTTTGAACGCCTTCGTCCCAAGTGTGGGCTTCCGTTTCGCTCTTGCCGCATTCGGGATCCTTACAAGTGCGCGTGTGGGTATCGGTTACCACGTCGTCCACCCAATCGCCGAAGTCGCAGGTGTGTGTCTGATCAACCACGGTGAAAGCAAAATCATTATGCAAAACGCCATGCAAAACCCGGCTGACATTATCGTAAACGCTGTTGAAATCCCCCCACGATTCATTTTCGTAAACACCCTTTTCCATAGGATATTCCACGACATATTCGTCAAGGTAGGTGTCGAAATTGATCTCAAGATAGCCTTCGTATTCGCCTGCCTCAAGTTTACCGAGATCCGCCTTTGAGAAGTTTGTAAAGGACATCTTCCGATATTCGCTCTCACCTTTTACGCGGAAATAGACGTCCACGGTATACTGATTGTCCACGGGATTTCCGTTTTCGTCACGGAAGGGATACGCTTTGGCGGTAAGCGGATTATGAACGCCTCCTGGATTCAGAAGATTCCAGATATCGGTCAGAACGTTGCCGCATCCATCGGTCACCTTGTAGGTCAGAACGATGTTTTCATTGCTGCCAAAGGTCGCCGCGTCTGTAATTTCAATCGCTGCCGGGTTGAAATCAAATTGATAGGTTTTTCCCTCCTCAATGTCAAAGGGTTCAAGCAATAGGTAGGGAGAGAACGGAACCATTTCCTGCCATGCGTAGTAGTACATCTCGCCCGTAGCGTACTGAGGCATAGTGGAACAATACAGTGTGGCGGGCGCATCCGGCCAGCCTACGTTCTTCACACTGCCGTCGGCGTAATGAAGCGCGAAATGCTTCCTGTAGTTCCCCTCATAATCTCTATCAACGTACATACCCGCCTCTACCGTAAAGGACTGATACGTGGAATAATCCACGTTGATGGTGCAGGATGCTTCCGAGACGGTTCGCCTTTCCGTATGTAAAACAACGTTTTCGTCCAGAATATTATGCTCGTCATCGTACCGGTAGCTGGTAGCGTACACTTCGAAGATGTATTCGCCGTAGGGAATCTGCAAGCCCGGTTGACTTCCGCAGATCTTGAACTGGCGATTGCCTGCCTCGATTGTGAGATCAAAGGTCGTATCGTAGTATGTTTCATCGTTTTCGCCGTTGGCTACAACAATTTCCACCTGTGACAGATTCGTTTGGTCCACGAATTGATATCCGTTCGCGAACAGCTCGTCACTTACAGTGATGATATTGTATTTCATCCAATCGTATGACCAGGATGCAGCCAGCAAATAATCGCCGTTCTGAACGGATGCGGAAATATAATAGAAACGCTTTCCGTCACGGTAATCGTAAACCGCTTCCGACATTACGCCGTTTTCATCGAAATAGAATAATGAAAAATCCGTGTCGGATTCAAATGTTTTGTAAATCCCGGCAATGGACTGGGTCTTAAAGGACGTGGTATACCATACGCCGTCCGGGAAGAGCCACGGGAAGGACATCGAATCCCATTCGGAGAAACACTTCACGATGTACTCGTTTTCCGTTTCTCCAAAGAGGGACAGCGTCAGGCTGGATTCATTAAGCCCGATGTCTCCATGGTAAACGGGATTGCTCTCATCGCCATTTTTGTAAACCTTGATGCCGGAGCTGAATACAGAGAAGCTGTCCTGGCAAAACGTGTACGGATACTGGTTTTCTCCGACGGTTACGACCAGCGCGTCCTGATCATACGAACGATTTGCGCGTGCGGACATCACATATCCGTCAGGGTGTTCCGCGTTGAGCCGAAACGCAATACGGTCGTCAATGCCGTAGGAATCCTGCTTGTAGGCATCCTGAATCCCAAACTTCACTTCAAAATCGGCAAGGGAGAAACTATATGCGGTATTTTGATTGACGGTTGCGTTTTTGTTCAGGTCAATCCAAAGTCCGCCCGATGTAGCAGTTGAATAGTTGGGGTTTTTATCTTCAACCCAAATTCCGCAGGCGACGCTGTATGCGCCGGGCGTCACAAAAACCTTGTTTTCGGGCGAAACATAGCTTGTTGTAATCATATTCTTCGCTTCGGCTTCATTGGGCTTACCCAGTGCCACCATGTAGCCGGATGCCTTGCTGTATGTTTCGCTTCTTGCGGTAATGTCTATCTCCACCGCATTGTTGATTTCATCCGCAAAGCTGATTTCGTCAGTTGTATCGGTAACCGTTACGGTTTTATTCAAAATATAGCCGGCGTTGCTTGAGATCCAAAGCGTAAATTCACCGGTTGTTGCATTCAGGGAAAAACTTCCGTTTTCATCGGTAATGCCCATAAATACAAATCCAAACGGTGTTTCCGCATACACGGGCGCATTCGCCAGGGTTATCGTACTGTTGGCTGCGTTGAGGAAAACGGTTTTCAGAATTTGACTTCCGTCAAAGATCTGCTCCGCGTCCTTTGTGGCGGTCACACGGAACATGGTGTTGTCCTTCACATACAGAAGGTCCGCCGTGTCACCCTCGTAGACCCGGTGGGGAAGAAACAGCTTTCCTTCGGGAGAATAGCCGAGCTTTAGGTCGGATTTGGTGGTACGGTACATGAAGATGTACCATGCATAAACAACGGCTTCGCTATCAGACCATGCCTTTTCCTCGGTCATCAGCACACCGTCTTTATCCAAAAAGCTGATGGTCGAGCCGGGAATGGTAAAGTCATACTCAGCGTTCTTGGGATATTCTTCTTCCACAACTTCTTCGTTCGGTGTATCTTCGGCAGCACTTACCGGAAACATTGTCGTTGGCATTAAACCCAGCAGCATTACCATCGTGAGCAATAACGCCAAAAATCTTTTTGCTTTCATAAGCTATTCCTCCTTATATTTTCCGGCATGTTGCCGGGTGATTTGACCGTATGTATCGTTTTATCGGCTCTCCCACACAGCAAAGATAGCTTCCGCTATTGCCCATCCGTTCGGAGGATGGGGATGTGTTCCATATATTCATATCATTCTACCACCGCCGTCCTCCTTACAAAGCATCGATAACCGCCGAAAGATACGTGGAAGAAACGGAGCCGTAGATGAAATTGTCAACAAGCCCGTCCTTCTTCGCCTGACGCACCTTGTCCGCCAGCTTTTTTTCGGTATTCTCGTCCACTACCAGTACAATTTTGCAGCCCGGATTCTGTGCTTTCACTTCACCTCGAATTTTCATGCGTTCCTCCAGCTTCCACGGTGTGTAGGATGTGACCTCCATGATCAGAATATTCGCTTCCGTAAAAATGCACAGATCCGCGGTTTTGGCAGGGCTTTCACTTTGACACACCTCAAAGTCCGAATCAAATTTTTGCAGAGCCGTTGCAATGGCATCGGCAAACAAAGCATTTTGCATATCAACAACAACTCGCCGCATGAAATCACCTCCGATAAGGCGGCAACGGAAGCTCCGCTACCGCCATCCTTAAATGGTCAGTTATCCGTTATTTCACAGACTTTCTCTTT
>DODZ01000051.1 GCA_003524145.1 Candidatus Apopatosoma intestinale | reverse complement strand
CCCCGGTCTCGGAGAGGACAGATTAAAACCATTCATGTATGCGCATAAGCCGGACTGCGACACGGTCGGTTTATGCGCTTTTTTATCAGAATAAAAATTTCAGGAGGAGATTATATGAAAAAAAGAATTTTAGCCTTACTCTTGGTCATCGCCATGGCGGTGCTCATGCTTTCCGCCTGTGGCGAAAAAGAAAAGCCCAGTAGAATAACGGCGGACAACCTACCGAAAGGAAAGGTGCTGCTTTCGTCTTTGAGCAATGAGGAGCTCTATAAATTTATTACAGAGCATGGAGCTACTATTCCCGAAGAATGCGCTGACATGGATTTTAAAAGTGTTATAGCATCTCTCGAAAATGATATTTACAGTATACATGAACTTACCATTAGTTATGAAAACGCTCGTATAAAACTTATTAAAGAAATAAATGACATCGTAAGGGAGTATTACGGATATCCAACATTTTATAATCGAGAAACAAGCGAAAAATAAAGTAACAAGTTGACTTGCATAAACTTTGATAATCGACAAGGAGGACAAAAATGAAGAAAAGATTGATTGCCATTATAATATCTGTTTGCATGATTTTATCTTTCAGTACTAATATTTTAGCAGCTGAACTTGCCCCCAACGCATTATCGTATACATTAGAAAACAGTACTTTATATGCATGGGATCCTTCCACAATGCTAAACTATAATTGCTATGCATTTGCAATCGGTCGCACAGAACGCGTTCGTCAGCCGGGAGAGTTTTCAGGCAGGAGTTACAATCATTTAGGCAGCATCACTGATCTTGCAGAAGTCATTGATGCTGATTTGAATGGCGATTTGGGATATGCTTGCGTAAGAATACAGGTTAACTGTCCGGATTCTATCGGAATATGGGAAAATGTAATTGCCATAAGAAAAGATGAAACATTGGACTATGTAATGCAAGACAATACAAGGTGGAATGACTATCATGTAGCAAAATTGACCTCTGTGGGCTGGCTTCACAAACCGGGCGAAACTGCTGTTTTGAAATTCAATCAGGAACCGTCAAATAATGTTAATTGGACAAATGAGTTTTATTATTTTGGTCGCTATTACCCTTCAACAATTACTTACGAAAGCGAGATAAGATTTATACTTTATAAAACCGCTCACGGCAGTGCTTCAATTGCCAAATGGACAGGTCAGCATTATCATTCCGGTTCAAGCCATTTTTATCTTTATGAAATCGGATGCAGTGATTGCTACGAAAGCTTCGGTAGTACCACTTGGGTCGAACTCCCTTGCACAGGTCCCACTTGCAACCTCCCTTGGAGCGTCAATCCCGACCCCGTAACAGAATAATTCACCATTATACATAAAAATATCCTCACGCATTCCGCGTGAGGATATTTTTAGTTGCAGACAAAATATTTTATTATAAGTTTTGCCCCAGTAGTGAATTGACCGATTTGCGAAGCTTTGCTTGATTCCCGCGATGGTCTGAAAAGTTCTATAGCATGCAGTCTCATTTCTCCGCTCCGTTTTAACAAAAATCCGCCGTTTTCATATAATACACCGAGAAAAATAACGCGGAGGGGACGAAAATGGCAATTCCTTTTACAAAAATGCACGGCGCGGGAAATGATTACATATTCATAGATTGCATGAGCGACAAAACGAAAATAAAAAATCCGGCAGAGCTGGCACGGCAGATGTCGCCTCCGCATTTCGGCATCGGAGCGGACGGCATAGTGCTGATACTTCCCTCCTCCGAGGCTGATGCGCGAATGCGTATGTTCAATGCCGACGGAAGCGAGGGCAAAATGTGCGGTAATGCTCTGCGGTGCATCGGCAGATTTCTCTATGAGCGCGGCTATACAAGGAAAACCTCGCTCGTAATCGAAACGGCATCCGGCATACGGCGGCTATGGATTAAGCTCAAAGGCGGCAGATTTGTCAGCGCACTTGCCGATATGGGGCGAGCATCGTTTCTCGCCGCCGATGTTCCCGTGCTTGCCGCGCCCGACCGTGAGGGCTACATCACAATCGGCGGGCTTCTCGGCGGCAGTTGCCGCGCCACCTGCATTTCCATGGGAAATCCGCATGCCGTCTTTTTCACCGATGACCCCGAAAAAACAGATCTTGCGGGAATCGGCGCGGCGCTCGCTAATCACCCTCTCTTTCCCGAGGGCGTGAATGCGGAATTTGCCCGCGTTGCCGGAGGCGAAATATATATGCGCGTATGGGAGCGCGGCACGGGTGAAACGCTCGCCTGCGGCACGGGAGCGTGCGCTTCTGCCGCCGCCGCCGTCCATCACTGCCTGTTACCGTATGATACGCCGATAAAAATTCATATGCGCGGCGGCGATTTTGAAGCCACTGTAAAAAAGAATTTCCGTGTTCTGCTCTCCGGCACGGCGGAAACCGTTTTTGACGGCACATTTTACGATACGGAGGATAAGCTTTGATTTCGGCAAATGAAAATTTCACGCGCATTCCGGAAAATTATATTTTTGCAGATGTGGCACGGCGGCTGGCAGATTATAAAAAAGAGCATCCAAAATCTGATGTGATAAACCTCGGCATAGGCGATGTAACGCTTCCGCTTCCGTATCCGATATCACGTGCCATGGCTGAGGCATCTCTCGAAATGAGCACACCGTGCGGCTTTCGCGGTTATCCGCCGGATGGCGGTTACCCCTTCCTGCGCGAGAAGCTGGCGGCACGGTACGCGGATTTTGGCATTGCGCTCTCGTGGGACGAAATTTTCATCTCCGATGGGGCGAAAAGCGATCTCTCCGCCATTCAGGAGCTTTTCGATTTCTCATGCGCCATGCAGCTCTCACCCTCATATCCCGTTTTCGGTGAAAGCTGTCTGCTGCGCGGCAAAAGGCTTGTTTCGCTGCCCGCCACGCGCGAGAACGGATTTCTTCCTCCCCCGCCAAAGGATTTCCCGCTCGGCGGCTGTCTTATCTCAATCTGCTCGCCGGCAAATCCCACAGGCGCGGCATATGACAGGGCGGGGCTTTCCGCATGGGTCGATTTCGCCCTCAAAAGCGGTTCGCTGATTATATTCGATTGTGCATACGAGGCATATATCCGCGACAGCCTTCCGCACAGCATTTTTGAAATTCCCGAAGCGAAATACTGCGCTGTTGAGACGGGCAGTTTTTCAAAAGCCGCGGGAATGACCGGCGTGCGATGCTCTTGGTGTGCTATCCCGCGCGAGCTTCGCATAAGCGGTGCCGAGGTGCGTGCGCTCTGGTCACGCAGGCAGAATATGAAGTTCAACGGCGTATCATACATAATCCAGCGCGGTGCCGAAGCGGCGCTCTCCGAAGAATGCAAGCCGCTCCTTCGCTCAAATATCGACTATTACGCGGAGAACGCCGCTATACTCGCCGAGGTACTCCGCCGCCGCGGAGTATATTTCTCGGGTGGCAGAAATTCGCCTTATCTCTGGCTCCGGTGCGGTAATTCGCAACGGTTTTTCGAGGCGCTCCTGCATGCGGGCGTAGTCGGCACGCCTGGCTCGGGCTTCGGCGCGTTCGGAGAGGGTTATTTTCGCCTGACGGCATTTGCCTCGCGCAAAAATATTATCGAGGCAACGGCACTGATGGACAAATTTTTACAAAGTGATAACAATTTTACCTTATATAGCCCTTGAAAAATGGAAGAATATATTATATACTGTAGATGAAAAGACAATTTTTAAAAAAGAAAGGACGAAAAACTATGGAACTGACAAAAAACAATTTTGAAAAAGAAATACTCTCGCATGACGGGCTCTGCATTGTGGATTTCTGGGCTTCATGGTGTATGCCCTGCAAAATGCTCTCTCCTGTCATCGATGAGCTGGCAGAAGAATATCCCGAAGTAAAAATCGGCAAGGTAAATGTTGATGAGCAGGGCGAGCTTGCCGCAAAGTACGGCATTGCGAGCATACCTACGCTTCTCTTTTTCCGCGGTGGTGAGATAGTGAACAAATCCGTCGGCTACCGTGCAAAAGAAGCACTTGCAGAGCTTATCTCGGAATCATGAGAGGTGCAATATGGGAAAAGTACGCCTCAATGAAAACAAGGAAATAGTGGAAAATATCCGTGAGGGACTGCGCCGCACAGGCGGCTATTGCCCCTGCAAAACAGCGCATACGGAAGACAACAAATGTATGTGCAAGGAATTCCGCGAGCAGATAGCCGACCCTGATTTCGAGGGTTACTGCCACTGTATGCTTTACTACAAGGAGAAATAAAAATGAAGCAATTTGAAAACACAGACCTCATTGAAAAACAGATAAATTCGACCTCGGTATTCCGCGGCAGACTTCTCGATGTTTACAGCGATGATATAGAACTTCCGAACGGCGATAAGGCAAAGCGCGAATATATCCGCCATGTCGGCGCGGCATGCGTTGTTCCGATAACGGACGACGGCAAGGTGATAATAGAGTATCAGTACCGCTATCCGGTCGCAAGAGTGATGACGGAAATCCCCGCGGGCAAGCTCAATTCCAAGAGTGAACCTCCGGAGGAAGCAGTGCGCCGCGAGCTTCTCGAGGAAACGGGTATCACGGCGGGCAGGCTCATTTACCTCGGCGAGCTGATACCCACCTGCGCTTATTCGGATGAAATAATACATATGTATGTGGCAAAGGAGTTGAAATACGCAGAGCGCAAGCTCGATGACGATGAATTTCTCAATCTCTGCGAGGTTCCGCTCGAGGAGCTGGTGCACGAGATAATGGAGGGTAAAATCCCCGATTCCAAAACACAGGCTGCCGTGCTTCGTGCATATCTGCTCGAAAAAGGTATCTGAGGAGGGAGAAAATGAGTTACTCCGTAGAATACAGAAAAATCCCGAGCGGTGATAAGATTCATTCGCTCAATGTGAAGGTATATATTCCCGATGGAGAGAAAAAAGGTATTCTCCAGATAAGCCACGGCATGACCGAGCATATCGAGAGATATGATGATTTCATGGGCTTCATGGCGGAAAACGGCTTTGTCTGCGTTGCACATGACCATCTCGGTCACGGAAAGACCGTGCGCGGAGATGATGAGCTCGGCTTTATCGCCTCCAAGGACGGCTGGCGCATCATGGTTGAAGACGTTTTCACAGTCGGCTCTGCGATAAAGGCTGAATATCCGGCACTGCGCATGGTTCTGCTCGGACACAGCATGGGCTCGTTTATCGCGCGGCTCACGGCATTTTATCACCCTTACTCATATAATGCACTGATAATCATGGGCACCGGCGCAAAAAATTCTGCGGCAGAGGCAGGAATCGCGCTCACTACGGCTATTGCCGCCGCGAAGGGCGAGAAGTACGTATCAAAAAAGGTTGATGATATGGCATTCGGCTCCTTCGGCAAGAAATTTGAAGGCGAAACACCCTACGACTGGCTGACGCGCGACAAAGAGAAAATATCAAAATATGCCGAGGATAAATACTGCACCTTCAAATTCACCGTTTCCGCAATGCGCGACCTTATGACGCTCAATAAGAATGCAAACTCGCGTGAGTGGTTCCGCCATATGGCGATATCCGGCATACCGATATTCCTTGTCTCCGGCTCTATGGATCCCGTCGGCGACTACGGTGCAGGTGTTACAAAGATTTATGAAACGCTCCGGAAAGCCGGTGTGCGTGACCTCACAATTAAGCTCTATGAAGGCGCACGCCACGAAATACTCAACGAAACCTGTCGCGATACGGTTTATCGCGATATTCTCTCATGGATGACAAAGAAAGTATGAATCCGAGTAAATGTGAAGAGTGAAAAAGTAATAGGTAAAAAGAAAAATCCGCATATGCGGATTTTTCTTTTTGGTGGAGTGACCGATGCAATGTCCGAACGATTTTTAAGAATTTATCGATCATCTTTCTTTCATAAAACACCTTATGACATAAAAACAATAAATTTGACATTAAAACCTTGCATTTGCAATAATTCGATGATATACTTAAATTGCCTGTTGATATAAGTGATATAAGTGGTACATATGCATCGACGCCGGGTCAGAATAACCCCATACGCTATCGCGGATATTATTACGATTCAGAGACGAGCCTCTATTATCTCAACAGCCGTTATTATGACCCTGCTATGAGAAGGTTTATAAATGCGGATGATATTGATTGCTTGGGAATTAACTACGATTAATGGGAAGGGACTAATTGGTCATTTTTTTGCTAAGGAGTTAAAATGAAAAAGCAAATATGTATTGTATACGAGCCATGTGATGAAATAAAACAGGGGAAATCAGTTATCACAGGTGATGGTTCAATGATTTATGTTCCGTCACCATCAATATGTCCTTTTTCGGTTTATCCGTACCATTGGTCGTTTGAAATTGCCACATCAGTTGTTACAGAGAACAAGTATAAACTAGAACACTTCTTGGGAAATCAGGTTTTTTTGAGCTGTGAAACTGCAAAACTTAAAAAACCTACTGCTTCCGCTGGATGTATATATGTGGAGATTGATTTTCCGCATGCAGATGGCGTATACTATTCTGATTATGAGCAGTTCTGCAAAAAGAAGTATTATGATCCGGATAATAAAATACTTGCTATTGGGGACATTTATGGTGAGGGAAAGTGCATTGAGTTCGCAAAAGGACAATACGTAGTTATTGACGACTTTAACCGGCTTGTATCAGCATTTAGTTTAATTTCAGAGTGATTTAATACTGCAAGCATCGCCTTTTGGGGACAAAAGGCAGACTGCTGGGATGCTCCCAGTCCTTAAAGGTTTCAGGAGTACACCTGACAAGTTTTGCCTTTGTGGTATCACAAAGGCGATGCTTGCTGGCGAATACCACTAGGAAAATTCCCGAAATCTTTCGGTTGTCGAGTGTTCGCAAGCCATAAAAGGCTGTCATTCACTCCCGCTCCTTCGATTCTCCTCTATTTAATCGCAAAAAGAAAAGCACCCATTTAGGGTGCTTTTCTTTTTGGTGGAGCCGAGGGGAGTCGAACCCCTGTCCGAAAATCTATTCATACAGCTTTCTCCGAGCGCAGACTGTCTTTTGAATTTCCCTCTCATGCCGCCGTCAGTCAGGCTGCATGAAAAGTATCTGTTTTATTCACGACGGATACAACAGGAAAAATCTCCGTTCGCGTTCATCACTGCATGACGCCAAGTCCCAAGCCGTGATACTCAAGGGAGTGACGGGCGGTTGAAAAGCCGCAGCACTGCCGTTAGGCAGCCATTGCTATTTTATTATTGTTAGCGTTTATATTTAAGTTTGCGATTGTTTAAGGAGGTATCGCATCTCCGCTCGCTTACCGTACTGCAAAATCCCCGTCGAAACCTTTACGGCCCCATATAGGAGAGTTCTTTTATTTTCTGCTCTCTCTTTCATAGCGGTCAATTTCTCTTGCCGCCTGCTTCTTCGCCTCCGTTTCACGCTTGTCGTATAATTTCTTGCCTCGACATAAGCCGAGCTCCATTTTCACATTCTTTCCCGAGAAATAAAGCGAAAGCGGAACAAGAGTATATCCCTGCTTGCCCACCAGCATGTTTAGTTTGAGAATCTCGCGCTTGTGCATAAGCAGTTTTCTTTCGCGAAGAGGGTCACGATTGAAAATATTGCCTTTTTCATATGGGCTGATATGCACGCCTGTGGAAAATATCTCGCCATCCTTGATATAGCAATATGAATCCTTTAAATTGACAGCACCCGCGCGAAGCGATTTCACCTCGGTGCCGAAAAGAGCTATGCCCGCTTCATAAGTATCGTCCACAAAAAAATCATGGCGCGCCTTTCTGTTCTGTGCTATCACCTTGATATTCTTTTCCGGCATGAAATCACCTCCCGTATCATGAAACTGACCATAAACAGTATATCACAAGTCGCGCGTTTAGTCAATACGTCTTTACCGTCATTTTTTGCCGATAAATATCATATAATATTGAAAAACGCCGCGAAATATGGTATATTGAAAATAAAAAAGCAGGAGAAAAATCATGACAGAAACAGAGAAGATGTTTTTCGGCAAAATGTACAATCCTTTCGCCGAAGGAATGCCGGAGGCACGCAGGCATGCACATGAATTATGTCAGAAGTACAATGCGATACCGGAGAGCGAAGCGGAAAAGCGTGAAGAAATCCTCAGCCTGCTGATGCCTGACCATGCTGAGGGCGTCTATTTGCAGGGACCTGTTTATTTTGATTTCGGCACACACATCTCCATGGGAAAAAATTCATATGCAAATTTCAACTTCTGCGTCCTCGATGAAAATCGCGTTACTATAGGTGACAATGTTTTTATCGGTCCGAACTGTTCTATACTCACGCCCATTCATCCTCTCTGCCATGAGGACAGAAACACCGGCTTTGAATACAGCGCGCCTGTAACTATAGAAGATAATTGTTGGCTCGGCGGAAGCGTCACGGTACTTCCCGGAGTGACAATCGGTGCGGGCTCCGTTATCGGCGCAGGCTCTGTTGTTACAAAATCAATCCCCGCAGGCTCTCTCGCATACGGCAATCCTTGCCGTGTCGCAAGAAAGCTGACGGAAGCCGATCGTATAGCAAACCGCCCCGAGCTTTTCTGAAAAAACGCATAAAATAGTCTCCCGCAAAGCATACTTTTACGGGAGGCGATTTTTATGGATTCAAGAGAAAGATATCTCATCAAAAATACTACGCGCGAAGAGCGTGAGGCGATAGTCCGCAAGTCGCTCGGCAGCGGAGACTGTGCAGGATGCGCGGGATGCGACGGCGTTTCATGCCCGGACGGGCTTGAAATGTATATGCCGTATATCGATGGCAAAATGGAAATTTTCGAGATAAATAAGAAAATCCGCGGCGGCACCGTTTCATGAAAAAACCGGCAGGCACTTCCCTGTCGGTTTTCTCGGGTTCCGTATAAATATGCGACGCGGCAAATAGTGTGAAATAATGAAAAATGATGAACATATCCAAAAAAACGTAAAATAGATTTTATAAAAAGGTGCATGAGCCGCATATCGTCGGCAGGCGAGCATCACAACAGAAGCCGGATTGATGCTTTATTTTTTATATTTATTCCGCTTCTGCTCATAAAAATGATACATTGAGAAGTGAGATATTAAGTATATAATAGTTGCAAAAATCAGCCGATTTCTCAAAGCACCGCCTATTATATTATGAAACATTATAAATAAACACAAGCGAAAACCGAAACTATTGCATAAATCCCCCAAAAGCGCAAACAATATAGTTGTTATCACCACAAAATATTCTTGTAAAATGAAAATTTGGAGGATTTATATAAATGAAAGCAACAGGAATTGTGCGACGCATAGATGATCTCGGCAGAGTTGTCATTCCAAAGGAAATTCGTCGCACCATGAGAATACGCGAGGGCGACCCGACGCTGACAACATTGACACCGCAGAGCCGATTTATCTTCGCAATGCTCGATCTGTCAAAAAGGCTGGGCTTGACATGTGCAGAATAACGAAAAAAGTGATACGATGAGACGGGCACATTACAAAATCAGAGGCGGGAATCGAAACAATTTCCGCCTCTGATTTATTTCAAAGTCAATAAAGCAGGTAATAAAATGATAAAATCTTTTTGTCGAAACGACGCTCTGTCGGTAACGGTTATTACGAATTGTTGCTTACAATGTCACGATCTGTACTCTGCCATCAGCTCCTTAAACAGCTCTTGCGTCGATGGCGGAGTATAGGTGATTGCGTTTGCTCCTGCGGCAATGGTCTCCCGAATACTCTCGTTGGTCTTTCCGCCGGAAGCAATCATCGGGACTTTCGGAAATTCCGAGCGAATTTTCTTAACAACACTCGGCGTGTCTTTTCCGCATGCAACATTCAGAATGGTAGCTCCATACCGCAAACGGCTTGCAATATCCGTATTCTCATTGGTCACCGTAATAATAACTGGAATATCCACGGCATTGCTTACAGCCAAAAGATTCAGATTTGAAATCGGCGCGTTCATAACGACACCCATGGCGCCCTGTGATTCCACATCCTTTGCCAGAGATACTGTTCTCAATCCTTTTGTTGTGCCGCCGCCCACACCGCAAAATACAGGGATATAGGAGGCTCTGATAATAGCATCGCTAATGGCTTGCTGCGGTGTGAAGGGATATACGGCAAATACCGCATCCGCATCACAATTGCGAATGATTGCAAGATCCGTAGTAAAAACAAAGCTTTTGATCCGTCGCCCGTTAATGATAATTCCGCTGGCTTGAAATACAGCATTCGGAATTCTCAATATATGCCGGCGCAACCTGCTTTCAATCTGAGGGGTTGGTTCCTTTCTGTTTTCTTCCATACTGAGCCTCCGAGCTTAGATTACTGTATTCAGTATAGCATATTTGGTTCAAAAAGTCAATTGAAGCCCAAATGAAGCAACAGAGGCAGTATTTTCCATGCAACTTTTGGGGTGCATATCAGATAAGGTGCTTTTCAAAATACGAAAAAGCAGAGACGATTGCCACATGGGCTTTCGTCTCTGTTTGTTTTTCGGAGCTTTTTGACAGCCCCGCATTTTTACGTCCGAACCTGCTCTGAACGCAGGCTCAGATCATATATTATTTTTTCAAAGTCAATTGTCCCAATAAATTTTGCCGCTGAAGCATTTATTTGCTACCGGATCAGTAGAGTCATTTTCATGAACTGGGCTTACGGTAATAATATCATCGGAAGCGAATACCGATATCTCCAGTTTCGGCGGAAAATACTGCTCCTTTTCGATTGCTTTTTCTGCGATGGCTTTATCCAAAATTGTCGCCTCCTGTCGAATTTCTACAGGTAATATTTTATATTCAGGTAATAGTTTTGTCAATATGTTTTCGCATATTTTTCACATTTTTTATTATTTCGAGCAGTTGCGGGCATATGGGCAACCTGCGCCGCCGTTAATCACATAAGTCCAAGTTCATTCAGCATACAGTTCACATCGCTTTTGTGTTTTGCACTCAATTTTTTTATCGCGTCAAGATCGCGTCTTTTGTGCTTTCTCGCCTCGGGATTGAATATGCGAAGCCATCGCTTTATCTCGTAAAAAAACTGGAGATATTTCCGTCCCTTAAGCCTCGGATATGTGATGCAGAGAAGCTCATACGGAAGCCAGATACGATTGATGATGTACCCGAGCCTTCCTTTTTCCTTCTGCTGACCGACTGCCATCGAGTTTTGAGTGCTTCCGTAAACCCCACCACGCAGAAGATAATCCTCCATGCGGCGCGTGACATCGGTGTGCTCGCCATCCCCGAACCATACTTCGGAAAGGGCTTTGGCGGCATCAAAGAATTTCTTTATTCCGCTCTTTTCGAGCATTTCATCAAGCACTGTGCTGTCAAAAGGCATCTTTTTTTGGAGCAGATACAAATCCAGAATCGGGCGCACTCCGCATCCGCCGTGAAGGAAATGATACGACGCATGTGCAATCTGATGAAAAAAGAAAAACTCGTTGGTGAAGCAGTACTCGTAATCGTCAGAAGGTACTGCGTAGTCCCAACATTCCGAGAGAAGCGCGTCTATGTTTGCTTTGTTCTCCTTTATGCTATGGTGAAGCTCAAGATGCACTCCGCCATCCGACATGAGCGAAATATCGTGGTATTGCTTTTTTTCGTATGCATATCCCAGCTTTTCCACGATCGTCTGTGCCGCCTGATCAACCGCTTCTTCGTGAACAAGCACATCAATATCACAGCTTGTCCTCATCCAAGGCTCGGGGTAATATTTGCGCAGAACCGAACCTTTGAGCGGTATAAACGGAATCTCTGCCTCATTCAGGACTTTGCGCAGACGCCCGAGCTCATAGTTTATCTTCTCATATCTGTAAACCGAGAGCATTATCTGCTTTTGGAATTTTGCCTTGATCTCACCGTCTTCGATGAGATTGTTTTTTGTCAGCGCGTCGCCGACAAGGTGGGCAAGGTCATGGGATTTTGAGAGTTTGTACAGCTTGACAAGTTCTTCGTCTGTGAGTGTATACTGCGACTTGTCGATTTCCTTGCCGCAGACCTCGCTTGCAATCAAATCCATCATCGTGCGGATTGTCTTCTCCATACCTGCCCTCCTTTTTGGTTATACTTTTTCTCCGAAGGTATCGGGATGCTCCGGGTCAAACTGCTCGTTTGCCCACATCACGGTGATGAGATCATCTGTATCGGAAAGATTGATAATATTGTGCGTATAGCCCGGAAGCATATGCACCGCCTCTATCTTCTCTCCGCTTACCTCAAAGCGAAGCACCTCGTTTGTGCCTATCCTTCGTTCTTCAATGAGTCCATGCCCTGACACGACGATGAAGAATTCCCACTTAGAATTGTGCCAGTGCTGACCCTTGGTAATTCCCGGCTTTGAGATATTCACGCT
>DODZ01000053.1:29241-32893 GCA_003524145.1 Candidatus Apopatosoma intestinale | reverse complement strand
GGCGTTTCGACCCTGTAGGCGTGGTTAAGCTATAGCGGGACGGTCGGGGAAGTGTGTGCGCACCGGTCGCCGCGAGGCGACAGAAGGTGTTCAAAAGAGGGATTGACACATATGCGGAGCATGTGTGTCGGCGTCGCCGAGACGGAAGTCAATTCTTTCCTCTTTTTGTCCTTTTCGTTCTTTTCGGACAAGCGAAAAGAACTCTGAAAGAGAAGTATCATAAAGAAACTTTTCTCTTATCGTACTTTTGGTACTTTTCGTCATTGAAAAGTACGATAAAAGAAAAGTATCATTTTTCTTCCTATTTATATTATATCCACCGCAAAAAAATTATTTTCGACCGACAGGCTTTGCGCAAATCCGCGCGGGAAATATGATATCATATAGCCGAGGTGGTTATTTTGGAAAAAGCGAAGCTGACCACGGAGCTGACAGACAGGATAACGGCACTGAGCGACGGCATGCACCTGACCGAGGTCAAAATGATAGAAACGGCGGCGATTTGTCCCAATCCTTATGAATCGCCGAGAAAATTTTCACCTGCCGAGGTGCGTTCACTTGCCGCGGAACTGCGGCAAAAAGGTATGAGCAGTCCGCTTCTTATACAGAATGTCGGAACGCACTTTGCGCCGCTTTATCAGCTTATATGCGGAGAAAAGCGGTTTCGAGCCGCACTGATGGCAGATATGCTGAGAGTTCCGTGTGCCGTTATCGAAAAAAACGCTGTCCCCGATGAAACATTGCATGACATCCCCCTGCCACGTAACTGTTTTGAGGAGGCGGATGTACTCTCCGATATAGTGCAAAGAAAGCGATATCCCAAGGGCGAGCTTGCCGCAAAACTCGGCATAAGTCCCGCAACACTTGAAAATAAGCTCTGTCTTTGCTCTGTGGCGCCTAAAAAGCGGCGGTTTCTCCTTTCCGCCGAGGTGTCACCGCGTCATTGCATTCTTTTTTCAAAGCAAAACTCCGAGGTACAAAATAAAATTTTCACGGAACTACAGAATGAAAAAGCGCGCGGCGAACGTGCACAGGTGATAATCGAGCGTTTTTGTGTTGAAACGACAAAAAATCGCAAATTTGTGCTCCATGATACGCTCCCGTTTTTCAATACTGTCGAAAAAGCAGTGGCAACCATGCGCGGTGCGGGCATAAACATCGCTTATGAACGTACAGAAAGACAAAATGACGTACTTTTGTCGATTTCCGTTCCGCGAGTGCCTCGCTGACCTCCTCCCCAATGTTCCACGTGGAACATTCAAAAAGTTTTCTCCCTATATATTCCTCCATCAATTCCCAAAGCGAAACTCCCGAGAGGTAAAATGTTCCACGAGGAACAAAAGCCTGCGGGAGTTTTGCTTTTTCCATTGACTTTGACGGCAAAAAATGATATACTTGAATAGAAGAGAATTGAAAATCGGCGGATGATGTCCGGATTTGCGGGCAATAATCCGATAAAGGGGTAAATTATGGCGAAAATAATAGCCTTTGCCAACCAAAAGGGCGGCGTAGGCAAGACAACATCGGCGATAAATGTGGCGGCGGCACTCGGATTGAAACGCAAAAACACATTGCTTGTCGATTTTGACCCGCAGGGTAACAGTACGAGCGGAGTCGGAATCCGCAAATCGCAGGTAAAAAATACGATTTATGATGCACTTGTGGGCAAGGCATCGCCGCACGATTGTATCATTAAAACAGAATACAAAAATCTCTCGGTTATGCCTTCGGAGCTTTCGCTGGCGGCGGCGGAGCTGGAGCTGGCGGATACGGAAAAGCGGGAGGCAAAGCTGAAGGCGGCGCTCGACGCGGTGAAAAGCGATTATGATTATATCATTATCGACTGCCCGCCGTCGCTCGGACTGCTTACGGTAAATGCTCTCACGGCAAGCGACGGCGTGGTGATACCGATGCAATGCGAATATTTCTCGCTTGAGGGGCTTTCACAGATAATGATGAGCATAAAGCAGGTGAAAAAGCTCTATAATCCGACTCTTGCCGTGACGGGAATACTCATCACGATGTATAACGGAAGGCTTAATCTCTCTGTTCAGGTCGTCGACGAGTTGAAAAAGTATTATGCGGACAAGCTTTTTAAGGCGACAATATCCAGAAGCGTGCGCCTGAGCGAAGCGCCGAGCTACGGCGCACCGATACAGTATTATGACAAGTATTCGCCCGGAAGCCTTGCATATGACGAGGTGGCAAGGGAATTGATGACGAGGATTTGAGGAGGAGAGAAAAATGGCAGCGATGAAAAAAGGCGGACTCGGCAGAGGAATAGACATGATATTTTCTGATAACGAGAAGAAAAACGAGGAGGCAACCGGAGCGACAACGGTGCGCATAGCACTTGTGGAACCGAAGGTCGGGCAGCCGAGAAAGAATTTTGATGCGGAGGAGCTTCAGAATCTGGCACTTTCCATAGCGCAGTACGGCATAATTCAGCCGATAACGGTGCGCAAGGTGGGCGATATGTACCGCATTATCGCGGGCGAACGCCGCTGGAGAGCCGCAAGAATGGCGGGGCTTTCCGAAATTCCCGTGGTTATAATGGATGCCGATGAGCAAAAATCGGCTGAAATGGCACTTGTTGAGAATATTCAAAGGGAAAATCTGAATCCGATAGAGGAGGCAGAGGCGATAGAATCACTGATGGATGAGTTCGGGCTGACACAGGACGAGGCATCAAAGCGTATCGGCAGAAGCCGCAGCTCTGTGGCAAATCTGCTGCGATTGCTCGATTTGCCGGACAGCGTGCGCGAATATGTCAGCTCGGGCGCGCTTTCCGCGGGTCATGCAAAAGCGATACTCGCGCTCGAAAATAAAGATCGCACGGAAGAGGCGGCAAAGACGGTTATTGCTGCGGAGATGTCGGTTCGCGATACGGAAAAGCTCATCAGGAAGATGAATGCGGAGAAGCTGAATGTCGACAAACCGGCACCGGCTGAGGGGATAAATTATACGCGCGAGCTTGAACGCAAGGTGGAAAAGGCACTCGGCAGACGCGTTAAGATAAAGGAAAACGGCAAACTCAGCAGTATTTCGATCGGTTACACCGATTATGAGGACCTCGAAAAGGTTCTTCTTGCGCTCTGCGGCAAGGATTTCGTTGATTCTATTTAAAATAAGGAGTATAGAGTTATGGATTGGCTCAAGAAAATTGACTTTGCCATGACGACAGACACGGGAAAAGTGACTTTCACGTTCGTGCTTTTTGCAATGATACTCGGATTTATCATCTCGTGGATAGCAATTTATTGCAATAAGAAAATAATGGGCGCATTTGCACGTGCTGCGATGAACGCAGGCGCGATTGATGAGGAAAGCGCAAAAACTCTTGCCGAACTGGAGCAGGAAAATAATGTTTCCGCAATAAATGCAATGCGACGCGGCGGCGCTCTCTCAAAGATGGTAACGGCGGTAGGCGCGGAGCGCGATGAAAAGGGAATGCTCACAGTGGATGAAAATACGCGATTTTACATCTCGGAGGAGGCAAAACAGAGAGCCGTGCGCCAATACGGCGAAAAAGAGGCAAAGCTGTGGACGCTTATTCTCGGAATAGCGGCAATTCTTGCTGTGGGAATATTGCTTTTCCTGTTTGTAAGTCCCGTGATTGATGCTCTCGCAAAGAAATAAACAAAAAGTCCCG
>DODZ01000053.1:28064-29020 GCA_003524145.1 Candidatus Apopatosoma intestinale | reverse complement strand
CGGGACTTTTTGTTTATTTCTTTTTCTGTAAAGGTCGTTTTTACAAACCAAAAACAAAATTTTCACTCACCATAAAGTTTAGGTCAAGCCTTTTTAAAGGCTTGCGCAGTCGGGGGATTGACACATATGCGAAGCATGTGTGTCGGCGTCGCCGAGACGGGGGCACGCGGAGTCCTCGTCGCGCTCCGCAGAGCGCGAAATCTCTGTTTCGGCGTTTTCTTTTTGATAGCTTTTTCTTTTGCGCCTGCATATGCAAAAGAAAAAGCGGATGGGGCATATATCTTTTGTTTTGGCTGTTGGCTGTACTTGGGTTTTAGTTTGTAGGGGTCGGCGCCTCGACGACCCGATAGAATCATAAAGCGACTTTTCTTTTATCGTACTTTTGTGTGACCAAAAGTACCAAAAATCATTTAAGAGGATTTTCCATCCTCTTAAAAATCTCCTTCCGCGTGCACGAGTTAGTCGCAAGAAGTAGTGCGTGGCAAGTGCGTGCGGCACAGGTTGATGGTGCAAGTCGTTAGTTTCGCGCTCCCCGCAGCTTTATGCTACCACGCGTGCGAACATATCACACGAGGAAGCCGAGCAGATTCGTGCACGCATTGTCTGCACGCCCGCTGAAAAAAGATGGG
This sequence comes from Candidatus Apopatosoma intestinale, assembly GCA_003524145.1. Taxonomy (GTDB): domain Bacteria; phylum Bacillota; class Clostridia; order Oscillospirales; family CAG-272; genus Apopatosoma. Next base: position 28,391 of record DODZ01000053.1, on the reverse strand, counting down.
CGGGCGTGAATCCAGTACACGCGCTGACGAAAGCAAGGGTTTTTGCCGGCCTTCTCCAGTGGGAGAAGGTGGCGCGCGAAGCGTGACGGATGAGGTGTCTTTTGTAAAAAAAGACTTAAAAATTCTTTGTGCTTATCGTACTTTTGCGTGACCAAAAGTACCAAAAGTCAGCAAGGAGGACTCGCGCCGTCCTCCTTCCAAACCACTGGCGGCGTGCACGAGTTAGTCGCGCGAGCCGTGCGTGGTGAGTGCGTGCGGCACAGGACAAAACAAAAATCGGCGGTTTTGCCGCTCCCCACAGCTTCAGCTATACCACGCGTGCGAACA
>DODZ01000053.1:9580-27802 GCA_003524145.1 Candidatus Apopatosoma intestinale | reverse complement strand
GAAAAATGGGTGGCGCGGGCGTGGGGAAAGCGCTTGCGCTGACGGGATGGGGCGATGGGCTTAAGGCGCATGGCTGGCGGTGCGTGGCGTGGCGGAAAAATATGCCGAAAAGCGGCAGAACGTATTGATTCCATTCACAAAATGCACCATACATGACAAAATCGAGGACAACAGAGCGAGCGTAGCGAAGATGATGGGCGGAGAAAGACAGAGACAGAGGCACGGCACACGGCTTGCGTGCGCGCGGTGGCGGAAAGAAAAGAAAGCCGGTTTTCCTGTTATTTTGCGAAAAACCTTCCTTTTTATTATATATAGGCAATGTTACAACTTTGTTACAGGCAGATTACAGGTATATTACAAAAGCGGCAAAGGCATTGACAAGCGGGGGATATATGAATAAAATGGAAGCATACGAATATAAACACGAGTAATGTTACAGCTTTGTTACAAAAAAAGAAAAAGTATTGCAATTTTCTTTTACTTGTTGTAATATTACAATAGGTCGACAGGTCTGCTCTTCTCAGCGGACTTGCCCAAAAATATTCAGGAGGAATACTATGAAAAACTTCAAGAGAATTCTTGCACTTGTTCTTACACTGATGTTCATTGTAGGTTCATGCGCAAGTCTGTCTGCTTACTCCGGCACAACGAAGTGGTATGGCAAAGCCGTTAACTGGATTGAATCCACAGGCATTGATACCATCGGTTCTTCTGCCGACAAGGAAATAGACAGAAACACATTCGCTATGTGGATCGCAAAGATTGAGTCTACATTCGTAGACGACAAGCTTTGGGACGACAAAGCAGATTCCACCTCTTTCGCTGATGTTAAACCCGGCGATCACTACTATGCAGCTATTGCATATGCAGAAGAGAGTGGTTTCATTCAGGGTGACGGCGACGGTAATTTCCGCCCCAACGACACCATTTCATTCGCAGAAGCATGCGCTATCATCACCCGTGTAATGGGCTATGATGAGTTCTTCGAGGCTTACTACGGTGCAGACCGCACAAAGTATGCTACATACGAAGAGTGGTACAAGGCTAACTGGCAGTACAACTACATCAGAGTTGCTGAGCTCCGTTGCAAGGCAATCGATGCTACTTGGGTTGATAATGTTGGTAGATTCGTACCCCAGCACAAGCTCACAAAGGGTCAGGCAGCTTACCTGCTCTACACACTTGCTACAAACGGCGCAAATGTAAGACACAACGGTTACGACATGGGCTACAAGCTCGGCGCAACACTTCCTTCCATCAAGGTTACGGCTGTTGTCAAGACACTTGCAAGAAAGCCGCTTAGCGACAAGCAGCTCCAGGGTTGGATTTCCGGCGGTTACGGCGAAGCTGTTAACGGTCAGGTTACAAAGTCCCTCACATGGTCCGCTTGGTCGAAGTACTGGACAGAGCGCAACTATGACGTTTACAGCCAGGTTGTAACTCCTTACTCCAAGATTCTCGACACATCCAAGAATGTTGAGCTTCAGATCTTTGACGGCGAAAACTTCACAGGCACAACAGTTGAGCTTTCCGGCAAGACATTCCAGCAGCTCGTAAGAAAAGCTCTCGGCAAGCCCGCTAATGTTGACGTAGCTAACGAAGAAGTATTCTACCTCTTCGACTATGTTCGTGAAGGCTCCGTTCTGAACCTCACAGTTTCCGGCAACACCGTTAAGTCTCTCTCTATCGTAGACAATCATGTTGTAGATACATACCGCGTTCTCGTTGGTACTACAGTACTTGATTACTACCTCAACGGTCTTGCTAACAGCTACGGCACAGCAAACAACAATGCTGCTCTTCCCACAGCTTACAATGCTGAGAAGGACGTAACTTCTTGGAACGGCAATAAGCTCGTATTCCAGGGCACAACTTACACACTCCGTGCTAAGGGCTCCAACTACACAGGTATCTCCGATGAAATCAAGGTATACGGCTACGAGAAGGTCGGCGTATCCAAGGTTGAAGGCGGCGTTACATACGACAAGTACTATACAATCGGTGCCAGCGATGTAGTTTGGGTTAAGCGCGGTGAAACACCTGCCGCTAACCTCGGCAAGTGGCTCGAAAGAGGCAACCTCGTTCAGCTCACAGCAGCTGAAGCTAAGGCTCAGCTCATCAACGCCGCACAGGGCGAAGTTGAGGCTGTATTCTCCGATATGGACGGCGACGGCAAGTATGATGTTGCTGTTGTAACAAACTACGATGCATTCTTCATCGCAGAAGGCTGTGAAAATATCGCAGGCGGCGGTGCTGAAGGCAAGCCTGACGGTGATCCCAACCACTATGCAAAGGGTGTTCCCAGCGCAGGTGCTGTTATCATCAACCAGACAATCGGCAGCGACGGCGTATTCAATACAGACGCATGGACACTTGATGCAAGCAAGCCTACAAACAAGGTTCAGCTTATCTTCAACGTATCCGACCGTCACGGCGCATCCGGTATCCTTCTTAACCAGTGGTACCAGGGCTTCCGCGCTACACCTAACCTCGGTACAGGCGCTATCGATGTTCTCAGCTATGCAAGCGGCTACATCCAGGATGTTATCGCTAAGGCTGAAGGCGGCTACTACAAGGTATCTATCCCTGTAGCTAAGACCGACGCTGAAACAGGCGCTACAACTATCGAATACACAGTTGCATATCTGCCTTCCTTCGGTTATGTTCCCACAACTCAGAAGGTTTCCTACACCCTCGCAGGTGCTAAGGCTGATATCACAGTAGCTTCCAAGTCTTGGATGAGCTTCATCACAGACTTCTACAAGAAGAACTTCGGTTATGCTTATAAGACAGCTGACGGTAAGCAGTTCGTTTACACAGATGCTACAGGCACAACTGAGTACACAAGCGCTACCCTCTACAATGCAGGTGAAGCATTTGTTTACGGCGACAAGGTTGTAACAGCTGCTGAAAAGGCTGCTATCCTTGCTAAGATCACATACGTAAAGACAAAAGACGTAAATGATCTCTACTACAGCAAGACAACTGATACAGAGCTTGTTGCAGGTAAGACATACTACACATGGGATGCAGACGCAGCTGCTTACACAGCAGTTCTGGCACCCGATGTAGCTAATATCGGTACTTACTACGAGTACAACGTAAAGACATACTATGTATTTGCAGACGCTGAAACAAACACATACTATGAGGTAACAACCCCTGTTAAGGAAGACCTCGGCAAGTACTATGAGCTGGCTCAGGAAGCTGAAGATGCATTCGCACCTATCGTTCTCAAGACACTCACAGGTGTTGAAGGCTTCACAACCGATACAAAGGTTATCACAGATCAGGGCTACAGCTACGAAATAATCGTACTCGCTCCCAACGATGCAGGTATCTACAAGGTTGCTGATGACGCTTCCGTTCTGGCAATGGTATCCGCATGGGTAAACAACAAGTACATCAACTATGTTCTCGATGCAGAAAGCAAGATTATCCTTGCTAAGTCCGCTGCAGCAGATAACGGCAGAGGCTTCGTTGTAAATGTTGAAAAGTCTGCTGACAACAACACATACAAGGTAAACCTCGCAGTTACAGGCACATACAAGTCTGTAAACAACGTTTACTACTCCACAGCTACAACAATCGAAGAGATTGCAGCTATGATTTCCGGCACTGCTACAGATGCACAGCTCCAGGCTAAATTCAATGCAAATCCCAGAAATGCAAACATCTGGAGACTCTACGGTTGCGCTATCAGCGACTACGCTCAGATCGAACCCGGTGTTAAGGATGCTCTTAAGGGCAAGACTCTTGCAGAGGCTGCTGCTAAGATCATATCCAGCTCCAACGTTCAGAAGTATGAAGGCGCTACAACTCTTAAGACATATAATGTAAGAGCTTCCGCTTCTACAATCTGGGATATCGCTAATGCAGCTACATACCGTGCAATCTACGGTGGTAGCGTTGCTCACGACCTCACAGTCGGCGAACTTGTTACAGCTCAGAACTTCTACTATGTCACAATGACAAAGGAAACAGGCTCTTACAGCGTAATGAGACTCTCTACAGGTAACACCGCACAGTCCAGCACAGCAGGTGCTAAGACTCAGACTATCTTCTACTGGTCTGACGCTAAGGACGAAAACGGTAACTGGGTAAGCCGCGGCAAATCTCACTGGCTCAGCACTTCTTGGAGAAACAAGAACTACTACTGGCAGGTATCCGTATCCGCCGGTGAAGCTTCTGACCTTGCATGGCCGAATGCAGGCATCGTTATCAAGCTCGATTCCACAAAGTCCGATCCTTTCTATGTAGCTAAGGTTTCCCAATCTTCGCTCTTCGTAGAAGGCAAGACATACTATGCATACGATGCAACAAAGGGCACATACTCTGTTGTTGCTAACCCTGTAGCTAACGATCTCGCAACATATTACGAGAGAGTTCTTAACAAGACCGTAGGTCTCACAGCTACTGAAATCGCAGCTGCTAAGAACGTTGCTGTTGGCGACGCTACTGAAGCATTCGTAGCTAAGTACTCCTATGTAGTTGTTTCAACCGATACAAACGGTTACAACCCTGAGTACAAGGTAAAGAGCTACAGCAATGGCAAGTACACATTCGAAGTTGTATTCACAAGAGTTGCTGAAGTTACTTCAACCACAACTTACAAGCCGTACCCTGTAAAGGCTAACGACGGTAAGTACGTAATGGTTTACGATGAAAACGGCGCTGTTGTTAAGGGCGACGCTCTCGTAGCAGAAACAATGACAAAGACAAGCGGCACAAAGACTATCGCAGGCACAACAAAGAACTGGGTATACTACTCATTCAATGGCGTGATCTACGCAGAGCTTGAACCCGCTACAAGCTTCAGCTACATCAAGGCTGACGGCACTGTAAACTACATCGGCACAGAAAATGTCAATGCATCGGTAGAGCTCGACAACAACAAGCTCTCTGACTACCCGAAGGCTGATACTTCTTCCATGAGCATGTTCAAGTCCATCAGAGCTATGGATAAGAACGAGTCCGGCTTCATCCCCGGCTACTACATGGTAACTCTCGCAAGCGATCCTAAGACAGAGCTCAAGGTTGCAGGTTCCACAAATGTTATCGTTATGACACCCAGCAATGCTGCAGGTACAGTTGTCGGCAGCACAACAACATTCAAGAACCTCGTTGCTTCCGGTAGCGCACTCTTCGCTACAAGAGTACAGATCGCTGTATCCGCTGACCTTAAGACTATCACCAATATCACAGTTATCGGTGAGTTCAAGGGTGAGCAGCCTGTAACACCTACAAAGACTGGTACAATCGTATACGTTGGTTCCGACGCTACAACAGTACTCAATGCAGATGAAACAGGCACATCTTACATCGTTAAGACAGACAGACCCGCATATGCCCTCGACGGCACGGAATTCGGTCCTGTTTACTACGAGTATGATACAACCGACAAGAACTTCAAGCCTGAAGACCTCAAGTTCATTGTAACACCCGGTTCATTCTACAAGGTTGACAAGAACGGTAAGATCCTTGCTAACCTCGGCAGCATGTTCGGTACAAGAACAGTCTCCAAGTCCAATGTTCTCGTTGGCAAAACAACATACAACTACACATATGACCTCGCTAAGTTTGAGAACAACCTCGACAAGTCCTTCTTCGGTACAGCGGTTGTTACCGGCGTAACAGGCGGTAAGATCCTTGCTACAGTTGACGGTGAGAAGAATGTTGATATCACAGGCTGGAACGTTAAGTTCATCTACACAGACCTCGACGCTACAAAGCTCTTCATTGCTGAAGACAACGCAAATGTAGGCGTAGCAGCATTCAACGAAATCGTTGGCGGTACTGAATCCAAGTACAACGAAGCAGCTCTCGCTAAGAAGGTTTACGAAGCAGCAAGAGACGGCGGTGTTCTCTCCGCAGCTACAGTTGCTAAGTACAAAGAAGCTTACGATGCAGCAGTTGTTGCACTCGAAGAAGCTAAGGAAGCAGCTCTCGCTAAGATGAACGGTCAGTTCTGGAGCGCATCTACTGTTGAGTCTTCCGCTATCAAGCGTTACCTTGACAGCGCTAAGTACACATACGGTGTTGCTAACCCGACTCTCACATTCACTTACCTGAATATCAACGATACATACTATGTAATCGTTCCTTCCTTCGCTAAATAATAGTATTCCTGAATAACTGAATACCGAAAGAGACCACCCTCGGGTGGTCTCTTTCTCTTTGGCGTCCGGATTTTCGCCCGCCTTTTCAGGGAGCCGCACAAAAACCATATTGAAAGCGGAGGCGCTGATTTCGGTGCAAAAAACACAACATTGAGTAAAATTGCATACAAAAAGGCAGGGGAGCCCCTGCCTTTTACTGTTATTCCCTATTATTCGTCGATTTCCGGTGCGAGATAATTTACCTCTCCCGAGAAAAGTCCGAGCATTCCGCGATAGATAAACTCCGCATTTTCATCAAAATGATATTTTAGCCTTTCCGCCTGCCGCCGTGTTTCAAAAACAAACGATGTTTCCATATATGCGCAGGTGGAATCGGCTATTTTGCAGACGAGGCGATAGCGCCCGTCTCCTGTTTCCTCTATATAAGAAGAGGGCTTGCTGCCTCTGCGTTTGAAGCTGAGCAGTTGAACGGCACTGCGAAAGCTTTTTTCTCTTATCTGCGGCAAAAGTGTACTCTGGAGCGTGCGTGCGGCGATAATACCCTCGTGTGTGATATTGTAAAGCTCACTTCTGCCGAAATGTATCTTATCGACAGCACCTGCGTCTATGAGTTCACACAGACAGTCCATGAAGTCAAACTGATTTACAAATTCATCTTCCATTATTATGTCATTGAGTGTGATGATATCTATCGGCTTGCCTATATTCATGAGAAGATAAAGTATAAAAATTTTAACATCGGTTTTTTCTTTGAGCTGTAATGCCATTTTTACACACCTCCCTCGGTATGCTTTTATTCTATCACAAAACCGATGAAAAGTACATAGCCGCGCGGAAAAATTTATATATATTTCATTTTTCTCTTGAAAGCGGCGGCGGATTATGGTACAATCACTATGTTAAAATATATTTTGAAAGGTAATTCCGATATGAATAATCTTCATCTTATCTGTAATGCACATATCGACCCCGTATGGCTCTGGGAAATAGAGGAGGGCATAGCCGAGACGCTTTCCACCTTCCGTGTTGCCGCAGATTTCTGCGATGATTATGACGGGTTTATTTTCTGCCATAATGAAGCCATGCTTTATGAATGGGTAGAGGAAAACGACCCTCATCTTTTCTCCCGCATACAGAAGCTTGTACGCGAGGGCAAATGGCATATCATGGGCGGCTGGTATCTCCAGCCCGATTGCAATCTCCCCTCGGGCGAGAGCTTTGTGCGCCAGATTCTCGCGGGAAAATATTATTTCCTTGATAAATTCGGCGTAGAGCCGAAAACGGCAATAAATTTTGATGCCTTCGGTCATACGCGCGGGCTTGTCGAAATAATGAAAAAGGCAGGCTATGATTCATATATCTTCTGCCGTCCCGAACCCGATATGATAGATCTGCCCGCCGAGGATTTTGAATGGGTCGGCTTCTCCGGCTCTAAAATTGCCTGCCACCGCGCTTATAATTCATATGAATCGCACCGCGGCGAGGCTGACGAAAAGATAAAGGGCTGGATGGAAAAGAACCGCGGCAAATCCGTCGGTATGGTACTCTGGGGTATAGGAAATCACGGCGGCGGTCCCTCCCGTATCGACTATGAAAAGATAGCCGGACTTGCCGAAAAGGAAAAGGAATTTCGGCTCATTCATTCCACACCCGAGGCATATTTTGCGGAGCTTGCCGAAAAGGAGCCGAGCCTGCCTGAATATTCGGGACTGATGAATCCACGCTATACAGGCTGTTATACGACGCAGATGCGTATAAAAACGATACACAGAAAGCTTGAAAACGAGCTTTATATGACAGAAAAAATGGCTGCACATGCCTTCATGGCAGGTGTGATGGATTATCCCGCAGAGAAGATAAAGGTCGCCACAAAAGACCTCATGCTCATAGAGTTTCATGATATTCTCCCCGGCTCCGCTATTGCCGCCGTAGAGGAATATTCGCTCGGTGTTGCGGGGCACGGACTCAAAGAGCTGCGCGATATCAAGATTCGTGCGTTCCTCGCGCTCTGCTCCGACAAGAAAAAGGCGGCAGACGGCGAAATTCCCGTTTTCGTCTACAATCCGCATGCTTTTGAGGTGAGAGAGACGGTTCAGGTGGAATATCAGCTTCCCGACCAGAATAAAAACCCCGCGCTCTATGCTCTCCCTCATGTTTATGAAAACGGCGTTGAGATTCCTTCTCAGCGCGAGCATGAGTCTTCAAACTTCAATGTGGACTGGCGTATCCGCAGTGTTTTTGACGCTGCTCTTGCTCCCGGTCAGATGAAGCGCTTTGATATAAAGATTGAGCTTATCCCTACGCCTGCCGCACTCACTCAGCCCGAGGGAGATACATTTACCTTTGACAACGGCGAGATGCGCGTTGTGATAAATATGAATACAGGTCTTATCGACAGCTACACGGCAAACGGCATAACGGGACTTCTTACGGAGTCGCTCAAGCCCCTTGCGATCAAGGATGATGAAAACTCATGGGCACATAAGGAAAAGGCTTTCCGCGAGATAAAGGGCGAATTTGCACTCATGGATGCAAAGGAAGCAGCCGATTTTTCTGGTATCATCAATGGGAAAACGCCGCGTGCCGTCCGCCTCATCGAGGACGGTGCCGTACGCACGATAATCGAAGCACTCTATAAATATCACGATTCATTCATCTGCCGCAGATATATCCTGCCCAAGCACGGCACGGCTATAACGATAAATGACAAGGTTTACTGGAATGAGAAGATGACGATGCTCAAGCTTTCGCTGAAAACCGAGAAATACGATACATTCATCGGTCAGCAGGCATACGGCAGTGAAAAACTCCTCACAAACGGAAACGAAATGGTCAGCCAGAAATGGAATATCCTCTCAAACGGGGAAAATGCGCTTTCCGTTATCAATTCCTCGACCTACGGCTCGGATTATCTCGATGGCGAATACCGCATCACAATGCTCCGCAGTCCCGGCTATTCCGCGGGCAAGAGCGATTTCTCCGTGCGCAAGCCGTATATCATGGAGCAGGACAGATTTTCGCCTTTCATAGATCAGGGCGAGCATGATTATACATTCGTTATCTGCGCCGGCGAAAAGGCGGAGCGCTATGCAAAGGCAGAGCGCGAAGCGATGGCTCTCGCCGAGAAGCCGATGGCTCTCTCGTTCTTCCCGATAGGCTGCGAAAAGGAAAAAGAAGATACTATCCCCGCATTTGCAAGGCTTTCCGATGATGTTATTACGCTTGCCGTATTCAAAAAGGCAGAGAAGAGCGACGATTCCGTTATCCGCCTCTTCAATCCGACGGCGGAAGTGCGCAAAACAGTGCTGACGCTTCCCGCGATAGGCTTTGAAAAGGAATTTACCCTCGGCGCATATGAATTCAAGACGGTGAAAATAAATCTCGCGACAAAAACAGTCGTCGAAACCGACCTTACGGAGAGATAATTTATGCTGAAGCTGTATAAGGGCGTTTTTGCCGCATATATGATAACGGTTATTGCGGGGCTTATTGCGCTATGTGTCGTTTTCCGCGGAACAAACCCCGCTTCAAGCGTGCTCCTGATATTTTTGGTTTTTGTCTGGATTTTTGTCTGCGCCGCGGTTTTTACCGCGATAGCAAATACAAAATTCGGCAAAATACGCGTGCTTTTCAGGCATTGCCGGATAAATGAGAGCCTTGCAAAATACAGCGCGCTTTATGCGAAATGCAAGGATTACAGCTATAATGCCATTCTTATCGCTTATTATATCTGCTCGTGCTGTCTGGCGCTCGGAAAGCCCGATGAAGCGCAGAAATATCTCGATAAATATGACCTCACCTTCCTGCCTGCGTCAAAGTCGGCGTTCCGCTCGCTCTGGAACAGCGCAAAAACAGAACTTTGCCTTCAGAGAGGCGACCTCGACGGTGCGGAAAAAGCTCTCGCCGAGCAGGAAAAGGCACTGCTCCTCGGAACATTCGGCTCCTCTCTGCGGCTCGCATATATGCGCGAGCTGGATATGGGCAAGCATTATCTGGCGCTCGCACGCGGAGAAGATGGCGCAACAGAATATTTCGAGCATGAGCTGACCGTTCCGATAAAGGATAAAGCACAGGAATCGCCCCTGCGCGATGTAAAAATAAAGTATTTGCTCGCCGTAGCCTATGAAAAGCTGGGCGAGACGGAAAAAGCCCGCGAATACTTTGATTTCGCGGCAAAAAACGGCGGAGATACATACTTTGCCGCCGCGGCAAAAGAAAAACTGAAATAAAAAAGAAGAGCCGAGGCAAAGCCTCGGCTCTTGCGGTATCGTATGCAAGCGATATACTGCCTCGCGGGAAAAAGCAAAAAGCACTTCTTTCGAAGTGCTTGCGGGATGGTGATCCATCGGAGAGTCGAACTCCGGACACCATGATTAAAAGTCATGTGCTCTACCTTCTGAGCTAATGGATCATATTCTTTTTCGTGCCTAAATATTATACCACAAAAATCCCATTTGTCAATACATTTGTGCGCAAAAAGCGGCACATTTTTTATTTTGTGCCGTTTTTTGAAATATTATCCTTATTTTTTCCTTATTTTTATTGATAAATCGGAAAAAAGGTAGTATAATTATATAAATATAATCGGGGAAAATTTTTACTGCAGGGGGAGAAAATGAAAAAAATCCGCGAGATAAGATCGGGAAACGACACCATTATTATCAAAGAGGTGGAAACAAGAGGCGATCTGCGCCGCTTCATCCGCTTTCCGGACAGACTCTATAAGGGCAACAGCAGTTACTGTCCGAATCTCATGCTCGATGAAGAGGAAAATCTGAGACGTGATAAAAACCCTGCCTTTGAATATTGCGAGGCGCGATATTTTATGGCATATAAAAACGGCGAGCCGGCAGGCAGAATTGCGGCGATACTCAATAAGCGCTTCAATGAAGTCTGGGGGCAGAAATGCCTGCGCTTTTCCAGATATGATGTCATAGACGATATCGAAGTTTCACGCGCACTGCTCGCCGAGGTGGAAAACTGGGCAAGGGAACTCGGCATGGATAATATTCAGGGTCCGATGGGCTTTTGCGACCTTGACCATCAGGGACTTCTTGTCGACGGCTTCGATGAGAGGGGACTTTTCATCACCACATATAATCATAAATATTATGCCGACCATCTCGATGCACTCGGCTACGGCAAGCGCGTAGACTGGGTGGAGCGCGAGGTAAAGGTGCCTGATGAGCTTGACCCGAGAATAGAGCGCATAGCCGAATATTCGCTCCGCCGCGATGGGCTTCGCGTAGTCGAAATGAAAAAGACAAAAGAGGTCGTACCTTATGTCGCTGGGATATTCGACCTGCTTTTTGATGCATACAAGCACCTCTATGGCGTTATACCTCTTACGGAGAAGCAGGTGCAGCTATATAAAAATCAGTTTATCTCCATGGTCAAGCCCGATTTTCTGCTTGTTGTCGTGGATAAAAACGATAAGCCGATATGCTTCGGTGTTATAATGCCGAGTATGCTTGAGGCTGTGCAAAAAGCGAAGGGAAGGCTTTTTCCCTTCGGCTGGATACCTATGCTTCATTATTTCACGCAGAAGAAATTCGATGTGCTTGAAATGATGCTCATCGGCACGGCACCCGAATATATGGGCAAGGCTGTGAATGCAAATCTTATCACGCATATGTTCCGCGGAGCGAAGAAATACGGCGTAAAATATGCCGAGACAGGACCTATGCTCGAGGATAACTATCAGATTCATTCCATGTGGGAAAAGAATTTCGAGTCGCGCTGTCATAAGCGCCGCCGTTGCTATATAAAGAAGCTCTCGGAGGAAGAATGAGATATCTTTTCACAGCACTTGGCGTGCTTTTTCTGCTCGCGGCGATATATATGGCGACAGCTTATTTCTGCTTTCGCAAAGCGGCGCGAAGAGGAAGGGAAGCGAATATCGACAAATTTCTTGCCGCCAAGCAGTTTGACGGCTATCGTGAGGAGCTGAGCGCGGCAATAGCCTATGTGCGTTTGCTTCCGTATGAGGATGTATATATCACATCATTCGACGGCTTGCGGCTTCATGCCAAGGTTTTCCGAGCCGAAAACGAGCGGGCGGCTGTCCTGCTCTTTCACGGCTATCGCTCGGACTACGGATATTTTGATTTCGGTGCGGTAATAAGAAAATATCTCGAAAAAGGAATAAGCCTGCTCCTTGTCGACCAGCGTTCGCACGGAAAAAGCGAGGGCAAATATATCGGCTTCGGCATAAAGGAGCGCGGCGACTGCCTGCTCTGGGCGGCAGAGGCGACACGCATTTTCGCGGGTCTGCCGCTTGTGCTTGAGGGGCTTTCAATGGGCGCGACCACCGTGCTCATGGCTTCGGGCGATGACCTTCCGCCGGAGGTAAAGGGAATAATCGCCGACTGCGGCTTCACCTCACCGAAAGCGATACTCTCTGAGGTTATACGCGCGGATTATCATCTGCCGCCGCGGCTTATCCTGCCCGCGATGAATTTGTGGTTCCGCACGCTCGCGCATTATGATACAGGAGAATATTCCACCACCGAGGCACTTGCAAAATGCCGCCTGCCCGTTCTTTTCATCCACGGTACGGGGGATGATTTTGTCCCATACCGCATGGGAGAGGAAAATGCCGCGGCATTTCGCGGAGACGGGACTTTCATTTCCGTTTCCGGAGCGGGGCATGGCATGAGCTACCTTGTAAACAGAGAAAAATGCGAAAAGGCACTGGACGCTTTTCTTGCGAAAACGCTTGGAGTCTGAAAAAATACAGGAGAAAGAAAAATATATGAGAATAGTAATAAAAGTAGGAACATCGACGCTTGCCTACAGCACGGGTTTGCTGAATATACGCCGCGTAGAGGAGCTTTGCCGCGCAATGAGCGACCTGAAAAACGCGGGAAACGAGGTCATACTCATTTCTTCGGGCGCCATCGGAATGGGAGTCGGCAAGCTGGGACTGAAAAAACGCCCGACAGACATTCCCACAAAGCAGGCGGCGGCAGCCGTCGGTCAGTGCGAGCTGATGTATATCTATGACAAGCTTTTCGGCGAATACAATCACACGGTGGCGCAGATACTGCTGACAAAAGAGGACGTGGAGAACGAGACGCGCCGCGAAAACTTCAAAAATACCATGTTCCGCCTGCTTGAGCTGGATGCGCTACCCGTCATAAACGAGAATGACACCGTTGCCACAGACGAAATTGTGATAGGCGATAACGATACGCTCGGCGCGATAGTGGCGGCAAATGTCGATGCCGACCTGCTCGTTCTGCTTTCGGATATCGACGGGCTCTATACGAGCGACCCGAGAAAAAATCCTGATGCGAAGCTTATCCCCGTCATAGAGGAGCTGACTCCCGAGGTCATGGCTCTGGGCGACGGCAAAGGCTCCGAGCTGGGCACGGGCGGCATGAAAACCAAGCTCCACGCCGCCGAGATAGCGACGGGTGCGGGCATAGATATGATAATCGCAAACGGCGCAAACCCTGCCGCACTCTACAATATAGCGGACGGCAAGGCTCTCGGCACGCGTTTTTTGGGAAAGAGGAAATAAATTTATGACAACGGCTGAAATACTGAAAAATGCCAATGCGGCAAAGGCGGCGCTTGCCGCGCTTTCCGCAGAGGAGAAGAATAAGGCACTCCTTGCCATGGCGGACGCGCTGACGGAAGATAAAGACGCTATTCTTGCGGCAAACGCCTCCGATATGGAAAAGGCGGAGGCAGAGGGACGTTTTTCCCGTGTGATGCTCGACAGACTGTCGCTGAACGAAGCGCGAATCGCCGCAATGGCGGAGGGTATACGCGCCGTCGCCGAGCTGGAAGACCCTGTAGGCGTGCTTCTCTCACATACAGTGCGTCCGAACGGACTTGAAATAGACAAGGTTTCCGTTCCGCTCGGCGTCATCGCGATAATCTATGAGAGCCGCCCGAATGTCACCTCCGATGCCGCGGCGCTCTGCCTCAAGAGCGGCAATGTCTGCATTCTGCGCGGTGGCAAGGAAGCGTATGCTTCATCCCATGCCATAGCCTCGGCGATGCGCCGCGGACTTGCCGATTGCGCTCTCCCGACGGATTTTGTGAATATCATCGACGATACGGGCAGAGGAAGCGCCGAGGAGCTGATGCTCGCGCGCGGCTATGTCGATCTGCTTATCCCGCGCGGCGGCGCAGGACTTATCCGCGCCTGCGTGGAGAAGGCGATAGTCCCCTGCATAGAAACAGGGACAGGCATATGCCATATCTATGTTGATAAAAGCGCCGATTTCGATAAGGCGCTGAAGATAATCGAAAATGCAAAGACGAGCCGCCCCTCCGTATGCAATGCGGCGGAGGTCTGCCTTGTGCATAGGGATATAGCGGCGCAGTTTCTGCCGGAGCTGAAAAAGGTGCTTGTCGATAAGCGCAGGGAAGCGGGACTTGTGCCCGTGGAGTTGCGGCTTGATTCCCGCGCCGCCGCAATAATTGACGGCACGCCTGCCGGCGAGCGCGATTTTGATACGGAATTTCTCGATTATATCATGGCTGTCGGCATTGTCGACGATGTGCGCGCCGCGGCGGAGCATATAGCGTGCCATTCCACGGCGCACAGCGAGGCAATAGTAGCCGAGGACAAGGCGGCGCAGGAAACCTTTGCCTCCCTTGTCGACAGCGCGGCGGTATATATCAATGCGTCCACGCGCTTTACCGACGGCGGCGAGTTCGGGCTTGGCTGTGAGATGGGAATTTCCACGCAGAAGCTCCACGCGAGAGGTCCTATGGGGCTTCGCGAGCTGACCTCATATAAGTATATAATCAGAGGCGACGGAAATATCCGCTGAATTCAAAAAGGAGACTGAAATGAAATATAAATTTGGTTTCATCGGTACAGGAAATATGGGCGGCGCGCTCGCCCGCGCCATTGCGGAAAAGACAGAGCCGGAGGAAATGCTCCTCGCAAACAGAACGGAGGAAAAGGCTCGGATTCTGGCAGAGGAGCTGGGTTGCGATTACGGTACGAACGCCGATGCGGCAGGCAAATGCAGATATATTTTTCTCGGAGTGAAGCCGCAGGGTATGGCGGCGCTCGCCGAGGATATTTCGCCTGTGCTTGCCGCGCGCGGGGATAGATTTATTCTTGTCACCATGGCGGCAGGGCTCTCTACGGAGAGAATTTCCGCGCTTTTCGGCGGGAATATCCCCGTCATCCGCATCATGCCGAATACACCCGTCGCAATAGGCGAAGGCATGATTCTCTGCACGGCAAATTCACTTGTTACCAAGGAGGAGCTTGCCGAATTTGCCGAGGCAATGGAATGTGCGGGCATCTGCGATATGATTTCCGAGGAAAAGATAGACGCGGCGAGCGTTATATCCGGTTGCGGGCCGGCATTCATGTTTATGTTTATCAGCGCATTTGAGGAGGCGGGCAAGGCACTCGGGCTTGACGGCGAAAAGGCGCGGCTCTATGCCGAGCAGACCATGCTCGGCGCGGCGGGATTGGCGCTTTCCTCAAAGGAGGCACCCGAGGAGCTGAAGATAAAAGTTTGCAGTCCCGGCGGAACAACGATAGAAGGTGTTCACAGCTTTGAGCAAAATGAGCTTTCGCGCATTGTGCTTGAGGCGGCGCAGGCTTCATACAGACGCACGCTCGAGCTTGCGGGAAAATGAATAAAAAGGGAACTTCCACGAAAAATGCAAGGCTGCATTTCGGGCGGTTTCCTTCTTTTTTTGAAGGCACGGTATAAATGTCTGTATAAATTTACATTCTAATATCATATATCAAATTAAAAACTATTGAAAAATTCATGATTTTATGATATGATGTAAATTAAGAAAGTATACACAAAAAAGGACGGTGCTTTTCACTATGGAAAAGAAAACGCGAAGCGGATTTTTCCGTTATGTTCCGATATGGTCGCTTGTATTTTTTGCGCTCGGTGCAGTGGCTTTTGCCATTGAACTTATCGCAAAAAAGAGCGTGGCGCTTTCCGATTTCATAAACGATACCTCGGGCGTTGCCATCCGTGCGATGCTCGCCGTGCCGACGAGCATCATCCCGTTTTCCCTCGCGGAATTTCTCATCATAGCTTCGCCGCTCCTCGTGGCATTGATTATATTTCTCATCGTGCGCGCCGCGAAAAAATCGTCGGCTCAGGCGATACGCTTCGCCGTGGGTTTTGTTTCCTGCGCCGCGCTTATATATGCCGTTTTTATTTTCGGTTACGGCACGGGATATTACGGCACGACGATAGATAAAAAAATGGAGCTGGATAAAAAAGAGGTTTCCGCCGAGGAGCTTTACGAGACAGGCAGAAAGCTTGTTATCGGCGCGAAAAAAGAGCTGGAAAATATCGATTTTGCGCATGACGGCGGCTCCTATATGCCGTACACATATTTTGAAATGAATAAAAAGCTCAATGCCGCATATAAGACCACCTGCGGGAAATATCCGTTTCTGCATAAGCTCTGTACAAATACAAAACCCATAATGCTCAGCGAGAAAATGACATATACGCATCTCTCGGGCGTTTACTGCTTTTTCACGGGAGAGGCGAATGTAAATACAAATTATCCCGATTATATCGTCGCCACCTCGGCGGCTCATGAAATGGCGCATCAGCGCGGCATAGCCCGCGAGGATGAGGCAAATTTCGCGGCTTTTCTCGTCTGCATCAACAGCGATGACCCATATCTGCGCTACAGCGGATATGTCGATGTTCTGCTCTCGGTGCTGAACAGTCTCGCTTCCGCGGACAAGACTCTTCATGCGCAGCTCTGGGCGATGGTGCCGCAGGAGATTCGCTCGGAATACGCGGCATACAGCACGTTTTTTGAGAAATATCGCGAAAATAAGGTTGCCGAAACAACGGAAAAAATAAACAACACATATATTGAGGATCACGGTCAGCCTGCGGGGACAAAAAGCTATGGGCTCGTGGTAGACCTGACCGTCGCATACTATAAGGCAGAGGCGGCAAAGGCGCAGGCGGCGGAGTGAAACTTGCAAAGAAGCCGCAGACGGTAGCCGCGAAAAAGAAAGGAGAGGGAACGCATGGCGGAGAAAAAGCCGATAAAAAGAATACTTTCGGCATTACTGCTTTCGGCAATGCTGTGCACCTGTCTTTTTGCCGTGGGGGACAGTGCGCCGAAGACGCTGAATTTCGCCATTGTTGCCGACAGCTCTGCAATAAAGGGCTGTGCCTCAGGCGTGTCGGTGCTGGACAGTTATTTTGCCATGGCAAGAAAATACAGCGTGCGCCCTGTCATTTTTATCAAGGCGGACGGGCTTGAATACGGACCTGACCTTGTCTTTGCGCTTTCCAAGCTGAAGGTGCAGGGCTATGAGATATATCCTGCCGCGGAAAATCCCGAGGCGGCATATAAATTCCGCGATTTTATGCGCCATGTGGCAAAGCACGGTGCGCCGTTTGTACTCACGAAAAATGCCGATGCGGAATTTGAAAATTTCGGGAAGATATATTACAAAACGACGGTGCGCTTTTATGAAGAGCTGATTTCGTCCGTGTATTCCGGAGAAAAGGGCTGTACGGCATTGTTTCTTTCGGGAGAGAGCCTCTATGCGGCGGAGCTGATGCTCACCAATAGTAAGGCAAGCGGCACGGTGCCCGCCGATATATACGCGCTCGTGAAGCTGAATGCGCAGGAGTGATATTAAAGCTTTCGCCCGCCCCATTAAAGTTTCGCTCAAGCCTTTGGGGAGGCTTGCGGGTTCAAAGGCGCGGAGCCTTTGTCGCACTCCGCAGAGCGCGAAAGCTTACATGGCACTTCTTTTTGATAGCTTTTTCTTCGTGCCTGCTCACGCGAAGAAAAAGCGGGTAGGGATTTGATTTTTATTTTGTCTGTTGGTGAAATTCGGGCTTTGGATAGTAGGGGAGACCATTGGTCTCCCGCAAAGAGACATAAAGAAACTTTTC
Source organism: Candidatus Apopatosoma intestinale (assembly GCA_003524145.1). Classification (GTDB taxonomy): domain Bacteria; phylum Bacillota; class Clostridia; order Oscillospirales; family CAG-272; genus Apopatosoma. The sequence continues at coordinate 9,795 of DODZ01000053.1, read as the reverse complement.
TGTTAGTGTTCTTTTCGCTTGTCCGAAAAGAATGAAAAGGACAAAAAGAGGAAAGTATTGACTCCCGTCTCGGCGACGCCGACACACATGCTTCGCATATGTGTCAATCCCTCTTTTAAACTCCTTCTGTCGCCTCGCGGCGACCGGTGCAAACAAAGTGCCACGACCGTCCCGCTATAGCTTAACCATGGTTACAGGCTCGAAACGCTCAAGCG
>DODZ01000053.1:0-9352 GCA_003524145.1 Candidatus Apopatosoma intestinale | reverse complement strand
ACTGCTGTGCCATGTCAGGCTACGGCGAACCTCGCGGTTGAAGTTTGGGTGCGCGTCTGTGTGCGAACATAGCGAGATAGAGGTTTGCTTCGGCAATATACTGTAGCAACACCTCATCCGTCGCGGTAAACCGCGCCACCTTCTCCCACTGGAGAAGGCTGGCGAGATGCCGAACTTTTTCTGGGCAAAAAGGTGCTACATGTAAAAAGATGATTGCTTTTCAAATGGCACAGCGCAAAATGGTATAGTCAGTCTGTGCTGATGGGCTTGATAAGCCTTCTCCAGTGGGAGAAGGTGTCAGCCACAGGCTGACGGATGAGGTGTCAATAACGCTTATCTCTTTATCCCGTCAGCGCAGGTACTGGAGTCACGCCCGCCTTGCACTTTCAGCGGGCGTGCAGACAATGCGTGCACGAATCTGCTCGGCTCTTTCGTGTGATATGTTCGCACGCGTGGTATGGTTAAAGCCGCGGAGAGCACAAAATTATCGATTTTTGCTTTGCTCCGTGCCGTACACACTCGCCACGCACTGCTTCCCGCGACTAACTCGTGCACGCCGTCAGTGGTTCGGAAGGAGGACGGCGCGAGTCCTCCTTGCTGACTTTTGGTACTTTTGGTCATGCAAAAGTACGATAAAGGAAAAGTACGATAAAACAAAAGTAAAACAAAAGTAAAACAAAACAAAACAAAACAAAACCACTACACGACCCCACACATTTCATAAACACAACAAAGGAGGAGCTCCTATGGCTGAAAACGAAAGAAAGAAAAGAATCCTCATCGTCGAGGATGAGAAGCGGATTTCTCAGCTTCTTGAGGTCAATCTGATGATGGCAGGCTACGAATGCGAAACGGCAAGCGACGGCGAGCTCGGACTCCGGCGCGCGCTGGAGGGCGATTTTGACCTGATACTGCTCGACCTCATGCTCCCGAAAAGAGACGGCTTTTCCGTTTGCCGCGAGGTGCGCAAAACGCTTGCCACTCCGATAATCATGGTCACGGCAAAGGAGGATGAAATAGATAAGGTTATGGGGCTTGACCTCGGCGCCGACGACTATGTGACAAAGCCCTTTTCCATCAAGGTGCTGCTCGCGAGAATCAAGGCAAATATCCGCCGCAGCTCGGGCGAATTTGTCGATGTGAAAAAGGCGGACGAGGGCGATAAGGATGCGGATAAAATAGTTATCCGCGAGCTTGTGATAGACAACAGAAATTTCACCGTGAAAAAAGGCGACCGCGAGATAGAGCTTTCAAATAAAGAATATGAGGTGCTCCTTTTTCTTGCGCGCAATGCGGGACAGCTTTTCACAAGAGAAGAGCTGCTGAATAAGGTCTGGGGCTATGATGGCTTTCTCGGCGACCTGCGCACGGTGGATGTCACAATGTCCCGCCTGCGCTCGAAGATAGAGGATGTCCCCGCCGAGCCGGAATATATTCTCACAAAAAGAACAAAGGGGTATTACATACCCAACTGACGGGAGAAGCAAATGTATAAGAATCTGCATTTCAAGATAATTCTTATCCTTGCCATATTTACGATAACGCTCATGTCTGTCATCGGTGCGGTGCTTATCGGAAGCGCCTTCAACTTTTACAGCAATGATTTCATGACGCAGATGGAGCAGGCTTTTGAAGTGAACGGCAACCTCGTTTCCGAGCTTCGCTCGGCTTTTGACCTGAGCGATTACGCCGCGAGACAAAACGAGATACTCAAAGCCTATTCGGGTGTGCTCGGAATAGATAAATACAGAGATTATTTTATCCTTGATACAAACGGCGATTTTCTTTACGGCTCTGTTGCGGACAGCGCGGAGGCAATGGAAAAAACGCCGAATATCATTTCCGCCATGTCGGGAAAAACAGGTGCGCAGAAGCATTTGCGGACAAGCTATATTGATTATGCCACGAGAATAGAGAGCGGCGACGGAAAAAATGCCGTTATCGTCTGCGTCAAGGACAGTCAGGAGGATGTGCGTTCGCTTTCCGTGATGATTTTCCGCATCACGGTGCAGGCGATGTTCTTCGGAATGCTGGCGGCTATCGTGCTGTCATTTTTCCTTGCCAAGGCGATAACGGAGCCGATACGCACGCTCACCGTCGGTGCGCAGAGAATAGCCGAGGGCGAATTTGATAAATCCGTCGATGTAAAGGCAAATGACGAGATAGGTGCGCTTTCCGAAACATTCAACTATATGAAGGATGTACTCAAGGGCACGCTTGACGAGATTTCGGGTGAGCGCAGGAAATTTGAAACGCTCTTCCTCTATCTCAACGATGCCGTCATAGCCTTTGACAGCTTCGGCTCACTCATGCATATCAATAAAATGGCAAAAAAGCTCTTCCATTTCGGCACGCCCGAGGGAGAGCGCTTCCTGAAATATTTCAATTTCACGCAGATGGTACGTATGCTGAATATAGATTACCGCAGGATAGCCGACGAATACAAGGCAAGCGGCAATTACAGCATGCACGATGTCATATATGACGGCAAGGCGCTCGATATCATGCTCGCCGATTTCCGCTATACCGAGGCAAATACCGAGAGCCACGGTATCATGTGTGTTATCCACGATATCACCGAGCGATATGAGCTTGATAAATCCCGCAGGGAATTTGTCGCCGATGTTTCGCATGAGCTTCGCACGCCGATACAGTGTATACGCGGCGCGGCGGAAACCGTGCTGGAATGTCCGACTCTGCCTGCCGAAATGCGCGATGATTTTCTGCGCATGGCGATAGACGAATGCGACAGAATGACGAGAATCGTCGGCGATTTGCTTGTGCTTTCCCGCCTTGACAACCGCCGCACTCAGTGGAAGATAGAGACCTTCACGGCGGACGAGTTCCTCTCCCGCATGCATGATATCATGGCAGGCGAGGCGGCGGCGCACGGGCATACGCTCGTTTTCGATTGCGAGCCGAATATTCCGCCGGTCACCGCCGATAAGGAAAAACTCCAGCAGGCGCTGATAAATGTCATTTCAAATTCCGTCAAATATACGAAAAACGGCGGCAGGATAGTCGTTACGGCAAAAGCCGAGCAAAACGGCGTGCTGATAAATGTCCGCGATAACGGCATGGGTATTCCTCCTGAGGATATTCCTCGGCTCTTTGAGCGATTCTACCGCGTGGAGAAGGCAAGAACAAGCGATGCGGGCGGCACGGGACTCGGTCTTGCCATTACAAAAGAGATAGTCGATGCCCACGGAGGGCAGATATGGGTAGAGAGCGAGCTCGGCAAGGGTACCTCAACATGGATAAGAATACCCTACGAATGCAGGCTTGCCGAGGGCGAAGGCGGCAAAGCGGAATAAGCTTGCCATGATAAAAACGCAAAGGAGATGAGCGCATGAAGCTGAAGGAAATAATCAAGACAGTTGCCGTCTGCATACTGACGGTGTCACTCACCTGCCTTTGCGTCGTATATATGCTGCTCTATCAGCAGTCGGACAATGCGGCTTTCACGCGCGATGATTATCTCAAGATAAAGAGAGAAAATACGCAGTACAGCTATACGGAGCATTACAGAACCTCGTTTGTCATTCCCGAGGAGATAGTGCTTGCCTGCGAGGGAGACGGAAAATATCTGCTCATGGCGGAGAACGGCACCTCTTCTGCGGCGGACGAAATCTCAGGGAAATATTTTCAGGGGCTTTTCGGAGAGGCTTCAAGCTCAAAAACACTCTCGGCAGAGGACGGAAGGGCACTTTTTGCCCGTCTCTGCGGCACGGAAACCTATATCTATATGAAATATCATACGGAGCTTCCGCGCTCGGTGATATACAAGCTTTCCGATATCTCCCGCATGAGCGAGAGGATAAGCGGGGAGGGCATATATGAGCTTTTCATCTTTGCTGTGGCGCCCTATCTGCCGGTCACCCCGACTGAATTGGGGCTTGATACCTACAGCTCCTATCTCTGCGCCGCCACGCGCGATCTCTCGGGAGTATACAGGGTTTTCTATTACACATATAAACCCGAGATAGGAGAGGAGTTTGCCTTTAACAAAAAAATATTTTCGGCATATAGTGATTATGAAAAAATAACCGATTTCAATTTTCTATCGACTACGGATCTTTATCATGGAATGGGAGTTTCGGGGGAGCGGAATATCAGCACGGTGCTTGTTTTCAGAAAGAGCCTTCCCCTCTCGCGCATGAAGCGCTATTCCGGCTATGATAATCTGCTCGCAGAGGAAAATACGGAGCGCCTGCTGCGCGCTTTCTCCATGAATGCGGGCAAGATTTCCTCCCATACGGACGAAAAAGGCACATATACCTATTATGAAGAGGGGAAGACCCTTTCCATCTCGGCAGACGGCGAATGCCTTTTCACCGTCACCTCGCGGGAATATGCGCCGAGCCTCGCCTTTTCGGGCACGGATGCCGAGCCGCTCGATTATATCGGGGCAACGGCAAGCTTCCTCTCGTCGCTCCCGCTTTTCTCCGATAATATACTCATGCCGGATGTGTCGCTCACGCTCTCCGAGGTCACCCTCGGAAAGGGCTATGCGCGCATATCCTACGGCTTTCTTTATAATAATGTGCCCGTCATCATAAACGGACGCAATATCGCCGCCTCATTTGAGATATATGACGGTGCCGTGACCGAATGCCGGCTGGAATTTATCACGCTTTCCGGCTGGGGAGAGGCGCTTGCACTCTCGGAAAACAGGCTCGATATCATGAGCCTGCTCATCTCCTCCGCGGGAGATTTCGATATTTCGGCGGCTTATGCCTTCGATGATGAAAATTTCGCCGCGGGCATATGGTTTTCGCGCTTCGCCGCCGAAAAGAGAGAGGAGGAGAGCAAATGAAATGGAAAAATCTCAAGAGCTTTGCCATAGCCGTGCTCCTCGTGCTTAATGTGCTTTTCGGCATACTTGTGTATATACGCTACACCGATGAAAATTACTATGACAAAGAGCTGACCGAAAATATGACCGCCCTGCTCTCCGAGAGCGATATCGTGCTTGCCGGCAACGCGCTCTCGGATAAGATAGTCAAGCTGAATGCGCTTGTCGGCACGGTTTCCGCCGCGAAAACGGCGGATGCACTCACTCTGATAAGCGGAGCCTCTCCCGAGAGCGAGGGCGAGGCGCTTGTCTGCCGTGCGGGAAACGCCGTATATTCTCATGACGGGAAAAGCACTTTCTCTTATAAGAGAAGCGATATTTCCGAGCCGGATGCCACGGGTGCCGTTTCCGTTGCAAATGCCGAGGAAGAGGGCAGACGTGCGGCGGACGCCGTATGGAAATTTCTCTCGCTTGATAAGATTTTCACGGGAGAGGGAAAATACAAAAGCAAGCTTGTCTGCCGCGATATACGCTACAGCCTCTCGGGAGGCTTCTTTGCGGCGGAGCTTGCGCTCTGCATGGGCGGATTTGAGACCGATAATATACTCACCGCTTATCTGCGTGACGGCGTTCCGCTCATGATAGAGGGGAGCCTGCCGCTCTCGGCACCCGACGGTGCCATGGCTGTTCAGGAGATAGGCATGCTAACAGTGCTCCTCGATGAAAAGGCATACGTGGATACACTCCCTGTGAAAAAAACGCGCATATTATCGCAGATTTCGTATTCATATATCACATGGTTTGATATGAACGGCAAATTTTATTTTACGCCGATATGTGAGCTTCGCTATGAGAGCGGAGAACTCTCCCGCTATGATATGATAACGGGAGAGCGCCTCTGATACCGCATGAGGCAAAAATTTCTCGGAAAGGTTATTTTGTAATGGAGAAAATCGTTATAGACGGCGGAAACGCCCTGCACGGAAGAATAGAGGTAAGCGGCATGAAGAATGCCGCCGTGCCGATAATATTTGCCTGCGTTGCCGTGGGTGATGTCTGCATCATCGAAAATCTTCCAAATATAAGCGATGTGGTAACATCACTCGAAATACTTTTGTCGATAGGCGTGCGTGTGCGCTATCTCGCCGAAAACAGCGTGGAAATAGATGCACGTAATGTTTCTCCTGCTTCAGCCCCATGCGACCTCGTGAAGAAAATGCGAGGTTCATATTATCTCATCGGCGCCATGCTCGGGCGCTTCGGGAGCGTGATGGTGGGACTTCCGGGAGGCTGCGACCTCGGCGCGCGCCCGATAGATCAGCATATCAAGGCTTTTGAGGCGTTGGGCGCGGAGGTTACCGTAGACGGCGGTTTCATAGACGCGCAGACAAAAAACGGCATAACGGGCGCAGGTATTTATTTTGACTGCGTGACCGTCGGCGGCACGATAAATACCATTCTCGCCGCTGTCCGTGCCAAGGGGACTACCATCATCGAGAATGCGGCAAGAGAGCCGCATGTCGTAGATGTGGCAAACTTCCTCAATTTTTGCGGTGCGAGTATCACGGGCGCGGGCACCGATACGATAAAAATAAAGGGCACGGATGAACTGCACGGCTGTACATATGCCATTATTCCCGATATGATAGAGGCGGGCACCTTCATGATAGCGGCGGCGGCAACGCGCGGCAGACTCTATATCAATAATGTTATCCCCAAGCATCTTGATGCCATCTCGGCAAAGCTTGTGGAGATGGGAGTTACCGTTGAGGAATTTGACGATGCCGTGCTTGTTTCTCATAAGGGCGAGCTTTCCCCCGTGACGATAAAGACTATCCCTTATCCGGGCTTCCCGACCGATATGAATCCGCAGGCGGCAGTGCTTCTTTGTCTTGCAAACGGCACGAGCCGACTGCATGAGACGATATATGAAAACCGCTTCCGTTATGTCGAGGAGCTGAAGCGCATGGGCGCAAATATCAAAGTGGAAAAGAGCATCGCCACGATAACAGGCATCGATCATCTTACGGCTTCCACCGTACGTGCCGTGGATCTGCGCGCAGGCGTTGCCATGGTCATAGCCGGACTTGCCGCGAGGGGCAGGACGGAAATAGATGATATTTATCATATAGAGCGCGGCTATGACAATATAACAAGCAAATTCAAGGCTGTCGGCGCCAATATACATAAGGTCGAGATACCCGACCCGTTCGTTACCATCTGAAAAAAGAAAAAGGACTGAAAAATGAGGGAAATAAGTGTATTTGATATTATCGGACCTATAATGATAGGTCCTTCCAGCTCGCATACGGCAGGCGCGCTTCGCATAGCGCAGACGGCACGCAAAATAGCGGGCGGCAATGTGAAGGCGGTTACCTTCCGCCTCTATAATTCCTTTGCCAAAACATATGCGGGGCACGGCACCGACCGTGCGCTTGTAGCGGGAATGCTCGGCTTCGATACGGGCGACTATCGCATACGTGATTCCTTCAGGCTGGCAAAGGAAGCGGGGCTTGATTATCATTTCGATATCTGCGAGGAAAATATGCCCGAACTGCATCCCAATACCGTCGATATCACGATGACAGGCGAAAACGGCGAGATAACAAGCGTGCGCGGCTGTTCCGTCGGCGGCGGCAATATAAAAATAGTGATGATAAATTCCGTCGCGATAGAGTTTACGGGCGAATACAATGCGCTTTTCATTTCGCAATACGATAAGCCGGGCGTGCTTGCGGATATCTGCTCCGTGCTTGAGGAAAAGGAAATAAACGTCGCATATATGCGTGTTTATCGTGAGGAAAAGGGCACAAATGCTTATTCTGTCATAGAAATAGACGGCTCGGCGGATGAGAGCGTTATCGAAAGGCTCAGGCGGCTCGATAATATCCGCTCGGTAAAATACCTTACGGCGGAGGCGGAAAAATGAATTTTATCAATGCAAAAACGCTGATTGAAATATGCGAAAATGAAAATATAAAGATTTCCGAGGCGATGCTGCGTCGCGAGACGGAAATTTCGGGTGAGAGCCGCGAAAATATTGTCGCGAGGATGAAGCGTTCGCTTGATGTGATGCGCGAAAGCGTTGCCGAGGCGGGAAATAACAAGAGAGAAATGCTCGGCGGCTTTATCGGCGGGGAGAGCGCCGCCATGCTCCGCCGCATAAAGGAAAAAGGCTCTGTGGCAGGGCTTTCTTCGCTTGCTTCGGCTTATGCAATGGGAGTGCTTGAGGTCAATGCCTCGATGGGCAGGATAGTAGCGGCACCGACGGCAGGCGCTTCCGGTGTGCTCCCGGGAATACTTGTCGCTTCGGCGGAAATATACGGCTTTTCCGATGAAGAGCTGACGGCGGCGCTCTTCAATGCGGGCGCGATAGGATATATCACGGCGAGAAATGCGAGCATTTCGGGCGCGGAGGGCGGCTGTCAGGCAGAGGTGGGAACAGCTTCGGCTATGGCGGCATCGGCTCTTTGCGAGCTTTTCGGCGGCACGCCGAGAGAATGTCTCTCCGCCGCGGGCGATGCGATAGCAAATATTCTCGGGCTTGTCTGCGACCCTATCTGCGGGCTTGTGGAGGCGCCTTGCCAGAAAAGAAACGCCATGGGCGTTTCAAATGCGGTGATATGCGCCGAGATTGCACTTGCCACAGGCGGTAAAACGCTTGTGCCTTTTGATGAGGTGACAGAAGCGATGCTCAGTGTAGGGAAGAGTATACCGTATCAGCTCCGCGAAACTGCGCTCGGCGGCATGGCTGCGGCGAAAAGTGTGAGGGATTGCAAGCCCAAATGTGCGGGGTGTGAACGGGGACGCTAAAAAAGTGCAGACCGAAAAAGTGAAAGGGTGTGTATTTTTTAAGGCGAAAGACATTTATGAAAGCTTAAATTTTTCAGTAATATCGGCATAAGGAAGGCAGGAAATCCGCGCGCGGATTTTCTGCGTCTTATTAAATTCACTTTTTCTCTCGCCGAAATCCGTCTCTGCCGTACGCATGTACGGCGACGAAACGGATATTCGACGATTCTGCGCATTTTTATCTATCCCCTACGGGAATGCTAAAAAAGGCAGACCGAAAAAGCTCACTTGTCATTAAAGTTTTCGCCCGCCCTCAATAAAGTTTTCGAGCACCTTTTTCAAAAGGTGCCGAGGTCAAGGGCACGCCGCCCTTGTCGCGCTCCGCAGAGCGCGAAATCCCGATATCGGCGTTTTCTTTTTTATAGCTTTTTCTTTTGCGCCTGCATATGCAAAAGAAAAAGCGGGTGAAAGGCTTAATTTTTCATTCTGGCTGTTTGTGAAATTCGGGCTTTGAGATAGTAGGGGCGAACATTGTTCGCCCGCGAAGAAACATAGAGATACTTTTCTTATATCGTACTTTTGCATGACCAAAAGTACCAAAAGTCAGCAAGGAGGACTCGCGCCGTCCTCCTTCCAAACCACTGGCGGCGTGCACGAGTCAGTCGCGCGAGCCATGCGTGGCAAGTACGTGCGGCGTAGAATAAAGCAAAAATCGGTAGTTTTGCCGCTCCCCGCAACCTCAACTATACCACGCGTGCGAACATA
>DODZ01000007.1:24361-28956 GCA_003524145.1 Candidatus Apopatosoma intestinale | reverse complement strand
AAAAGTACGATAAAGGAAAAGTTTCTTTATGTTTCTTCGCGGGTCGTCGAAGGCGCCGACCCCTACAAACTAAAACCCAAGTACAGCCAACAGCCAAAACAAAAGATTTATGCCTATCCGCTTTTTCTTTTGCATATACAGGCGCAAAAGAAAAAGCTATCAAAAAGAAAACGCCGAAATTGGGCTTTCGCGCTCTGCGGAGCGCGACCGACGCCGTCGTCGGCTCGTGCCGCCTTCCCAAAAATGCGGGCGAAAACTTTAATGGGTTGGCGAAAACTTTACTACAGCGAGAAAAATTATTGAAAGCAAAAAAGCAAAGAATACAATAAATAAAGAGGAACAAAAAATGAGAGCATACGAAAGATTTCTGAAATATGTCGCTTTCCCGACGATGTCCGACCCGGAAAGCGAGAGCGTACCTTCCACCAAAAAGCAGCTCGCGCTGGCGGAAGCTCTGGCAGCCGAACTGCGTGAAATGGGGCTTGTCGGCGTTGAAATAAGCGAATACGGCTATGTTTACGCTTCGCTTCCCGCAAACTGTGATAAGGAACTGCCGACAATCGGTTTCATCTCGCATATGGACACATCAAGCGAAGCCGCAGACGAGCCTATCCGCTCCCGCATAGTAAAATATACGAGCGGCGACATACTTTTAAATGAAGAAAAAGGCATATATATGCGCACCTCCGACTATCCTTATCTTGCGGATTATACGGGCGATGAGCTCATCGTAACAGACGGCACAACGCTTCTCGGAGCCGATGACAAGGCGGGTATAGCCGAAATAATGACAGCGCTCGAAAAGCTCATCTCCGAAAACATCCCGCACGGCGAGATAAAAATAGCCTTCACGCCGGATGAGGAGATAGGCAGAGGTGCAGATCACTTCGATGTTGCCCGTTTCGGCGCGGATTATGCCTACACGGTAGACGGCGGCGCGCTCGGCGAGCTTGAATATGAAAACTTCAATGCGGCAGGTGCGCTTGTCACGATACACGGCGTTTCCATTCATCCCGGAAGTGCCAAGGACAGAATGAAAAATGCAATCCTCATCGCGGGAGAATACAATTCCATGCTCCCCGAAAATGAAATTCCCGCAAAAACCGAGGGCTATGAGGGCTTCTTCCATCTCTATCATATCGAGGGCGAGACGGAAAACACCACAATGAAATATATCATCCGCGACCATGATGCCGAGAGTTTTGCCCGCCGCAAAGAGCTGATGAAAGCTGCCGGTGAGGCAATAAACCGCATTTACGGCGAGGGCACGGCAGAGGTGAAAATCACGGATTCCTATCGCAATATGCGCGAAATGATAGAACCGCGCATGTATATCGTTGACCGCGCAAAGAAAGCGATGGCAGACTGCGGCGTTTCGGCAAAGATTGTCCCTATCCGCGGAGGCACAGACGGTGCGCGGCTTTCCTTCATGGGTCTGCCCTGCCCCAATCTCTGCACGGGCGGCGAAAATTTTCACTCCAGATTTGAATTTGTATCTGTTTCCGCCATGGACAAAATCTCCGACATTATAGTAAAGACAGCGGAAAATCTCACACGCGACTGAACGGAGGCGTATAAATGAATATTGTTATCATAGGCTCGGGCAAAATAGGCGATTCCATTTGCGAACAGCTCGCCCGCGAGGGGCATGATGTCACACTCATAGACAAAACCGCGGATATCCTCGGCACAACGGCAAATCAGCTCGATATAATGTGTGTTGAGGGCGACGGAGCCATGCGCTCCACGCTTATCGAAGCGAACGCGGGCGGTGCCGACCTCGTGATAGCCTGCACAGGCAGTGACGAAACAAATATGCTCTCATGCCTGATGGCAAAAAAGCTCGGTGCCCGGCGCACCGCCGCCAGAGTGCGTAATCCCGAATATTACAAGCAGATAGACTTCATCAAAAACGATCTCGGCATAGACGTCGCCATAAATCCCGAGCTTATCACGGCAGAGGAAATATGCCGCGTATTTATCTTCCCTGCGGCGCTGAAAATAGAGGTTTTTGCGCGCGGCAGAGCCGAGCTCGTGGAATTTAAAATAGACGAGGGCAGTCCGCTCGATGGAATAACGCTCTCAGCGCTCTCGCATGAGGTCAAGGTAAAAGCGCTCGTTTGCGCCGTTCAGCGCGGCGAGGAGGTCTATATACCGAAGGGCGATTTTCGCCTGCTCGCAGGCGACAGAATTCATGTTTCCGCCTCACATAAGGATATCGAGGGCTTTCTGCGTGCCATCGGCGGCTTCCGCGAAAAGGTAAAAACCTCTATGATAGTCGGCGGCGGCAGAATAGGCTATTATCTCGCGGCGCTTCTGCTCTCGGCGGGTATTCATGTCAAGATAATCGAGCGCGACGAGGCTTTTTGCAATGTGCTTGCCGCGGCGCTCCCCGAAGCTGCCGTGATAAACGGCGACGGCACGGATCAGAAACTTCTCTTTGAGGAAGGTATCGAGCATGCCGATTCTTTCGCGGCGCTGACGGGTATCGATGAGGAAAATATGGTCATTTCCCTCTTTGCCCAGAGCAGCGGCGTAGACAAGGTAGTGACAAAGATAAACCGCGATTCCTATATAGATATGGCAGGCAAGATGGGCATAGATTCCATAGTTTCGCCAAAGGACGTCACCTCCAGCCGCATGGTAAGCTATGCGCGCGCCATGGAAAACACCGTCGGCAGCAGCAATGTGGAAAACATGTATAAAATTCTCGGCGGAAGCGTCGAGGCGCTGGAATTTATCATACGCGACAGTGAGGCTCCATATATCGGCAAGCCGCTCAAGGACCTCCGCCTGAAGGAAAATTCGCTTATCGGCTGTATCGTTCGGAACAGAAAATCCATCATCCCGAACGGCGATACGGAAATTCAGCTCGGTGACAGCGTCATCCTCGTTACCACCGACAGCAGATTCAATGATCTGAAGGACGCTTTTGATATATGAATTATAAATCAGTCTATAATATAGTATGCAGAATGCTCGCCGTAGAGGCGGTGCTTCTGCTCATTCCCGCGGGTGTTTCTCTCGCCTACGGAGAAATGCGGAGCTTCTTCTGCTTTCTGATAACCGCAGGAATAACAGCGGTGCTCAGCATACCTGCAATAATAATTTTCCGAAAAGGCGACAGGCATGCGCTCTATGCCAAGGAAGGTCTCGTGACAGTTTCGCTTGCATGGATACTCTGGTCGGCTTTGGGCGCGCTTCCCTTCGTGCTTGAGGGCTGCATCCCGAACTATATCGATGCGCTTTTTGAGACTGTTTCGGGCTTTACCACGACAGGCGCGAGCATACTCAAAAACATCGAGGCTCTGCCGAAAGGAATGCTTTTCTGGCGCAGCTTTACTCACTGGATAGGCGGCATGGGCGTGCTTGTATTTGTCATGACCATCGTTCCGCTCTCCGATGACCATTCCATGCTGCTCATGCGTGCCGAAATGCCGGGTCCCACAGTCGGCAAGCTCGTGCCCAAGGGTAAATCGACGGCAAAAATTCTTTATCTCATCTACATATGTATGACGCTTGCCGAGATAGTATTTCTGCTTTTCGGCGGTATGAGTGTCTTTGACGCATTCATTCACGCTTTCGGAACGGCAGGCACGGGCGGTTTCTCCTCATATAATGCGAGCATAGCGCATTTCAACAGCATATATATAGAAATGGTGATCGCCGTATTCATGCTCCTTTTCGGAATAAATTTCAATATTTATTTCTTTATACTTATCCGTAAAATAAAGGGTGTGCTGCGCAATGACGAATGGAAGGTCTATCTCTCGATAATCGCCGTGGCAACGGGAATCATCGCCGTGGCGACGCTCGGCATCTACGGCGCATTCGGCACTTCTCTGCGATATGCGTTTTTCCAGGTTGTCTCGTTTATCACGAGCACGGGATATGTCAGCACAAGCTTCGTCGCATGGCCGGCTGTATGCCGTTCGATACTGCTGATGCTGATGGTTATCGGTGCATGCGCAGGCTCCACGGGCGGCGGTCTTAAGGTTTCCCGCGCGATAATTCTTTTCAGGGGACTGAAAAAGGAGCTTCATCAGATGCTTCATCCCAAGGCGGTTTCCCATGTGAAAATGGACGGTGCCATAGTCGACGAGAAGGCGGTAAAAAGTGCCGCGATATATTTCTTCGCGCTTTTCGCCATAATCGGCGTCTCGGCTTTTGCCATATCGACAGACAATCTCAGTCTCGAAACAAATCTCTCGGCGGTTCTCTCCTGCACGGGAAATACAGGTCCGGGCTACGGCGCGGCATCGAGTAATTTTGCATGCTTCTCATGGTTTTCAAAAATAATCCTCTCACTTGATATGCTCTTCGGCAGACTGGAAATCTTCCCTCTGCTGATAGCTCTCACCCCGGGCGTATGGAAAAAGAAATTTTTCTGATATTCTGCCGGATAAATTGAGAAAAGCAGTCCGCAAGGACTGCTTTTCTGTATAGATAAGCGATATATGACGGGAAAACATACTACGTCCGACAAACCATCAGTTTCTGTGCCTTATCGAGAATTGTTCCGGATATCGCGTTTATGCGATAGGTCCACTGCGTTCTGCCGTCGTTGAAAATGAATTGATAGTACGGAGTTTTGA
>DODZ01000007.1:23763-24084 GCA_003524145.1 Candidatus Apopatosoma intestinale | reverse complement strand
TTTCCATATAAATATATCTGCGGCTGTAGATGATTTCGCCCGTCTTTGCGTCGACCTTGTAGCTGTACTGATACTTTGCCGTGTGAAATTCCAGTACCCAGCAGGGACGACCCTGATTGCGGCTCAATTCCTCCTTGGTAAAGACAGCCTTTTCCAATCCGGAGATTTCGGCATCTGCCAGTGCAATCTCCTTCGCCTTTTGCAGCGGTATGAACAGCGGCTCCTCGCTCTTACTGAGAATGCCTCCGAGCACTGCATCTATGCGGTAGGTCCACTGCGTTCTGCCGTCGTTGAAAACGAATTGATAGTACGGAGTTTTGA
>DODZ01000007.1:12158-23470 GCA_003524145.1 Candidatus Apopatosoma intestinale | reverse complement strand
TTTCCATATAAATATATCTGCGGTTGTAGATGATCTCGCCCGTCTTTGCGTCGACCTTGTATCTTAAAGCCCGATGGTACAGTACGGCTGCCGTGAATTTGTCCAGATCCCGGTCAGGTATTTTTGCGGCAGCATGGCATACCTCGTTGAACGCCTCCAAGCCCTCGTCGTTCAGAATGTAATCCATCACTTCGGAGAGCGGTTTCCCGAATCGGCTGCAGCTCATTTGAATGTGGCAATCGTCGAGGCTGTCTGCGCCCAACCGTTCCAATGCAAATTCGATGGAGGATTGCTCACACGGAGGATAGACGAATTCCGTTCTTCCTCCGTGACAGATTGCCACACTGGATTCCTCGGGACCGCCACAGAGGTATTCGGGGAAGGTGATGCCGTTGTAGACTTCTTCCCAAGGCACTTCATCGTTGATGAACATCAGGCCGTAATCGGTCCAGATGCCGCGTTTGCTGTTCAGCAGTGCGCGACCTTCTTCGGCTCGTTTGGGATCGCGGTATTCCTCGTTGGAACAGCACCCTCCGTGGATATCCATGTAGTGCTCAACCCCTACCGTTTGCATATCCGAGATGTTCTGAATCAGCGTGATCCTGCCGAGATTGAAGGTGTAGTTGATCAGCTGCCTGAGGTCCTGTGTATCAAAGCGGGATGCCGCCGCAAGCAGTTTTCCCATCTCGGTTCCGTCGAAGCTGTCCATCCGTTTGGCGAGGTAGTTCAGCTCATGGATATTTGCGTAAGTACCTTCAATGGATTTCAGCCCTTTGGGACCAACAAGATTATTGATGAAGACTGTAGCTTTGTGTCCGACCTCATTCTGTTCCGTCAGTCGCATGATCTCATCATCGGAGCATGGAAATGATACGGTTTCAATATGGTTGCCGCCTGTCAAAATGGTTGCTTTGATCTGTGTCATTTACATTCCTCCCATCGTCATGCCGTGTGTATGCGGCATTTCGCTGAACTCATCCGAATTGCGAACAAAGTAGTTGTCGCCGCTGTTCCAGAAGTGGACATTCATAATGCCGTCCGGAATCCTGATATCCTGCTGTTCGGCTCCTTCGCCCAGCCCGTCCGAATTCTGACCGGTGATGAATTCCTTGAGTTCCGCTTCTTCATCTTCGGTCAGCGGCTCGGTCAGCGTTGCACGCACTCTGCCGAAGAGGACTCCGTCAAAGCTCTCAACATCCCATTTCAGAGACTTGATCTTTGCGACCGCCGAATTGCTCCCGTCAAAGTATTCCGCCATGTCGGTGTCGTCACTTGCGGTGTAGGCATCAAACATGGCTTTGATCTCATCGGCATAGTCGTTCGCAAATCTGCCGTCAAGCTCGCAGTCGGAATCGTAGTCAAGGTCGCCGTACTCGTTGTATTCATAGACCGAGACCGTCAGAGGAAAATAGTAATCCTCGGTCACATACTTCGGCTGAAAGTCCATGACCTTGCGGCAGAGAGAGGAGAGACTGTCCGGGGGATTCTGCGACAGCTCCGCCTTCAGTTTTTCCTTCTGCGTTTGAGGCAGCTCCCGATAGAGATCGAGCGCTGTGTTGACGCTGCCGAGGCTGTCTTTGGGTGTAACCAATGCCGTGAGTTCATTTTCAAAGTCACTCTCGCCAAAGAGCTTCACTTTGATATAATCTTCTTCCTCGTCCGAGCAGGGGATGATGTATGCCGGAGTTCTGACACCGATCCGGCTCAAAGAGCCTGCAAGCTCCATCCGGGAGGTCGGCAGTTCAAGGATGGCGGTCTGATCGTTTCTTGTGATGATTGCTTTCATGTTCGTTTTTTCCTTTCGTATAGAATTCATAGATCTCTTTGTCGTTTTCATTGAGGACGGGGGAGCGCGTGCGAACCTTATCTTCCAGGCAGCAGCACCGGACGGCACGGCATTTCCTGCGCCGGCAGTACAGGCAGTAGCGGCAGTCGCAATCTTCTTTTTTATAAATGTAACCGATGACGAACCTCCTTTCAGGCAGACACAAATATTTAACATATAAAAATACGAAAAAAGGGCAGAAGGTGCGCAAAATCATCGCACTTTCTGCCCTTAAAAACGGGTACTGCATGGTTCAAATCCTGTCCGAAGCCGTTTTTTTGAAATGATATCTTTTTTTCTGCACTCTGTATCCGCAAACCTCATGGCCGCGAAAAAGCGAGGAAACGCGAGAAAAACCCCCGAAATCGTGAGATTTCGGGGGTTCGAAGCCATGATATCTTTTTTGGCTTCACAATATGGCAAGAGCGACCAAAAAAGATGCCGGGCGATTTGTTAAGCAAATACAGGCATTTTCAGGTCTTTTCGGGCTTTTTCAGCCCGTTTTTTTCTTTTTGAGGCATCTTTTTTTGATTTTGAGCGTGAAAATCTCGCGACCAAAAAAGATGCCCGTTTTCTTTCACTCATTGAACGACTTATTTGCCGCTCTTGTTGTTCCCATTATCACGGCTGTGCCAGTATTCGTTGTTGTTCGGATTGCACTGGTTTGCGTGATTGTCATGGTTGGATTGGTACGCGCTGTTGTTCGGATTATGCTGATTGGCATACGAATTCAACTGCGACTGAGTGTGCGTATTTCCGGACACTCCATGACCGCCTTGTTTGCTCATCTCCGTTTTCCTCCGTTTCTGAAAAGTCTTTGATGGACTTCATTCACGGCTTCGACATAGCAGACAAACGACGGATGATTTGTGTCCCCGCGTTCCAAATACATGTTCTTCAAATCCACGTATTTTTCCCGCACTTGGAGCCACTCCCCGCGCGCTTTAATCGCACGAGCTTTTTCATAGACGTTCTTGGAGCTTGGCACCTCACACCATGTGAACTGCCCGTTGAGACCGAATGACCACTGATTTTTGTTGTGGATCAAACGGCACCAATCTCCGTTAGAGTTCTTGCCCAGAATCGCGATATCAAAACTGAATTCGAGATTGGGCGAATCGTTGAAATGCAGGTTCGACGTCAGTACCGAAGTGGAATCGTGTCCATCTGAGAAGTATGTTCCCCCGACTGCCTGATTCAGCTCCCGTCTGACGGTTTCTTTCAAGTTGTTCAAATCATCCCAATACTTTTGGGGCATGCTGATGATCTGCAGGTTGTAATCCAGATCGTATGGACCATTCCCGTTGCGCGTGATAAGATTCCGCGCGCCACTTCCCACAAGGGTGAATTGGGTGTTGATCTCATATTTCCGGTTCAGCGTGTCCCTGGTTTGAGTCAGGATGTTGGCGCAAGCTGAGCGATAACGTTTGGCTTCAGCTTCATCGACTAAGGTGTACATATTCTTCTCCTTTTTTCCCCAACCCGACCATTTAGCTGTGCACCGCTAAATCATTGTAGTATAGCACAGAATTTGGATTTGTCAATAGGTTTTCGGAAAAAAGTTCGATGGTTGCTCACTTTTTTCTCATTGCGGACTCGAAGAACGCGCTTGTGTCGAATTCACGGGGCTTCTGTCTACTCCCGTCTGCGACCGCCTGAAACAGTTGCGCGGACAAGTCCTCGAGTTCCCACGGAAAGTCGGGATGAAAGTGTCCGTATTGAGCTGTGGTGGCAAAAATCGGTCTGAAGAGACCGAGGCGCTCAATAATCGAGCCGGGACTCATGTTGTAGACGCGGTTCACAATCTCGGCGAGGGCTTCGTCGCTCATTTCGGAAGTCCCGAACGTGTTGGCGGCGACAGCCACGGGCTTTGCTTTCCCGATGGCATACGAGATCGCAATCTCGCAACGTTTGGCGAGACCGGTTCTGACGATGGTCTTCGCAATGTAACGCGCCATATATGCGCCGCTTCGATCCACCTTCGTGGCATCTTTCCCCGAGAAGGCACCGCCACCGTGAGAAGCAAGACCGCCGTAGGTATCGACCATGATCTTTCTTCCGGTCAAACCCGTATCGGCTGCGGGACCGCCCTCAACGAAGCGTCCGCTCGGATTGATGTAGACTTTGGTCTGCTCATCGAGAGGAAAGATCTCAAACGCGCGCTTGATCACATGCGTGTTGAGGAGTTCGCGCAACTCCGTCAGATCGGCATCCTCTGCGTGCTGAACGGAAAGGACAATCGCTTCAACACGGACGGGCTTGTCCTTCTCGTATTCGATTGTCACCTGTGCTTTCCCATCGGGGCGAAGCGCGGGGATGACATTCTTTTGTCTTGCTTCATCCGTGAATCGGCAAAGCCGGTGCGCGAGGACCAACGGCAGAGGCAGGAATTCCTCGGTTTCATCGGTCGCGTATCCGTATACCGTTCCCTGATCGCCCGCGCCGAGCATTTCCGCATCACCGTCGCGGGTTTCCAAAGAGTGATCCACGCCGTGTGCGATGTCTTCGCTCTGACCGTGAATCAGGACTTGGAACGTGAAGTCTTCGGGGTTGTAACCGACATTCTTGACGGCTTCCTTTGCCGTTTCGAGAATGATCCTGTTCTTGTTGACGATGCGCATGAGACTGATCTCACCGGCAATAATGATATTGCCTTTGGTCGCCATCACTTCGCACGCAACACGCGCGTTTCTGTCGAGTTTCAGGCACCGGTCGAGGATGCTGTCAGCGATATAATCGCACAGTTTGTCGGGGTGTCCCATGCATACGCTTTCTGCTGTTTTAAACTGTTTCATATTTCTCCTTTCAAATGGAAAAGCACCCGAAGGTGCTTTTATTGGTTGATATTCATTTCTTGAGGTCCGGGGATAAGGGTAACGACGGCACCGATGGGACAATCCAGCGCGCGACAGATCTTGTCGAGGACATCTGAATAGACCCTTGCTCCGTCTTTTTTCATTTTGCTGACGGTTGCAACACTGATATTTGCCGCTTTTGCGAGTTCTTTGAATTTGATCTCTCGGTCAATCATCAGCTTGAACAACGGCTTGTAACTTGCTATCATTTTGCACCTCACTCGTTTCTTTTATTTTGAGAATTTCGTCCAGCGTCACCGGTTCGTAGTTCCAGTACATACAGCCGACGTTGAATATCTCATTGGATAACCCTTTGGCTTCCATTTCCGCAGCAATATCCAATTCCAGTTGTGCTTCTTCGGTATTGTGGGAATGACCGTGAAGGTGGATAGCGCCGTATCGGTGACCGTTGTACATGGGAATAAAATAATGACTGAGGATGCATCGTTTTTGTGTTCCGTCTTCCAACGTCACACAGATGTCATCGTAGTCCTTTATCCCCGCCAAGGCATCCTTGGCTTTGGCGTTGTGGAGAAAGCGGTCGTGATTGCCTTTGATCAGAATGATCTGCCCGTGAAGCGAGCGTATCAGTTCCGCTGCATCATCGTTCCGGCTTTTCCAGATAAAGTCGCCAAGGACGTATACCAGATCGCCGGGCGCGACTTTTTCGTTCCACCGCCTGATCAATTCGTTGTCCATTTCTTCCACGGTTGAAAACGGACGCCCATCGAAACGGATCACGTTTTCGTGTCCGAAATGAAGGTCGCTTGTAAAAAGCACTTTTCCCATACGGATTCACTCCTTTCTTTGTCAGAGGATTTATTTCATAAACATATTGCGGTTTTCATAGATTTTTCTGTGAAAGCCGCTTTTTTTATTCCGAATAGAACTCTTTCATATCGTCGAGTCGCAGACACGCAAGGTGGCAACCGGTTCCGACTTCGCCGTCATAGTAACCGCTTCCGCAGTCTATGCCGATCATGTTTTTACCGTACCAGACGGTCATGTCCTCTCCCTGATGATAGATCACGGTGGGGGTATGACCGAAGATCATGATGCTTCCGTCATCCTGAACGGTTTCTTCGGTAACACGGTTCCAGACCACATATTCCGTGATCGTGCGGAATGCATCCTTCTCATACCCCTTGGGTGAGGCACCGTGAACCAGGAGATATTTCTGCCCGTTGACGGTAATGTAAAGATACCGCTTCCGACTCATGAGGTATTCGATGAGATCTTTCTGATCCTCGGCGGACATCACTTTGAACGCGCGGGCAGTATCACCGCAATGGTTCCGCGCCCAAAGCATCCGCGCTCTTTCGGTTTCGAACGGCTTGCGCTTGTAACCGCATTGTTCCGCATATGAATTGATCATCATATACTCGTGGTTCCCGAGCAGGAGGACCGCGTTTTTCATTTTGCGGATACGCTGCAGAAGTTCGATCCCGTCCGGGAATCGGTCTACCACATCCCCGAGGATGTACAGCCTGTCTGACGGCTTGAGATCGATCTGTTTCAGAATCGACTCGAACCGAATTTTGTTGCCGTGAATGTCAGACATCACATAGGTCATGTTTGCTCCTTTCATCCGTCCCCGAAGACATCTTCGCAGATCCCGTCGAGGCACAGTTCTGTTCTTTCTTTGAAATCCGACAGCGCGCTTTCGCGTGTATCGTATCGGTGTTCTATCACATATAACCGATTTTTCGTTATAATATCGGTTCCGGCCCGTCTGGAGTACAGCGATTCGGGATGTCCCCAGAAGGAATTCTCCAAGGCAGTCCAAGTACTGAATTCATGCGTCCCGTCCCTGTAAGCAAGGTTCGTAACCGAGCCTTTGATGCATTGGTAGTAATGGCTTTTGAGCCTGATTATCACGCGGGTGAAGAACGCCGAATCAAAGCGCATCTCATACGGAAACCCGTATGTGTTCGAGAATGTCCATTCCTTTTCTCCGATACTGACCGTATCTTTGACAAGAACCTCAACCGGTTCGAGGAGGCGGTGCTGTACATAAGCCACGGTATGCTTTGCACCCGGGACACCTTTTTCAAATCTTCCGAAGGCTTTGCAGGTTGCTTCAAAGCTGCCGTTTTTGTCGAGGGCTTTGATAAAGTTGCGGATATCCCGCACCGTTCCAAAGTATTCCTTGATGACCGAACAGAAGCCGGGCGTTGAGTAATCGTCAAGATATACGGCATAATACTGTTCCATAGGAACCTCCTTGTCAGAAAATGTGCTTTCGGTAGTTGGCCGGATATGTTTTCCGATACCAGTCTTCTTTTGCTTTTACCGCTTTATCAATCGCGCCGGTGTCGATAGCCGAATGACGTCTGACGGCATTGAGAAAGGTCGGGATCAAAAATCCGGAAACCGTTTCGTCGTATCCATCGTACCATCTTTCGTCCTCGGTCGGAATGATCGGCTTTTCATAGGAAATGAACAGGAAATCGTCTTTGTAGAGATGATTGGAATATGTCGGCTTGTAGACGAGATGCTGCACTCCCTTGGCAGATATGTATCCGTAGGTGTTGTACATTGTACCCGCCACAAACCAATCGGGTACCCCAATTCATGAATCGTTTCGAGGATAGTTCCGAAGGTCTTCCCGCCGTCGTGGTTGAGTAACCCCGGGACGTTCTCAAGAAGAAGATATTTAGGGTGCCGGGCTTGAGCCACTCGCACGATTTCATGAAAGAGCGTACCTCTTGTGTCGTTAAATCCGAGTCGCCGTCCGGAGACGGAGAATGGCTGACAAGGAAATCCGCCGCAGATGAGATCGATCTCGGGCAGTTCGTCTGTGTCGATTTTTGTTGCGTCGCTACAATAATATTCACCTCCTGTATCGTATAATGTTCTGTATGCTTTCTGGGCGAATCGGTCAATTTCGCACCAGCCTACAGGCAAAAAAATATCGCCGGCATTGGCAAGTCCCGTGCGGAACCCGCCGATACCGGCGAACATATCGAAGTATTTGATTTTATCCTCGCTCAATAGTCGATACCCCCGTTCTGGGTGTAGTCCTCTCCGTTGGCAAAGGACAGAATCTCCGCTACTTCAGGCGGGACGTGGTCGAAGTCCACGTGGTGGTCATCCTCGATGAAGGGCGTGTACCAATACTCATACGGGATGGCTTTCTCGAGGAATTCTCTGTGTTCGGGCGGGACTTCGGAGCCGTCGTGTTCCACCATGCCGAGAGGCGTGAGGAAGCTCGAGCCCCAATGTTCCGCAGAGGACGAGATGTCGAGATCCACAAGACCGACATAGCGCGCTCCGTCTGCCGTTTTCAGAACGGCGGGAACGGTGACAAACTCCATATCCGCGTTGCAATAGTCCCCGCCGTACACGCTGACGAAGGTTTCGTGCATCGCCTTGAGGATCATCTTCGGGTAGTACATATCTCCCGCGTCGTAGGACTTCTTCAACTCACCGAGATTGACTTTGGAGAAGACATCCGAGTTGAGCTTCTCGAGGAACTGTCGGTTGAGTTTTTCATACCTCTCCGCGTAGGTTTCCTCGGGAGTCAGGACCCGGAAGTTGTCCTCTCCGTAGATCAGCGAGAGTGAACGGTTATTGTCCCATTTCATCATGATCGAGCCTATGTCATCGACTCCGACCACGGTTCCACGGGTTCCGTCCGGGATCGGCTGCGGGTCGCTCCCCATATGGATGAGTTCGATCCGCATGCCGGGTTTGTATCTTTCTTTCAGTATTTTGGCTTGCTTTTCAAGCCGGTCAAATTCGCTCATATTTTCCTCCTTTACAGCGTTTGACAGTTGTCCCAACCGTACACGGCGCTGACAACAGAACCGAGCGGTTCGGTGACTTCATCGATATCTTCTTCGGTGGCTTTCCCTTCGTAGAGAAGGTCTTTCAGGTGGTCGATCTGGTCTTCCGTGGCTTCGGGCAGGTATTTCCGGTATCGGTAGTAATTCGTCCCATCGTGATGAATCTGTCGGCTCATGAATTCGCCGTCTTCATCGACGTACCACTCGGCAAGTTCGTGATCGGTTTCCATACAATCTTTGAGGTTGCCGCTTTGGATTTCACCGTATCCCTTGTGTCTGCCGTCCCATAAGCCGAGATCCCCGAGGACGAGGATCGGCGCACCGACATCGATATCCAGATTCCGTTGCTCATCTCCGAAGTATTCGAAATTGAGTTCGACCATCATATCCCGAAGCCCTTCTTCGCCGAGGGCAGGATACTGCTCATGGAGGTCATCATACCAATCGTCGAGGTCGAGATCGATATTGGACCATACGATATGCTTTGTTTCGGTCATCAGCTTATACCACCCATCCCGAGGTTCATGCGGTCGCGGAATTCTTCCTCGTTGTCCACATAGTAATCATCGCCGGGATTCCAGAAGTGAACCGAGAGGAGTCCGTCATCGGTATTGATCTCATGCTGTTCGAAACCTTCGCCGAGACCGTCCGAGTTCTGACCGCTGATCCAATCCTTGAAGTCGGCTTCTTCCTCGTCGGTAAGCGGATCTGTCAGCTGCACTTCGACCACGCCGAAGTGTTTCCCGCCGATTTCCTCGAATCCCCATTTTGCGGAGACGATCTTATCCCGCGCGGATGCGTTTCGGTCGTAGTATTCGATCATATCGCAATCATCGTCGGCGGTGTATTCGTCAAACGCTTCCTGAATCTCGGATTCGTATCCGTCGGCGTACTCGTCGCCGGCATCTTCATATATGTCGGACCAGTCGAGATCGCCGTCCCTGTTGAACGGAACGAGATCAAAGGTCAGAGGAAAAAAATAACGCCCGGTGATCAGGTTTTGACCATCGGGCGTTGGGCGCGTATTCGATTTCATGGCTTCTTCGTGGATTCTCCTTTCTTCTTCGGCTCCCTTGAGGAGTTCTTCGAGGTTGACACCTTCGTTGACAACGATATAACCACCGTTATCAAGGAACTTTCCGTCGTGGCTGTTGACGATGTCTTCTCCGTAGACTTCGAATTTGATATAGTCTTCGAGTTCTTCGTCATAGCGTAGTTCGGCTACCTGATCAATCCACAGTCTTCCGACATCATAGGAATCATTCGCCGTGGGAAAGAAAATGAAATCGTCAAGCTGATTGGCAAGGGTGACAATGGAGGCGCTGTCATCGACATGGGCAAGATCGAGCGCGGCCGAAAGTTTAGTGTATGCCTTGTCAAGTCTGAACTGATTCAGCACCTCACTCACTCTGTTGAGGCAGTAGGCATCTTCGCTCTGCAGAATTTTATCGCACTTGCCAAGCCACGAACTCTCTCTGAGGTTATCCCATTCGATTGAGAGTTTGCAGTCAGACCAGCTTTCGGCGGGCAGTTTGCTGAGCGCGTTGTTGATATCCGCGACCGAGCAGGGCATGTAGAGGTATTCGGTTTCGCCCTTGCAGGAAACCGAAACGCAGAGGAGAGAGTCTTTATAGGCATATTCGGGAAAATGCTTTCCGTCATAGACCTGTTCCTCGGGGATGTCTTCATTGATAAAAAGAAGGCCGTATTCAGTCGGGATGCCTTTTCCGGATGCCAATAATTCACGTCCGATCTTGGCAAAGTCTGTCTGCTTGATTTCCTCAAGACTCATTGCCTGACGGCGTGTCATGGTATGAGTTCTTCCGACTTCGGCAAGGTTGCTCACGCTACTGATGAGGGAATACCTCGGCAGGTTGAATGATAGGTTGATCAGATCCTTGATGCTCTGCGGTTGGAGGTAATTGACCGCCGCATGGAACTGTGTTTCTTCCAGATTGTCAAAGCTCTCCAACCGTTTTGAGAGGAAGTTGAGTTCATCGACACTCCATTGCTTTCCGTAAAGGTATCTCAATGACTCGGGTTCGTTGATGACCATGACCGTCGTGACCGAATTCTTTTCGACAATTCCGGGGACTGACTGCTCATCGACAGGGAGTATTAGACGCCGTTCGGAACCGTTTGTTTTAATGATTAAGTCGATCATATTTTTCCTTTCTGTTTTTTATTTTGGTTTGCATATCTTTGGTGAAGGGGGAGCCCGTGCGTACCTTATCTTCATAGCAACAGCACCACGGGAGCTTGCATTTTCCATGCGAATAATACAGGCAGTATTTGCAGTCGCAATCTTCTTTTTTGTAGGTGTATATATTTCAGATCCTCCTTGAGTTAAAATTACATTTTGCAGGATTTTTCTTACATTTTGCTTAATCCTACATTTTAGGATTAAGCACTCGCTTTCGTAAAAAATCCTTGTATCACAATGGTTTTGAGGTTTTTGCGGAAATTCGATTTTTACATTTTGCTCGATTTTCCTTACATTTTGCTTTTTTGTAATAGGCGCAAGTCATGCCCAACTCAGACACAAAGAATTAACAAATATTTTTTGAAAAAGGGAATAAAAAAGGGGCGAATCTCAGAAAAACATCTCTGAAATTCGCCCCAAAATGAGCAGGTCATCGGTTCAAATCCCCACCAAAGGTCGATTTTGCCGATTGGCATCTTTTTATTTTCACTGAAAACCGATTTTTGAAAAAGCGAGGAAAACGGAGAAAAAACGAGAAAAACCGAGGAAACCCTCGGTTTTTCAGGTGGCATCTTTTTTGGACGCTCAATATGGTTGCGGAGATGGGATTTGAACCACATGACCTTCGGGTTATGAGCCCG